>NZ_AUKW01000010.1:0-341263 GCF_000424965.1 Streptomyces sp. TAA204
CCCGTTCGCCACTAATCCACCCCCGAAAGGGCTTCATCGTTCGACTTGCATGTGTTAAGCACGCCGCCAGCGTTCGTCCTGAGCCAGGATCAAACTCTCCGTGAATGCTTCATCAGCAACCACCGAAGAGCGGCACCACCGGGAGGAATCATCCCGGCATGCACAACATCCTCGCTGATCAATCTCAAAGAAACCCCACCCCACAATATTGTGAGGCACGAGGTATCAACATATCTGGCGTTGACTTTTGGCACACTGTTGAGTTCTCAAAGAACGGACGATCCCTTCAAAACCCCTCACAGGGCCTCTCCGGACGTTTCCCTCTCGGTGCAACCGACGCTATCAAACTCCCTGCCCCGCAACGAAATTGGGGCTCTGGCGCGGGCTGTCGGCGCCCGGCCGGGAGGTGACGCTACCCGGCGCCCGATCCGTGGTGCAAATTGATTTCGGCTGAGGGGCAGGTCACCGCGGGGAGGGGAGGCACACGCCACACCCCGTGGCCGGGCGGAACGTGCCGATTCCATGACTTACGCTTCTCAACGGTGCGCCGTCCGGGACAGGTGGAGACGGCGGCTGCTCGATCCCCCCTCGGGAGGCCTCCCATGACCACTGTGACGTCCCCCCTGGCCGGAGCGGCCGTCGGTCTCGCAGCGGTGCCCGACCCCGTCTTCTCCGGATCGATGGTGGGCCCCGGAACGGCGGTGGACCCCGTGCGCCGCCGGACCGAAGCGGTCGCACCGGTGCCCGGGATCATCGTCTCTCTGCATCCGCACGCCTTCGTGGTCGTCGACCCGGACGGCCACGGTGTGCTGACGCATCTCGGCATCGACACCGTGCAGCTGAACGGGGAGGGCTTCGAACTCCTGGCAGCCAAGGGGGACACGGTGGAACGGGGAGCGCCCGTGGTGCGCTGGGACCCCACCGCGGTCGAGCAGGCCGGCAAATCGCCGATCTCTCCCGTCATCGCGCTGGAGGCGTCCGCGGACTCGCTGGCCGCCGTGCTCGAGGAGGGGGTTGTCGAAGTGGCCACCGCTCTCTTCAAGTGGAAGTGACACCTCTCCCCCGCACGGCGCAGTGGGTCGGGTAGGAGAGCAGGACGAGCGGTGGCCAGCTCACCGCATCAACCGGAGATGAGTGAGATGGACACAACCCTGCGAGGCGTGGGCGTCAGCCACGGGGTGGCGATCGGCGAGATCCGGCACATGGGGACGGCCGCGCTCGAGCCGCCGGCCACCCAGGTCACGGCGGAGGAGGCTCCGCGGGAGCAGCAGCGTGCGCACCAGGCCGTGGAAGCCGTGGCCAACGACCTGATGGCCCGCGGAAATCTGGCGGGCGGTGACGCACAGGCCGTGCTGGAGGCACAGGCCATGATGGCCCAGGACCCGGAGCTGATGGCGGACGTGGAGCGCCGTATCACTGTGGGGAGCGCCGCGGCGCGAGCGGTCTACGACGCCTTCGCCGCCTACCGTGTGCTGCTCGCCGGCGCCGGCGAGTACCTCGCGGGGCGTGTGGCCGACCTCGACGACGTACGCAACCGCATCGTTGCGCGTCTGATGGGCGTTCCGATGCCGGGCGTGCCGGACAGTGACCGTCCCTTCGTGCTCTTCGCCCGCGACCTCGCTCCCGCGGACACCGCGCTGCTGGACCCTTCGCTGGTGCTGGGCTTCGTGACCGAGGAGGGCGGACCGACCAGCCACAGCGCGATTCTGGCTCGGGCGTTGGGCGTGCCGGCGGTCGTGGCGCTGCCGGGCGCGTGCGAGGTTCCGGAGAGCACAGTCGTTGCGGTCGACGGCAGCACCGGGTCGGTCCTGGTCTCCCCGAGTGAGGAGACTCAGGCGGAGCTGAGGCGGGAGGCGGAGGAGCGGAAGGCCGCGCTGGACGCGGCCAGGGGACCCGGGGCGACCTCCGACGGTCACAGTGTGCCCCTGCTGGCGAACGTCGGCGGCCCGGCGGATGTGCCGGGAGCGCTGGAGGCCGGGGCGGAGGGTGTCGGGCTGTTCCGGACGGAGTTCCTCTTCCTGGACGACAGCACGAAGGTGCCGTCGGTGCAGAAGCAGGTCGCGGCCTACAGGCAGGTGCTCGAAGCCTTCCCCGAAGGGCGCGTCGTGGTAAGGGTCCTGGACGCCGGTGCGGACAAGCCGCTGGACTTCCTCTCCCCGGGCGACGAGCCCAATCCGGCACTGGGAGTTCGCGGGCTGCGGACGCTGCTCGACCACCCCGAGGTGCTCGACGGTCAGCTCACGGCGCTGGCCGAGGCTGCCGAAGGGCTGCCTGTCCATCTCGAGGTGATGGCGCCGATGGTGGCGGACCGCGAAGATGCCAGGGCTTTCGCGGACGCCTGCCGCGCGGCCGGCCTCCGGGCCAAGTCCGGGGCCATGGTGGAGATCCCGTCCGCTGCGCTGCGGGCGCGTTCGGTGCTGCGGGAGGTGGATTTCCTGTCGCTGGGGACGAACGACCTCGCGCAGTACACCTTCGCGGCGGACCGTCAGGTCGGGGCCGTCTCGCGGCTGCAGGACCCCTGGCAGCCGGCGCTGCTGGACCTGGTGGCGCTGGCGGCCGAGGCGGCGAGGGCCGAGGGCAAGAGCTGCGGGGTGTGCGGTGAGGCCGCGGCCGATCCGCTGCTGGCCTGTGTTCTGACCGGACTCGGTGTGACCAGCCTGTCGATGGGAGCGGCCTCCATTCCGTACGTACGGGCCACGCTGGCGAAGTACACGCTGGCCCAGTGCGAACGGGCCGCGGAGGCGGCGCGTGGCGCCGAGAGCGCGCAGGAGTCGCGGCCTGCCGCCCAGGCCGTGCTCTCCGGGGAATGACGGGGAGGCTTCGACCAGATCTGCCGGACGGGCCGCCGCGTCCCCACGACACGGCGGCCCGGGGCGCGGTGAGGCTCAGCAGTGCAGGTCATCTCCCGGGTGCGGGAGGTCGAAGCCCGGTGCGTGGTCCACTCCGGGTTCGGGAGGGACCGGTTCACGGGTGGCAGGGTCGGTGCAGTAGGCGGTGAAGACCTCGGCGGCGCTCAGCGGGCGCAGCCAGCAGCGGCCCGTGTCGAGGCTCCAGCCGCGGACCACGTCCCGCGCGGGCGGACCAGCGCCGGGACCGCCGCCCGCCGTGCCGTCGCGGACCGCGTCCGTGCGCAGTACGAGACCGCCGTGACTGGATGTGGCGAAGCCGGCGGCGAGTGCCGTGGTCAGGGCGAGGGTCGCCGATTCGTGGGCGCGCACCGCGCCATGGGACGTCCTCCGCGCGTCCAGGGCGGTGACCAGGGGTGTCCCGGGAACCGCCACGCTCGCGACGAGGTGGTGGGTGCCGCGGCCCGCCGCTTCCAGCACGAGCGTCAGCGCGTGCACGGCGCGGTCGAAGGCGGCCTTGCCGATGTCGGTGCCGCAGCGTGCGCAGGAGCCGGCCCGGGCCAGTACCTCCGCGCCCGCCTGCCAGGTCAGGCGGCACGTGTGGGCGTCACGGAGCTGCGGCAGGAGCTGGTCCATGGCCTGGCCTCGGTAGGGCAGGGTCGTACCGGCGGTGGCGACCTCGGCGACGTAGCGCGCGCGGCTGCCGGGGGTGTCGGGGTCGAGCCGCTCCTCCTGGCAGAACAGCTCGAAGTCCACCGGGTCGAACAGGGCGACGCGGGCGTGGACCTGCTGTGCGGCCAGAGCCCGCAACTGGCCCTCCAGCTGGCGCAGATAGCTTCCGTGGTCGTCGAAGGCGAAGGAGCAGTAGCCGCGCATGCGTGCGAAGTGGGACTCGTCCGTCAGCACCGCGACGATGCTCGGTGCCTCCCGGTGCAGGGTACGGCGGCGGCTGCGTTTGCGGCTTCGGGTGTGTGCCATGGTCTCCCCCTCGGTGCCTGCGGATCACTTGCTCACTCACCGTAATCAGAGGGTCTGACAGGGGCAGGCCGGAGGCCGGTCAGCTCGTGCGTTCCTGGGCGAGGCGCTCGTAGAAGCGCAGCAGTTCGACGTCGTCGACGGAGCCGGGGTTGACCGCCTTGTCCAGACGTGCGCCCTGGAGGAGGCGCTTGACCGGCACTTCGAGCCGCTTTCCGGTCAGGGTGTGCGGCACGCCCTCGATCTCGATGACCTCGTCGGGCACGTGGCGCGGCGAGAGCCCCTCACGGATGGTGCGCTTGATGCGGTCACGGAGGGTGTCGTCGAGCACGGCGCCTTCGGCGAGATGGACGAAGAGCGGCATCCAGTAGCCGCCCTCGGACTCTTCGACGCCGATGACGAGCGATTCGCGGATCTCGGGGAGGCGTTCGACGGCCTCGTAGATGTCGGCAGAACCCATACGCACGCCCTGCCTGTTGAGCGTGGAGTCGGAGCGGCCGTGGATGACGACGGAGTTGCGCGCGGTGAGGGTGATCCAGTCGCCGTGCCGCCACACGCCGGGGAACATCTCGAAGTAGCTCTCCCGGTAGCGCGACCCGTCCGGGTCGTTCCAGAAGCGGATCGGCATGGACGGCATGGGGCGCGTGACGACCAGTTCGCCGACCTCGTCGGTGAGCGGTCTGCCCTGCGCGTCCCAGGACTGCAGATCGGTGGCGAGTGAGGGGGCCTGCAGCTCCCCGGTGTGCACGGGCAGCGTGGGTACGGCTCCGGCGAAGCAGCTGCACACGTCGGTGCCGCCGCTGACGGAGGCGATCCACATGTCCTGGGAGACCTCGTCGTGGATCCAGCGGAAGCCGTCGGGCGGCAGCGGGGAGCCGGTGGTGGCCACGCACTTCACCCGGGAGAGGTCGAAGTCCCGGCCGGGGTGGACGCCGCCCTTGGCACAGGCCATGACGTACGCGGCCGAGGTGCCGAAGAACGTCGTGCCGGTACGGGCGGCGACGGCCCACTGGGCGCTGAGGTCCGGATACCCGGCACTGCCGTCGTAGGTGACGACGGTGCTGCCCGTCAGCAGGCCGGAGACGAGGTAGTTCCACATCATCCAGCCGGTCGAGGTGTACCAGAAGAACCGGTCGCCGGGGCCGGTGTCGTTGTGCAGGCCGAGCTGTTTGAGGTGCTCCAGGAGGATGCCGCCCTGCGACTGGACGATCGCCTTGGGCAGCCCTGTCGTACCGGAGGAGTACAGCACCCACAGCGGGTGGTCGAAGGGGACCTGCTCGAAGACGGGTCCGGCCTCCTGCGAGCCGGCCGGCGCGGAGGTCAGCGCGGACCATTCGAGGGTGCCTTCGGGAGCAGGGGTGCCAAGGAGCGGCACGTGCACCACGGCGCGGAGGCTGGGCAGTTCGCGGCGCAGTTCGGCGACTGTCTCGCGGCGGTCGTGCTCCTTGCCGCCGTAGCGGTATCCGTCGACGGTGAACAGCACGGACGGTTCGACCTGCTGGAAGCGGTCCAGGACGCTGCGGGCGCCGAAGTCGGGCGCGCACGAGGTCCATACGGCGCCGACGGCGGCGGTCGCGAGCAGCGCGGCGGCGGCCTGGGGGATGTTGGGCAGATAGCCGCTGACGCGGTCACCGGGACGTACGCCGAGGCGGCGCAGCTCGGATGAGAGCGAGGCCACCTGGCGGCGCAGTTCGCCCCAGGTGACGGCGCGGGGTTCGTGGTCCTCGTCGACGTGCAGCAGCGCGGGGTCCCCGGCGCGCGCGGGGTCCTCGGCGGTGCGCAGCGCGTGCTCGGCGTAGTTGAGTCTCGCTCCGGGGAACCAGTCCGCGCCCGGCATCGACGCATCGGCCAGCACCGTCTCGTACGGGGTGGAGAAGCGGATCCCGAACCACTCGGTGAGTGCCTCCCAGAAGGCGGCAAGCTCCTGGACGGACCAGCGGTGCAGTGCGTCGTAACTGGCGGCCGGATCGCCGGGAGTGGCGGCGGGCGCTCCGTGGTGCTCGGCGGCCCACGCCTGGAACCGGGTGATCTGAGCGCCAGCGACGCGGTCCGGGCCCGGCTGCCAGAGCGGCTGCGGCGTGGAGGGCGGCGGCTGCGATGTGCTGTGCGCTTCGGTCATGGCGGCTCCCGGTCCGGCTGGGCTCGGCACGCCTTGTGGGCGTACGTATCGGCTGGGCAGGACGATGCCACGTGATCAAAACTCGCGCCAGGGCGGAGGCCACATGCCCGGCTCCCGGAAGGTGTGCCCCGGCCACGGCCCTCACGGCACCGTCACCGGCGCACTCACGACCCGTGAGGAGGGGCGCGTGAAGAGGCAGGGGCGCACGTCAAGGGCTGGTGGTCGCTGGATGAACGCCGGTTGAACGCCCCTGACGGGCACAGCGGGCGCTGGCACGCTGAACAGCATGGATGCTCGGGGCCTGGTGCGGTCGGTGAGGGTGGTCGGTGCGAGGTGGCGGGTGGGGAGGGTGCGCGCGGCCTGGCAGCACAGGCGCGCGGACGCCGCGGGTGGTGCGCTCCCGCGCCGTGAGCGGGCCCGGGTGCCCGGTGCGGCGCACGGTGCCCGTGCACAGCCGGGCGGCGGGGTGGTCCGGTTCGAGCGTTCGTCGCTGTCCGTACGCGTGACGGCGGGCGGAGCCGTCTTCCTCGGCTGGGACGGTGCCGAGCCCTCGCCGTCGTACGCGCTGACGGGCCCGGTCCCCGAGCCGGACACCCGCACACAGCTGGAGCCGGACAAGGACGGCGGGTGGCGGGTGGTCTCCGAGCGGCTGCTGGTGATCGTCTCCCGGCACGGCGCTGTCGAGGTGCGTACGCCGGGAGGTGAACTGCTGCGCCGGGACCTGCCGCCGCGCTGGTGGGAGGCAGGCCCCGAACAGGGCCGCCCGGACTCCGCTGCGGTGGAGGGGGCCGGGAGCGCCCGTCCCGCTCCGCCCGCGGACCCGGCGCACGTGGACCCGGCACACACGAACCCGGCACACACGGACCCGGTGCACGCCGGGTCCGGGGGCCGGTGGCTGCAGCGTTCCGAAGTGGCCGCCGACGCCCGCTTCTTCGGCCTGGGCGGCAGAGCCGGCGGACCGCGGCTGCGGGACGGCTCGTACCGGCTGTGGAACAGCGACCAGGGCCCCTTCGGACCGGAGGGGGACCCGCTGTACATCACCATGCCCGTGCAGTTGGTCGTCGCGGACGTGGGGACGCATCTCGTCTTCCACGACAACTCCTGGGACGGCCGGGTGACGCTCCGCGAGGGCGAGGAGGGCCGGGGGTCCGGGCACGACCGCGGCGGGCACAGCGAGATCCGGATGAGCGGCGGGCCGCTGCGCTACTGGGTGATCGCCGGGCCGCCCGCGCGGGTGCTGCACGGCTGGGCCCGCCTGTCCGGTCCGCCCGCGCTGCCGCCCTCCTGGGCGCTGGGTCATCAGCACGCCGACGAGGGCTTCACGAGCGAGCGGGAGGTGAGGCGTACGGCGGCTGGCTACCGGCAGCGTGAACTGCCGTTGAGGGCATTGCACTTGGGCGTCGAGCACCATGACGGCCACCGCATCTTCACCGTGGACCGCTCCCGCTTTCCCGATCTGCCCCGGCTGGCGGCTCAGTTGCGGGCCGAGGGGGTACGGCTGGTCTCCGTACTCGATCCGGCGGTGAAGGCCGAGCCGGGCTACGCGGTGCACGACAGCGGAGCGGCGGTGGACGCGTTCGTGCGGGACGCCCGGGGCCGGCACGTGCCGGGCCTGCTGCCACGTCAAGGCACGGCCCTCTTCCCGGACTTCACCGAGCCGCGGGTGCGCAAGTGGTGGGGCGAGCTGTACGCGGAGCGGCTGGAGCAGGGCTTCGCAGGAGTGTGGCACGAGAGGAACGAGCCGACGTGCTCCGCCGCTTCCGGCGACCGTACCCTGCCCCGCTCCACGCGGCACTCCCTGGAGGGGCGCGGCGGCGACCACCGGGAGGCGCACAATGTGTACGCGTTGACGATGTCGCAGGCGGGCCACCACGGGCTGCGCCAACTGCGGCCCTCGCAGCGCCCGTTCCTGCTCTCGCGCTCCGGCTGGGCGGGGATGCAGCGCTACGGCGGCACCTGGTCCGGCGAAGTGGCCACCGGCTGGGAGGGGCTGCGCGCCTCGCTGTCGCTGGTGCTCGGCCTGGGGCTGTGCGGAGTACCGTACTCGGGTCCGGACATCGGGGGGTCCACGGCTCCCCCGTCGCCGGAGCTGTATGTGCGCTGGTTCCAACTGGCCGCCTACCTGCCGCTGTTCCGAACGCACGCCGGCGGTCCTGCCGGGCCGAGGGAGCCGTGGGCCTTCGGCGGCCGGGTGCTGGAGAGCTGCCGCGCTGCGATGGCCGAACGGGAGCGGCTGATGCCGTACTTCACCACTCTCGCCCAGCTCGCGCACCGTTGGGGCGCGCCCTACGTGCGCCCGCTGTGGTGGCAGCATCCGCGCGAGCGGTCGCTGCGCGGATGCGACGACGCCTTCCTGCTGGGTGACGCGCTGCTGGTGGCCCCCGTGCTGGAGGAGGGGGCACGGCGCCGTTCGGTGCGGCTGCCGCCGGGACGCTGGTACGACACGGCAACGGGCGTGGCCCACGAAGGGCCGTGCGAGGTGCGGCTGGATGCTCCGCTCTCCCGTGTCCCGGTGCTGGCGCGGGCGGGTGCGGCGGTGCCCGTGGCGGGTGCGGACGGGGCGGTCGAGCTGGAGGTGTGGCCGCCGGCGCCGGGACGTACGGGCAGCGGGCTGCTGATCAGGGACGCGGGGGACGGCTGGGAGCGTCCCAGGCCCGAGCGCTTCACGGTGCACGGCGAGGGCGGCGGAGCGGTGGTGGAGGGCCAGGACGGTGCGGCCGTGGTCTATCCGGTGCGGGTGCGCACCTGATAGACGGATTGCCATGCCATTCAGAGGTTCATTCCCCCGCGCCGGGTTCGCCGCGGCGCTGCTCGCCTTCGCCACCCTCGCAACCGGTGTGCCCGCAGCCTCAGCCACGGGCACGCAGCCGGACGGACGTCATGGAGGGGCGGCCCAAGAGCCGTCCGCACCTGAGGAGTTCGTGGCCCTGCGTGATGTGGCGCCCACCGTTGTGGAGGAGATCCGCTATACGACGCGGCACAACTTCGTCGGTGACCGCGTGCGCGGCTACCGGCAGAGCATGTGCATCGTCACGCGTGACACCGCCAGGGCGCTGCGCGCCGCTCAGCGCGCCGTGCTGCGCAAGGGCTACACCCTGAAGGTGTACGACTGCTACCGGCCGCAGCGCGCCGTGGACCACTTCGTCGAGTGGGCCGAGGACCTGGACGACAGGCGGATGAAGGAGGAGTTCTATCCGCGGGTGGACAAGGACCGGCTCTTCGAGGACGGCTACATCGCGGAGAAGTCCGGCCACAGCCGGGGCAGTACGGTCGATCTGACGCTCGTACGGCTGCCCGTGAAGCCCACACGTCCCTACCGGCCGGGCGAGGAGCTGGTGTCGTGCTTCGCGCCGCGGAGCGAGCGCTTCCCCGACAACTCCGTGGACATGGGCACCGGCTACGACTGCTTCGACACCCTCTCCCACACCCTCGACCCGCGCATCGAGGGTGAGCAGCGGCGCAACCGGATGCTGCTGAAGAACACGCTGGAGAAGGCGGGCTTCAGCAATCTCCCCGAGGAGTGGTGGCACTACACGCTCGAGGACGAGACCTTCCCGGACACCTACTTCGACTTTCCCGTCTGGCGCAGGGCGCTGAACGGCCACTGACGCAGCGGCAGCCGGGGTGGAAGGAGCGGCAGGCTGCCGCTCCTTCCACCCGGGGTGCCTGCCTGTGTCCTCGCAGGTGACGGCGGCACGGAATCACCCCCGTGGTCCCCGTGCCGCCGTCTGTGATGGTGGACGCCGCGCCCTGTGAGACGGTTCACGCCGGCGCCCGTCCGGACACGCGTGTGCGCATCCGGTGACGTGCTCGTGACACTCGACGCTTCGTGGCCTGCTCAGAAGGGGTAGTGGGCCTGCCGGGTCGCCAGGGTCACCCAGCGCGTGTCGCTGAATGCCTCGATGCCCCAGCGCCCGCCGAACCGCCCGTAACCGGAGGCCTTCACACCGCCGAAGGGCGCCTGCGGCTCGTCCGCGACCGACTGGTCGTTGACGTGCACGATGCCGGTGCGCACACGGCGGGCCACCTTCATCCCGTGGGTGCCGTTCTCGGTGATGATCCCGCAGGTCAGCCCGTGCTCGGTGGCGTTGGCAAGAGCGATGGCCTCCTCGTCGTCCTGGAAGACCGTCAGGGTGCACAGCGGGCCGAACGCCTCCTCCCGGCACAGCTCCATCTCCTCGGTCACACCGGTGAGTACGGTGGCGGGGTGCAGGGCTCCCTCGGGCGCCCCTCCGCCGGTGAGCACCTGCGCGCCCTTCTCCACGGCGTCCCTGACGAGCGCGCCGGCACGCTGGGCGGAGGCCGCGCTGACCATCGGGCCGACGACGGTCTGCGGGTCGGTCGGTGCGCCGTGTGGCAGCGCGGCGACCTTGCCGGTGAACTTCGCGGTGAACTCCTCGGCGAGCGAGGCGTGCACCAGTATCCGGTCGCCCGACATGCAGATCTGTCCCGCGTTCATGAAGACCGCGAACGCGGCGGCCTCGACCGCGTAGTCCACGTCGGCGTCCTCCAGCACGACGACGGAGTTCTTGCCGCCCAGCTCCAGCACCGCGGGCTTGAGGTGCTGTGCGGCGTAGTTGCCGATGACGCGGCCGACGCGGGTGGAGCCGGTGAAGTTCACCGACCGCACGGCGGGGTCGGAGATCAGGGCTTCTGCGACCTGGGCGGCGTCCTCGCGTGCGTTGCTGACGACGTTCAGCACGCCGTCGGGCAGCCCGGCCTCGCGAAGTACGTCGGCGACGAAGTGGCCGCAGCTCAGCGGGGCGTCCTCACTGGGCTTGACCACCACCGTGTTGCCGGCGGCGAGCGGGGCGGCCACGGCGCGGGTGCCGAGGATCACCGGAGCGTTCCACGGCGCGAACGCCGCGACGACACCCACCGGTTCGCGTATCGCCAGGCTGAGGGTGCCCTCGTCCTGCGGGGTGAGGACCTCGCCGCGCGGTGCGGTGACCGCGGCGGCGGCCTCGCGCAGCATGCCTGCCGCCAGGTGCACGTTGAACAGGGCCCAGGGGCGGGTGCCGCCCGCTTCCTGTGCCATGAGCCCGGCGGCCTCCTCGCCGCGTGCCTCCAGGATGTCCGCCGCCTTGAGGAAGACCGCCCTGCGTGCGGAGGGTCCGCTCGCGGCCCACTCCTCGAACGCAGCGTCGGCCGCCGCCACCGCACGGGCCACGTCCTCCGCGCCGGCGGCCGCGACGGTGGCGCAGACCTCGCCGGTCCAGGGGTTGTGGTCCTCGGCCCTCCGGCCGGACGCGGCGGGGACCTCCTGTCCGCCGATGAGCAGGTCACGGTGGATGGTCATGGCTGGTCCCTTTCGCAGGTGCGGACGCTCACGGCGGGATGCACAGGCCCGGCGGACGGGGCCTGTCGCCGGGGTGACCTCCTGTCCACGACCGGCTGGCGGCCGAGTCTCCGGCCGGCGGGTGCCCCTGTCAACGCCTCCCGCGAGGCCCGCGGAGGCACAGGTTCCGGCGGCGGCACGGTTCCGGCGGCCGGGGGCCGGCCGGTGTCGGCGGCCGGCCGCCCGCTCCTTGACCGGATTGGTCACGAGAGCGGGAGGTCGGCGGGCCGGGTCATGGGGACTTTGTGGTTCGAGGAGGTCTCGACCTGTGGGCGGCCGGCAGCGGCGACGGCCCGGCCCGGACCTCCCTGCGGCGCGCGGCGCGCGGAAGCCGTCACGGGCCGGCACGACCGCCTGCGGACAGGTCCGCCTTGCCCGACGGTGGAGTGATCCGGGGGAATACCCCCTCCGATCGTTCCGACACGGCGGGGATGTCGATGACCTCCGCTGCCCTGAACGTCCATGATGTCAATCACCTTGACGGCCCCTCAGCCGCGACGAAACCCGCCGTCACCTCGCCAGGGGGCCACGAACGCGGCGGATGCTGCCATTCGCCTTCTGATTCTCCCCGGGGCCGTCCGGTCCTTTGGAGTCTCTTCCGTATTCCGGTTCCGGAAAAGGGGACGCGACCATGTCGGACAAGTATGTCGCCGCCATCGACCAGGGCACCACGTCCAGCCGCTGCATCGTCTTCAACAAGGAAGGCGCCATCGTCGCGGTCGACCAGCGCGAGCACCGCCAGATGTTCCCCAAGCCGGGCTGGGTGGAGCACGACGCGACCGAGATCTGGTCCAAGGTGCAGGCCGTCGTGGCCGGTGCCATCGCCAAGGCCGGGCTGCGGGCCGACCAGCTCAGCGCGCTCGGGATCACCAACCAGCGCGAGACCACGGTGCTGTGGGACAGGAAGACCGGCAAGCCGGTGCACAACGCCATCGTCTGGCAGGACACCCGCACCGCCGCACTCTGCACCGAGCTGGGCGGCTCCGAGGGCCAGGACCGCTTCCGCGACCGTACGGGGCTACCGCTGGCCAGCTACTTCGCCGGCCCGAAAGCGGCATGGCTGCTGGACAACGTGGAGGGCCTGCGGCAGCGGGCCGAGGCGGGCGAGATCGCCTTCGGCACCATCGACTCCTGGCTGATCTGGAACCTCACCGGCGGCACGGACGGCGGCGTACACGTCACCGACGTCACCAACGCCGGGCGCACCATGCTGATGAACCTGGAGACCCTCCAGTGGGACAGTTCCATCCTCGAGGCCATGAACGTCCCCGCCGCCATGCTGCCCGAGATCAGGTCCTCCTCGGAGGTGTACGGGACAGCCGTCGGGCAGCTGGGCGGGGTGCCGGTCGCCTCCGCGCTGGGTGACCAGCACGCGGCGCTGTTCGGCCAGACGTGCTTCGATGTCGGCGAGGCCAAGAACACCTACGGCACAGGTTCGTTCCTGCTCCTCAACACCGGTACCCGCCCGGTCGCCAGCGAGAACGGGCTGCTGACGACGATGGCCTACCAGCTGGGAGGCCAGGCCCCGGTGTACTGCCTGGAGGGCTCGATCGCCATCACCGGGGCGCTGGTGCAGTGGTTCCGCGACCAGCTGGGCATCATCCGCGAGGCGGCGGACATCGAGCCGCTGGCGGCGAGCGTGGAGGACAACGGGGGTGCCTACATCGTCCCGGCGTTCTCCGGGCTTTTCGCCCCGTACTGGCGCTCGGACGCACGCGGTGTCGTCGCCGGACTGACCCGCTACGTCACCAAGGCCCACCTGGCCCGCGCGGTCCTGGAGGCGACCAGCTGGCAGACGCGCGAGGTCGTCGACGCCATGTACCAGGACTCGGGGGTGCAGATCACCAGCCTCAAGGTCGACGGCGGCATGACCGGCAACAACCTGCTGATGCAGCATCAGGCGGACGTGCTGGGCGTACCGGTGATCCGCCCGGTGGTCTCGGAGACGACGTGCCTGGGGGCGGCGTACGCGGCGGGGCTGGCGACCGGAGTCTGGGCGGACCTGGACGAGCTGAGCAGCCACTGGAAGCGGGACGCGGAGTGGACGCCGCAGATGGGGGCGGAGGAGCGGGACCGCGAGTTCCACAACTGGCGCAAGGCCGTGCGGCGCAGCTTCGGCTGGCTGGAGGAGGACGGCGACTGAAGGCCGCCGCTCCGGGAAAAGGGGCGAAGGCGGCCGGCCCCGTCCCGCCCGCGCGCCGTTCAGCGTGCGGGGGCGGGACGGGGCTCGTTCTGCTGCTGGGAGGCGGCACGGCGCAGGGCGTGCTCGACGACGGAGACCAGTACGTCGCGGACGGACTCCCGGCGGCGGGCGTCGCACACGAGAACCGGCACCTCGGTGTCGAGGTCGAGTGCCTTGCGTACGGCCTCGGGCGAATAGCTCCGCGCGCCCTCGAAGTGGTTGACGGCCACCGTGAAGGGGATGCCGCGGCGTTCGAAGTAGTCGATCCCCGCGAAGCTGTCCTCCAGGCGCCGGGTGTCGGCGAGCACCACCGCACCGAGCGCTCCCTGTGCCAGCTCGTCCCACAGGAACCAGAAGCGGTCCTGGCCGGGCGTGCCGAACAGGTAGAGCACCAGGCTGTCGTTGATGGTGATGCGTCCGAAGTCCATGGCGACCGTCGTGGTGGACTTGGCTTCCACCCCCGAGGTGTCGTCCACCGGGCGTCCGGCCTCGGTGAGCGCCTCCTCGGTGCGCAGCGGTCTGATCTCGCTGACGGCCCCGACGAGGGTCGTCTTGCCGACGCCGAAACCGCCCGCCACCAGTATCTTCAGCGTCACCGGTTCGGCCGGCGACGCCGGGCCGGCACCACGCTTAGAGCGCCCGAAGACCATCGATTACCTCTCTGAGAATGCTTTCGTCCGGCAGTTCCGCCGGAGGTACGGGGCGGCTGACGCGGACCCAGTCCGCGTCGATGAGGTCCCCGATGAGCACGCGCACGACACCGACCGGCAGATCGAGATCCGCGGCGAGTTCGGCGACGGACTGCGGAGTACGGCGGCAGCGGACGACGATGTCGATGTGCTCGGGAGCGAGGGTGCTGTCCGCGTGCACATCGGCGTGGCCGTCCCCTCTCCCGACGGCGGGGTGACCGGCCGGGTCGCTCCCGGCCGCGTCAGCCTCTCCCGCGCCGCCGCCGTTCTCGTCGGGTTTCGCATCCCCTTCACCGTCCGTGCTCTGGGCGATCACCAGAGCGATCAGGTCGAGACGTACCTCGTCGGAGCTGCTGCGGGTGCGGCCGCGCGTCATGGCGTACGGCCGCACCACAGGCCCCGCGGCGTCGTCGAACCAGGGGTCCGTCATCACGTGAGTCCTGTCAGCGCCCCGTCACTTGCGGCTCGTGCGAGGGGGCGTGCCGGACCGGGGGGCGGTGCCCAGGTGGACTCCGACGCGCTTGACGAGAAGGGTCATCTCGTAGGCGATCAGTCCGACGTCGGCGTCGGCGTCGGCGACGACGGCCAGGCAGCTGCCGTCGCCCGCCGCCGTGACGAAGAGGAATGCCTCCTCCAGCTCCACGACCGTCTGCCGTACGCCGCCGACCTCGAAGTGCCGGCCGACGCCCTTGGCCAGGCTGTGGAATCCGGACGCCACGGCAGCCAGGTGCTCGGTGTCCTCACGGGTCAGCTCCTGGGAGGCGCCGCGCGCCAGGCCGTCACCCGAGAGCACGAGCGCCTTGCTGATGCTGCCGACGCGCTGGACCAACTCATCCAGGAGCCAGTTCAGTTCACCGCTTCCCGGGGCAGTGTTCGCTGTGGACTTCGGTGCGGTCATCGACCGTCCCCCTCCGGTGTTGTTCCCTGTACTGGCTCCGACGCCTCATCGGCCGGGGCGTCGGCGTTCTGCATCCGGCCGCGCTGCCAGCCGCGCTGGAGCGACGCCATCCTGCTGCGTACCTCTTCCGCGTCCCGGTCGGCCAGGTCGTCCGGTTGGGGACCGGGCTCGCCGCCCCCCGGTGCCCCGTCGCCCGAGTCCTGCTTGAGCTGGGGCGCCAGGCTCGCCTGACGGACACGGCGGGGCAGACCGCTGACCGTACCGGATTCTTCCGTTCCGTTGGACGCGGAGGAAGCGGAATCGGACTCGGACCGGCGATCGGCGCTTTCCGTGCTCTCCTCGCGCTCTTCCGGGCGGGAAGCGGACTCCCCGCCGCGGGAGTTGCGCCGGCGTGAGCCGCCGTCGACGGTGCGGCCGTGGTCGGCCACGAGCACGGGGGTGTGGGGACGGCGGCGCGGCAGCGGCGCGAGGCCGTCGTCGCGCTGCTCCCCGGCAGCGGGCCGGGAGGACTCGGACTCGTCCCCGGCCTGCTGGTGCTGCTCGGCGGTGTGCCGCGGACGCGGCACGGGGCCTCCGGCGGGCCGCAGCCCGGGAGTTGGCCCCGGGCGGCCCGTGCCGTGATCGCGGTCGTGGTGCCTTCCGGCGCCGCCTTCACCGTCCTCGCCAAAGCGCTCCTCCGACTCCCTGAGCGGCGCCTCCAGTTCGACGGGGCCGTCCAGGGCGGCACGCTGCTGCGCGCCCCCTCCCGTCGCACTCGGACCGCGGGTGAGGGCGTCGAGACGCGTGGTGGTGAGGCTCCTGCTCCCCTCACGGGAACCGAGGTCGTCGTCGGAGCCGGAGGTCTCGGTGAGAATCCTGCCGGGGATCAGCACGACCGCGGTGGTGCCGCCGTACGGAGAGGGCTGCAGCGAGACCCGTACGCCCTGGCGCTGCGCGAGCCGGGAGACCACGAAGAGGCCGAGCCGGTCGGTGTCGGACAGCTCGAACTCCGGTGTCTCGGCGAGCCGGAGGTTGGCTTCGAGGAGCGCGTCGGCGGGCATGCCCAGGCCGCGGTCGTGGATCTCCAGGGTGAAGCCGTTGACGACACGCTCACCGTGGACCTGCACCGCGGTGTGGGGCGGTGAGAAGACGGTCGCGTTCTCGACGAGTTCGGCGACGAGGTGGGTGAGGTCGGCGACGGACCCGCCGTCGACGGCGAGGCGGGGCAGGCGCCGCACCTCGATGCGCTCGTAGTCCTCGACCTCGGCGACGGCTGCCCGTACGACGTCCATGAGCTGGACCGGTTTGCGCCACTGCCGGGAGGGTGTCGCTCCGGAGAGGATGACCAGGCCCTCCGCGTGCCGGCGCATGCGGGTGGTGAGGTGGTCGAGGCGGAAGAGGTCGGCCAGTTCGTCGGAGTCCTCGGTGCGCCGCTCCATGAGGTCGAGGAGCGTGAGCTGCTTGTGCAGCAGGACCTGGTTGCGGCGGGCCAGGTTGACGAACACCTCGGAGACGCCGCGGCGCATGTCGGCCTGTTTGACAGCCGCTTCGACGGCGGCACGCTGGAGGGTGTTGACGGCCTGGCCGACCTGTCCGGCCTCGTCCTGCGGGTACTCCAGCTTCGGGGCCTCTGTCTCGACGTCGACCGCCTCGCCGGCCGCCAGCCGCCGCATCACGCCCGGCAGGCGGACGCCGGCGGCGTCCTGTGCCTCGCGCCGCAGGGTGCGCAGGTCGCGTACGAGGCTGCGGCCGACCCGGAAGGAGATGACGACGGAGGCGAGCACGGCCGCTGCACCGAGGACGGCGGCGGCGCCTGCCTGGATGAGCACCCTGGTGGCGGCGGGCTGGACGCGCTGCTCGTAGCGGTCGCCCGCCTCGAAGTTCATCCGCTCCAGATCGGTGAGCACGGTGGAGGTCGCCGAGGACCAGCGTTCCGGGTTGACGACGCCGTCGGTGCCCCGAGCGCCGGCCGCGATGATGGCGTCCTCGTAGCTGCGCAGGGTGCGGCCGTCGGTCCCGTTCCAGTACGTGTCGAAGATCTGCCGCTCCTCGGCGGGCAGTTCGGACAGCGTGGTGTCGTAGGTGAGGTTGCGCTCGGCGACCCGGTCGGAGAAGGCCCGCCGGTCGCCCTTCGTCATCTTCCCGGAGGCCAGGGCTGCGGCCATCAGCGCGTCCTCTCGGGAGAGGTACTCACGGGCCCGTGCGAGACCGACGAGGGCACGTCCCTGCTTGTCGAGGTCGACGTCCTTCACTCCGCCCAGCGTGCTGACGAACGTGTAGCAGGGGTCGACGATCTCGTTGTAGGCCTGGAAGGCGCCGCCACGGGTGATCGTGCTCTGCTCGGCCTTGGTGCGCAGCCCCTCCAGCTCCCCGAACTTCTCCAGCATCACGTCGAGACGGGCCTGCGCACCGGCGGTCAGATGCGAACGCATCTCGGGGTCGGCGGCGTTGGAGCGCAGCGTCTCGATCTGCTCGTCCGTGTCGCGCTGCTGCTTCTTCAGGTCGGTCAGGGAGTCGGAACCACGGGGATCGGCCAGGTAGACCAGGACCCGGCGCCGCTCCCGCTGGACGGCCTGGGCCGCGTCCTGTGCGGGATCACCCACCTCGTCCACGGTGTTGACGACGTCGAGCAGCTCCTCCGCCTCGCTGCCGGTGATGTAGGTGGCGAAGGCCCAGATCGACACCAGGGACAACAGCGGCACCAGCAGCAGCACCACGATCTTCCGGCGGATGGACCTACCGCGAAAGCGCATGGCCTCCCCTAGTCAACCCCCTTGGAACGGGGCGCGAGTTCCGACAGCAAACGGCGTGAGCCTACTACTGACGCGTTGTCGAGTCGTAGAGGTGTCCGAGTGGGAAAACCGGCACTCCAGGGTGCCTTGTCCCGGATGTCCGGCGATGACCCGGTCCGGTCAGAGAATTGTGGCGCGGGCGGCCACCATGGAAACGTGTGACCGGGTGGGGAGTGGTGAGGGGGGAGTGAAGGGGTCATGTACACAAAACCCAGGTTGCCGGACCCGGTGCGTACGGCCGCGGTGCGGGCGCTCGTCATCGTCGCGGTCACACTCGTGCAGTTGATGATCGCGGTGCTGTGCTCGCTCGCCGCGGTGTGGCTCGCCTTCCCGATGGTGATCGCCACGGTGGCCAGCACCGTCGTGGCGACGTGGGCCGTGCTGGACGTGTGGGTCACGCGGCAGGTGTGGAGACAGCGGCACGGCGTGCTCTCCGAACCCAGCAGCGCGGCCCGGGGCCGGCCCCATGCCGTACGGCCCGGGCGGGAGAAGCACAGCGCGCGGGACGGGCGGAGCTGACGGGACGGGCGGGCCCGGCGTGACAGGCCCGCCCGTCACGACTCCGCACGCGGGTCCGCCTGCGCGGGCACACGGGGCTCCGGGCCGTCCTGTGCCGCTCCGTCCTGCCCCGCTCCGTCCTGCTCCGGGCGGCGGTACATGCGCGTCGCGGTGATCTCACCGTGCACCGTCTCCCCCTCGGGGTCCTGCTGCGGCAGCCCCGGGCGCAGATGCTCCTCGACGCTGATGTACTTCAGCCCCGCCCGCAGGTCCGCGTCGTTGCGCAGCCGGATGACGAGCGGGAACTCGGCGAGCGCCGTCGTGTCGAACAGCCCTGTGGTGTAGAGCAGTTGCACGCCGAGGGCGTCGGCGACCGCACGCTGCAGCTCCAGCAGATAGGTGGCGTTCGCGCGGCCGATGGGGTTGTCGAGGAAGAGGGTGCCCGCGTGCCGGTGCCTGTCGTGACCGCGGTCGTTGCTGCGCAGCGCCGCCATGGTGCAGTACAGCGCGATGGCGGCGGTCAGCAGCTGCCCGCCGGAGAAGACATCTCCCATCTGGCCGACGGGGACACGCTCCGCCCGCAGCACGGCGTCCGGCTTGAGGATCTCCACGGACACGCCGCGCGGCTGCAGCGCCGCGTGGACCCCCCTCAGCAGCAGCGACATCCCGTCCCGGCGGAGGTCGGAGTTCTTGCGCACGGCGGCGCGGGTGGCCTCGTCGATGACCTCCCCCAGGCGCTCCGCCAGGGTGGCCTGGTCGGGGTCCTCGAAGCGGATGCGCAGGAACTCCTGGCCCGACCACTCCCCCAGCCCCTCGGGCAGCCGGGACAGCCGCTGGGCCGAGCGCAGCGTCGCCAGGGAGGACTCCACCAGGCCGCGCAGCCGGTCGACGATGCTGTCGCGGTTGCGCTCCAGCTGCTCCAGTTCGTCGGTCAGCACGCGCAGCCGGGGAGCGAACGCCGCTGCCCAGGCGGCCGCGTGCTCGGGCAGCGAGGCGGCGGGCAGTTCACGGATCTGCTGCCGTGCGGGGGTGCGGACCTGCTCGTAGCGGGTGGAATTGGCGTGCCGCACCAGAACATCGCAGGCATCCCGCACCGCCTGCTCGGCGGCGGACAGGTCGGTGGCACAGCCGCGAAGCGAGCGGCGCGCCTCGGCCGCCGCCCGGCGGGCCTCGGCGGGGCTCTTGGGATACGCCTCCGACGCGTCGTCGCCGTCCTGCCCGGCGCCGGGCTGCGGATCGCGCAGCAGGTCGCGCAGCATCGAGGCGGTCTCGTCGAATCCGTCGGCCGCGTCCTGGGTGCCGCGGTGGGAGCGCACCAGTTCGGCGTGGGCTGCACGTGCCGTCTCCAGCGCGTCGCTGTGGGCGGCGAGTTCGGAGTTGGCCCTGCGCAGCAGGCTCTGTGCGTCCTCGGCGCCGGAGGGCTCCAGCTCTTCGGGGAGCCGGGTGTGGCAGTCGCCGTCGGCCGGTGCCAGGCGTTCCGCCTCGCCCCGCAGCCTGCCGAGCTGCTCACTCGCGGCTGCCGCGCGCGACTCCAGCTTCTGCACGAGGGATTCGGCGCGGGCGGCGGCGGCTTGGCGTGCCGGGCCGTCCGCGCCGTCCGATCCCTCCAGCAGCTGCGCGGCGCGGGTGCGGACCTTGTTGGTCAGGCGGTCCAGAGCGGCGAGCGCCGCGGACTCGTCGCTCTCGGCGCGGGCCTGCTCGGCGCGCAGGTCCGCTCCCACTCCGACCTTCTCGTAGAGCTGGGAGGCGCTGCGGTAGGCCTCCCGCAGCGCGGGCAGCGAACTGTCGGGGGGCGCCAGGCTCTCGTCGATGTCGTCGGGGACGCCCGCGATCTGGGCCCGTTCGGCACGCAGAGTCCGCGCGGTGCGGCGGGCGTCGTCCGCCGCGCGCTGGACGGCACGCCGGTCCTCGTCGGCGGCCCGCGCACGGGTGAGGCAGGCGGCGGCCCGCTCCTCGGACTCCTCCGCCTCACCGGCCAGCGAGCGCAGCCGGGCGAGCCACCCGGTGCGCTCCCGCAGGCGGAAGGCGAGCCCGGCCAGAGCGTCGGCACTGCGGCGTGCCCGCTGCGCCTGCTCCTGCCGCTCGTCCCGTACGCGGGCGGCGTCGGCGGCGGCCTCCTGTGCCTCCTCCTGGGCGGTGCGGGCGTGTTCGAGGTGCCGGCGGGCCTCGTCGGCGGCGTCGCGGGCCGCCTCAGCGGCGGAGGCCAGCTCCGCGAGGCGGCCGGCCGGGCATCCCGTGCGCCAGGAGGCGAGGCGTGCCGCCAGTCTCCTGTCGGCGCTCAGGCGTGCGGCGTGGCCGCGGATCTCCTCGTCCCGGGCGTGTGCCCTGTGGCGCAGCTGCGTACGTTCGTCGTCGGCGGCCGACTCGTCGTGCATGGCGGGGTTGGGCGGGACCAGGAAGACGTCCGCCCTCCGCTGCCGGCCGTCCGGCGACGGCGTGGGGGCGAGCAGCGCGGCGGCCGTACCGACGGCCACGGCCGAGCGGGGCAGCAGCGCCGCGCCCGCGAGCACCTCGCGGGCGCGGTCGTGGCTCGCGGGGTCGGTGATGACGACTCCGTCGACCAGCTCCGGGCGGGCGCTGAGCACATCGGCGTGGTCGGCCGGGTCGACGGCCTGGGCGAGGTAGCGCCAGCCGGGCAGAGCGGGGACACCGTGCTCACCGAGGAAGTCGACGGTGGCGGTGACGTCGGGCCCGGGCGGCAGCAGCCCGCCGTCCCCCAGCGCGCCGAGCATCCGGGAGTCCTCAGCAGCTGCCGTACGCAGTTCGAAGAGCTGCCGCTCCCCGGCGGCGACCGCCTCGTCGAGCAGTCCGGCCAGCGCGTCGCCGTTGCGGTCCAGTTCCTCGGCGGTCAGCGGGCCTTCGGCGGACACGCCGGTCTCCGTACCGGTTGCCGCGTCCCGGCCCGAGTCCGCCTCCGGCTCCGCGCCGTTGCGCTCCGGCTCCGCGGCGGTGGCACCGGAACTGTGGTGGGAGCGCGGGGCCGGCACGGAGAGTTCATTCGGGGCGGGGGCCGAGTGGGGCATGCCGAGGAGTTCCGCCAGACGCTCCTCGGTGCCCAGCGTCTCGGCCGTGTGGCGTTCGGCGGCGTGGGCCGCCTCGGCCGCCTCGCAGGCGTCCGAGGCTCTGGCGGCGGCCAGTTCGGCACGGGAGAACCCGGCGGCTGCCTCCGCGGCGTGGTCCGCGGTACGGCCGGCGGTCTCGCGGGCCTGCTCCCAGGCGGCCACGGCACGCTTCTCCGCGTCGCTCGCGGCGAGCGCGGCACGGGCGGGGTCTGCCTCACCGCCGTCCTCCGCGGCCTCGATCCAGCCCGCACGCACGGCTTCGTCCGTCTCCTGCTCGACCTCCGCGAGGCGCTGGCGCAGGTGATCGGCCTCGCTGCGGGCCCGCTGGGCCTCGGTGGCGGCGGTCGTGGCGTCGTGGTGGGCCGTCTCGCTCTCGGTCTGCAAAGCCGCGGAGCGTTCCTCCTCCGTAGCGGCGGTGCGCTCCCCGTCCTCGGCGGCGGCGTGCAGCGCCCGTACGAGGTCGGCGGCGGCCTTGGCGCGGGCGGCGAGAGCGGGAGCCGCGTCACGTTCGGCCTCGCGGATGGCGGCGGAGACGCGGGCGGCCCGGTCGGCTGCGGTGCGGTGCTGCAGGACGGTCTCGGCGGCCTGCCAGGCGGAGTACAGCGTACGGGCGTCGGTCAGCTCACGGCGCTGCGCCGTGGCCGACTTCTCCGCTCCGGCCAGGGCCAAGGAGGCGTGGCGGTAGGCGAGTTCGGCGGCGACAAGACCGGAGCGGGCGCGTTCGCTGTCCGCGCCGGCGACGGCGCGGTCGGCCTCGGCGACCTGCTCGGCCAGCTCGGCGCCGCGGGCGCGTTCAGCGGCGCCGCGGGCGGCGAGACGGGACGCGAGGGTGCGGGTGCGGTGTTCGGCTCCCGCATGGATCTCGCGGGCGCGGTCCCGCTGCTGCGCCGACTCCGCGATGCGGCTGAGCAGTTCGAGTGAGCCGGCGGTGAAGTCGCGTTCAGCGGTGAGCTCGTCACGGCGTCCGAGCTTGTGGGCGAAGCCGTGCACCAGGTCGGCGAGGCCGTCGGTGTCGCGGGTGTCGGTGACGGCACGCAGCAGCAGATCGGTGAAGTCGGAGTCGTTCTTGACGGCGAAGAGGCCGGCGGCCTCGCCCTCGTCCGCGTTCATCTCCCGCTGGTAGCGGAAGAGTTCGGGGTCCAGGCCGAGACCGGTGAGGCGTTCCGTCCAGCGCTCGTGCACCTCCTCCCAGGCGACGTCGAGATTCGGGTACGCCTTGCCCGTCTCGGTCAGTACGTCGCGGAAGCCCTTCATGGTGCGGCGGCGCCCGCGCGCTGCCGAGGCGCCCTCGGTCGCCGGGCGCAGGGCCGCGGACTCGGCCACGGGCAGCGAGTCCAGGTTCATGCCGGGGCCCGGCCGGAACGCGTACCACGCCTCGGCGAACTTCCTCGGGTCGTTGGAGACCTGGCGTCCCCGCCATTCGCTGACCTTGCCCACGACGACCGACTCGCCGGTGCGGGTGTGCTGCCACTCCAGGGCCACGTGGCCGCAGTCGTCGGCGAGCAGGAACTTGCGCAGCACTCCCGAACTCGCCCCGCCGAGGGTGTTGCGGTGACCGGGCAGCATCACGGAGAAGATCAGTTTGAGCAGCACGGACTTGCCGCCGCCGTTCTCCAGGAACAGCACACCGGCGGGGGCGGGACGGCGCGGCGGGCCGCTGGGCTCGTCCTCGAAGAAGTCGGCCTGCGCGGGGGCGGGGCTGGGCACCGGGCCGCCGACTCCGCGCAGGTCCAGCACGGTGTCGGCGTAGCGCGCACCCGCGGGCCCGATGGAGTAGAGGCGGATCCGGGACAGCTCGTACATGGCGGCGGGGCTCTCGTCGTCTGGTGGGTCGTCGTCAGGGCGTCGGCCGGGGGCGTCGGTATCGGTATCGGTCGGGCGCGTCCTACGGCGTTGGCCGGCGGACGGCCGCCCGGTGGCGGTTCCGGGGGTCAGGAGTGGAAGGGCAGCGCGTTCTCGCCCGCCGCCTGCGGACCCTCCTCCTGGTCGGGGGACGGCACCAGCGTGGCGGTCCCGTCGCTGACGGGCACGACTCCCAGCTCCAGCAGTTCGGACATGGCGGCGCTCCCGGCCATGTCACGGACCTGGAGCTGGTAGCGGGCGGTGGTGCGGTAGGTGCCTCCCGCGTCGTCGCCGGTGCGCTGGAGGAAGCCGGAGTCGACGAGGAAGGTGACGGCCTTGCCGATGATGCCGGTCGTCGAACCGGCCAGTCTGCGGGCGTCCTTGGTGGCTCCGGTGGCGCTGCGCCGTGCGTAGACCCGCCAGGCGGCCTCCAGGCCGGGGGTCTCGGCGGCCGGGTCGGGGTTCTCACCCGCCTCCTCGGCCCGTTCGGCCAGCCTCCGGCAGGCCTGCCGGAGGAAGGCGTCGACCCCGTTGACCGTGATGCGGCCGATGTAGCCGTCGTCGGCGAGGTCCTCGGGACGCGGGAAGGCCATGGCGGCCACTGCGAGATGAGCCAGTCCGTGCAGGAAGCGGTCGGCGGAGTCCGCGGTGGCCCGCCGGGCGTAGTCGCCCATACGGACGGAGAAGACGGACTCCTCGTCCGCCGCGAGCGCCATTCCCGCCCGCGTGGAGACCTCCAGGACCACCAGTCCCAGGCCGGTGGCGACCGCGTCGGCCAGGCGCGCGAAGACGGGCTCGTCGCGGTAGCGCCGCAGCAGTTCGGCGTACTCGGCGTCGCGGGCCGGGAGCAGTTTGGGGTGCAGCCCGAAGGAGACCAGGCGTGCCGCGTCCGCCGTGTCGGCGGGGGTGACGGGCTTCTCGGCCTGTGCGCCCTCCCCCGCGGCGGGGACCGTGGCGGTCGCGGCGGCGGTGAAGCCGTCGTCGGTGCCTTCGTCGCGGTGCTCGGTCACGGGTGCGGTGCTCCTGCGGTCGGAAGGGACGGGGAGAACGGGGCGCGGGGCGGGAGGAGGGGCGCGGTGCCGCGGGCGGCACGGCACAGCGCGCTGCGCTGCGGGGGCGGCGGCCTCATGCCACCTCCGTACGGTCCGGGCCGGTGCCTGCGGCGTCGAGGAGGGCGGTGCCGACGATCAGGTCCGCTCCGCCGAACTCGGGGTCCTGGAGCTCCTCCCCGTCGTCGACGGCGAAGAGCAGTCTGCGCTCGCCCTGGCGGTGGGCCGTGCCCACGGGCGGGCTGGCCGCGTGCACCGCCAGCAGCGAGACGAGATAGGGAAGGGCGGGGTCGCGCCGCCGGGCGTCTGCCAGCAGGCCCGACAGCCGGCGGGGCGCGTCGGCGGGCAGGTCCAGCAGCTCCATGGCCGACTCCAGCTGCTCCTCGCTGAACCGGCTGTCGTCGGGGGTGGCGATCAGGTCCGGCTCGGGCATCTCGGCGCCCAGGTGCTCGCGCGGGGCGGGCGGCGTGAGCAGCATCTCGACCAGGTCCGCCACCCGGACCGCGCCGGGGGTGCGCAACCCGGTGCCGTGGGCGAAGAAGGAGTCCGTCACCCCGGCGGCCCGCTCCAGCGGCAACGGCAGGAGCGGCGCGAGCAGTTGCCCGTACAGATCGAGACCGGCGCGGGCCGCGGGCGGGGCGAAGGCCTGCCGGTCCTGCTCGGCGCGGAAGAGCGGGCCGGCCGCCAGCAGCCGGGACTGGAGCTGGGTGTGGCGGCGGATGCAGTCCTTGACGATGTCGACGAGTTCGGCGGCCCGGCGCTTGTGGTCCGGACCGCGCTCGGAGGCCGCCTCGTCGCGGGCGCGGCGGATGTTGGTGAGGATGGCGTTCTCGTGGCGGTAGCGGTCGGCGACGTGGCCGAGGGCCTCGGTGATCATGTCCGGGACGGTGCGCAGCCAGTCGACCGCCCGCACGTCCCGCCGGGTCGCCTCCAGGGTGCGGCGCAGCGTCTCGGCGTACTGCACGGTGCGGTACCGGGCCTGCTCGGCGGCGAGTTGGGCGTCGGCGAGCCGGCCGCGGCTGATGAGGACCTCCAGCTTGACCTCGGCGGCGATCTGGGCGCTGGTGACGTCGGTGTCCAGGGCACCGACCAGGACGTTGACCGCCTCGTCGGTGGTGCGCAGATAGACACTGCCGCCGGGGCCGGGGACCTCCTCGATGAGCTTGAAGTCGTAGTCGCGGCGCACATAGGCGCCGTCCGGACCGAACGTGCCGTACACGGCGCGGAATCCGCGGTCCACACTGCCGACGTTGAGCAGGTTCTCCAGCACCCAGCGGGCGACGCGCTCGTGCTCGGCGGCCGGACGGGCCGGGGCCTGGGCGGCAATGCGGGGCAACAGCCGGGCCACCACGTCCTCGTGGTCGGCTCCGGTGTCGAAGTCCATCTGCAGGGTGACGACGTCGATCGCGCTGAGCGCGACCTCGGCCATCGCGTATGTGCTGTACTCCCCGGCGAGGTTGGCCTTGCGCACGTCCAGATCGTGCAGCGGCGCCGTGCAGGCGAGCGCGCGCAGCCGGCGTGCCAGCCCTTCGTCGGCGGCGGGGCCGGGGGCCGGTGACGGGATGATCGGCGGGGCGTGCTCACTCACGACGGACACACTATGCGGTCACGGTGACAACGCCCGGAACAGCCCCTGATGTGCCGTTACATCCCCGGCGCACGCACCGGCGTCGCAAGCCCCCCGCGGCGGGCGGGGCCGGCCGGAGGAGGCGTCAGCGCCCGGCCTCGGGGCTGAGCCTTCCGCGTACGGCGCTCTGCACGCCCTCCTCCTCGGCGGGGTCGACGGCGAGCCTGCGCAGGCGCTCCACGACCCGGTCGTCCCCGGTGGTGGCGTGTTCGGCGGCCAGTTGACGCGTGGACTCCTCGCAGTCCCACAGGCACTCCACGGCGAAGCCCGCGGCGAAGGAGGGGTCGGTGGCGGCGAGCGCCGCGGCTGCGCGGCCACGCAGCTGCGAGGAGCCCGTCTCGCGGTAGATGTGCCGCAGCACCGGTGCGGCACATGCGACGCCGAGCCTCCCCACGCCGTCCACCAGCGGCCACAGCGCGTCGCTGTCGGGACCCGCCTCACGGACGGTGCGCCGCAGCGCGCGCAGGACGGCGTCGGCGTCGCGCCGTGCGCCGCAGCAGGCGAGCATCTCCGCGGCGACGGCGGCCAGTCCGGCGGGCAGCGTGCCCTCGGGAGCGGCGGCCCACTGCCTGGCGCGGACGATGGCGGCCGTACTGCGCATGCGGGCGAAGGAGCACAGGGCCGCGCGGGAGACCAGTTCCTCGGGGTCGGCGGCGGCCAGTTCGATGAGGCCGAGGGCCTCGGCGTCGCCGCGTTCGGCGAGGTGGCGCAGGGCAGCGGCGCGGGCGGCCTCACGCGGACCGCGGGCGGCCGCCAGCAGCTCCTCACGGTCCTCGGGGCCGGCCACGGCGGACAGGCAGCGCGCCGCCGCGGACTCGCGGGAGACCCGCGGGTGCTGGTCGTGGCCGTCCTGCGCCCAGTCGAGCACCTCGCGGACGCTCCAGCCCGGACGGGGCCCCGGTGTGTGCAGCTGCCGCTGCCAGCGGTCGAAGCAGCCCGCTTCGCGCACCCGCGCCAGCCTGCCGGCCTGTTCGGGATGGGTGTCGTCCTCCGCCCACAGGCGCCAGGGCCGGGGCTCGAAGGCGTCACGCGCCGCCGCCGCCAGCTCCGCGTCGCCCTCGGCGGTGCGCGCGAACCGGGCGAGGACGGCGGGGCCGAGTGCGCGCAGTGCCGCGTCCTCGTCCCGTACGGCCAACTCGTCCAGCGCCCACTGCCAGTTGGCGCCCGCCGCGGCGTACCGGCGCAGCAGCCCGAGTGCGGCGGTGTCCCCGTATGAGGCGAGGTGCCCCAGTACGGACAGGGCGAGCCCCGTCCGTACCTCGCAGGCGGCGTCGGCCGTGAGTCCGTCCTCAGGGTGGAAGAGGTGCTTCTCGATGTCGTCGAGCGGGGCGTCGAGCTCCATGTGGAGCCGGGCGTAGTAGAGCGAACGGTGCTCGATCTGCCAGTCCCGACGCGGGTCGTGGAGCACGCACCGGCGGAGCGCGGCGAGCGCTTCGGCACGCGGCGCCGCCAGGGCGTGCAGCGTGCCGTCGCCGCGGCCTCGCTGCAGGAGGCCGAGCAGCGTACCGCTGGGCGCTATGTCGGAATCGACGGGATCGACGAACATGAGGTCAGCATCCGGTGCGGGGTGTTCGACTGGCAACGGGATTTCCGTTGACCAGCATCCTTGCCGGTGTGGGTGGTTCTAGTCCTGGGTTCTGCACATGAGGGGAATCCGGGGGTCCGGTGCCGGAGCCTACCGGGAGTTCCGCCCTTCGGCGCCCACGGGGCGGGAGCGGGCGGACGGAGGGGATCATGGGGCCTGCTGGGGGCGTGCCTGCTTGCCGCCCGCCGCCCAACCGGCCGTCGTCATCGCGGCCCGTCACCCACCGGAGCGGGTATCGCCAAACCGCTTACGGTCCGTCGCAGCCTGTGCAACAGTCGTAACCGAGCACTCACACCCCGTATCGGAGACAGCCATGCCCTCCCCCCTCGATGCGGACCGGCAGGCCCCCCAGCCGCCCGGGCGCGTCACGCTGGACGCGCTGATCACTCAGGCGCGCCGGCTGCGCGGCGGGATCGAGGCCGTGCGTCCGCGCGGAGCGGGTGAGGACGCCGAGGGCTCGGAGGACCCCTCCGCGCGCTGGCAGCGTGCCCTGTGCGATCTCGCGGCCCACCATCTGGACGACCTCGGCGAGCACCTCGGCCAGCTTCGCGCCGGAGTCCCGGCGGAGCCGACGGGCCCCGAGAGCGCCGCCGGCGGCCGGGAGGAAGCCGTGGCCCCGGACGTGACCCCGGACGTCGACCTGGACGTGGACCCGGACGTGGTCCCGGACGTGGCGGTGCACGTGCCCGACGGCCTGCCACGGGCGCCGGCCGCCCGTGCGGGCAGCGCGGAGTGGAACCTGCTGACCGACGAGGTCTCCTGGTCCGGGGAGCTCTACTCCCTCTTCGGCCGCTCGCGCGAGGAGGGCCCCCTCTCCCTGGACGAGCTGCCTTCCTGGGTGCTGCCCGGGGACCAGCCGCTGCTCGCGGCCGCCGTGACCGACTGCCTGGTGGACGGCAGGCCCATCGACCTGGAGTTCCGGATCACCCGCGGCGACGGCGCCGTACGCACGCTCCACCTGGTGGGCGAGCCCGTCCTCGACGACCGCGGCGGCACCGCCGCGATGTGGGCGGTGCTGCGCGACGTGAGCGAACTGCGCCGCAGCCAGCTCGCCGTGCGCGAGACCCGCGAGTCGTTGCGCCGCGAGCGGCACGCCGCGCGTACCGAGCGCAGAGTCGCCGTGGAGCTGCACGAGTCCGTCCTGCCGCCGTGGCGGGGCTCCCAGCGCTTCCCGCAGTCGGACGGCCACGCCGGGGGCGTGCTCGACATCGCCTCGCACTATCTGCCGTCCGCGACCAGCGCGCTCATCGGCGGTGACTGGTACGACGCGCTGGAGCTGCCCGACGGGGCGACCCTGTTGTCCGCGGGAGACCTGACGGGGCACGGCGTCGCCGCCACCTCCGGAATGGCCATGCTGCTCGGCGCGGTGCGCGGCATGGCCGTGGCCGGAGTGGAGCCGGGGGCGCTGATGGGCCACCTCAACCAGCTGCTGGACTCGGCCGCCCAGCCCGCGCTGGGCAGTGCGGTGTGCTGCCGCTACCAGCCCCGCGACCGCACGCTGACCTGGTCGCAGGCGGGCCATCCCGCACCGCTGCTCTTCCGCGCCGGTGCCGGGCGGGCCCTGCGTCCGCCGGAGGGGGTGCTTCTGGGTGCGACCTCCGGGGCCACGTACGGGCAGCGATCCGAAGTGCTGTGCCCCGGAGACCTGTTGGTGCTGCACACCGACGGACTCGCCCCGCGCGGCGACCGGTTGAGCGCCTCCGGGGACGAGCCGCCGGGCGGAGGGGACCGGCTGCTCGGCCTCGCCGGCCGGTTCGCGCTCGCCCGGACGGCACAGGAGTGCGTACGCGCCGTGCTGGAGGAGTTCGGCGAGCGGGAACGTGAGGACGACGCCTGCGTGCTGATCGCCCGCGTGGGCGACTGACCGGCACGGGTCACTGCCCCGGCACTCCCCGGCCGCACGAATGGGCCGGTACGGCTGACCGGCACGGCACGGCACGGCGGTTCCCGCCCGTGCGTGTTCGTTTCCTGGAGCCGGAACCGCTCTCTTGACGCAACAGCCTTCCGCCGTGAGGCTCTTGGTCACTGCGGACGTGATCGTCGGACCGCGCGGTTTCACGTCCTGAACTCAAGCTGTGCGGGCCGCTCGCCGGCTCCGCTCCTCTCCCCCACTGGAGGACGCGTGCGTGGCAACTCCCGTCGGAACTTCCTGCGAGCAGCCCTGGTCGGAGCGTCGGCGGTGGCCGCGCCCGTCCCGGCGGCCGGCGCCGCCCGCGCGGCCGGCGCCGGCGGCGCGAGAGAGGCGGCCGGAGAGGCCCCGGGCGGTCCGGGGGCCGAGGCGGGCTTCCTCCCCGCCGACAAGACGGGCTTCGGTACCTCCCGTACGAAGCGGAGCCCGGTGTGGTTCACGCTCCAGGGCGGCCGGATGAGCGAGACGTACTACCCGGACCTGAGCACTCCCGCGAGCCGCCAGACCCAGCTGGTCGTCACCGACGGGAAGACCTTCGCCGAGCGGCTCAGCGACGTGGAGAGCACCGTCGAGCTGCCCGAGGAGGGCGTCCCCGCCTACCGGCAGACCAGCAGGGGAACCGGCTGGCACGCGGTCACCCGGTACGTCACGGACCCGGTGCGCGCGAGCGTGCTCATCGACGTCGAGGTCCGCTCGGGTACGGGTGCCCCGCTGCAGGTGTTCGTGCTGCACGACCCCTCGCTCTCCGGGGAGGGCAACGACGACAGCGCCTTTCCGCGGGAGGGCGCGCTGGTCGCCGAGGACGGACACGCGGCGAGCGCGCTGCTGGCCGGTGACGGCTTCACGGAGTCGACCGCCGGCTATCTCGGCGTCAACGACGGATGGACGCAACTGTCGGAGAACGGCGGCCGGCTGGAGCACCACTACGCCACGGCGGGGCCGGGGAACGTGGTCCAGCTGGGCAGGCTGCGCCTCGACGGCCTCACGCGTACGCGGCAGACGGTGGTGCTGGGTTTCGGCGAGAAGGCCGCAGACGCCGTCACCACCGCGCGGCGCTCGCTGAAGGCGGGCTTCCCTGCCGCGCTGAGCGCGTACGGGGACGGGTGGCGCACCTACCTCGCGGGGCTTCCGTCGGCGCCGGGCAGTCTGCGCACCGCTGCCCACAGGTCGGTGTGGACCTCGTCCGTGGTGATGCTGGCCGCGTGCGAGGACAAGCACAACCCCGGTGCGTTCATCGCCTCGCCGTCCATGCCCTGGGCGTTCGGAACCGACCGGCACATCGTCCCCGAGACCGGCCCCTACCACCTGGTGTGGCCCCGCGACCTCTACCAGATAGGCACGGGGCTGCTCGCCGCCGGGGACTACGAGGGGGCGGACCGCGCGATGGACTGCCTCCTGCGCACCCAGGGACGCGACGGGCACTGGCCGCAGAACTACAAGGTCGACGGCACACCGGTCTGGACGAACATCCAGCTGGACGAGACGGCGGCGCCGATGCTGCTGGCCTGGCTGCTGGACCGGCACGACGCCCGGACCCTGGAGCAGCTCCGGCGCGGGGCGGAGTACATCCTCGGCTACGAGAGCGACGAGGGGTATGCGGCGCCCTTCACCCAGCAGGAGCGCTGGGAGGAGCAGTCCGGCTACTCCCCCTCCACGATCGCCTCGTGCATAGCGGGACTGGTCTGTCTCGCGGACCTCATGCAGCGCGGAGGCCAGGGATCCGAGACGGCCGCGTACCTGCGGGCCGCCGACAAGTGGCGGGAGTCGCTGGAGCGTTGGACGGTCACCCGGAAGGGCCCGCACTCCTCCCGGCCGTACTACCTCCGGCTGACCAAGAACGGAGAACCCGACTCCGGCGCCGAGTACGAACTCGGCAACAACGACCCGGAGCCGGTGGACCAGCGCTCCGTCGTCGACGCGGGCTTCCTGGAGCTCGTACGCCTCGGCGTCAAGTCCGCCGACGACCCGGTCGTGCGCAACTCGGTCTCCGTGGTGGACCGGGAGCTGTCGGTGCGGACGCCCTCGGGCCGCCACTGGTACCGCTACAACGGGGACGGCTACGGCGAGCAGCCCAGCGGGGAGCCCTGGACCGTGGACCGTCCCGATGTGGAGACGACCCACGGCAGGCTGTGGCCGATCTTCTGCGGCGAGCGGGGAGAGTACGAACTCCTGTGCGGTGACGCGTACTCGGCGGCCGGGCGGCTGCGGGACATCGCGGCCACGGCCGGCGAGACCCTGATGCTGCCCGAGCAGGTCTGGGACGAGCGGCCGCCGGTACCGCGCGTGCGTCCCGGCGACGGCACGGCCTCGGCCACGCCGCTGGCCTGGACACACGCGCAGTTCCTGCGTCTGGCACGCTCGGTGGAGGCGGGCACCCCCGTGGAGTTCCCGACCGTCGTCGCCGAGCGGTACCTGCACCCGTAACGGCGGAGGGCCGCTCCCCGGCGGTCCCCGTACCGGTCGCGCCGCGCGCCGGCCCGCCTCGTACGGCCCGGCCCCGCCCGAACCGAACAGCCCGGCCCGGCACCGCCCGAACCGGGACCGTGCGCGCCCGCGGTCCGCCCCGTCCGGGGCCGCTCAGATGGCGCGCGGCGCTCCGGGCAGCCGGGCGGTCGGTCCCGGCCGGGCCGTCTTCGGCTTCCTGGGCAGCGCCTGCTGGATCTCCTCGCGCAGGTCCGACACGACGGCGTGCCCGGCGTACTCGGCGGTGAGCCGGTACATCTCACGCAGCCGGTCCCACGTTCGGTGCGAGGAGTTCTCCCCGATGCTGACGAGGGCGAGCCGGGCGTAGCGGTCGGCCTGTTCGGGCTCGTCCGCGATGAAGTACGCCGAGGCCAGGGAGATCCAGTCGAAGATCTTCGACCTCTGCCGCTCCGTGGCCCGCAGCTCCAGGGCACGCGTGGCGTGCTTCTCCGCCGCCCGGGCAGCGGCCGGCTCGTGATCGGCGAGCGTGCGGAACGCCAGCGCCTGCATGCCGTGCAGGTCTGCCTCGTCGAACATCTGCATCCAACTGGGCGGCGGTACATCGCCCTTGTCGGAGGCGAACAGCTCCTCGGCCTCCCCGAGCGTTCTGCGCATCGCCTGGCCGCGTCCCATCGACGCCTGCGCCCATGCCTCGATGGTGTGCAGCATCGCGCGCGTACGCGGCAGCGTCTCGCCCGATCCGGTCCGCGCCAGCTTCATCAGATCGAGTGCGTCGTCGGGCCGTCCCAGGTGGACCATCTGACGCGCCGCGCGGGAGAGCGCCTCGCCGGCCCGCGGCCTGTCCCCGCCCTCGCGTGCGGCGTGGGCAGCGATGACGAAGTACTTCTGCGCCGTGGGTTCCATTCCCACGTCGTGCGACATCCACCCGGCGAGCACGGCGAGATTCGCCGCCACACCCCACAACCGCCGCTGCAGACGCTCGGGATGGCCGTACGCGAGCATGCCGCCCACCTCGTTGAGCTGCCCGACCACGGCCTTGCGCTGCAGCCCGCCGCCGCGGGCGGCGTCCCAGGCGCGGAAGACCTCCACCGAGTGCTCCAGCGCCTCGATCTCCTGCGATCCGACGGGAGCGGCGTCGTAGCGGTCGAAGCCCGCCTGGTCCACGTGGCGCACGGGGCTGAAGAGGCCGCCCGCGGAGGCCGGTTCGGTACGGAGCCAGTCGTACATGGCACTGCTGAGTGCCGATCCTGCGGTGAGCGCGGCGCCCGCACCCACCAAGCCGCGTCGATTGAGCATGAGGTCCATTCCCGTGAATTCGGTGAGGACCTCGGCTGTCCGTTCGGGCGCCCACGGCAGCCCGTCCAGTCCGGACTGCCGCCGCCCGGCGGGCCGTCCCGGCTTGCTGAACCCGAGGTCCTCGATGGTCACGACACGGCCGAGTCGCTCGGTGAACAAAGCCGCCAGCACCTTCGGCACCGGATCGCGCGGGGTCTCCCCCATGTCGATCCAACGCCGCACCCGCGAGGTGTCGGTCGCCAGCTGTGCGTGGCCCATGGCCGCCGACTGCCGGTTCACGAGTCTCGCGAGCTCGCCCTTGGACCATCCGGCGAGGCCGAACAGGTCCGCGAGGCGGGTGTTGGGTCCCTTGGTCACGTCAAGCCCCCAGGTTCTCGGCTTAGTTGACAGTAACCCCCGCTCAAGGGCCCTGCGAGCATTCGCCAGGGTTCGCCAGGGTCCGCCAGATGGTGTGCCACCCGACGCCGGGTGTCCTGTAGGAACGCGCCACCCCGGCCCCGTCCGGTCCGGCCACGCATTCCCCAGGGTGCGCGACCCCCGGGCGGGCCGGCGGCGCTGCAACCCGTCGGCGCACGAAGGGACCCTGCTCATCATGCATCCAGCGACGTCCTCCGTGTCGGCACCTCTCCGGCCGCTCGGCGCCCCGCCCTCCGCGGGCGGCTCCCCGGCGGCTCCTTCCGCACCCCCCGCGCGGGGGCGGGGGGCCTCCTTGGGCGGCGGCGCACCCCGGCCGCGTCTCGCGGGCGGGACCCGTTCCCAGCCCGTCTCCGGGAGGCTGGACCTCTCCGGCCCCCAGGGTGCGCAGCTGCGCACGGCGATCGCCTCGGTCCACCGGATCTGCCCGGAGTTCCACCCGGTGCAGGTGCTGCGCCGGGTCGGCCGCTCCGTGCTGGTGGCGGGCACGGCGGGACGCAACTCCGTCGTCGCCAAGTGCCTGGTGGAGCGGGCCTCCGAGTTCACCGACCGGTTCCAGCACGAAATAGCTGCCTACCGCTCGTTCGTACGCCACCGGCCGCCTGTGCGGGTGCCGCGTCTGGTGGCCGCCGACCCGGACGAGTGCGTACTCGTGATCGAGCGGATGCCGGGACGGGTGGCCGCGATGCGACGCCACCTTCTCGACGCACCTCCGCGTTCGGACCTGCGGGCCGCGCTGGGCGCCGTGTGCAAGGTCAACCTCTGGCAGCCTCCGCCCGGGGTCTTCGAGCGTCCGGTCGACTACCCGGCCCGGCTCAGCCGCTTCCACCAGCAGGGGTTACTCACCGACCGCGATCTGGGTGATCTGCAGAAGCTGCTGCACGGGATCGCGCACGCCTCGGGGGGAGGCACGCCGTGGCAGTTCTGCCACGGGGACGCGCTGCTCACCAACGTGCTGCTCGCGCCCGCCGGGCCCGCACTGGTCGACTGGGAGCACGCGGGCTGGTACCTGCCCGGCTACGACCTGGCGACGCTGTGGTCCGCCCTGGGTGACACTCCGATAGCGCGACGGCAGATCAGCCAGCTCGCGCAGGCGCAGGGCCCGGCCGCCCGGGACTCGTTCCTGGTGAACCTGATGCTCGTGCTGACACGCGAGATCCGCATGTACGAGAACGCCGTCCAGCGCACCATGCGCGACCCCGCTCCCGCGCCCTCGGCGGGCCAGGAGCGGCCGGGTGTGATGGCCACCGGGGAGGAACAGCGGCTGCTGCTGCGCAGGCTCCACGACGACTGCGGGCTGGCGCGCCGTGCGGTGCGGGCGGCCGTGGGAACCCGCTAGGGGCGCTGCCGGGCGGCTGCGGACGAAGCGTCCGCGGGGCGTCACCGGTCTGGACCGGTGACGCCCCGCAGGCCGCCGCCGCATCAGCCCTGACGCCTCGTGCTCTGCTCGCGCAGGGGGCCGCGGAAGAGCAGCAGGGGGGCTGCTTCCCCTGCCATAGCGGTCATTGACGGGCGGGCGCCGACCGGGTACCTCTGAGGCTGCTCGTGAGGCCTGCCCGCGCGCGTCCCCGCGTGCGGGAAGCCCCGTCACAGGAGGCCGCATTGCCCGGATCGCTCCCTTCCCTCCCCGACCCCTTCAGACGCCGCGCGGGAGCACCGCACGCCCGCACCATGCGGGTACGGCGCTCCCCCGCGCTGCGGGCCGCCGGCGTCGCCGCCGCCACCACGGCGCTGTTGCTGCCGCTGGTCTCCGCCGGTCCGAACGCGACGGCCGAACAGCGCGACACCTCCGCGCTCCAGGAACACTTCGCCGACGCTGCGGAGCAGTACGGCGTGCCCCGCAGTGTGCTGCTGGGAGTCTCCTTCATGCAGTCCCGCTGGGACACGCACGGCGGTGCGCCCAGCGTCTCGGGCGGCTACGGCCCGATGCATCTCACCGACGCCCGTACGGCACTCGCCGGCGCGGCCCCGCACGTGGGCCACTCCTCTTCGGAGGACGCCCGCGGTGACACCTCACGGCCCGCCCGCACCGCCGGGGCGCATCCAGAGGCGCCGGACGCGGCAGAGCTGCCCGCGCGGCTGCGCACCGCGGAGCGTGCGGCGAAGCTGACGGGGCTGCCGAGGAAGCAGCTGCGCGAGTCCCCGGCCGCGAACGTGCGGGGCGGCGCGGCGCTGCTGGCCGCGGAGCAGAAGAAGCGGGGCCGTCCGCTCAGCGCCGACCCGGCCGACTGGTACGGCGCCGTGGCGGCGTACCCGGGCGGCGAGGAGCGCGCCACGGGGACGGCGTTCGCAGACGACGTGTTCGAGGTGCTGCGTTCGGGCATGCGCCGCACCACGGACAGCGGGCAGCGCGTCACGCTCGGAGCCCGTCCCGCGCTGCGTGCCGACACGGAGCAGGCACGCGGGTCCGCCCGGGAGGACGGGGCCGGGGCGGAGGGCGGGCCCGGAGAGCGGAAGACCCGGCCCGAGTGTCCGCGCGGCGTTTCCTGCGAGTGGCTCCCGGCGCCCTACGAGGAGTACACGGACGACACAGGCGAGGCGAACTACGGCAACCACGACAAGGCCCGCCGGCCCTCCTCGGCCTCCGTCGACTACATCGTCGTGCACGACACCGAGGGCGAGTGGGACACCGTCCTGGACCTGGTCCAGGACCCGACGTACGTGTCCTGGAACTACTCGCTGCGCTCCTCGGACGGCCACATCGCCCAGCACGTACGGGGCAAGGACGCGGCCTGGCATGCGGGGAACTGGTACGTCAACGCCAAGTCCGTGGGACTGGAGCACGAGGGGTTCCTCGCCGATCCCGACGCCTGGTACACGGAGGCGATGTACCGCTCCTCGGCGCGGCTGGTGCGGTACCTGGCGGCCCGGTACGGCATCCCGCTGGACCGGCAGCACATCCTCGGTCACGACAATGTGCCGGGCGTGACCTCCGCCAACATCCCCGGTATGCACACCGATCCCGGCCCGTACTTCGACTGGGAGCACTACTTCGCACTGCTGGGCAAGCCTTTCAAGCCGGGGGGCGGCACGGACAGCCGGCTGGTGACCGTCCGGCCCGACTACGCCCGGCACCAGCCGGTCTACACCGGGTGCGAGACGGCGGGTGAGCCCTGTGCACCGCACGGCTCGGGTGCCGTACGGCTGCACACCGCGCCGGACGAGGACGCCCCCCTGGTGAAGGACATCGGGCTGCGTCCCGGCGGCGGGGAGTCCACCACCGGCGTCAACGACACCGGGGCGCGCGCGAGCACCGGCCAGCAGTACGCGGTGGCCGGCCGCGAGGGCGACTGGAGTGCCGTGTGGTACCTGGGGCAGAAGGCGTGGTTCCACGACCCCGCGGGCGGGCGCACGGCCGTACCGGCGCGCGGCAAGCTGGTCGTGCCCCGGGACGGCGAGGACGAGATCCCGGTCTACGGACGTGCCTACCCGGAGAAGGAGGCCTACCCGGAGCACATTCCCGTCCAGGAGCTGTCACCGCTGCCGTACACGATCGGGGCGGGTCAGGCGTACGCGGCGGGCCCGAAGGTGCGCGGCGAGTACCTGTACGCGAAGGAGTTCGACCCGCAGGCGCGGAAGTCCGAAGTGGTGCGCGGTGACCTCACCTACCACCAGATTCAGCTCGGGCACCGGGTGGCCTTCGTGAAGGCGGAGGACGTGCGCGTGGTGGACGCGGCCCCGTAGGCGAACGGGACGGCGTGAGCGGGCCCGGAGGGGGCGGCGGCAAGGATGCGCCCGCCCCCCTCCGGGCCTCGTCCTCAGTGCTGGAACATCTCCGCGGGCAGCGGCTTCAGCAGCGCGTAGAGATCGTTGGTGATGGGCCGGTCCCAGCTCGCGATCGTGACGAGCACACCGTCGCTCCGGTCGAACTGAACGCAGGAGATGCGCTCCTCGGAGCACTTCACGCGGCGCACGATCAGCAGGTTGTCCTCGTGCATGACCGGGTCGTCCTCGACGTCGACGACCTCCACCTGCTCGTCGTTCTCCAGCGCGGAAAGCAACTGGGCCACTTCGAAGGGCACCTGGCTGCCGGTGACCTCGCGGGCCGGTGAGCCCTCGGGCAGATTGCCGATGATCATGGCGGGCCCGCGGCCGCCGAAGAGGTCGTAGCGGAGGAAGACGCCCTGGCAGGTGCCGTCCTCGGCGGGCAGCAGCCCTGCCCCGAGGTTGCCCGGCCAGTCGGTCGGGTCCATGGCCAGGACGTCGAAGTCCGGACCTGCGGGGACGGACGCACTGCGACGGCGGAGGAACGACATGCGGACATGGTACGTCCCGCGCCGCGATGCCTCCTTCGGGGCGTACGCACATCCCGGACCGGCGCAAGAACGCGCGGCAGGAGCACGAACTCGGCGCCGGTGACGGCTCAGCTTGAGCAGCCGTGTCGAGCACGGCGGCATCGCGGAGAAGACATCGGCATGAGGGAGAGGCGGGACCTGTCCGACCGGAGCTGTTAGGCTCTACGGTTCACAGCAAGTCAACTTCCTTGCATAGACCTACCTTTGAGGATGGTATCAGCAAGATGAACGAGCGTCAACCGGAAGCCGATACGGTCTCCGTCCTGCTGGACGAACAGGATCACGTCGACCGGCTATACGCCCGGCTGGACGAGGAACGCGACTCCGCACGGACCGCGCTGGAGGACGTCCTGGCAAGGGGCCGGCAAGGGGGCACCCGGCAGGCGATGACCGAACGGGAGGCGCTGGCACACGAGCACTCCCGGCGTCTGGCCCTGCTCAACTCCGTGGAGAGCGGGCTGTGTTTCGGCAGGCTCGACACGGCCGACGGAGAGACCCTCTACGTCGGCAGGACCGGTCTGCGCAGCGCCGCTCTCGACCCGCTGCTGATCGACTGGCGCGCGCCGGCGGCCCGGCCGTTCTACACCGCCTCACCCGCCGCGCCCGCAGACGTCCTGCTGCGCCGCCGTCTGCACTCGAGGGGACGCACCCTCACCGGCATCGACGACGACGTTCTGGATCCCCGCGTGCTGGAGGGTACGGGCCCCCGCCCCACCGGCACCCTGGTCGGCGAAGCCGCGCTGATGGCGGCGCTGCGCCGTTCTCGGACGGGACGGATGACCGACGTGGTCGCCACCATCCAGGCCGAGCAGGACCGCGTGATCCGCTCGGGACTGCCGGGCGTCCTGGTCGTGCAGGGAGGCCCCGGGACCGGGAAGACCGTGGCGTCCCTGCACCGTGCCGCGTACCTGCTCTACACCCACCGCGAGACACTCACGCGCCGGGGTGTGCTCGTCATCGGCCCCAACGCGGTCTTCCTGCGCTACATCGGGCAGGTCCTGCCCTCTCTGGGTGAGACCGACGTCGTGCTCACCACCCTCGGCGGCCTCTTCCCGGGCGTGCACGCAGACGCCCAGGACCCTGCCGATGCGGCCGTGGTCAAAGGCGACCCGCGCATGGCACGGGTCCTGGCCGAAGCGGTGCGGCTGAACCAGCGCGCCCCCGCGGGGGACCTGACCGTTCCGCTCGAGGAGGACGGCATCCGGGTGCGGCTGCCCCGCGGGACGTGCGCCCTCGCCCGCACGAGGGCCCAGGCCCTCGGGGCACCGCACAACATGGCCCGCAAACGCTTCGTCACCGACATGCTCGCGGCTCTCGTACGTGCACGGGCCGAGCGGACCGGACGGCCGCTGGACGAGGAGGAGATGCGTCACGGCCCGGCGGAGCTGTGGCGACAGGAAAGCGTGGTGCGGGCACTCGACGGACTGTGGCCGCTGCTGACTCCGCAGGGCCTCGTCGAAGACCTGCTGAGCGACAGCGCCTTCCTGCGGGCCGCAGCGGGGAAAGAGCTGGCGGAGTCGGAGCAGGCGGCGCTGCGGCGGGATGCCCGGGTGGAGTGGACGGAAGGCGATGTTCCGCTGCTGGACGAGGCGGCCGAACTGCTCGGCGAGGACGACTCCGTGCGACGCGCCCGCGATCGTGCCACGCAGGCCGAGCTCAGCGCAGAGGAGCGGTACGCGCGCGAGGTGCTGCAGATCCTCGGCCTGGAGGGTTCGGGGCTGGTGGACGCCGGTGAACTGGCCGCCGCGCACAGAGACGGCGGGCCGGGACGCACCACTGCTGAGCGGGCGGCAGTCGACCGCGGATGGGCCTACGGACACGTGATCGTGGACGAGGCACAGGAACTGTCCGCGATGGCCTGGCGCATGGTGATGCGGCGCTCGCCCAACCGGTCCATGACGCTGGTCGGCGACGTGGCCCAGACAGGCAACCCGGCGGGCGCGAATTCGTGGGAGGGGATGCTCGACCCCTATGTGAGGGGCCGCTGGCGCCTGGAGCGACTGACGGTCAACTACCGCACTCCCGCTGAGGTGATGGAGCCGGCAGCAAACGTCCTCGACGCTCTGTCGCCCGGTGCCCGGCCCCCCTTCTCAGTACGCAAGGGTGGCGAGCGTCCGTGTGCAGTGCGGGCCGGGGAAGGCGGACTCGTCGCCGAGGTCAGCGCGGTCGTGACCCGTGAGCTGGCGGGGACGGACACGGCAGGGGGCGGCAATCTGGCAGTCGTCGCACCGGACCGCGTGCTGCCCGCACTCCTCGACGCTCTGCCCGGTGCAGCATCAGGCGGCGGGCGGGCCGCGCTGGACGCCCCGGTCGCCGTGCTGAGCGTGGCGCAGGCCAAGGGGCTGGAGTTCGACCGGGTGGTGCTGGCTGATCCGGCGGGCATCCTCGGGCAGTCGCCGAGGGGTGCTGGTGACCTGTATGTGGCGCTCACCCGTGCCACGCGCCGTGTGACGGTCGTCCATGAGGGCGAACTGCCGGAACCCCTGAGGCAGTTGCCTTCTCTGCCCGTGTCCGCCGGCCGTGCCGTCAGGTGAGGTCGAATCTGCCGTTGCGCGCACCGAGCACGAAGGCGTTCCACTCGCCCGGCGAGAAGATGACGGCGGGGATCTCGGGTGTACGCCCGTTGCGCATCGCGATGTAGCCCTCGACGAAGGCGATCTCCACACCCCCCATGGCCTGTGTGCCCGACTGCCAGCGGGCATTGGTCAGGTCGAGGTCCGGCCTGGTCGCCGTACTGGTGGTGCGCTCAGCCACGTGCGGTCCTCCCGAGAATCTCGTCCGGCAGTCAGCGTATCCATCGGTGGCGGCTGCCGGACAGGCCTCTGAGTGAGGATTGTGCCGCCGGCCCGGCGGCACAATCCGGCCGGTCCGGTCAGTCAGACGATCTTGCGGCCGTCGAAGATCCCCAGTTCCTCGCAGTACAGCTCGACGGGCACGCCGTTGGGGTCCCGGAGGTAGAGGCTCTCCTCGACGCCGCGGTCCGGGCCGGCGTACTCGATGCCTGCTTCGTCGAGGGCGCCGCGCGCCGCCGCGTGCGCGTCCTGCCCCATGGACAGCGCGAGGTGCTGTACGCCGCCCACGGTCTCGGCGAACGGCGGGTGTTCATGGCCGGGGAAGTCGAAGAACCCGAGCAGGTTGCCGTTGCCGATGTCGAAGAAGAAGTGGGTCGAGCCCCGGTAGTCGCGGTTCTCGACGACCTCGACGAGCGGAAAGCCGAGCAGTTCCTGGTAGAAGAGGATGGTCTCCTCCACGTCCCGGCAGATGAACGCGACATGGTGCACTCCGCGGGCAGTGGTGGCCGGATGCCCGGAACCGCCGCGCAGATAACGGGCCCGCAGCGCCTCGCGGCGGCTGCGCAGTTCTTCCAACGCCTCTCCCTCGGGCTGAGCCATCGCGGACCTTCCTGCAGAAGTGATTTGGTCTTCAACCAAACACTCTACGGGTGCGAGTGGCCCCGGGGCGAAAACCGTCATCGCAGGACGGTGTGCACCTCGAACGGCGCTCTGGCCGACCGGACGGACGGGCCGGCCGCGCTCTCCTCCTGCGCCGGCCACGGCGGAACGGTCTCTCCGCGCAGCAGCGTCGTCAGCAGCCGGCCCACGATGCTCACCCCGTTGCGGGTGAGGAGCGACTCGGCGTGGAACTGGAGCGAAGCGAAACCGGGCCCGAGCAGCGCGTGCACCTCGCCCGTCTCCGGGTCCCGGCTGACCCTGACGGTCCCCAGGTCGTCACGGTTGAACTCGGCGGCGCGGCTGTTCGCGGCGAAGGAGTTGTAGAAGCCCACGTCCTCGGTGGCTCCGAAGAGGTCGATCCGGCGCTGGACCCCCTGGTTGGGCACTTCCCTGCGGGCGACGGCAAGCCCGAGCTCGAGGCTGAGGACCTGATGGCTCAGACACACGGCGAGGAACGGGCGCCGCTCGGCGAGGAGCGTGCGCACCGCCGACCTGAGATGGGCGATCTTGGGATGCCCTCGGTCGCCGGGGTCACCCGGTCCCGGACCGAGTACGACCAGGTCGTGTCCCCCGAAGGTGTAAGGGCCGTCGTAGCGCTGGAGGTCCACCGACAGCCCCAGGGAACGCAGTTGGTGCTCGAGCATCGAGGTGAAGGTGTCCTCGGCGTCGACGACGAGGACGCGGCGCCCGGGCAGTGACCGGTCCGACCACGGCGCGACGGCGCCGCACCCCTCCGCCCGCCAGAAACCCGAGACGGTGGCGTTGCGCTGTTCGAGCGCGGCGCGTACGCGCGGGTGCGTGCTGAGGGAGGCCGAGCCGCCGGTCGACAGCGCACTGCGCAGACCCGCGACCTTGGCCCAGGTCTCGGCAACCTCGGACTCCGGCGCCGAGTGGCGTACGAGCGTCGCGCCCACGCCGATGCGCACCCGGCCCGCGCTGTCGATGTCGGCGGTGCGGATGAGGATGCCCGAGTCGAGGGACCGCCGGCCGCAGCCGTCACGACCCATCAGCGCGATGACGCCGCTGTAGTACCCGCGGCCCTCCGGTTCGTACTTCTTTATCACCCGGCAGGCGTTCTCCAGAGGGCTGCCGGTGACTGTGGGCGCGAAGAGCGTCTCGCGCAGGATCTCGCGCGGATCCCTCTCGCTGCTGCCCTCGATGAAGTAGCCCGTGTGCGCCAGCCGCGCCATCTCCTTCAAATAGGGCCCCAGGACTTTGACGTCGGTGTCGCAGATCCGCGTCATCATCTTCAGCTCTTCGTCGACGACCATGTAGAGCTCGTCGGTCTCCTTGCGGTCGGCGAGGAAGTCCAGCACCTCCGGCAGGCTCGGCCCGGAGGGCGGGTACCGGTAGGTGCCGCTGACGGGGTTCATCACGGCGGTTCCCTCGGCGAGGCTGATGTGCCGCTCGGGGGTGGCGCCGACGAACGTACGGTCCCCGGTGTGCACGAGGAACGTCCAGTAGGCACCGGACTCGCGCTGCACCAGCCGGCGGAAGAAGGCCAGCGCCGTGTGCAGGCTGTAGTCGGTGATCTCGGCGGTGAAGGAACGCTTGAGGACGAAGTTGGAGCCTTCGCCGTTGCCGATCTCGTCGCGGACGACGCCGCGCACCATCTCGGCGTATGTCTCGTCGTCCAGGTCGAAGCGTTCGCCCTTCAGCCTGGTGGCGACGTCGGGGATGCGCTCCAGCGCACGGGCCAGCGGCACCGTCTCCTGCTGCGTGACCGTCATGGCGATCAGGGGGGAGCCGTCGTCGACGCAGGTGAATCCGCGCTCGGCGAGGTGGCGGTAGGGCACGATCGCCAGGACGTCGTGACACGGTCCGTCCGTCTCCCCGGCGTCCTCGGGGAGTGGGAGCTCGCCGAGGGCTGCCGGGTTGGAAACCTCGCCGATCAACACCTCCAGCATCGCGCCCGTGCTCTCCGGACGGTGCAGCAGGGCGAAGGCCGGCGGTCGCAGCGCCAGCACCGAATCAAGCGGGCCGGATGCCATGGGGGGCTCCTTCTCGGTTGCTGTCACGTTGCGGCTCTCTCCCCGCACGCGGCGGACGGGGATCGCGGAGTGTCACCGAGCGCTCTGGTCAGGTCTGCGGTCACCGCCACCACCGCGCAGCGCTGTGCCGCGTACTCCAGCGCCATCCAGTGGTACGCCTCGGAGAAGTCCGCCACGGCGTCGGCGGCCAGGAACGTGCGGATGTCGTTGGTGAATGCCTCGACCGCCGTCATCAGCACACCGACATGGGCGTAGACGCCGCAGACGATGAGCTGGTCCCGGCCTCTCTCGCGCATCTTCTCCAGCAGTCCCGAGCGGAAGAACGCGCTGTAGCGCCACTTGGTGAACATCCAGTCGTCCGGCCCAGGGGCCAGTTCGTCCACGACCCGGCGGTCCTCGGGGTCCACCCGCATGCCGGAGCCCCAGAAGTCCTTGAGCAGGCCGCGCTGTTCGTCGCTCATGCCGCCGGGCTGCGCGGTGTAGCAGACGGGTATGCCCGCAGCTCGGCAGCGCTCGCGCAGCCGAGCTGCGTTTGCCACGACTTCCCGGCGCAGCCCGTCGGCCGGGAGCGGACGCAGGAAGTACCTCTGCATGTCGTGGACGAGCAGCACCGCGCGGGCACGGTCGGGCGCCCAGCTCGCCGTGTTCCCCGGCAGGTCGCCCGCCGACGGCAGTGAGTAGGGCTTGATCTCGGGGATGCCTGGCATGTCCCACCTCTGCTGGATTCGCTGTGCCGGTGGCCGTGCGGAGCGGCTTCAGGAGGTGCCGAGCGTGGCGCCGCCGTCGACCGTGAGGGTGTGCATGGTGATGTGTGCGGACCGGTCCGAGAGCAGGAAGACGACGGCGTCCGCCACATCGCGCGGGGCGGCGATCCTCTTGAGCGGGATGCCGAGCCGGTAGGCGGCGGGTGAGCCCTCCAGAGTCTTCTGCGGGCCGGTCTCGTCGTGCCACATGGAGCGGAGCATCGGTGTGTCCGTCGAGCCGGGAGCCACCACGTTGCACCGGATGCCGTGCCGCGCGGCCTCCAGGCCGAGGCACTTGGTGAACATGGCCGCAGCCGCTTTGGACGCGGCGTACGCGGCCATCTCCATCCTTGCCGTGCCCGCGGCGTTGGAGGCGACGGTGACCACCGCACCCCGCTCGCGTCTTGTCATCCTCCCCACGACGGCCTGAGACATCAGGAAGGTCCCGGTGGCGTTGACGTCGAAGGTCGCCCGCCAGTCACTCTCGGCCAGTTCGCCCACGCTGCCGAGCCGCAGCACTCCCGCCGCGTTGACCAGGTGGTCCACAGGCCCCAGTTGCTCCTCCACCGCATTCACGACGGAGGTGACCTCCGCCCCGGAGGTGACGTCCGCGGGGAAGGCCAGCACCGGGAGCCCGTCGGCGGACAACTTCTCCGTGGTCTCGCGCAGCCTGTCGGCGTCACGGTCCACGGCGGCCACCGTCACTCCCAGTTCGCTCAGCACTCCGGCCACCGCGGCGCCGATGCCCCCCGCCGCGCCTGTCACCAGCGCGATCCTGTCCTTCATCCCGCAACCCCTTCCCCTCATGAACGTCCGACGGCGCGCTTCCCCTTCGTGGGAGTCAGCCCAGCCAAGAGGCCACCACCGACACCGCCTGTTCCGGGTTGAGCCGCGGATCGCACAGGCTCGTGTACTTCTCGGCGACCTGGTCGGCGAAGAACTCGTTGGTCACGCATTCGGTGACCGCGTCCGGTGTCGTCTCCAGGTGCGGTCCGCCCGCCACTCCGCCCGCGGAGCGCACCGCCGTCTGAAAGTGCTGGATCTCCTCGACGATGCTCTCCACGAAGCGGGTCTTCAGCCCGGCCCGGGTGACGACCGTGTTGCCGTGCATGGGATCGCTGAGCCAGATGACGGGGTGGCCGGCGGAGCGTACGGCAGCGACCAGCGCGGGCAGGCGTCCGGACACAGGACCGGCGCCCATACGCGCGATGAGGCAGAGCCTGCCCGGCTCCCTGCCGGGGTCCAGACGCTCGCACAGCGCGAGAAGCTCACCGGTGCCGATTCCGGGGCCGATCTTGCATGCCACCGGGTTGACCACGCCGGCGAGAAGCGCGACGTGGGCACCGTCGATCTGCCGAGTCCGTTCCCCGATCCACGGCAGGTGCGTCGAGCTGAGCAGCAGCTCGCCCCGCGAGGTCCGCCGCAGCATCGGGACCTCGTAATCGAGGAGCAGCGCCTCGTGACTGGTCCACACGTGCGTGTCGATCTGCGCCGCAGGGCCGCAACTGCGCCATCCAAGCTGCGTCATGGCCGCGGCGGCCGCGCGATACCCGTCCAGGATGCGAGTGGGGTCCGGCCTGCGCAGCGCCAGGTCGGGCTCCGGGCTGTTGACCATGTGCCCGCGGTAGACGGGCAGTTGGAGCTTGCCGATCCGCTCGGCCGGCGAGGACCTGGGCTTGGTGAACTGGCCCGCGATCCGGCCGATGCGCAGGACGGGTGTGTGCGTGACCATCTTCAGGGTGCCGGCGAGCACGTCGAGCATGCCTGCCTTCCTGGCGACACAGTCGGTGGTGCATTCAGCGGGGTCCTCGGCACAGTCACCCGCCCACACCAGGTGGGCCGCGCCGGAGGCCACCTGCGCGAGATGCGAGCGCAGGCTGTGCACCTCTTCGGCCCGCACGAGGGGTGCCTGCCGCGCCAGTTCGTCACGGACCGTCTCAAGCAGTGGATCGCCGCCCCAGTCGGGCTGCTGAAATGCCGTTCTCGATCGGATGTCCAGCAGATCGTTGACCACTGACTCCTCCACGTCGGGGATAACGGCGAACACGAGCCGCGCCGGCGACCCGCCCTGCCTCTGCCTCTTCCGCCGCCGACACCACCGGGGCCGGTGCCGCCCGCCGGCCCCGGACGGGAACCACTGACTCCCCCGGCGCTCAGGAAGCGTGATGCCGCTGCCGGCCCGCCGCCGTGAGGACGGCCACCGTGTGCGCAGCCGAGGCGAGCGTGACGTGGCGGTGCCAGCCGCTGTAGGAGCGGCCCACGTAGTCGCGGATGCCGACCTGCGAGGTGATCTCGTCGAAGTCTCGGTCCACGCGGCGGGAGATGCTGCTCAGGTGCGGGACGGCCGCGCTCTGGGACCGCGGCAGGTCCGTCAGCCACAGTTCGGACGGCCGACGCTGGTCACTCCCCCCAGACCGACCAGCAGGAAGCCGCCCGCGTCCCGCTGCGCGCCCGGCTGTGTTCCGGGCACGCGGACCCGCACGGCAGTGATCAGGCTCGTGCGGCGCCGGGGGCAGGGCCCGGGCTCCCGCCACAGGACGGGACGGCGCGTGTTCCTGGCCGCACGCATGATCTCCGCCGCGGGCAGCTTGTGCGAACCGTGGCCCGTCAGCGCAGGATCGGTCACGGCGAGAAGCACCTCGTCGGGGACCCTGACGACGGAGGGAATGCCGTCCGCGTGCAGACCGGCCGCCGTGGCCAGCGGGTCCGCCTCCGCGATGTCGACGACGACCGGACGCGCGGGCACCTTCCAGTCCGTCAGCATCTCCCGGCAGGCGGTCAGAACGCAGTCGCTGAGCGTCTCGGGCTCGACCTCGCAGGGGATGGACGCCTGGTTGCGGCGGAGACCGTCCTTGATCCATGTCTGCGGCAGGTGCAACCGCCAGTTGAGCGGGACACTCATCCCCTCCGAGACGCCCCAGACGCCGATCGCTCGCTGCGCGTTGAGCGCCTGACCCTCGGCGCGTGAGAAGTACCTGCTGACGCCGACGGAGTGCTCCCCGACCTTGGGGATGGTCATCGGCCGTGCGACCCAGGCCTGCGGCGGAGCGGTGGCGGTCATGTGCAAGGCCATCGCCTGCCGCACCGGCGTCCAGTCCCATGTGGAGCTGCAGATGAAATGGTGGAGGCTCTGCCCGGTACCGCTGCCGCCGAGCAGCGCCGCCATGTTCCGTATCGACTTGCGGCCCCTGGTCGAGAGAAGTCCCCGTATGTAGTCCATGCCCCGCCTGCGCTGGTCGCTACGGCGCAGGGAACGGAAGAGCGGGGTGCACAGCTCGTTGAGCACGACCTCGAGGTCGCCGGCGTCCACCGCGGCGGGGTAGGGCTCCTGCACCTTTCCCGCCGGACCGACTCGGGAGACGGACAGCGTCGCCGCCGGCAGTACCGACGCATCAGCGGTCAACGGCTGGCTGACAGTGCTCATATGAGTCCTCCGGTCAGGTGCCACTGCAGGGCGACGCTCAGCAGACGTTCTGCTACGGCGGCGATCTTCCGCCGCATTCCACATTAGAAATCGGGGGCTCCAGAATTTTGAATAACAACCCGATGGCAAGGTTCAGCGGTTGGGCCTGTCACTGCACATGACTACTTCGTGTCGGCAGGCAATTGGGGAGTTGACCGCGAAGCAGCACGGACAGCAAAGTCGACGTACCGGCGATCAAGGGCAAGACGACCAGACCTGCCACCCCGGCGGCACTGAATCCAATGCTTTGAGAAGCGGAGCGAAGATGGCGCTCACAAAGAAAGTTCTTCTCGCGGAACCCCGTAGTTTCTGCGCGGGAGTACGACGGGCCATTTCGATTATCGAGCTGGCCCTGGAGCGTTACGGCGCCCCTGTGTACGTGCGCAAGGAGATCGTGCACAACCACTACGTCGTAAGGCTCCTGGAACGCCGCGGCGCGCGGTTCGTCGATTCCGAGGAGGACGTGCCCGAGGGTGCCGTGTGCGTGTTCTCCGCGCACGGCGTCGCACCGGAGGTCCGCCGCAACGCGGAGGTGCGCCGACTCGACGTGATCGACGCGACCTGCCCGCTGGTCTCCAAAGTGCACCAGGAGGCGAGGCGCTTCGCCCGTGAGGAGCGAACACTGCTGCTGGTGGGGCACGAGGGGCACGAGGAGGTCGAGGGGACCTACGGTCACGCGCCGGACCGCACCGTGATCATCGAGACCGCGGAGGACGCCGAGGCTCTGGACCTGCCCGCCGACGCGCCCGTGGCCTACCTGACCCAGACGACGCTCTCGGTGGACGAGACGAAGGACATCATCGAGGTCCTCCGCCGGCGGTTCACCGATCTGCGCGGCCCCGGAACCGATGACATCTGTTATGCGAGCCAGAACCGTCAGGACGCCGTGAAGGCAGTGGTACCGCGCAGCGACCTGGTCCTCGTGGTCGGTTCACGGAATTCCAGTAATTCCCTCCGCATGGTGGAGGTCTCCCGCCGTCTCGGCACCCCCGCCCATCTCGTCCCGGACGTCACGGAATTCGACGAGAGCTGGCTCGAGGGAGTGCACACGGTCGGAGTGAGCGCGGGCGCGAGCGCACCGGAGATTCTGGTCGAGCAACTTCTGGAGCGGCTCGCCGAATTCGGATTCTCCGATGTGGAGATCGAGCAGGTCGCACAGGAGGACGTTGTCTTCCACCCGCCGGCACGGCTTACCGACACAGCGCACGCAGGCTGATCCGGACACGGAAGATGAAGGAGGGTGGAGATGGAGAGTCCCCCGGTCTCCGACGCACGGCGGACCCGTCTGGAGGTGATCGAGCGGGTCGAGCGGCGGCTCGGCGACCTTCTGGCGGACGAGCGGCAGCGGTGGGCGGAGGTGAACGACCGTGGCACCGTCCCCGTCGACGCCGTGGCGAGTCTCGTCGGTGCGGGCGGGAAGCGGCTGCGTCCCGCCTTCTGTGTGACCGGCTACCTCGCCGCCGGCGGTGACGCCGCCGGCCCGACGGTCGTGGACTGCGCGGCTGCGGTGGAGCTGATCCACACCGGCGCGCTCATCCACGACGACGTGCTGGACGCCTCCGAACTGCGGCGCGGCAGCCCGGCGGTGCACACGCGGTACGCCGCCGAGCACGTGAGGCGCGGCTGGCGTGGCGAACCCCGCCGGTACGGCGAGGGTGTGGCCATCCTCTCCGGCGTCCTCGCCAACATCTACGCCGACCGGCTGACAGGCGGGATGCCCCGCACTGCTCGGGACATCTGGACGGAGATGCTCACCGAGATCCAGATCGGCCAGTATCTGGATCTCGCTGTGGCGGCAGAGAGCGTGACCGAGCCGGAGCTCTCCCGCTGGATCGCGATATGCAAGTCGGGCCGCTACAGCATCCACCGGCCTCTGCTGCTGGGCGCCGCCCTCGCCGAACGCCACGACCTCGCCCCGGCGTTCGAGGAGTACGGCGAAGCGCTCGGGGAGGCCTTCCAGCTGCGCGACGACCTCATCGGCGTCTTCGGCGACAGCAGTGCCGCCGGCAAGCCGGTGGGGCTGGACCTGGAGCAGCACAAGATGACGCTGCTGCTCGCCGAGGCGGCGCAGCGCGACGAACGCGTACGCAAGCTGATCTCGACGAGCGCATGGGAGACCGCCGAACTCCTCGACCTGCTGGGCGAGCACCGGGAGCGGATCGAGCAGCGCATCACCGCTCTCGTCGAACAGGCCCGGCAAGCTGTCGCGACGGCGCGGCTCGACGCGGCCTGGCGCGGCGAACTCATCGAGATGGCCCACGAAGTCGCCTACCGGAACCGGTGAGGAGAAGCAGGATGCTGTACACATACCACGCTCGGGCGGCGCTTCCGCCCAGGGCCAGCTCACGACGGGGCGGGTGAGGGCGATGTCCCTGCTGGAGACCGTCCAGGGCCCCGAGCGGCTGCGGGAGCTGAGCACGGCCGAACTGGACAAGCTCGCAGGTGAGATCCGGGAGTTCCTGATCGAGAAGGTGACCGGCTCCGGAGGGCATCTCGGCCCCAACCTGGGCGTGGTGGAGCTGACGATCGCGCTGCACAGCGTGTTCTCCTCACCCGAGGACAGGCTTTTGTGGGACACCGGACACCAGTCCTACGTCCACAAGATCCTCACCGGCCGAACAGCCGGCTTCGACAGGCTCCGGCAGAGCGGAGGTGTCTCCGGCTACCCGAGCGTCGCCGAATCCGAGCACGACCTGGTCGAGAACTCCCACGCCTCCACCGCTCTGTCCTACGCCGACGGGCTGGCGCGCGCCAACGCCCATCACGGCAGGGACCGCTCGGTGGTCGCCGTGATCGGCGACGGTGCGATGACCGGCGGCATGGCATGGGAGGCGCTGAACAACATCGCCGGCGGCCCCGACCGCCGTCTGATCGTCGTGCTCAACGACAACCAGCGCTCGTACGCACCCACACAGGGCGGCTTCGCCGACCATTTGGGCAGACTGCGAGAGGGCCATCCCGGCCCCGGTCTGTTCGAGCAGCTGGGGCTGTCCTATCTGGGCCCCACCGACGGTCACGACGTGGCCGCCGTGCAGGAGGCGCTGCGCCGCGCCCGCCGGACAGGCGGCCCCGTCGTGGTCCACGTGGTCACCGAGAAGGGGCGCGGCTTCCCGCACACGGAGAACAACGAACTGGACCGCGGGCACGCCATCAAGCCCATGGACCCGGTCACCGGAGCCTCGCTCGGCCGCTCCTCCGGTCCTTCCTTCACCTCCGTGTTCGGCAGCGAGATCGTCCGGATCGCCGAGGAGAGGCCCGACGTGGTGGCGATCACGGCCGCGATGCTGGAGCCGACGGGGCTGCTCCCCATGAAGGAGCGCTTCCCTGACCGCGTCATCGACGTCGGGATAGCGGAACAGCACGCGGTGACCATGGCCGCGGGACTGTCGATCGGCGAGGTGCACCCCGTTGTGGCGATCTACTCGACGTTCGTCAACCGGGCCTTCGACCAGCTACTGATGGATGTGGCGCTGCACCGCCGGGCGGTCACCTTCGTACTGGACCGCTCCGGGGTGACCGGGGACGACGGCCCCAGCCACAACGGCATGTGGGACATGTCGGTGCTGCAGGTGGTGCCCGGGCTGCGGATCGCGGCGCCGCGCGACGGGGCCCGGCTGGCCGAACTGCTCGCCGAGGCCGTGAGCTGGGAGGAGAGCCCCACGCTGGTGCGCTTCCCGAAGGGCGCCACGGGTGAGGACCTGCCTGCCAAGGCCACGTTCGCGGGCGTGGACGTCCTGCACCGCGCCGGGCCGCTGGACGTCCTGGTCATCTCGGTGGGGGCGCTGGCCGGCGTGGCGCTGAGCGTCGCCGAGGTCGTCCGCGCCGAGGGGATCGGCGCGACGGTGGTCGACCCGCGCTGGGTGACCCCCGTCAACCCGGCACTGGGCGACATGGCGCGCCGGCACCGGCTGGTGATCACCGTCGAGGACAACAGCCGTACGGGCGGGGTGGGTTCGAACTTCGCACAGTACCTCCGCGACGCCGGTGTGGACACACCGCTGCGTGAGTTCGGCATTCCCCGGCGGTTCCTCGACCACGGCAGCCGGAGTGAGGTTCTCTCCGGGTGCGGGCTGACCGCCCAGGACATCGCACGGACCGTGGTGGAGGAGATCAGCGGAGCGGTGGCCACTCAGAACGGCGCCGACGAGGACGGTCTCGGTCAGGAGATGCTCCGTCTCATGGAGCAGGGCATAGGGAAGGAGTCGCGTTGACGACCACGGCACTGGGGATTCCGACGCTCCGGGAGGAGCCGCTCAAGGTCGCCCCGCGGCGCACGACGCGTCAGATCATGGTGGGCGCTGTCCCGGTGGGCGGCGACGCGCCCGTCTCGGTGCAGTCGATGACGACGACCCTGACGGCCGACGTGAACGCCACGCTGCAGCAGATCGCCGAACTGACCGCGTCGGGATGCCAGATCGTGCGGGTGGCGGTACCCTCGGCCGACGACGCCGAGGCGCTGCCGGCCATCGCGAAGAAGTCCGGGATCCCCGTGATTGCGGACATCCACTTCCAGCCGAAGTACGTCTTCGCCGCCATCGACGCGGGCTGCGCGGCGGTGCGTGTGAACCCGGGCAACATCAAGAAGTTCGACGACCGGGTGGGCGACATCGCCAAGGAGGCCGCCAACGCGGGGATCCCGATCCGTATTGGGGTCAACGCGGGCTCGCTGGACAAGCGGCTGCTGGAGAAGCACGGGCGAGTCACTCCCGAGGCGCTGGTGGAGTCGGCGCTGTGGGAGTGCTCCCTGTTCGAGGAGCACGGCTTCCGTGACATCAAGATCTCGGTCAAGCACAACGACCCGGTCGTGATGATCGCCGCATACCGGCAGCTGGCCGCGCAGTGCGACTACCCGCTGCACCTGGGCGTCACCGAGGCCGGACCCGCCTTCCAGGGCACCATCAAGTCCTCCGTGGCCTTCGGCGCGCTGCTGGCCGAGGGGATCGGCGACACCATCCGCGTCTCGCTCTCCTCGCCCCCGGTCGAGGAGGTCAAGGTCGGCAATCAGATCCTGGAGTCCCTCGGACTGCGCGAGCGCGGGCTGGACATCGTCTCCTGCCCGTCCTGCGGCAGGGCGCAGGTCGATGTGCACACGCTGGCCGAGAAGGTGAGCGCGGCACTCGAAGGCTTCCCTGTGCCGCTGCGGGTGGCCGTCATGGGCTGCGTCGTCAACGGCCCCGGCGAGGCCCGCGAGGCCGATCTCGGAGTCGCCTCCGGCAACGGCAAGGGGCAGATCTTCGTCAAGGGCGAGGTCATCAAGACCGTCCCCGAGTCGAAGATCGTCGAGACTCTGGTGGAGGAGGCAATGCGCGTGGCGGAGGAGCGGGAGGGCCCCCTCGAAGGTGAACCCGGCGCGGTGGTCGTGACGCCGGAGTCGTCCGGCTGACCCCGCCTCACAGAGCGTCGGAGAGCCGCGGCCCGTTCCCCTCCGGGAGCGGGCCGCAAGCGTGTGCCGTCCCCGCCCATCGGCCCGCCGCGCCGCTGCGGATACGGACGGAACGCCACAACACACAACCCACGGCCCGAGAAGCCCACTTTCCTCACCTCCTGAGCATTCCTGGCACCAGCCATTCCCCCTGCGCTCCGCCGCGCCCGGACGAGTCCAATTTCGGGGCCTTTTGCCTGTCTTTTCCTGGTGTGAGTCGACCCTGCGTCCGGGAAGATGCCGAATGTGGTTGGACCGGCCTGCAGTTCACTCCTCAAGTACTGGGTCACCTGCAGGCGGCGTATCAAATGTGTGGACCTCTCACGGCCCTGCATCACGGATGCGGCCGAACACTCCGTTGATCCGTTCGTTCATGTGCAGGGGTGCCTGCGCCTACGGTGTCGAGGTACCGTAACCGTGTTGCCAGGAGGCTCTGAGAGGAGGACATGATCCATTATTACGGGGGCCATGCCAGAGTTGGCTGTGACAATACAGTCCAGAGAAATCGGTGGTTGCTCCCACAACCAGCACTGTGGAGCGTCGGTATCTATAGCCATCGAAGGGACTGTTCATGTCGTCACCCCGACAGCAAGCTCCGGCTGAAAAGCTAGGCGTCGATGAGGAGAATGACGTCGACATTGCCTCGTCCGGAATTGTCGGCCGGGGTCCGGAGACGGCCGAGATTCGTCGACTGCTCCTCTCTCCGGATACGCGTATCCTCACAGTCACCGGCCCCGTCGGAGTAGGCAAGAGCCGCCTCGTGTCCGAGGCCTGTGACGAAGTCCTGCAGGAATTCGAGCATGGCGGCCGACTTCTCGATCTCCACGAGATCCCCGTGGAGGAGGATCTGGCCGGATCGATCGCCGGGGCACTGGCGGCCGAGGCCGGCAGCGACTCATCGCCTTCCGGTGACAGGCTGGCCCAAAGGCTGCGCGATCAGCGGTTCCTGCTCGTCCTGGACGGCTGCGACCAGCTGCGGGAGGAGCTCGCCCCGCTCGTCGCCGCTCTGGTGAAGGACTGCCCACGCCTGTCCGTACTGGTCACAGGCCCGGAACGGCTCGGGGTGTACGGCGAGGTCCTGCTGAGGCTGGACCCGCTGGCCCTGCCCGACCCCGAGCATCCCGAGGACCTGGCGACCACGGGTCAGATCCCATCGGTGCGCCTGTTCGTCCAACGGACGCGGATGGTTCGTCCGAATTTCGCCTTGACCAATGAGAACCTCGACACGGTGACGCGGCTGTGCATCCGTACCGACGGGTTGCCCCTGGCCATCGAATTCGCCGCAGCCCGGATGAAGCTGCTGTCCCCGCAGCGGCTGCTCGCCGAACTGGACAAGGACCTGAAGAGCCTCTCCGGGACAGAATTCGACACGCTCTCCCGGCACCGTGGGATGCGTCCGGCGATCGAGCGCAGCCTGACCGGACTGAGTGCCAGGGAGAAAGAGTTCCTGGGACGGCTCGCGATGTTCGGGAGGGAATTCGACGCGGCCGCCGCCGTGGGGGTGTCTCCGGACTCGGCGGCCGAAACACAGCAATTACTGGAAAGACTGGTGGACAAGAGCCTTCTCCGCACCAGGGAATGCCCCGACGGGGACATCATCATCACGATGATGGGCCTGACCCGGCAATATCTCCTGGAGCGGCTCGGAGAGGTCGGGGATTCCGAGAGTATCCGTTCTGACCATGCCCGCTATTTCCTCTCCATGACCGACTCGGCCGAATCCGCTCTGCTCGGTCCGGAACAGGCGCACTGGCTCCGGCAGTTCGAGCACTGGCATCTCGACATCGCCGCCGCACTGTGCTGCTTCGCAGACGGCGGAGACGGTGCCGGCGTATCGCGCATCTCCTCTTCGCTCCGCCTCTACTGGCAAGCCCGCGGAAGTGCACGGGAAGGCATCCGCTGGCTGCGCAAGGGCCTCGCCGCGCCGAGAGCCGATCAGGAGGTCACCGCCCGCGCCGAACGGGTACTCGCCGAACTCCTGCTGTGCACCGGAGAACTGTCGGCCGCCGAGGAGTGGCTGGCCAAGGCCCGCACCACCTACCGGGAGTCCGGTGACGCCGCCGGCATCTCCGGCTGCCTGCGGCTGTCTGGCCGCATCGCCTTCCACAGGGGTGATCTTTCGGAGGCCGAGCGGCGTTTCGAGGAGTGCGTGACGGTCGCCTGGCTCGACGACGTCGTCGAGCACGGTGAGGCGATGCGCAACCTCGCCGAGTGTCACCGTGCCTCGGGCGACCTCCACTCCGCCCGGACGGTCGCCGAGGACGCTCTGGCGATCTTCCAACGGATGCGGGACACCCGCAACATCGCCCTCACGGACATCGTCCGGGCGGACATCGCCTTCGGCATGGGCGACCAGGACACCGCCATCGAGCTGTACCAGTCCGCCATGCTGCAGGTGGCCGAGCTGGGTCACCTGCCGGCGTGTGCAACGGCGCTGGAGAAGTTCGCGGTCATGCTGACCCGCAGCCGCAGCCGCCCCACGGAGAGCTGGCGCCGGGCGGCGAAGGCCTTCGGTACGGCGGCAGCGATACGTACCGCGACGGGGTTCGTCGCACCCGTGTCCGAGAAGATGGAGGTCGAGAGCGTCTCGGCCAACGCACGGGTGCGGCTCGGCGACCAAGAGGCCGGGGAGCTCGCCGCCGTCGGAGCCAGGATGGAACCCGATGTGGCCATCACGGCTGCGCTCACCCCGCTGGAGTGCGCGGGTCTTTCCGGCGCCTGCGAGGGTTCCCGGCAGCCGCTGACTCCACGGGAGCTGGAGGTCGCGGAGCTGGTGGCCAGCGGCCTGACCAACCGTGAGATAGCGCGTCGGCTCGGCATCGCCGAATGGACCGCGGTCAACCACTTACGCAAGATCATGCGGAAGTTGGCGTGCTCCTCGCGTGTGCAGGTGGCCAGCTGGATGGCCAGAAGAGCCGAGGACGCGGTGGGAAGCGCCGCGGAATAGCGCCCGCACACGGCGGCACCCCCGGGTGACGGGCCGTTCCCCGGGGGTGCCGCCGTGTGCGGGCTGCCTTCCTCACAGGACGAACTGGATCACGTTGAAAACCACAACGCACACGACGGTGCTGCGGAAGGCGATCACACCGCGGCTGCGGGCCAGCAGGGCATGGCCGTTGCGCAGGTACGAGCCGTACTGCCGGAGCCGCACCACCAGGAACGGCGCCATGACCAGGGCGAACCACCAGGGCATCCACCCCAGCGCCGACGGGAGGAGGACAACCAGGAGGTTGAGGGCCGTCAGCAGGCCGAGGAAGACCGTGTTGCCGCGTTCGGAGGCCAGCACGGCAACGGTGCGCCGGCCTACGGCCCCGTCGCCGTTCGCGTCGTTGGTGTTGGAGTAGCCGGCTATGAGCAGCTGCCCGAAGCCGAACAACAGCGCCTCCACGAGGATGTGGGGCGGCAGGTCCCCCGCGGTGATTCCGTACGGAGCGAGCACGAACGCAGACGCGGAGAATAGCAGGAGCACTTCACCGAGGCCGACGTAGCTGAGTTTGAGGCCCCACGAGTACTGCACGCTGAAGAGGAGGAGTGCCGTGGCCACGACAATCGCCCAGGTGGGGGTGTGCGGGGCCTGCAGGGTCGCCACGGTCCACCACAGCGCGCCCCAGGCCCAGCTGAAGTGTCCGAACATCTGTGCCTGGCGCACCGTCAGTTCCCCGGTCAGCAACGGTTTGCGCTTCAAGGGACGAAGTTCCGTCCTGTCCTCGGAGAGGTAATTCGCGCTGTCGCTGCCGTCCTTGGTGCCCGTGACATCGTCCAGTGTCATGACCGCGAAGAGGACGCCCGCCTTCCCCAGCGCGAAAAGCAGAAACGTCAGCAGGACGTGGCCGTCGAACCGGGTATCGGAATCCAGCGCGGTCCAGACGATGACCAGGGCAAGGAAGAAGTCCAGTACGAACTGGAACTTGACCAGCCGGGCGAAAAGGCCCACCTTCCGCAGAATCCCCGGCCCCGGCGAAACGTCAGTACTGGCTGCCATAAAGATGTCCTTACAATTGTGAGCTGCTTCGGATCGGTCCGCGGGCCGCTCCCGCGCGTCTCCACGACGTTCGCGCGCCCCGCCGACCCGGCCCCTACCTCACAGCGCCGCCGCCCTGGTGTTGAGACAGGCAAGCAGGCTGCGCGCCTGCACGTTGAGGTAATGACCGTGCCGGACAAGGGAGTTGAGTTGTCCGGGCGTGACCCAGACATAGCCGGGCGGCGGCGTGGACGGGGCCTGGGCCTCGTCGGCGTCGACGATGAGGTACCGGCTCTCCGCGTGGTGGAAGCGGCCTCCTTCCTCGCAGTGCACGGCCTCGTAGCGGATGCTTCCGGACGGCGCCCCCAGCACCAGGTCCAGAAACGGGGGCCGCTCGGGGCCGCCGAGGTGGGCGTAGTTCTCGGGCGTGCACTGGAGGGTGGGGCCCAGCTCGACCGTGTCGAGGAAGCCCCCTTCGGGCCGGGCATGGGCCAGTACATGCGACACGCCGCCGAAGCGGCGGGTCAGGAACGCGGTGACCCCCCGCCCGACCGGCTCGAGCAGCGGCTGCGTCCAGTGGGTTACCTCGCGGCTGGCCGCCTGCACCGCCACCGCCATGACACGGAAGTACCTCCGGGGCACGTGCTCGATGGAGGAGAGACCGCGCTCCCAGTCACTCACCTGTGCCAAGGGCACTCGTTCCACGCGCACTTCGTGCCGTGAGCGCTCCGCGGTGACGGCGGAGCGCACCTCGGTGTCCGTGTGCAGCGCCTGCGCTCCGCCGTCGGCGAGGGGGACACACGCCAGTACCGTGCGCGCGTCCATGTTCACCACGTTGTCACGTCGCAGCAGCTCTCCGAGCTGTCCCAGCGTCAGCCAGCAGAAATTCTCCTCCAGCGGCACCTCTCCGGTGGCCTCGACGAGCATGTTGCGGTTGGCCTTGTGCAGGAACCACGATCCGTGTTCGGACTGCAGGACGTCGGCCAGCACCCGGCCCCGGCCCTCACCGGTGAAGTATTCGAGGTACTTCACGTCCGCGCCCCTGTGCACTCCGGTGTAGTTGCTGCGGGTGGCCTGGACGGTCGGGGAGAGCTGCAGCAGATTGGGGTTGCCCGGCTCCATCTTCGCCTGCATCAGGAAGTGCGGCACGCCGTCGAAGTCCTTGACGAGGATACCGAGGACGCCGACCTCGGGCTGGTTGATGATGGGCTGCTGCCACTCGCGCACGGGGCCTTCGCCGAACCGGACACTCACCCCTTCGACGGTGAAGAACCGGCCACTGCGGTGAACCAGATTGCCGCTCTCCCGCTCGAAGGACCAGCCCTCCAGGGCGGCGAAGGGGATCCGCTCGACCTGGAAGCGGCCTGCACCGGCGAGTTCGTCCAGCCAGCCGGCGACATCCTCGGTGGCCGGTCCCCGGCCGTCCGTGGTGCGGGCCGAGCGCTCCATGCGGCGGGCGACCTCCTCGTCCTCCCGGGGCCGCAGAGGCGAGAGGGGGGACGCGGTGCTACCCGCGCTCGACGGCATGGGCTCCCCCGGTGAGTTCGTGGCCCGGGTCGCCCAGGACCGTCCGTACGGCGGGCGGCGCTTCCACGGGTGCGGCGCTCGGCTGCCCGGGCCGCCGCTTCACGCTCTTCCACCAACCGGGGTTGTCCCGGTACCAGTTGACGGTCTCGACCAGTCCGTCCTCCAGCAGCACCCGTGGCGCGTACCCGAGTTCGCCACGGATCTTGGAGTCGTCCACCGAGTAGCGGTCGTCGTGCCCGAGCCGGTCGGCCACCCGCGTGATGGCCGAAGGGGACGCGCCGCACAACTCCACGAGGCGTTCGGCGATGACGAGATTGCTCCGTTCGTCGCCGCCGCCGACGTTGTAGACCTCGCCCGCTCGGCCGTCGACGAGTATCCGGTGAATGGCCTGGCAGTGGTCGTCGACGTGCAGCCATTCGCGGATGTTGTGACCGTCGCCGTACAGCGGGACCTGCTTGCCCTCCAGGAGGTTGGTGATGAATAGCGGTATGAGCTTCTCGGTGTGCTGGTACGGGCCGTAGTTGTTGGAGCAGCGGCTGATCGAGACGTTCAGTCCGTGCGTACGCCAGTAGGAGCGGGCCAGCATGTCGGCGCCCGCTTTGGACGCCGCGTAGGGGGAGTTGGGCGCGAGCGGCGACGCCTCGGTCCAGGAGCCCTCCGGGATCGACCCGTACACCTCGTCGGTGGAGATGTGCACGATCCGCCCGGTGCCCAGTTGCAGAGCAGCATCGAGAAGGACTTGCGTGCCCAGCACGTTGGTGCGGAAGAAGTCACCCGCCGATTCGATGGAGCGGTCGACGTGGGACTCGGCGGCGAAGTGGACGACGGCGTCGTGTCCCGGCAGCAGAGCCCGGACGAGTCCGGGGTCGCAGACGTCGCCGTGCACGAACCGCAGACCGGCCGCGTCCTGCGGCAGGTTGCCGGGGTTACCGGAGTAGGTCAGCTTGTCCAGGACAGTCACGCCGGACACGGAGGGACCCGGCAAGCCGCCGGCGAGCAGCGTGCGCACGTAGTGCGACCCGATGAAACCGGCACCGCCGGTGACCAGGATTCTCATGACGCGACCTCCACTTCGGAATCGTCACCGACGATGAGGCGGTGCCGGGTGGCCGAGCGCACGGAGGCGGACCTGCCGATCAGCGAACCGCTCAGCCCCCGCAGGCCGGCCACCTCGGAGGCGTCCAGCACGATCGAGTCCTCGATGTGCGCGTCGCGCAGGCCGCAGTGGCTGCCGACCGAGGTGTGCCGGCCGATGAGGCTGTCCTCCACCACGGTCCCCGCACCGATGATCGCCGGCCCCTCGATCCGGGAGTTCACCACGCGGGCGCCGGGCCCGAGGACGACGGGGCCGGTCACCTCGCTCGACTCGTCGATGTGCCCGTGGCGCTCCGGCCGCAGGACGTCGAGCAGCCTGCGGTTGCACTCCAGGACGCCGTCGATGCTTCCGGTGTCCTGCCAGTAGCCGGAGTACTCACTGGCCGTGACGCGTTCCCCGTCGGCGACCAGCCGGGCGATGGCGTCGGTGATCTCCAACTCGCCGCGTGCGCTGGGCCCTATGGCCGCGACCGCGTCGTGCACGGCCGGTGTGAAGCAGTAGACGCCGATGAGCGCGAGATCGCTTCTGGGCTCGGCTGGCTTCTCGGCCAGTGCCCGTACCGTGCCGCGCTCGTCGATCTCGGCAACGCCGTACGCGCTGGGATCGGCGACCTTCTGTACGACGATCCGCGCGGCGGGCCGCTCCGCGGCGAAGGAGTCGGTGACCTCGCGGATCCCCTCGGGCAGCATGTTGTCCCCGAGGTACATCAGGAAGTCGTCCTCGCCCAGGAAGCCGGAGGCGACGCTCACGCAGTGGGCGAGCCCCAGCGGCCGGCTCTGGTGAATGTAGGTGATGCGGGCACCGAACCGGGAACCGTCCCCGATCGCGTCACGGATCCTGGCGGCCCGGTCTCCGACGACAACCCCAATTTCGGTGATTCCGGCGCTGGTGATGTTGTCCAGCACATGTTCCAGCACGGCCTTGCCGGCAATCGGAACGAGTTGCTTCGGCGAGGAGTGGGTGAAAGGCCGGAGCCGGGTGCCCGATCCTCCGGATAACACAAGAGCCTTCACGGTGTCCCCTCCGAGTGGTGCTCCACTGGCCGGTGGCTTGCCGGTATGCGCGCCCCGTTGTGGCACACGCGGGCTGTGAATCCGCTGTCCGGCTCCGTCGTATTCCCGATCGCTCCATCACGAGTTGCGTCCGCGAAGAGCGACTCCGTCGTAACTGAAAGAACGCACCACCCACACTGTTCCCCTGCAAACCGGCGTTGCCGGACCCGAGTGCAGACAAAGGGATTTCACGCACCCGCGAGGTGATGTCGGACGTCTGTTCCGGCTGCCCTGGAATTACGCGGAACAATCTAGCGGCCGGGTGGGAACCGCCGGTCCGGGCGGGGGTGAGTCTGTCAGGTCATCACGGACCTGACAGACTCTCAGAACGGGGCGGCGTTGCCGTGACTCTCCGGGCCGGGGCCGCAATCCCGGCGCATCCGGGATATCAGGAAAGCTGCTCCTCCGGCGGGAAATCGCGCACCGTCTCCTCGGGCCCCGCCTCCCGGCCACGGTCGGACTCCGCCCCGAAGACCGCCCCGCCCAGGGCCTCTTCGGCACGCAAGCGGACACGCTGGACGTCGAAGCATTCGCCCGCGGGCAGCGGCGCCCCCACGGACTCCCTCTCCTCAGCGGCCGCGCCCAGCAGCCGGGCCGCGTGGCGATGATGCCCGGCCAGGGACTGTGCCCCAGCCAGCCCTTCCAGCGCCAGCGCCACCGCCCGGGGGTCGCCTGTGGCGCGGGCAGCGGCAAAGCCTTCGCGATGGAGCTCGCGGGCTTCGCGGGTGAGACCGCGCTGCTCGGCGATGAAGCCGAGTTCGGCGAGTATCAGCGGCGGCGTCGTGGGCTCGTAGCCCATCTCGCGGTGCAGTTCGAGGACACTGTGCAAGTGCGCCTCGGCCCTGTCCAGTTCGCCCTCCCTGCGCGCCCCGAGACCGAGCCCGATCTCGGCGAACTGCTCTCCGAACTTGTCCGACTGCTCCATGGCGAGTCTTCTGGCACGCTCGTGGAACTCCCTGGCCTGTGCCAGGTCGCCCGTCAGCAGGGCGGTACGTCCCAGCCCGGAGAGCTTGAAGGAGACCTCCGGCCACAGTCCGAGGTCCTCGGCCATGCGCAGGCCGTCCCGGTAGAGCCGCCGGGCCTGCTCGTAGTCGCCCACGACCTCCGCCAGCGTCGCCAGCGGAGCCATGGCCTGCAACTGGCCCCACTGATCGCCCAGTTCGCGGAACATCTCCAGGCTCAGCTCACCGTCGCGACGCAGCGCACTGAAGTCGCCACGCAGCTTCGCCTGGAAGCTGCGGCTGCTGAGGGCCGCTGCGACACCCCAGGTGTCACCGAGTGAACGGAACGTCGTCAGGGCGCGGTTGATGAGTTCCTCGCTGGGCGACAGGTCGCCGATGCCGTAGAGGTTCGACCCGAGGAACCACTCCATGCGGGCACGTCCGCCCGGGTCGTCCACCTCCTCGTAGGGCAGCAGCGCGGTGCGGTACTCCCCCAGCGGATCGGCGCTCCCGCCGAGCAGCAGTCTGCAGCCGCCGCGTGCCGCCGTCGCCTCGGCCACCGCCGCGCCGTCCGGCCCCGGACCGGCAGACAGCGCCTGGGTCAGCGACCTGGCCGCCTCACTGATCCTGCCGCGCAGCCGCCAGTACCACATCAGCGCGTTCGCCAGGCGCAGCGCCCGGTCCGCGTCACCGAGCCGGGCGGAATTCTCCAGCGCGGTACGCAGGTTGGCGGACTCGGCGTCCAGCTGCCTGAGCCACTGCCGCTGCCGGTGACCGCGCAGGTGGGGCTCGGCGCGTTCCGCGAGGCCGGTGAAGTAGGCGCAGTGGCGGCGCTGGAAGTCCTCGGTCTCGCCCGCCTCGTCGAGGCGTTCGGAGCAGTAGGCCGCGACGGACTCCAGCAGCCGGTACCGCGGCCCGGTGCCGGACTCGCTCATCACGACCAGGGAGCAGTCCACGAGGCGGGCGAGCAGGTCGAGGACCGCCGGGGAGTCCAGGCCGTCCCCGGCGCACACCTCTTCGGCTGCCGCCAGTGAACAGCCCTCGGAGTGCACCGCCAGCCTGCGCAGCAACGCGCGTTCCTGGTCGCCGAGAAGGTCCCAGCTCCAGTCGATCACGGCGCGCAGCGTCCGCTGGCGGGCGGGTGCGCCGCGTGTGCTCACGGCCAGCACGTGGAAGCGGTCGTCGAGGCGGGCGAGCAGTTCGTGCACCCCCAGGACCCGTACCCGGGTCGCGGCCATCTCCAGGGCGAGGGGAATGCCGTCCAGACGGCGGCAGATCGAGACGACGGCCCCGACGTTGCTCCCGTCCAGGACGAAGCTCGGCGCCGCCGCCGTGGCGCGGGCCACGAAGAGTTCCACCGCGCTGAACGCACACGCCTCTTCGAGGCCGAGCCCGTCCGCGGAGGAGGGTGTGCTCAGCGGAGACACCGCCTGGAGGTGTTCACCGGTGATACCCAGCGGCTCCTGACTGGTCGCCAGGATCCTCAGGTGCGGTGCGGCTTTGAGGAGCTGCTCGGCAAGCTCGGCGACCGGCTCGATCACGTGCTCGCAGTTGTCGAGGACCAGCAGGGCGGGCCGGTCACCCAGCGCGCGTGCCACACGGTCCGCCACGGGCAGCGGTTCCTCGCCGGGCGGAGTGCTGGTGGCGATGTCGTCCCGTACGCCCAGGACCGTGCCCACGGCCTCATGCACCTCGGCTGGTGACGCCAGCGCGGCCGCACCCCGTGAACGGGCCGCACCCGGCGGGGGTTCCAGGGCCGCGAACTCCGCGAGCCGCACGCCTCCGGGGAACGCCTCGCCGGCCTGCGTCGCGGTGGCCAGGGCGAGTTGGGTTTTGCCGACGCCGCCGGCGCCGGTGAGGGTCACCAGTCTGTTCGTCTCCAGCAGCGCGCGCAGTTCACCGATCGCGTCGGTGCGGCCGATGAGGTCGGTGAGGGCCGTGGGGACGTTCGAGGGCAGCCGGGCCGCGCTGGTGGCCGGTGTCGGGACGGGCGTCAGCGCCGGGTCCTGGATGAGTATCGCCTGGTGCAGAGCGGCCAGTTCGGGTCCGGGGTCCACACCCAGGCTCTCGGCGAGATGTTCGCGCAGTTCGGCGTAGCTGCTCAGGGCGGCGCCCTGACGGCCCGCCAGATACAGCGCCCGTACGTGCGCGGTGCGCAGCCGCTCCCGCAGAGGGTGCAGCGCCACCAGCTCGCCGAGTTCGTCGGCGAGCAGCGTGTGCTCCCCCAACTCCAGACGCGCTTCGGCCTGTTCCTCCAGGGCGGTCAGGCGCTGCTCCTCGACGCGGGTGACCGCGGGCCGGACGAAGTCCTCGTCGGCGAAGTCGGCGAAGGCCGGACCGCGCCACACCGCCAGCGCGTCCGCGAGGAGGGAGGCGCGCGCCCGCGGATCGGCGGTCCTGCGGGCCTTGTTGCTCAGATCCTGGAAGCGGTCGGCGTCCACCGCGTCCGGGGCGGCCTGCAGCTGGTATCCCGGGGGACGGGAGACGATCAGGTCCCGGCCGCCCGCTTCGGCGTCCTCCAGCACGCGCCGTAACTGCCACACCTTGCTCTGCAGCACGCCGAGGGGGTTGCTGGGCAGTTTCCTGCCCCAGAGGTCCTCGACCAGCGTGTCGGCGGAGACGGGCTGCCCCGGGTTCGCGAGGAGGTCGGCCAGCAGCGCGCGGACCTTGAGTTCGGGAACTCTGACCGGACGGCCGTCCTCCGTCCACACCCCCAGCGGGCCAAGCACCCCGAAACGCATGCGGTCACCGTAACTCAAAGGCGGGGCAGCGCAGTCCCCGGGCGGACCGGGACCGGGACCGGCGCGAGAGGGCGGCCGAGAGCGGACCGGGACCGGACCGGGAGCGGCTGGGAGCACCGTGACGGAGTGAAGGCATCTCAGCGGACGAAGGGAAACGGGATGAGCCCGGAGAAGCTGCGCGTCGCCGTCATCATCGGCAGCACCCGCACGGGCCGGTTCGGACCCGTTCCGGCCAACTGGATCGCTGCCGAGGCATCCAAGCGCGGCGACCTCGACGTCGATGTGATCGACCTGGCGAAAGCGTGGCTGCCCGATGTGCTCGGCGACGGCGGCGCGGCTCCCCAGCCGGTGCAGGACCTCTCGCCGTGGCTGGCTTCGGCGGACGCGTTCGTCATGGTGACGCCGGAGTACAACCACAGCTTTCCCGCGTCCCTCAAGAACGCCATCGACTGGTACGTCGAGGAGTGGAAGGCAAAGCCAATCGGATTCGTCTCCTACGGCGGCATCGCCGGCGGGCTGCGGTCCGTGGCGCATCTGCGTGAGGTCCTGCCTGGCATGCACGCCATCACCGTCCGGGACACCGTCTCCTTCCACGACTGCTGGGAGCAGTTCGACGAGGAGGGAGCGCCGCGCGATCCCGAAGGGTGCAGCGCCGCGGCCAAGGCGATGCTCGACCAGCTCTCCTGGTGGGGCCATCTGCTGCGTGACGCGCGCACCTCCCGGCCCTACCCCGGCTGAGCGGCGGGACCGAGCGGTCCCCACCGTGAACTCCGCAGGCACCACACGATTCAGGGAAGGATCTCCATGTCATCGAAGGCTCCCGCGGCCGACGGCCCGAAGGCCGGAATCCGGGAGTGGACCGGGCTCGCCGTACTGGCCCTGCCCACGTTGCTGCTCGCGCTGGATCAGAGCGTACTGTTCCTGGCACTCCCGCACCTGGCCGAGTCGCTGGCCCCCACCGGCACGCAGACGCTGTGGATCATGGACATCTACGGCTTCATGATCGCCGGGTTCCTGGTCACCATGGGCACACTTGGTGACCGCATCGGGCGTCGCAGGCTGCTGATGATCGGCGCCCTCGTCGTCGGCCTCGCGTCCCTGGCCGCCGCCTATTCCACCAGTGCGGAGATGCTCATCGTGACCCGGGCCCTGCTCGGTGTCGCGGCGGCGACGCTCATGCCCTCCACCCTCGCGCTCATCAGCAACATGTTTCCCGACGAGTATCAGCGCGGGCGGGCCATCGCGGTGTGGGCGAGCTGCTTCATGGCGGGAACCGCACTGGGCCCGATGATCGGCGGCGTACTGCTGGAGTTCTTCTGGTGGGGCTCGGTGTTCCTGCTGGGCGTGCCGGTCATGGTGATCCTGCTGATCGCCGCCCCGCTCCTGCTGCCGGAGTACCGCGACCCCGACGCGGGCAAGCTGGACCTGCTGAGTGTGGCGCTCTCACTGGCTGCGATCCTGCCCGTCATCTACGGGCTCAAGGAGATCGCCAGGAACGGCTGGGAGCCCCTCACGCTCGCGGTGATCGTGGCCGGTCTGGCCGTCGGCGCGGTGTTCGTGGCCCGGCAGCGCCGGCTGTCCAGCCCGCTGCTGGACCTCAAGCTCTTCCGCCACGGCGCGTTCACAGCCGCGCTGCTCATCCTGATGCTCACCATGGCCACCATGGGCGGCAGCTACCTGTTCATCACCGGCTTCCTGCAGATGGTCGCGGGGCTCTCCCCGGTGGAGGCGGGGCTGTGGATGGTGCCTTCGGCTGTCGCCTCCATCGTCTCCGCGATGGTGGCGCCTTCCCTGGCGAAGCGGCTGTCGATGGGCCTGGTGATCGGCGTCGGTCTGGGTGTGAGCACGGTCGGCTACGCACTCATCGCCTTCGTCGACCCGGTCGGCGGACTGCCGCTGCTCATCGCCGGTTTCGTCGTGAGCTTCTTCGGCACCGGTCCCATCGGCGCACTGGGCACCAACCTGGTGGTGGGTTCGGCCCCGCCGGAGAAGGGCGGCTCCGCGGCCTCCCTCTCAGAGACCAGCGGTGAGTTCGGCGTCTCGCTTGGCGTAGCGGCGTTCGGCAGCCTGGGAACGGCCGTCTACCGCAGCGACGTCACGCTTCCCGCCGGCGTCCCCCAGGAGGAGGCCGAGGCGGTGCGCAACGGTGCGGAAGGAGCGGTGGCCGCGGCCGGGCAGCTTCCCGACAAGCTCGGTGAGCAGGTGCTGACCGCCGCACGGGAGGCTTACACCAGCGGGCTGAATACGGTCGGCGTGGTGTGTGCCCTTCTCATCGCCGCCACGGCGGTCATCGCCGCGACGACCCTGCGCCGCGTCGGCTCTCAGGACCAGGACCAGGCAGAAGACCAGACAGAGGACGGCGGGGGGACGGGCAAGTCCTCCGGCGGAGCCTCCGAGGGCTCCCTCACCGGCTCTGCGTGACCGTCCGTCCGTGAACGGCGTTGGCACTGGGCGCCGTTCACGGGCCGTCCCGGCACGGCACCGGCTTTCGCGCACACCGCGAGAGGCCGGTGCCTCTCGTGGGACGACTCGTCCCGGGGCAGGGACCGCGGCGCCGGATTCCGGGGACTCGGCATCCCTCCGGCACATCGTCACCGCGACCTGACAAGGACGGGAACCGCGCCTTGAGGCCCGACTCACAGTGAAACAGACTCCCCGCATGCCCCTTTCCCCTCCCGGCCCCGCGGAGAGGTCCCGGCCGTCCGAAGGCGGGTCCGTCCAGAACCGGCCTCCACACCCTCCGGTGAACGCGTGCCACCAGGGTCTCCCAGAGGAGATGGAATGACCGCTCCGGCAGAGGCGAATGCAGCGAATGCGGCGAGCACGACCCGATGCCGCATCTGCGGCGGAGGCGTCGAGGAGTTCTTCGACTTCGGACAGCAGCCGGTCTCCGACTCCTTCGTGACGCCGGAATCGGCGGGCAGCGAATTCTACTTCCGGCTGGCCGTGGGAATCTGCACCTCTTGCACGATGGTGCAGCTTCTGGAGGAAGTTCCGCGGGAGCAGATGTTCCACGAGGAATACCCCTACCGCTCATCGGGTTCCGTGGTGATGAACGGACACTTCGAGAGCTTCGCCCGGCGGCTCCTGGACAGTGAACTCACCGGCGGCGACCCTTTCATCGTGGAGATCGGCTCCAACGACGGCACGATGCTCCGGACCATAGAGCGGGCCGGCGTTCGCCATCTGGGCGTCGATCCGTCAGGACAGGTGACGGACGCGGCCAGAGCGGAAGGCATCCGGGTGCGCACCGACTTCTTCCAGGAGTCCACAGCGCGTGAAACAGCCGCCTCGGACGGTCCCGCCGACGTCATCTTCTCCGCGAACACCACCAGTCACATCGCCTACGTCGACTCCGTCTTCCAGGGCGTCGACGCACTGCTCGCGGACACCGGTGTGCTCGTCCTCGAGGACCGCTATCTGGGCGACATCATGGAACAGAACGCGTTCGACCAGATCTACGACGAGCACTTCTATCTGCTCTCGGTCTCCTCCGTCTCCTCCATGGCCCGTACCTTCGGCTTCGAACTCGTCGGGGCGGACCCGATTCCCGTGCACGGAGGTTCGATGCGCTACACCATCGCACGGCCCGGGAGGCGTCCCGTCTCCCCTTCCGTCTCGCGGTTTCTGGAGGAGGAGCGACGGCGCGGACTGGCGAGCCCCTCGACCTACCAGCGCTTCGCCGAAGGGGTCCGGCGCAGTTGCCGCGAGCTGATGAGCCTGCTCACCGAACTGCGCGCACAGGGCCGCAGCGTCGTCGGCTACGGCGCCACGGCCAAGAGCGCGACCGTCATCAACTACTGCGGAATCGGGCCGGAACTGCTGCCTTTCATCTGCGACAGCACCCCGGCCAAGCACGGCCGGCTCACCCCGGGGACGCACATTCCCGTACACTCGCCGGCCGCGTTCTGCGACCCCTACCCCGACTACGCGCTGCTGTTCGCGTGGAACCACGCAGAGGAAATCATGGCCAAGGAGCGGGGATTCCGCGAGTCGGGCGGGCGCTGGATCCTCTACGTCCCGGACGTCCACATCGTCTGACGTGACGGAGCCGATTCCCGAAACCGCCCGGGAATCCCCGCGGGCAAACACCCGCGCCGCCGACGGCAACCGCCGTGCTCACGGAGAAACCCACAGAAAAAAGAAGGGTGTCATGACGAAGTACGAAGGCAAGAAGGCCGTGGTGACCGGCGGAACGCACGGCATCGGGATGAACGTGGTCAAGTCCCTTCTCGACGGCGGGGCGGAGGTACTCCTGACCGGCCTGAACGAACAGAATGTGAAGGCCGCCCGTGAAGAACTCGGCCCGCGGGCACATGTGCTGCGCTCGGACGCCGAGAGCATGGCCGACATCGACGCCCTCGGCGAAGCGGTGAGGGAGAAGCTGGGCGAGGTCGACTTCGTCTTCGTCAACGTCGGTTACATCAAATTCGGTTCTCTCGGCCAGGTGACCGAGGAAACCTACGACAAGATGTTCGACACCAACACCAAGGGTGCGTTCTTCACCGCGCAGCGACTGGCCCCGCTGGTCAAGGACGGCGGCTCCTTCGTCTTCACGACCGCCGTCGCCGTCGGAATGGGGTTCGTCGCCACCAGCGTCGGGACTGCGATGAAGTCGGCGATCCGCGCCTTCTCGAAGGTGTTCGCCTCCGAACTGCTGCCCAGGCGGATCAGGGTGAACACGGTCAGCCCGGGATTCACCGAGACCCCCTCCATGGGAATCGCCGAAATCTCGGAGGAGTTGCGCGCGGCCAACATCAAGGAGGGCGTGGAGTTGACGCCCATGCGGCGGTTCGGCCTGCCGCAGGAGGTGGCGGACGCAGTGCTCTTCCTCGCCTTCGACGCCACCTTCACCACCGGGATCGACCTCCCGGTCGACGGTGGCCTCGGCCAGGGCCTGGAGTGGCCGCACGACGAGATCGTCGAGCACTGAGCGCGGTCACGTGACCCAGCGACTCGCACTCTTCGACGGAGGTGGATTCGGATGTCCAGTCGCAACAGAACCGCCGTGATCGGCGGTGGCATGGCCGGCTGCGCCGCGGCCAAGAAGCTCCTGGCGGCGGGCCGGGAAGTGGTGATCTTCGAATCGGCCGACGGGCTCGGCGGGCGCGCGCGTTCCTGGCACCGGCCCGAGATCGAACCCGACGTCGGCATCAATCTGATGTACGTCAGCTTCTACCCGCTGATGACGCAACTCGTCCGTGAGTACGGGCTCCAGGACGAACTCGTGCAGATCTCCAGCAACGTCTACGTCTCCGACAAGGGCAAGGCGGTCGGTCTCTCCTCGGACTCCCCGCGCAGCCTGCTCGCGTACAAGCACGTCTCGCTGCGCGACCGGTTCGCATTTCTGCTCACCTCGCTCAAACAGGTGCGCAGGCAGAAGGAGCTCGATCTCTTCGACCCCCTGAAGTCCGCACCGTTCGACGACGGCACCACCGCCGCCGAATGGGGCCGTGGCCAGGTCTCCGCGCGCGGCTTCGACTTCCTCCTGCGCCCCCAGGTGGAGGGCTTCTGGAACTTCGCCTGCGAGGACATCTCCGCGGTGCACGCCAGGGCTCTGCTGGCGTGGATGGGCGGATCGGGCTTCTACGTCTTCCGCGACGGCATGGAGATCATCGCCGAACGCAACGCTGAAGGTGCGGAGTTGCGCCTCTCGCACGAAGTGACCGGCGTGCAGACCGCAGGGGGCGAAGTGCAGGTCACTGCCGCTCCCGAAGGGGGCGGCCCCGTCACGGAGACCTTCGACGACCTGGTGGTCGCCACCCCGGCGACGGTCGCCGCGAAACTCGTCACCGCACTGCCGGGGGATGTCGTACGGGACGAGACGCGCGCGTTCCTGGAGTCGCAGCGGTACGAGCCGGCGCTGTCGGTCTCCTACCTCGTCTCCCCCGGATCGCTGCCCTCGGAGGCGCATATCGTGGCAGGCGGCCCGGACGATCCTCCGCTGCGCAACATGATCACCTACCCCCGCAAGGTCCGCGACGAGCAGGGCCGCACCGTGGACAAGCTCCTGGTCTTCACCTATCCCGGCCGGGCGAACACCCGCCGGCTCCTGGGCCGCTCACGGCAGGAGCAGTTCGACGCGGTCACGCCGCTGCTCGGGACGCTGTGGCCGGACTTCCCCGGCGACGCCGAACCGTTCCACATCGCGGAGCGCCCCTACGGATTCCCGATCCCCGCCCCCGGCCGCTACCGCACCTCCGCCCGGATCGTGCGCGACCAGAGGGCCCCCGTCGTCTTCGCCGGCGACTACTTCAACTCCCCCACCACGGAGGCCGCCATGCTCTCCGGCGTCCGGGCAGCCGAGACGCTCACGACAGCGAGCTGAGCGTCTCCCCCAGCCGATCCAGCAAGGAGAGCCGATGAAGGTCCTGTTCATCCCGGGCAACAGTCCGTATCCCATCTTCTCGCACGCACCGCTCGCCACCGCCGCCCGCAACGCGGGCCATCAGGTGTTCGTAGGCGGTATCGAGTGGGTGCTGCCCAACATCGCCAGCGTCGGGCTCCCTCCGGTGAAGATCTCTCCCGTCTCGATGGAAGAGGTCAGCGCCTTCATGGGCGCGATGCCGGACGACCCGTCGGAGCAGGTCAAGGCCGTCGGCAAGGTGTACGCGGAGATCGCCGTGGACAGCCTGGAGCCGCTCTTGGACCTGGCCGACCACTGGCGTCCCGATATCGTTGTGGGGGGCGGCATGTTCTACACGGCGCCGCTCCTCGCGCACCATCTCGGCATCCCCTCGGTGCGACTGGAGTGGGACCGCATCGACGCGCGAATGTACGACCCGGGTGCAGTCACCGTGCTCGAACCGGTACTCGGGGAACTCGGGCTGGAACGCGTCCCCGGGCCGGACCTGTGGCTCGACGTGTGCCCGCCCGGTCTGCGTCCCGACGACGCGGTACCCGCGCAGCTCATGCGGTGGGTGCCGGGCAACCCGCAGAAGCCGCTGGCCGAGTGGATGTACACCAAGGGCGACCGCCCCCGGGTCTACATCACGGCGGGAACTCGCCTCTTCAGCGGTGACGCGCTGCGGGACATGGCCAGGAGCATCGGCGGCCTCGGAGTGGAAGTCGTCGTCGGCGCCCCCGAGAACGTCGCCGCGGAGCTGCGGGAGGACCTCCCCGACGTGCACGTCGGCTGGGTGCCGCTGGACGTGCTCGCCCCCACCTGCGACATCATCATGCACCACGGTGGTGGCGGCACCGACATGACGGCACTCGACGCGGGCGTCCCGCAGCTGATCGCCAACCCGGAGTACCCCACGTCGGCCACGGCCGAGATCACGAAGTACGGCGCCGCGCTGCTGGTCGAGTCCGACGGCCGGCGCACCGAGGACTTCACCGACGGGTGCAAGGAGCTGCTCGCCGATCCGGGCTATGCACGCAAGGCGCAGGCCCTCTCTCGCGAGATGGCCGAACTCCCCCCGCCGGCGGAGATGGTGACCGAGATGGAGAAGCTCGTCGCCGCCCGCTCCTGAGCGGCAGCCGGCAGGCGACGGTCACCGTCCCGGCCAGGGACGGTGACCGGCCCGGGCACTACCAGGGAGGAGACCCGGTGCGTATCACCGAGACCGCGATCCCAGGAGTCCTGGTGATCACTCCGAAGCAACTCCCGGATGAACGGGGCAGCTTCTGGGAGGCGATGCGGGCGGACAAGCTGGAGGACGTGCTGGGCGAGCCGTTCGTGCCCCGGCAGGTCAGCTACTCCGTTTCCCGGCGCAACACGCTCCGTGGCATCCACTCGGTGGCCGTCCCGCCGGGCCAGGCGAAGTACGTCACCTGTGTCCGAGGGCGCCTGCGCGACATCACCGTCGAACTGCGCGTGGGGTCACCCGCGTTCGGGACGCACCACGTCACCACGCTGGACGCCGCGTCGGGCCGGTCCCTCTTCATCCCGGAGGGTGTCGGCCACGGCTTCCTCGCGCTCGAGCAGGACACCTGCATCAGCTACACCATGTCCAGCGTGTACGCGCCCGGCACCCAGATCGACATCGACCCGCTGGACCCCGCTCTCGAACTGCCCTGGGAACTGGCCGAACCGCCCCTGATGTCGCCCAAGGACAGCCGTGCGCCCTCCCTAGCCGAGACGTTCTCCGCCGGTCTTCTTCCCCTCTGGCGGGGGGTGTCGGCATGAGCGCGCGCAGCACCCCGGTCCGTGTCGGCGTACTGGGCTGCGCGGGGATCGCCCGCCGGAGGATGCTTCCCGCCTTCGCCTCCTGCCCCGCCACCGAGGTGATCGCGGTCGCCGGCCGGGACAGGGCCAGGGCGGAGGCCGTCGCCGCCCGGTACGGCGCCCGCGCGGTCCAGGGCTACGGGGGGCTGCTGGCGGACGACGAGGTCGAGGCGGTCTACGTGCCCCTGCCACTGGCCCTGCACGCCGAGTGGGTGGAGGCGGCGCTGCGCAGCGGCCGGCACGTGCTGGCGGAGAAGCCGCTGACGCACGAAGCGGCATCCACGGCCGCGCTGTTCGCCCTGGCGCGGAAGAACGGGCTGTCGCTGATGGAGAACGTCATGTTCGTCCACCACCGTCAGCACGCAGGGATCGGCGCGCTCGTCGCTGAGGGCGCCATCGGCGAAGTACGTTCCTTCCACGCGACGTTCACCGTGCCCCGGCTTCCGGCGGACGACATCCGCTACAGCGCGAAGCTGTGCGGCGGCGCCCTGTACGACACCGGCGTCTATCCGCTGCGTGCCGCGCTGCACCTGCTGGGTTCCGGCCTGGAGGTCGTCGGCGCATCCCTGGGCACGGGGCCGGGATTCGAGGTCGACACCAGTGGTGCGGCGCTGCTGAGCACCCCCGAGGGGGCCACCGCGCAGCTCACCTTCGGGCTGGATCACGCCTACCGCAACACCTACGAACTGTGCGGCAGCACTGGCCGCATCACGCTCGACCGGGCGTTCACGCCCCCGGCCGGGCACGTGCCCTCCGTCGTGCTGGAGGACGGCTCCGGCACGAGGGAGATTCGTCTTCGGCCCGACGACCAAGTGGCCAACACTGTCGCCGCGTTCGCCGCGGCCGTACGCGCGGGCACGGCACGTGAGAGGTCCGCCGGCACGGAGGGGGAGTGCGTGCGGCAGGCCGAACTGCTCGAAGCGGTGGCCGCGTCCGCGCGGCTTCACTGAGCGCGCGGGCCCTGCCGCCGGGACACTGCAGCGCCCCGGCGGCCGTCCTCAGTCTTCGCTCCGCTCGGAGGGCGCACCGACCGTGTGCGCGGGGCCCAGCTTCTCGATCTCGTAGTCGCCGGCCGGGAAGCCCGGAGTCGGCAGCGGGTCCGGGTAGGCCGGCTCGGTGCGCGGCGGCAGGCGGCGTACGTAGGCCGAGCGTGCCTTGATGGCCGTGTCGACGGCCAGGCACGTCAGCCGCGAGGGGCTGCGCACGCCGAACGCCTCGCGCATGTGCGGCGTCAGCAGCGCGGGCACCGCCCTCTCGGCGACGCGTCTGCCGGCTGGCTGCAACCGCTGCGGCAGCCACCCCACCATGGGCTCGATGACGGTGTTCCGCAGGATGTTCCACAGCGTCTCGGCCTCGGGCGAGTAGCTGAAGTTCGCCTCGACGTAGTCGTCGTGGAAGCGGGCGAACTCCTCGTACGAGCCGGGGATGTCCCTCAGGCCCATGTGTTCGCCCTGTTCCCTCATGTGCAGGTACGCGGCGTTGCGTTCCTGCTCACTCAGCGGGCGCCAGCCGTAGCGGTCCACCCAGCGGGCCTGTACGAGCATGCTGGTGGCCAGCACGAACAGGTACTCGTCGTTGCTGATGGACCACTGTTGGTTCTCGTTGGTGATGTGCCTGACCGCGTTGTTGTGTATGCGGTTCATCTGCCGGACCGCTGCCTTGCCCCGCGGGTCCTTGAAGCCGCGACGGACCATCTCCAGGCTGATGAGCGCGAAGTGCTCCATCCGCCGCTGCGTGTTCTCCGTCAGCTCACCCGTACGCACCAGGAGAGCCGCCATGTGCGGCGGTGCCACACTGTTGCTGAAGGCGAGAGCGCCCGCGACGCTGAAGTCCCAGGGGAACTCGTATCCCATGTCGAGCCACCAGATGTGGCTGTAGGACTCGGAGAGGTCCATGCTCCGGATCTGCCGGAGCCGCGCGTACCTCTCCTCCCGCCGCTTCGCCCGTTTGCCGCTGATCATGTCCTGCTTCCCTTCAGCCCACGTTCACGACGGTGTGCCGGTCTGCAGCGCCCGCTCGGCCAGCGGCATTGCTGCCCCGGTGTAATTGACGGGGTCGCACAGTTCGTCCAGCTCCTCGTCACCGAACAGCTCATGCACCTCCGGTGATTCGGCCAGCACCTCCCGCAGAGGACGCCCGCTTCCGGCCGCAGCCGCCGAGCAGCGGGAGAGCAGTTCACGGGCGGCGGCCTTGCCCAGCTTCGGCGCCAGTACGGCGGTGATCCGCTCGGCGACGACCTGGCCCCCGGTCAGTGCGAGATTGGCCCGCATGCGGGAGGGGCTGACCTCCAGCCCCTGTGCCAGGCCGACGGCGGTGTGCGCGGCACCGCCGGTCAACCTGAGGCATTCGCGCAGCAGTTGCCACTCCGCGTGCCAGGCTCCCGCCGAACGCTCGTCCTCGGAGAGCAGGCACTGTGTCAGGCCGGACGCCATGACCGGCACCTGCAGCGCCGCGCTGCGCATCAGCGTGGACAGCACCGGGTTGCGCTTGTGCGGCATCGCCGAGGAGGCGCCGCGTCCCTCGCCACCCGGTTCGGCCACCTCACCGACCTCTGTACGCGCCATCGACTGCACGTCGAGAGCGACCTTGCCCAGTGCCCCGGCGGTGAAGCCCAGAGCGGCCGCCAGATCGGCGACCGGCGTGCGCAGCGAGTGCCAGGGCAGCGGCGTCACGGTCAGTCCGGCCTCCTCGGCGAACGCCGCCAGCAGACGCGTGTGGTAACCGGGCGGCTCCGCCGTGCCGGGCGCAGCGGCGTCGGGCGTGCCGGCGTACGCGAGATAGCCGGCGAGGGTTCCTGCGGCTCCGCCGAGCGAGACCGGCAGTCCGCTCTCGGTGAGCCTGCCGAGCCGGTCGTCGGCGCTGAGCAGCAACTCCCGCCAGCCGGCCGCCTTCAGACCGAACGTCGTGGGAACCGCGTGCAGTGCCAGGGTCCTGCCAGCCATCGGGGTGTCCCGGTGGTCTGCTGCGAGCCGGGCCAGCGCCCCGGCCGCGGCGGACAGGTCCGCACGGATGATGCGCACGGCCCGGTCGGCGACCAGCATCGCGGCGGTGTCGAAGATGTCCTGGCTGGTCGAGCCCTGGTGGACGTACTCGGCGGCGCCGGGGTCCTCGGCCGCGACCACGCCCGTGAACGCACGCACGAGGGAGACGACCGGATTTGCCGTCTCCCGTGCGGCGAGGGCGAGTTCACGCATGTCCAGATGGTCCGCCCGGGCCGTGCGGGAGATGACGTCGGCTGCGGAACCGGGAAGCACCTCCAGCCGGGCCTGGGCTCGGGCCAGCGCCGCTTCGGCGTCCAGCATCGCCTGGAGCCACGCGCGGTCGCACACCGCCGCCTCGACCGGCGTACCGGCACGTACGGGCGAGAGCAGTCCCGCGTCCGTGAGCACGTCGTCCTGTCCTGTCACACGATCACCCCGTCGACGTCGAACTCGGAGATCTGCCGGCGGACCGCGGCAGGCACGTGTGCCACCGGCGGCAGTGAGAGCGCGGCGCGGGCGATGGCGTCGGCGTCCCCGACCGTGACCGAGTCGACGCCGGGACGTATGCCCGCGGCAGTCACCCAGTGCACGAACTCGGTGGGGACGCCGTAGGCGTAGCGGCGCGGATGCTCCTGCCCCCGCCCGTCGATGAGCCGGTAGGGGCGCTCGGTGACGGCGAGCCCGCCCGTCTCGACGAGCGAGCCGCGGTCCGCGGGGATGCGGTACGGCATCGCCTGATCGGTGTTGAGCAGGTGCCGCAGCAGCGGATCGTCGGTGCGCCGCAGATCGGGTTCGGGAAGCCGCGCCTCGATGAGCACGCGGGAGCGGACGGGCGGTCCGGGCACCCGGCTGGAGGAGGCGACGAAGGACGGCTCGTCGGTGTTGAGACGGATGTGGGTTCCCGGTCCCGTGATCTCCACCAGACCGGCCTCGACCAGCGCGATCAGCTCCTCGATCCTGGAGGCGGGCGGGCCGATGGACAGGAAGGCGTTCAGCGGGGTGTACCAGCCGCGCAGATCGTCACGGTGCGAATTGCCGTCGAGGCCGCCGTGGTCGACTGCGAGGCGCACCTCGTTGCGCAGGTCGCGCAGGACGTCCAGGGCGGCCTTGAGGGGGCCGGTGAGGTTGCCCGCGCCCGCCTCCCGCACGTCCCGCTCCATGTACCCCAGCAGCCAGGTGCGGAAGTCGTCGCGGCCGGTGAACTCCCGCCCCTCGCACGGATTGGCGATGCGCTCCCAGTCCCAGCGGTCCTCCGCCGCGATGCCGTAGGAGTCCAGCAGTGCGGCTTCGTCCCCCGGCGTGTCCTCCCCGGCGTCGGCGGGCAGCTTCAGGTACTTCTCGGCCAGCGTCTCCGCCTCGTCCGCGCGGCCGCGGAAGGTGAGCAGCGTCCGGTAGTACACACTCTCCACCTCGCGGCGGATCAGCGGCCACAGGTCCCTGCCGAAGTGCACGGGCTCGCCGCCCCCGGCGCGTACACGCAGTTCGCGGACCCTCTCGACCGTCAGCAGACGCGGGAAGTACCTGCCGGACGCGCCCTTCTCGTTCTCACCCCGTGAGTGGTGGGGCACGCCACGGCGGGAGAAGGCGTACATGCGTGGTTCACCGCCGGAGGGGCGGTAGACCAGGCGGCCGTCCTCGCGGAGGAAGCGCCCGCCCCGGCCCACGGTGAACAGGGCCATGTAGTCGAAGAAGCACAGCCCCAGCCCGCGCAGCAGCACGGTCTCCCCCGCCCCGATCCCGCTCAGGTCGAGGTCGGCGGGGTTGCCCGGCGGCAGGTAGGTCAGATGGTGGATGCGGGCGAGACTCGCCGCTCGCTCCTCCCGCGCCGTGGGACGGGTGGGCACGTGTCCCTGGGCCAGGACGACGGCGTCCAGGTGGTTGAGCCGCGTCCCGTCCTCCAGCCGGATTCCCTGAGGCCCGCCGGGCACGCCGTGCGTGTCGGCCATGGCGACGGCCCGCGACCTGTGGGTGACGACGGTGACGTGTCCGGGTGCCCCGTCGACGACCCGCTCGAAGCAGCCGCCCAGGTAGTAACCGTAGAACGCCCTGGTGGGATACGAGTTGGGCCCCAGGCTCCCGGCCTCCCGCAGGACCTGCGCCGGCAGGTTCCCGCCGTCACCGGGAGCGGGGAGTGCAGCGGCCCACTCGTACAGTGTCGGTCCGGGTTCGACGGGCCCCGCGATCTTGGTGCTCTCGTCGGCGTAGACGGTGATCTGAGACGCGACGGTGTTCATCAGCAGGTGGCTGGACTGCTCCGTGCGCCAGACCGTTCCGGGCCCTGGGCAGGAGGGATCCACCACATGGACGGTCACCGTCGTGCACGAGGGCGAGGCCCGCTCGTTCGCGCACAACCGCTCCAGCACCGCCAGTCCGCGAGGACCGGCACCGACGATGCCGATCTCCAGATGGCTGCTCATCAAAGCCCTCCGTTTCACGGCCGGCACTCCGGCGGGGGAACCCGGACCCACGTTGCTTCGGTGGTCGGACGCTGGTGCTGCGGTCGCTGCCACGGACGGGCCGTCAGCTCCGCTGTGTCTGAAGCCGTTCGATGAGCTCCAGCCGCTTGATCTTCGTCGTGGCGGTGTGCGGCAGGTCCTCCAGGCGCCACTGCACCGGCGGGGCCATGGTCGGCAGACCGGCCACCGCGGCTCGCCACACGTCGGGGTCCAGGGGCTCGTCGTCGCGGGTGGCCACCACCGGTACGGGCACGCCGTCCGTACCGGGAACGATGATCGCCTCGGTGAGCTGCGGGAGCCGTCCGAAGAGCTTGTCCTCGATCTCCAGCGTGCTGTCGATGCCGGGAATCTCGTCGACCTCTCGGTCCAGCAGGTGCAGACAGCCCCACTTGGTGCGGTAGCCCACGTCACCCATCCGCCACCAGCCATCGTTGACCTGCTTCTGCCAGCGCTCGTGCTCCTCCAGGTACGTCACGATCCGCCCGTCACTGCGGACTTCGATGAAACCCGGTGAGGACTTGCTGGGCGGACTGCCGTCGCGGCTGACCACCCGTATCCCGGTCATGCCCGGGAACGGGGCACCCACGCAGCGTCCTTCGGCCTCCGCCCCGCGCTTGTGGCTGTAGGTGCGCCCGGCGATCGGCCCCACCTCGCTCTGCCCGTACATCTGGACGAACAGTGCGCCCTTGCGGCGGGACGCGCCGAGGAGCCGGTGCACCGTGCGCGGGTGGATGGCGTCGAAGGTGCTGCTGAAGTACTTCACACTCGCGAGGGGCGCGCGCGGGTCCTCGGCCAGCTCCTCCCACCGCATGAAGGAGTTGGGGTGCGCCTCGATCAGACCGGGCGGCACCTGCGAGAACAGGGTGGCGACGCTTGCCGGGTCGTCCTCCCTGAGCACGAGGAGCGGGTGCCCCTGGAGGATGGTGATGGGCATCGCGGTGAACATCCGCGAGTGCACGAACGACACGTGGATCGCGATCGGTTCGCTGGGACCGACCATCCTGGCCACGGTGCCCTGCGGACGGTACCTCGCCTGGAACGTACGGCCGGTGTGCACGGCGAGTTTCGGCACGCCCGTGGTGCCGGAGGTGTGGGTGATCAGCGTGGGGTGGTCCGGGGACATGTGCACCGGGTCCACACGCCTGACGCCCGCCAGCGCGGCCAGTTCCTCGGCGCCCTCGTGGTGGCCGGATGTCAGCAGCAGCTTCCGCGACAGCTCGAAGACCTCGTCCGGCAGGTCGTTGTCCAGCTTGGCCTGGTCGGTGACGAGGTACGGGCGGTCCGCGCGCCGCAGCAGTTCGGCCACCGTCGCCCCGTCCAGCTTCGGTGACAGCAGGATCGGCACTGCTCCGAGCCGTGCGAGCGAGCAGGCGAGCAGTGTGATGTCGAAGTTGTTGGCCTTGTGGATGACCACGCGCTCGCTCGTGCGGACACCGGCGGCCCACAGGCGCGACGCGAAGTCCTCGACGACGTCCGCGACTTCGGTCAGCGTCAGGCGGCGGCCACGTTCCGGGGCGATGTCCAGCTCGTGGTCGAGTATCACCGGGCTCGCGGGGTGCTTGCCGGCCGCCCGCGCGAAGAGTGTGCCCAGCTGAATGCCCTTGTTACCGATGCGCTGGAGAAGCATCCGCGCCCCCTCGTCTGTGTGTTCCCGTCTGCCGGTTCATGACTTCTCGATGACGCTCTTGATCCGGTCAAGCGTGTCCGTGAGGTCCTGCTCGAGCTTGGCCGTCCATTCCTCGACGAACCGCGCGCGCTCGTCCTCGCCGAGACCGGCGACGATCTTGTGGATGCCGGCGGTGGCCTTCCCCATCCGGAAGTGATGGGTCAGTACCGCGCCTTCGCCGGCGGCCTCGATGTCGAAACCCCAGACGCTCTGCTGGTCGGCGCCGGCGTGGGAGAGCATCATCCAGCGGAAGGTGCGCCCGCGGTCCGCCTCGGTGACGCGGCACTCGGTGTGCCAGACGCCCCTGACCAGCGGGGCCCAGGCGACGACTTCCTCGCTGCGCAGGTTCTCGCCGCGGAAGACCGAGCCGACGGCGGCTGCCGGCCCGGAGATCCATTCACCGCCCTGGCATTCGGGACTCCACTCGCCGCTGCGGGGCAGGTCGCTGACCACGTCGTAGATCTGGTCCGGCGTCGCCGTTACGTGGATGTCGGCCCGCAGTTCGAACAGTGGGGACTTGTCTGTGACGGAGGAGTTAGCCATGTGCGAGAGCGTCCCAGCGCTCTCGCCACTGCGGCCAAGGACCCGCACAGGGTTGGTCAGGTCACCGGCTGGCCGCGGAGAAGTGTGCAGCACCAGCTTCCCGCGGACCTCGCCCGCCTCGAGGCGGCGGTGAGCTTCGGCCGCCTCACTGAGCGGCAGTGACTCCACCCCGCGCGGGCGCAGCCCTCCGCCGGCCAGCAGCAGGTTGATCTCACGTGCCGCCTCGGCGAGTTCGCGGACGGATGCCTGTGAGATCGCGAAGCCGATGACGGAGGCGTCCTTGACGTAGAGCGGGCCGACCGGCAGCACGGGACGGGTGTGCAGCCCGGAGAGCAGCACGATCCGGCCTCGTCTGGCGAGCAGACCGACGGCGGTGGTCAGGTCGTTCTGCGCGGTCGTGTCGATGTACAGACCGACCCCGTCCGGCGCCGCATCCCGCACCCGTTCCCAGGCGTCCGGCCCGGCGGGATCGACGACTTCGACGGCGCCCAGCGTGCGTACGTACCCGGCGGAGCGCTCTTTGGCCACGGCGATGACGTGTGCCCCGTGGCGGGCGGCCATCAACACCAGCGCGCTGCCGACGTTCCCGCCCGCTCCGACGACGACGACCGTCTCTCCCGGCCGCAGACCGCCGTGCGTGAACAGCGCGAGATAGGCGGTCGTGGCCGGATGCGCCACGGCTGCGGCGTCGGACGGGCTGACGTGACCGGGCAGGTGGTAGAGCCGTTGGTCCGGAACGACCGCGAGCTCGGCGGCGGCGCCCTGTCTGCCGTCGTAGCCGAGGCTGCTGCACCACACCGGGTCGCCGAGGGAGAAGCCCCGCGCCCCCTCCCCGACGGCGCCGACTCTGCCCACCATGTCGCGGCCCACCACGAACGGCATGGGCACAGGGGTGCGCCACGCTCCGGAGCGTACGAACGTGTCGACGTGGTTGACGGCGGTGGCCGCGACGTCGACGAGCACCTCGCGCGGTCCCGGCTGCGGTGGCTCCAGTTCGCCGTACCGGATGACCTCCGGAGGTCCGAACCGTTCCATGAAGGCGGCACGCATGGCAGGGATTCTCGCCGCGGTGCCAGTCACGCAGCGGCCGACGGTCAGGAGTGTGTCACCTCCCGGCCGGCCCTGCGGGCGCCCGGGCGGTGGGCTGCGGTGCCGCTCTCCCCGCGAGGGTGACCCGTCGTGCGTTGCGGTGCGGTGACACCTGACAAAGACGCTTCCATCCGTCTGCACGGACGGGCCGCGGGCGTGAGGCTGGGCCTGTTTCTCGGACCCCCGTGCCGGACCCACCGGGCCGGAGCCACAGGGCCAGACCTCGCGAGAACTGGAGCTCGAATTGAGTATGTTGAACAGACGGCGGTTCCTGGCCGGTACGGGTGCCGCTGTCGCCGCATCCGGTGCGGTCACCTCCCTCCCGACTCCGGCGCAGGCGGCCGGCTCCGCCACCGCCGCGGCTGCCTCTTCGAGCGGCACCGGCATCGCCACCGTCACACCGGCCGACGCCCGCTACGCCGACATGGTCTCGGGCATGAACGCCCGGCTCGTGGGTGAGCCCGAGGCCGTGAAGCTGCCCGCCACCACCGAGGAGGTGGCCCAGGTCGTACGCGAGGCCGTACGGAACGGCAAGCGTCTGGTCATCCGCAGCGGCGGTCACTGCTTCGAGGACTTCGTCTTCAACAAGGAAGCCCAGATCATCACCGACCTGCGGCTGATGAACCGCGTCGGCTGGGACGAGCGGCGCAAGGCCTACTTCGTCGAACCGGGCGCCACGCTGCTGGACATCTACGAGACCCTGCACAACGGATGGGGCGTGACGATCCCCGGCGGCGGCTGCCACAGCGTGGGCGCCGGTGGCCACTTCGCGGGCGGCGGCTACGGTGTCCTCTCCCGCAGGCACGGAATCGTCATCGACCACGTCTACGCCGCCGAGGTCGTCACCGTCGACCGCAGGGGCAAGGTCCGCACCGTCATCGCCACCCGCGACGAGAACGACCGCAACCACGACCTCCTCTGGGCCTGCGCGGGCGGCGGCGGCGGCAACTTCGGGATCGTGACCCGCTACTGGCTGCGCACCACGGGCGTCGAGGGCCAGGACCCGAGTTCGCTGCTTCCCACCCCTCCCGCGCGGGTGCTGTACACCCAGGCCACCTGGCCGTGGGAGAAGATCACCGAGGCCGGCTTCACCTCTCTGCTGAAGAAGTACGGCGAGTGGTCCATGAAGCACAATGACGTGGATTCGCCCTATGCCGACCTGGGCCACTGGCTCTTCCTCAACCACGTCTCGGCGGGCACGCTCTTCCTGGTGGCCCAGATGGACGCCACCGTTCCCGACGCCGAGAAGCTGATGAAGGCCTTCACCGACTTCCTCGGCGAGGCGATGGGAGGTGTCGAACCCTCCATGCTCGACACCCAGGAACTGCCCTTCATGAAGGCGACCACCTACAGCACGACGGGCGGCGAGACACTCAACAACCCGAACCTGCGAACGTTCCACAAGTCGGCCTTCATGAAGGACCTCTTCCCCCAGAGGCAGATCGACGCGCTCTACAAGCACCTGACGCGCAAGGACTACGACAACACCTACAGCTACATCGTGCTCAACTCCGCCGGGTGCCAGATCAACAAGACGGATCCCGCCGCGACGCCCTCCGCGCACCGGGAGTCGCATCTGCTGATGTTCTACGAGTCCTACTGGCACGAGGCCCAGGACGACGAGCGCAACATCCGGTGGGTCCGCGAGATCTACGCGGACGTCTACGCCGACACCGGCGGCGTCCCCGTTCCCAACGACGTCACTGACGGGTGCTACATCAACTACCCGGACGCGGACCTGAGCGACCCCGAGTTGAACAGGTCGGAGTCCACGTGGCACGAGCTGTACTACAAGGACAATTACGCCCGGCTGCAGAAGGTCAAGGCGAAGTGGGATCCGCGCAACCTCTTCCACCACCGCCAGTCGGTCGAACTTCCCTGACCTGCGGTCCATGAACCGCAGGCCCCGGCACCGCGCACAGGGCGGTGCCGGGGCCTGCCGCCGTGGTACCGGTAGTCGGCACCACGGCACGTCGGTGGCGGCGTGCCGTCAGCCGAGCAGCGAGCGCGCCTCCGCGATCAGTTCGACCTGGCGCTGCCAGTCACCGCCGTCGACGACGAGGTCGATGTGGTCGGCGCCCGCCTCCGCGTAGGCGGCGAAGCGTTCGGCCGCCTCCTTCGGCGTACCGCCGATGGGCACGTGCGGGGCGTCCTCGGGCGAGACGCCGTACATCTCGACGAGGCTGCGCTCGAAGTTCTCGCGGGCACTGCGCACCGACTCCTCGTCACCGAGACCGGCGTGCAGCCAGACCGTGGTGCCGGGTGCCGGACGGCCGTGCTCAGCGGCGATCTCCCGCAGCTTCTTCGTGCCCTCGGCGAGCTTGTGGGGAGCCATCATCGACGGCATCCAGCCGTCACCATGGACGGCGGCACGGCGGATGGCGTTGTCCGTGTTGCCGCCGACCAGGACGGGCGGGGCGGGGACGGCCGGCGCCAGGGAGAGCGCCGTCTGACCGGGCTCATCCTCCAGCCGGGTCTCCTCACCCGACAGCAGGCCCGGAAGCAGCCTCAGTGCGGATTCGAGACGGCCGTTGCGTCCCTCCGCGGAGGCGCCGACGGCGTCCCAGAAGGGAGTGCCGGGCGCTCCGCCGGACCCGACTCCCAGGACCACACGGTTCTTCGAGAGATACTGCAGCGTCCCGACCTGGGCCGCCACCCAGGCGATATTGCGCAGCGGAAGCGTCATCACCCCGAAGCGCAGGAGCACACGCTCGGTCACGGCGGCGGCCGCGGACAACGCGAGAGTGCACTCCAGGGCGGGGGTGCCGTTTCCCATGATGAAGTCGGACGCCGAGACCGAGTCGAGACCGGCCTCCTCGACGTGCCGGGCACCGGCGGCCAGACCAGGGAACCCGTTGGGCTCGAGGTCGGCCATGGTGGGCAGGGAAATGCCAACTTCGACGTCTGGCAAGGCATCCTCCGTAGCAGGTGAGCGCAGCAGCGGACCGCTGCGTGGGTACATCTCCGCCCGCGGGCGGAAGGACCGGCCGCCTCCGGGCGGACTCACCGGACACGAACCGCGCCCAGACCTGCCCGCCGACCGTCCGGGTGGACGCGCCGGTCTTCCAACGCGTCAGCGGAAACGGCATGTTGAGCCTACCGCCGAGGCTGCCGCCGACCCTGCGGGAGAAGCCCCGGTACCGGACAAATCAGCCACCCGTCGCGCGAATTCGGCGTGATACCAGGCGGAGTTTGTCAACTCCGGTCCGCGACCCGCCCCGTGACGTCCCGTCAGCCGCTCTCGAGGACCGCCATGGCCGCGTTGTGCCCGCCGATGCCGCTCACTCCTCCGCCCCGTACGGCACCGGCCCCGCACATCAGCACATTGGGATGGGCGGTCTCCACGCCCCAGCGTCCGGTCCCCTCTTGCGAGAAAGGGAAGGAGAGGTCGCCGTGGAAGATGTGGCCACCGGGCAGCCGCAGTTCACCGGCCAGGTCCTGCGGGGTCTTCGCCTCGATGCAGGGGTTGCCGTCCGCGTCGAGGGCCAGGCACTCCCCGACCGGCTCGGCGAGGTGGCGGTCGAGCTCGGCGAGGGTGGCGGCCAGTGCCCTCTCCCGGGAGGCGGCGGCGCCGTCGCCGTCCGCGCCGCCGGTGAAGGACTCGGGGGGCGTGAGCAGACCGAAGAGCGTGAGCGTCTGGCAGCCCTGCTCGGCCAGTTCGGGGCCGAGGATGGAGGGGTCGGTCAGGGAGTGGCAGTACAGCTCCGAGGGCGGGGTGCGCGGGAACTCTCCGCGCAGCGCCTGCCGGTGGGCCTCGGCCAGCTGCTCGTATCCCTCGGCGACGTGGAAGGTGCCGGCGAAGGCCTCCCTCGCCTCGACTGAGGTGTCCTTGAGCCGGGGAAGACGCCGCAGCAGCATGTTGACCTTCAGCTGGGAGCCGGCGACGGGCGCGGCACCGGGCACGGGCGCCTCGCCAAGCAGCCCGGCCAGCGCCTCGGGTGAGGCGTTGACCAGGACCCGGCGGCCCCTCACGCTGCCCTCGTCCTCGCCTGTGCGGTAGTGGACCTCGGCGATGTCCCCGTCGGTCTCCACGCGGTGCACGTCGTGACCGGTGCGGATCTGCGCGCCCGCGTCACGGGCGGCTGTGGCCAGGGCATCGGTGAGCGCGCCCATCCCGCCGACGGGTACGTCCCAGTCGCCCGTGCCGCCTCCGATGATGTGGTAGAGGAAGCAGCGGTTCTGCAGCAGGGAGGGGTCGTGCGCGTGGCTGAGGGTGCCGATGAGGGCGTCGGTGAGCACGACACCGCGTACGAGGTCGTCCTGGAAGTGCTCCTCGATCGTCTCGCCCAGCGGCCTGGTGAACAGCGCGTCCCAGGCGGCGTCCTCGCCGATGCGCTCGCGCAGCTGATCGCGGGCGGGCAGCGGTTCGGTGAGGGTCGGGAAGACCCTCTCGGCGACCCGCTGCGTCATCGCGTAGAAGCGCTCCCACGCCTCGAACTCCTCCTCCCCTCCGGTGAGCCGGGCGAAGGACTCCCGTGTGCGCGCACTTCCGCCGCCCACGAACAGGCCGGTGGCCCGCCCGCCGCGGACGGCCGGGGTGTAGGAGGAGACTCCGCGTTTGCGTACGGCGAAGCGCAGCCCCAGGTCGTCGGTGATCTGCTGCGGCAGCAGGCTCACCAGATAGGAGTAGCGCGAGAGCCGGGCGTCGACGCCCGCGAAGGGCCGGGTGGAGACGGCGGCACCGCCCGTGTGTCCGAGGCGCTCCAGCAGCAGGACGCTGCGGCCGGCGCGGGCGAGGTAGGCGGCGGCGACGAGGCCGTTGTGGCCACCGCCGACGATGACGGCATCGTAGGGGGCTGCGTCGTGAGAGGAGGCGTCGCGAGAGGATGCGGCAGGCATGCCTCTTCGTAGCATGCGACGAGCGCCGCGCACACGCTCATTCGCCGGGGGCGGGGTCCTCGGCGACGTCCATGCCCAGCACCCCTCGGTGCTGAACAGCTCTGGGCCGGCCGCCGTACGTCCGCTGTGCCCTCCACCCGCAGCACCACGCGGGCGGTTCCGCCGCCCCCTGCAGCGGGCTCCGTCCGCTCCGTCTCCCACGGCAGTGTGTCGACGCTGACGGCCAGGCGGTCCTCACGAGGGCATGGGCGCGCAGCTCCGCGCTCTCGCGGTGGGTTCCGCGCGCCCGGCCGGTGAGCGCCGAGAGCACCAGTGCCGGCCCAACTCCGCCAGCCGGCACGGTCCTTGGTCGCTCTGCACGTCCCACAGCGGAGCCCGTCAAGCACGGAAATCACCAGTGCGCGGTGACATCTCCGTCTCCGGTGACCACCGACCGGCGTGGCGCGGATCACATCCCCGTGCGTCATACGGGAGACGCTCCCCGTACGTGTGCCGCACGCACACCCCGGACCGACCCCCGGCGGAGCGCGACCCCGCACCTGCGGGCGCCGGGGCGGACTCACCGGCAGCCGTGCGGAGGTACCGCGCGGCATCGCGCGAACGGGAGGACCACCTTGCAGGAATCACGAGCAGGATCACGAGCGGGATCACGGGCAACGGCCGCAGCGGCGGCGGCACTTCTGGCGGCAGGCACCGTGCTTCTCACGCCGGGCACCGCGGCGGCGTCCCCGTCCCGGCCGGCCGCCGACGCGCCGGCCGGGGACCACGGCCACGGCCTCAAGTGGTTCCAGGCCAGGCACGGGCTGGACGCGACGGGTTCGGTCGACACGGCGACGGCGAAGGCGCTGCAGCAGGCACCGGACTCCCAGCTGCGCAGAGCCTTCCGGACGTCCGCCGACCTCGGCCCGGAGGAACTGGCCAACGCCCGCACGGTGATCGGCGTCGGCAAGGGTGCGGGAATCCCCGAACAGGGGCAGGTCATCGCCCTGATGACGGCCATGCAGGAGTCGAAGTTCGTCAACTACACGGAGCCGGTCGACCACGACTCCCTCGGGATCTTCCAGCAGCGCCCCAGCACCGGCTGGGGTACGCCGGAGCAGATCACCGACGTGCCCACCTCCTCCAAGTCCTTCTACGGAGTCGCCCCGTTCGGCAGCAATCCGGGACTGATCCAGATCGCGGGCTGGGAGACCATGCCCCCGGGTGAGGTCTGCCAGGCCGTCCAGCGCTCGGCCTACCCCGACCGGTACGCCCAGTGGGAGCAGTTCGCCCGTGACCTCCTCGCGGCGGAGGGCCCGACGGTGCCCCCGATCCCCTGATCCCCTGACGGGCGGCCCTCGGGGGGCCTTCGCCCCCGGGCCGCGGTCCTCCGAGGAGGGCCGCGGCCCTGCCCCTGTTCTCTGCCGCCTTTCACCGGCGGACGCCGTACGGCAGATCGCCGTCACCCCACGCACATTTCTCCCCAGCGTTTTCCGGGACGGGCCTCCGGTGAACGGCACCCGGGACGGTCCGGCTGCAGCCCCACCGGCCTCGTGGAAGACAGAAGCCGACGGACCGTCACCCGCCGCAGAAAGATGGCCACTACAGAAATTGCACAGTGAAGGCGCTGACATATGCTCTGCGCATATCTCCACTTCCGTCGCGCGGCAATGCCGTGGCCCCGCGCGGATAAACGGGCACTGAAGCCCGGGCGTTACGGAATAGTGGTTCCGGTCCCTCATGACTCTGAGTAGGGTGTGGGTTGCTGCCAGGCACCGGTACTATGCGCCGGTTGAATTCGGCTTGCCCGAATTGTGCACATACGGGCGGCGTCGGCTGAGACAGCAGAATCGGCAGGAGAGCATGACCGCTGGCTTTTTTGAGGGGCAGTACGTATGGCACCCGGCGGCCGATGATCGCCAGCTGGCACGAGCGTGTGTGGATGTACGCGCGGGCCGTTACTTCAGCGCCAACGAAGCGCTCCTGGACGCCCGCAGGGACAACGGGCTGCGCGCCCACCGCTCGCTCGTACTGGCCTCGGAGGCCGCCGACTCCGACCTGGCGGAACGCTGGCTCGCCGAAGAGCCGTGCAGAGAAGCGGCGCTGCTGTGGGCGCGGGTCTCCTCCCTGCGGGCGCTGCGCGCCGCCGACGCTCAGGACCCCAGGGCCACCGAGCTGGGACGTATCGCGTTCACGGCCTGCCAGCGGGCGGCACTGATGGCTCCCCGGGATCCCACCCCCTGGGTCACCCAGCTGACGCTGGCCCGTCTGCACCGTCCCCGCGACCCGGCCCCCCAGGGGCTGTTGACCGCACCGACAGGGCCGTGGTCGCTCTTCTCGCACATCCTCCGCATCGACCCCTGGCACCGGGAGGCCCACCACCGCCTCCTGTCCTACTTCTTCGCCCGCCACGGCGGATCGTCCACCGCTTCCTGGGACGTGGCCGCCTTCCTCGGCCAACGCGCCCCCGCCTCCTCACCGTTGCGGCTGCTGCCGCTGGTGGCCCTGGTCGAGGAGCACGACCCCTCCTCGCCCCTGGCGAACCGTGCCTGGGAGCAGCCCCAGTGGAAGACGACGGCCCTGGGCGTCTACCAGAAGTGGCTCCCGGAGGTGGCCGGTTACGAGTTCACCCCCGTGCTCGATCTCGCGTACCTGGCGCACGCGCTGTTGATGGCCCAGTGCGAGTTCGAGGCACGTCCGGTCTTCGCCGCCATGGGTCCTTACGCGTGCCGGATGCCCTGGAGCGTCATGGGCGATCCCGAGGACCAGTTGAGCAAGGCCAGGCTCACCTGCGGGCTGCCCGTGCCCGGCAGCCGCTGAAGGGGGCGGCAGCCTCCCCCGCGGCTGTCCGTCCCTGCCGGGCTCGTGCCCGCTCCACGAGAGGAACCGCGCCCCCACCGCCGCCTCTTCGCCGCCCCACCAGAAAGGTTCCACCCACTGTGTCCGACTCCGCATCCCTCGCACCCGCGGAAGACCGGCAGCGAGAAGAGCAGAGCGCGCTCGACGACGACGCGACACTGCACGCGATGGGATATCCGCGCAAACTCACGCGCCGATTCCGCGCGTTCGACAATTTCGCCATCTCCTTCACCATCATCAACATCATCTCCGGAATCTTCTCCTCGTTCGGATTCGGAATGAACGCGGGCGGCCCGTCGGTCCTCGTCTTCGGCTGGATCGGCGTCTCGGTGATGGTGCTCTTCATCGGCGCGTCGATGGCGGAGATCGCCTCCGCCTATCCCACGAGCGGCGCGCTGTATTTCGCCGCGGGAAAACTCGCCAAACGCCGCAAGGGCGCATGGTCCTGGTACACGGGATGGCTGAACTTCGTCGGCCAGGTCGGCGGTACGGCCGCGACCGGCTGGGCCGCCGCCACCTTCATCCAGGCGTTCATCGCCCTGACATGGCCCTCCTACGAGGTCACGGGTGAGCGCACGGTGCTCATCACGGCGGTGATCCTGCTGCTCCAGGCGCTCGCCAACACCTACACGGTGCAACTCGTCGCCCTGCTGAACCGGATATCCGTGTGGTGGCTGCTGGTCGGACTGGCGGTCATCGTCACCGCGCTGACCGTGATGCCCTCGCACCATCAGGACGCGTCCTTCGTCACGCACTTCGCCAACAACACCGGTTTCACGAGCGCCATTTACGGCGGCATGCTGGGGCTGCTCGTCACCAGCTGGACCTTCACGGGGTTCGACGGCAGTTTCCACATGTCCGAGGAGACCGTCCGCGCCACCGTGAACGCGCCGCGCGGCATCGTCCGTGCGATCGGCTACTCCGCCGTCACCGGCCTGATCCTCATGCTCGCCCTGGTCTACGCGATCCGGGACTACGACGCGCAGGCAGGCGCGGCGGCACCGCCGGTGCAGATCCTCATCGACGCCCTCGGCACGGGCACCGCCAAGCTGCTCCTGCTCGTCGTGATCGGCGCGATGCTCTTCTGCGGCCTGGCGAACATGACCAGCAACGCCCGTCAGATCTTCGCCTTCTCCCGCGACGGTGCCATGCCCGGCTCCCGCTGGTGGCACTCGGTCTCCTCCCGCACCCGCACGCCCGTCAAGGCGGTGTGGCTGGCCACGGCCTGCTCCATGCTGCTGGTCCTGCCGGGCTGGTGGTCCAAGACGGCCTTCACCGCGATAGTCAGCGTCAACGTCGTGGGCCTCTTCCTCGCCTACGCCGCGCCCATCTATCTGCGGCTGCGGCTGGACGACTTCGAGCCGGGGCCGTGGCACCTGGGACGCTGGGGCAGGCCCGTCGGGACCGTCGCCGTCGCCTGGATCCTGGTCAGCAACGTGCTGTTCATGCTGCCGCACGCCGCTCCGATCACCCCGGCCACGTTCAACTACGCGCCCATCGCGCTCACGGGGGTGCTGATCATCGCGACCGTCTGGTGGTTCGCCACCGCACGCAGGAGATTCCAGGGCCCCGTCAGCTACGGGCGTCCCGACGAAGTCGCCGCGATGGACCTGATCTGACGACCGGAGACCGCCACGCCGCGGACACCTGCCGCGGCCCCCGCCTCACAGGGAAAGGACGAACAGAAGGAATGAATCCCCCCGGCGACGACGTCCCGTCTCAGCCCTCCCCCGCCGCGGCACCGCCCAGCGGCGCCGCAGCCGCTCCGCCCGGCGCGCCCGCCCCCGGCGGAGGTGGACTCAGCGTCACCCGCGCCTCGTACGAGGAGTGGCTCCAGGTCGAGGAGTGGGCCGCCGAAGAGCAGTGGAACCCGGGCCTGGGCGACACGGCCTGCTTCCACCCCACCGACCCCGGCGGCTTCTTCCTCGGACGCCGCGACGGCCGTCCGGTCTCCGCCGTCTCCGTCGTCAACTACTCCGAGGAGTTCGCGTTCCTGGGCTACTACCTCGTGGACCCAGCGCACCGGGGCGGCGGCCTGGGCATGGCCACCTGGAGCGAGGCCGTACCGCACGCCGGCCGGCGCACCATCGGCCTGGACGCGGTGCCCGCCCAGGAGGAGACCTACCGCCGCTCGGGATTCACGCCCGCCTACCGCACCGGCCGCTACGGCGGACGTCCCACGCCGCCCGGCGCTCCCTCCCCGTCCGTGGTGCCCGCGGACGCCGACCACTTCGAGGGGATCGCCGCGTTCGACCGGCAGTGCTTCCCCGCCGGCCGGCGGGCCTTCCTGCAACGCTGGCTGACCGCCCCGGGCCACAGTGCGTACGCCTTCGTGCGCGACGGGGAGACCGCCGGCTACGGAGTGATCCGCCGGGCGCGGGAGGGCCGGCGGATCGGGCCTCTCTTCGCCGACGGCCCTCAGTCGGCCGAGGCCCTCTTCGACGCCCTGACCGCCCACCTCGGCCCGGACGAGGAGGTCTTCCTCGACATCCCGGAGACCCACGCGGCGGCCGTCGCCCTCGCCACCTCCCGCGGCCTCGAGCCCGGCTCGCACACGGTGCGCATGTACGCCGGGACCGCTCCGCGCTTCCGGGCGGAGCAGGTCTTCGGGGTCACCAGTCTCGAGCTGGGGTGACACGCCTGCTGCCGTACACGCGCCGGCGGCACTGCGAAACCCGCCGGGTCACCCCGGCGGACCTCGGCAGCGGCGGTGCCGTGCGGCACGCTGTAGGTGTGCAGCCGACCGAGGTCACCTCCCCCCGCCGCGGAACGCGGCGCCCCCTCGCGGGCGCGGCGTCACCGGGCGGCGCGGAGGCGTGCGGGCGTGCGCACCGGAGGCGCCCGCTCCACCGGACGCAGCCGGGCGGGACACTGGGGGCAGCCGCCCGCACAGCCGGAAACATCGGGACCGCCAACTCGCGGTTCCAGCTCTGACCTGTAGTAGTACTGGCCAGAGGGACAGAGCCACGCTCACTCGGAGGTATCAATGAAGATGCTGATCAATGTGCCGGAGAACGTCGTCCCGGACGCGCTGCGGGGAGTGTCCGCCGCGCATCCGGAGCTGACGGTGGATGTGGAGAACCGGGTCGTGGTACGCCGGGACGCGCCGGTCGCCGAGAAGGTCGGCCTCGTCTCCGGCGGCGGCTCCGGCCACGAACCGCTGCACGGCGGCTTCGTGGGTCGCGGCATGCTGGACGCCGTCTGCCCCGGCGAGATCTTCACCTCCCCCGTCCCGGACCAGATGGCGCGGGCGGCGGCCGCCGTCGACAGCGGCAACGGCGTCCTGTTCGTGGTGAAGAACTACACCGGCGACGTGCTGAACTTCGACATGGCGGCGGAGCTGGCCGAGGACGAGGGCATCCAGGTCGGCAAGGTCCTCGTGCAGGACGATGTGGCCGTCACGGACAGCGAGTTCACGGCAGGGCGGCGCGGCACCGGCGGCACGCTCTACGTCGAGAAGATCGCCGGCGCGCTCGCCGAGGAGGGCGCGCCGCTGGAGCGGGTGGAGGCGATGGCGCGTCAGGTCGCGGAGTCCTCCCGCAGCTTCGGAGTGGCGCTGCACCCCTGTACGACCCCCGCCAAGGGCAGCCCGACCTTCGACCTGCCCGCGGGCGAACTCGAACTGGGCATCGGCATCCACGGCGAGTCGGGCCGTGAGCGCCGCCCGATGATGACCTCGGGCGAGATCGCGGACTTCGCGGTGGACGCCGTTCTGACCGATCTCGAGCCGGACGGTCCCGTCCTCGCCCTCGTCAACGGCATGGGCGCCACCCCGCTGATCGAACTGTACGGGTTCTGCGCCGAGGTGCGGCGCGTCCTGGACGAGCGACGCGTACCGGTCGCCCGTACGCTCGTCGGCAACTACGTCACCTCCCTGGACATGGCCGGTGCGTCGGTGACACTGTGCCGGGCCGACGAGGAGATGCTGCGGCTGTACGACGCGCCGGTGAGCACGCCCTCTCTGCGCTGGGGCTGCTGAACATGAGTCATCAACAGCGGGCCGGGCAGCGGTCGCCCCTGGGCGTCCGGTCCCCGGCCCCGGTGAAAGGGAGTTGTCTTGACGGACCTGACCGATGAGCTGGACGCCGGTGCCGTCTTCCGCTGGCTCACCGCCGCAGCTGCCTCCGTGGAGCGGGAGGCCGACCTGCTCACCGAGCTGGACTCGGCCATCGGCGACGCCGACCACGGCAGCAACCTGCAGCGCGGGTTCGCCGCGGTCGTCACCGCTCTGGGCAAGGAGTCACCGGACACGCCGGGTGCCGTACTGGTCCTGGCAGGACGCCAGTTGGTCTCCAGCGTCGGCGGCGCGTCCGGACCGCTGTACGGGACACTGCTGCGCCGTACGGGAAAGGCCCTGGGCGACGCGGAGCGGGTGACCGGCGCTCAGCTGGCGGACGCCCTGCGCGTCGGCGTCGACGCGGTCGCGCAGCTCGGGGGCGCCGCTGTGCAGGACAAGACGATGCTGGACGCGCTGTATCCGGGCGTGGAGGCGCTCACCGCCGGCGGGCCCGACCCCTACGGCGCGGCACGTACCGCGGCGAACGACGGCGCGGAGGCCACCGTGCCGCTGCGGGCGCGCAAGGGGCGGGCCAGCTACCTCGGCGAGAGAAGCGTGGGCCACAAGGACCCCGGCGCGACCTCTTCCGCTCTGCTGTTCACGGCCCTGGCGGGGGTGGTCGCCGATGAGTGAGCAGCAGGACACGCCTCCCCCGCGGGTCGGGATCGTCCTGGTCTCGCACAGCAAGGAGGTCGCCGATTCGGTGGCCCGCCTCGCCGTGGGACTGGCCGCGGGACAGGACAGCGCACCCGTGGAGGGCGCGGGCGGCGGACCGGACGGAGGTCTGGGCACGAGCGCCGAACTCATCAGCGCCGCCGCGCAGAAGGTCGACACGGGGGCCGGTGTCGCCGTGCTCGTCGATCTCGGCAGCGCGGTGCTGACGGTGAAGGTGCTGCTCGCCGAGGGGGACGAACTGCCCGAGAACTCGCAGCTCGTGGACGCCCCGCTCGTCGAGGGGGCGATCGCCGCGGTCGTCGCCTCGGCGGGCGGGGCCGGTCTGGAGGAGGTCGCGGCGGCGGCGGAGGACGCGTACCACTTCCGGAAGGTGTGAGCACACGCGCCCCACGGCCCGGGGGCGCGGTGGTGGACGGGTGTGCGGGAGACGGGCACCGCCGCCGGTCACCCGCCGCCGGTCACCCCGCCGCCGCGTCCGGTCAGTGACGGGGGCCGCACCGTCGCCGGCCCGTCCGCGGCGCGGTCGCCGATCCCTTCGGCGGAGGCCCGGGCCCAGCGCTCCACCCCCGCGACGTCGATTCCGTGCGGGGGATCCTCCCGGTAGGGCCCGATGCCCTCGGCGCCCCGCAGGAGAAGGCGTGCCCCGCCCGTGGTGTTGCCCCGGGCGAGGTGGGTGACGCCGACGGCGATCTGGGCCAGGCCCTTCCACAGCGCACGCTCCTGCTCCGGGGACGCCTTCCACGCGTCCTCCAGCACCTCGTGGGCGTGGAAGGGCATGCCGGATTCCAGCAGCTCCTGGGCCTCGTCCAGAGCCGCGGCCGGGGTGCGCGGCACACCCTCTGGCTGCCGGGCGACTCCCTGGTGGCCGTGGGGAAGCGGACGTCCCAGTCCGTCGCGCGGCCGCGCGTTGCGTGCCCTGCCCTCCGGGTCGCGGTCCCGGCGGCGGCCGGCCGGGGCGGGCGCCGCCGGGCTCTCCTGCGGTTCACCGGCGCGGGGAGTGTGACCGCAGTGTTCGCATCCCACGCGGCCGGGCTGCTCACGGACCCGGCCGCACTCGGGGCACACCTGGGGCAGCAGGCATGCCGGCTCCCCGCCCTCCTGCTCTCCTGATGTGTTCATGTGTCGTTCTCCTCCCTGCGCCGCCGGAGGCGCCGGACCGTAGGCGCTGCCGAGGCTACGCCGCCCGGCTGTCCGCGGCATTGCCACGGGCACGGCGGGCGCCGCCTCAGGACCGGCCGATGCCCTCGAACCAGGTGGGCCCCTCGAGGGTGGCGTGTTTGATGCGGGTGACCGCGAACTCCTCCATGGGCGGGAGCGCGTCCAGCCCGAACCAGCCCACCTCCAGCGACTCCTCGTCGTTGACCCTCGCCTCTCCCCCGGTGGCACGGCAGCGGAAGCAGATGTCCATGAACTGGCACCTGTCCCCGTTGGGGTAGGTGACGGACTGCTCCAACGCCTGTACGAGGACCACGCGTTCGGCCACGCAGCGCACGGCCGTCTCCTCCTCCACCTCGCGCACGGCTGCGGCGGCGGGCTGCTCGCCGGGCTCGGGAATGCCCCCGATGATCGCCCAGCGGCCGTTGTCCGCCCGCCTGCCCAGCAGCACGCGACCTTCGTCGTCGAAGACGACGGCGCTGACTCCGGGCAGGTAGAGCAGCTGATGACCGGCGGTGACACGGATCTCGCGGATGAATTCGGGTGTCGCCATGATCCCGACCCTACGTCCTGCCCGGCCCGCGCTCCGGTCCCCACCTGCGCACCAACAGCACCATTCCCGTGCAGGTCATCCACAACTCGCCCCGGAAGCACTACGGTTGACCCGGCAGTCGCACCGCACCGCCTGTCCGGAGCAGTCCGGCCGCGGGGTGCGCCGGTCTCGGGGGGTCGCAGGGAATGACGTCGCCGGTGCTCGTGCCGCCCGACGGGCGCGCGCGGGAGCGCGGTGCTCCCGATGTCGTGGGAGTGCTGATACTCGGAGCGTGCGCGGCCTGGGCACTGATCACGGCCGCGGGCCGGGACGCCCGGCCGGAAGGGCTCCTGCTCGCCGTGCTCGCGGTCGGTGCCGGCTACGCCACCGGGCGCATCGCCGGCTCGCTGCTCCCCGTGGGCGCGACGGCCGGTGCGGCCTTCGTGGGCGTCTTCCTCGCTCTCTTCGGTCCGTCCTCCTCACGTGCGCTCTCGGGAACGTTCGAGTTCTCGGGCCCGGCGGGCCGTTCGGGCGTGACCGCAGCGCTGCTCACCCTGGCGGTCGGAGCGGCGTGCTGTGCCGCGTGGGCGACGCGGAGCCGCGCGCTGCGCACGGCTCTGCGGCTGCTGGCCGCCGCGACGGTGGTGACCGCGCTGCTCGTGGGGTCTCCCGTGGGCTTCGCGGCGGCACTCGCCGTACTGATGTGCTCCCTGGCGGCGGGAGGGATACGCCGGCGGGCACCGGCCCTGGCCTCTCTCGCCCTCATCGCCGCGGCGGTCACCGGTGTCACCGCGGCCGTGGCCCAGGACGCGCTGCCGCGTGAGGTGACGGCCGTGCTGGAGGGCCAGCTGACGGAGCACCGCGTCCAGCTGTGGCAGGACGCCCTTCTGATCACGCGGGAGCACCCGGTGCTCGGCACGGGGCCCGACTCCTTCGCGGAGCAGAGTCCGACGAGCGGGGCCGCCGCGGCCTCCGGCGGAAAACCGCACTCCGCGCCGCTGCAGGCGGCGGCCGAACTCGGCCTGCCGGGCCTGCTGCTGCTCGGGGCGGTCTTCGGCTGGCTGCTGCTTGCGCTCGGCGCCTCACCCCGGCGCACGCCGGTGGTCCTCACCGCAGCCGCGACCCTGACAGCGCTGGCGGCGCTCGCCGCCATAGGCAACGCGCTGAGCTTCACCCAGGTGACGGCGGACGCCGCGCTGCTCGCGGGGTGTGCCTGCGCTCGGCCGCCGGGCTGAGGTGCGGCGCACTCCGGCGGAGCTGCCCGCGGATGGCGCGTACCGCTGATTCGGCGTCGTCCACGGTGACGGTGAAGGTGTGGCCGTTCCCCAGCCTCAGCACCACTCCCTCTCCGCGCCGTACGACGACGGCGGTGCCCTTCCCCGGCCGCCACCGGTAGCCCCAGCCGCCCCACTGACGAGGGGTGACGCGGGTGGCGACCTCGGCGGCGAGGACCTCCCCGAGCAGGATGCGGCGGCGCGGGAGACCGGCGTGGCCGCAGCGCACCTCCAGCGCCTCGCTGTCGACCCTCACCTGTACGTGTACGAACGCGAGCGTCCCGAAGAGCCCGAGGAGCCCGGCCGCGACACAGCCGACGACCGACATCAGCAGCGGCGCGCTGTCCAGAGCCCACGCGGTCCGGAACCCCAGGGCGATCCCCAGCGCCAGGCAGCCCGCCCCCAGGATGGCCAGCAGCCACTGGAGACGGTTGGTCGCGCGGCCAGTCCAGACCACCGCCGGCGAGGGCCGGGCCCGCGAGTGCTCACTCATGGCCGCAGCGTACGGCGGCCGGCGGCCGGCGGCACGGGCGGGCTCCTCCGCCCGGACGAGGCGAAAAGGGGCGCGTAGGGGGCGCAGGTGCGCCGGAGCGGGTGCGGCGCGCGGCAGCGGTCAGCGGTCAGCGGTCAGCGTGCCCGCGGTGAGCAGCCTGCCCTCGGCGTACGTACCGGCCGCCTCGGGCAGCCGGGCCGGGCGTCCGCTGAGCAGCACGGTCAGGCCACCGGTGGGGGCGGCGTGCGGGTCCGGCTGCGCGCCGAGGCGGCGCAGTGCCTGCGCGGCGACCGCGTCGGCCGAACGGAAGAGGTCGGGCAGCGGGCCGTCCTCCTCCGACACGGCCGAACGGATGCGTTCGCCGACGAGTTCGTAGTGGGTGCAGCCCAGCACCACGGACCGCACGCCGCGCGGAGTGAGCGCCGCGGCCGCCTCGACGGCGACGTCGACGGCGTGCTCATGCGCGCTCTCGACAGCGTCGGCCAGACCGTGGCAGGGCACCTCGGTGAACTGTGCGTCCTGCCCGAACTCCGCGATGAGGCGGCGCTGGTAGGGACTTCCGGTGGTCGCGGGGGTGGCCCAGACGGCGACGGGCCCGCCGGCGAGGGCGGCCGGCTTGACGGCGGGGACGGTTCCGACCACGGGCACCTCGGGCTCCAGCTCGGCGCGGAGCGCCGGCAGAGCGTGCACGGATGCGGTGTTGCAGGCGACGACGAGTGCGTCGGGCCCGTGGGCGCGCGCGGCCTTGGCGCAGGCCAGCGCGTGTGCGGTGATCTCCTCGGCCTTCCGCGGGCCCCAGGGCATGCCGTCCGGGTCGCTGGAGAGGACGAGATCGGCGTCGGGCCTCGCCCTGCGTACCGCCGCGGCTGCCGCGAGCAAGCCGATTCCCGAGTCCACGAGCGCGATCCTCACGGCAGGCAACTGTAGTCCACGGGCCATGCGGGCCACGCACCCGATCCGGGCACACCGGTGCCACGCACCCGCTGCCTGGCGGGACCGGGACGTACGCCCGGCGTCGGCGGGCCGTCCGCGCGGGACACGTCGCTCGACGGCCGCGTGCGGGACCCGGCACGCCCCGTGCGGCAGACTGCGGCGATGGGCCCCCTCACCTGGATCGCCGCCGTCTCGCTGGCCGCCTGGCTGTGGCTGCTGCTCGGCCAGGGCTTCTTCTGGCGCACGGACATCCGTCTGCCCGGCGGTGAGGAGCCCTCGCGCTGGCCGGACGTGGCGATCGTGGTGCCCGCACGGGACGAGGCGGAGGTGCTGCCGCTGAGCCTGCCCACGCTCCTGGCGCAGGACTATCCCGGACGGGCGGAGATCGTCCTCGTCGACGACGGTTCCACGGACGGTACGGGCGCTCTGGCACGGCGGCTCGCTGACGGAGCGCCGCACGGGCTGCCGCTGAGTGTGCTCGACCCCGGCGAACCGGAGCCCGGCTGGACGGGAAAGCTGTGGGCACTCCAGCAGGGCATGTCGCTCGCAGGCTCCCGCGGGGACCCCGCCTTCCTGCTGTTCACCGACGCGGACATCGCGCACACGCCGGACTCGCTGCGCGCTCTGGTCGGCGCGGCGGTCGGATCCCGGCTGGACCTCGTCTCACAGATGGCGCGGCTGCGTGCGCAGGGCGGCTGGGAGCGGCTCATCGTCCCCGCCTTCGTGTACTTCTTCGCCCAGCTCTACCCCTTCGGCCGGGTCAACCGGCCGGCTGCCCGCACGGCAGCCGCAGCCGGCGGCTGTGTGCTGCTGCGCACCGACGCCGCGCTGCGGGCCGGACTTCCCGGCAGCATCCGGCACGCCGTCATCGATGATGTGACACTGGCCCGTGCCGTCAAGCGCGGCGGCTCCGGACGCATCTGGCTCGGCCTGGCCGACGGCGTGACGAGCGTGCGCCCGTACGACCGGCTGCCGCAGCTGTGGCGGATGGTGGCCCGCAGCGCGTACGCCCAACTGGGGCACAGCCCCCTGGTGTTGCTCGGCACGGTGGCGGGACTGACGCTGGTGTATCTCGTGCCCCCGGTGGCGGCAGCGGCGGGCTCCGCGGCCGGGGCGGCGGCCTGGGCGGTGATGGCGGTGACCTACGTGCCGATGCTGCGCTACTACCGTCAGCCGCCGTGGCAGGCGCTCGCGCTGCCCCTGACCGCCGCCCTCTATCTGCTGATGACGCTCCACTCGGCGCTGCGGCACCACACCGGGCGCGGCGCGGCCTGGAAGGGCCGCACCTACGCCTGAACCACGGCGGCGCCCGAGCGGGCCCTCATCCCCGTTCCCGCCCCGACGGGCCCCGCACGAGGCTCACTTGCGGCCGGGCGTCCACTGCATGCCCCAGCCGTAGGCCGCGTCGACAGTGCGCTGCGGGCTGCTGCCGCGCTCCGTGATCAGGTAGCGGGCCTCCCGGTGGACGACGAGGTCGCCGCCCTCGTTGGTGATCAGCGCCAGTGCGCACACGTTGGAGGCGACGGTGCACTCGTCGAGCGAGAACTCCACGGGTGCGCCGTGCTGGGGCTGGAGCGTGACGGTGCCGTTGACGCTGGCGAAGCTGCGTGCCCCCTCGTAGATGGTGACGAAGATCAGGATGCGGCGCAGGTCCCGGGCGTGGTCGAGGTTGATGGTGAGGTTCTCGCCGGAGTCGACGGCGCCCGTACGGTCGTCGCCGTCGAGGTGGATGAAGGGCGGCTGGTGAAGCGAGCCGAAGGCGTTGCCGAGGGCCTGGACGACGCCCTTGCGGCCGTCGGCGAGTTCGAAGAGGGCGCACAGGTCCAGGTCGAGGTCGGAGTGCATCGCCATCGCCTTGCCGAGCTTCCTGCCCCAGCCGGAGAACTGCTTGTGCACCTGCCAGTTGAGATTGACCCGCATGGCGCCGGAGGTGCCGCCCTGCTTGGTCAGGGAAACCGACGGCGACTCCTTGGTCAGGGTGACCTTGGTCAGCCGCACCGGCTCGGGGGCGGGGGGCGGCGGGCTCGACGGGGGCGCGGCGGGCGGCTGCTGCTGCGCGGCGGCGGGGGCGGTCGGTGCGGACGGCGGCGCGGGGGCGGCCGGTGCCGGTTCGTCGACGCTGATGCCGTAGTCCGTCGCCAGGCCGGCCAGTCCGCTTCCGTAGCCCTGCCCGACGGCGCGGAACTTCCAGCCGCCCTGCCTGCGGTAGAGCTCGCCGAGGACGAATGCCGTCTCCACCGTGGCGTCGGTGCTCTCGAAGCGCGCGAGTTCGGCCCCGCCGGCCGCGTCCACCACGCGGACGTACAGTCCCGCGACCTGGCCGAAGGTGCCGCCCTCCGCGGAGGCGGCGACGACGATCTGGTCGATGTCCGCCTCGACGCGGTGCAGGTCGGCGCTCAACACATCGACGTGGGCGGCGCCTTCGGGACGCTTGCCGTCGTGACGTACGGCGCCGGAGGCGTGAGCGGGCTGGTTGTAGAAGACGAAGTCGCCGTCGGAGCGGACCTTTCCGGACGCCAGCAGCAGGGCCGAGGCATCCACGTCCGGTACGCCGGGCCCGGACCGCCACCCCAGCTCGACCCGTACGGACGCCGCGGCCACCGGGACGTTGGTGCCCTTCTGCATCGTCATGCCACTCCCCCTCCTGTGTGCGGCCCACCCTGCGCGCGGCCCCGGGTTGCCAACCTATGCCACCCGTCGCATTCCGGTCAGCTGCGCGTCCCTTTACAGGATCTCGACATCGATGAACGACCGATTTTCCCAGATTCGCTCGGATTGGTGATACCGCGTCACTGCAAGCACAAGAAACGGCCCACTGTCCGGGGTGCCCAACGGCAACAATTTGGGCTTACCTTATGGGCATGACCTCCCCCCGCTACTCCCCTGGCGGCTACTACGCTGCGCCCTCCTACCCGGACACACCGATCTACGACATGCTCGTCAACGAGCGTGGCACACCGCAGATCGCGCCGATCCGGGTGCCGTCGGCGTATGAATCGATCCACTCGCTCGCGGCGCTGCCGCCCGCGCTTCCCGCCCTGCCCTCCGGCGGTGGCGGCGGCCAGCAGTACCACCACACACCGCCGCAGGGTCACCCGGCGGCCATGGGCCCGCAGCACACACAGCCCGGCATGGCGCAGCAGCCCTCGCCGCTGCAGCAGACGCCCGCGCCCTACATTCCGCAGCAGGCGCCGTCCCAGCGCTATCCGGACCCGCGGCAGGCCCCGCAGCAGCAGTACCAGCAGCAGTACCAGCAGCAGGCGCCGCCGCCTCAGCAGCAGATGCGCCCGGTCGCGCCGCGTCCCGCGGCACCGCGTCCGGCCGCGCCCCGGCAGATGCCGGGCGCATACGAGGACCCTTACGGCGGCTCCCAGTACCAGGGCCGCGGCTACTGATCCCGGCTGCCGGTCCGGTCGTTCAACTGTCCGGGCGGGGTGGCAGGATGGCCGTATGACCACTCCCGGGCCGGCCTCGCTCCACCTCTACCCGGTCAAGGCGCTGGCGGGGACGGCGCTCGGGGAGCTGAGCGTCGAGCCGTGGGGTCCGGCCGGCGACCGGCGCTGGATGGTGACGGCCCCCGACGGGAGAGAACTGACGCAGCGGGAGCATCCGCGGCTGGCGCTCGCCGCGGCCGAACTCCTGCCCGGCGGCGGCAGCGACGGGCAGGGTCCGGGGGGAGGGGGAATCCGGCTCACGGCTCCGGGGAGGGAGCCGCTGGAGGTCGGGTTGCCGCCGCGGGACCGGGAGACGGTCCGCGTGCAGCTCTTCCGCACCAAGATCGAGGTCGTTCCGGCGGCCGAGGAGGCCAGTGCGTGGTTCTCCGCCTATCTGGGCGAGGAGGCACGGCTTGTGCACATGGACGCCCCCGAGCGGCGACGGGAGATCGGGGACGGCGCAGGCCCGGGTGAGACGGTCACCTTCGCGGACGGCTTTCCCCTCCTGCTGACGACCACCGCGTCGCTCGACGCCCTCAACTCGCTGATCGCACAGGGGGATCACGCGGACGAGGGCCCGCTGCCGATGTCCCGCTTCCGGCCCAACATCGTTCTGGCGGGCACCGCACCCTGGGCGGAGGACGACTGGCGCCGCATCAGGATCGGCGAGGCGGTCTTCCGGGTCGCCAAGCCGTGCGCCCGCTGCGTGGTGACCACCACCGACCAGTCGACGGCCGAGCGGGGCAAGGAGCCGCTGCGCACCCTGGCCCGCCACCGTCGCTTCGGGGACCAGCTGGTCTTCGGCCAGAATCTGGTGCCCGAGCGCACGGGCAGGGTGCGCAGCGGGGACTCGTTCGAGGTGCTCGGCTGACCGGGCCCCTCACGGGCGGCGCCGGACCCGTTCCGAAGACGGACCGGCGGACCCTTCTCCCGGTCCGCCGGTCCGCCGGTCCGCCGGCCGGTCAGTCGGGTGCGTCCAGCAGTCTGGAGCGGATCAGGAAGCGCACGCCTTCCGGCGCTTCGAGTGAGAAGCCGCTGCCGCGGCCCGGGACCACGTCCACGGTGAGGTGGGTGTGGCTCCAGTACGCGTACTGACTGGCGGACATCCAGAACGGCACCGGTTCGTCGACGCCGTCGACCTCCAGTTCCCCGAGCAGGACGTCCGAGTCGCCGGTGCGCAGTTCGCCCCGCTCGTAGCACATCGGTGCGCTTCCGTCACAGCAGCCCCCGGACTGGTGGAACATCAGCGGTCCGTGGCGCTGCGTCAGGCGGCGGATCATCGCGGCGGCCCCGCCGGTGAGGGCGACCCGTTCGGGGGCCGGTGCCTTCGCCTGCTCCTGCCCGTGCTTCTCCGCCTGTTCCGGGGACGCCATCAGAAGAATCCGAGCTTCTTCGGCGAGTAGCTCACCAGCAGGTTCTTGGTCTGCTGGTAGTGGTCCAGCATCATGCGGTGGTTCTCCCGGCCGATGCCCGACTGCTTGTAACCGCCGAACGCCGCGTGCGCGGGGTAGGCGTGGTAGCAGTTGGTCCACACCCGTCCGGCCTGGATGGCCCGCCCCGCGCGGTAGGCGGTGCTGCCGTCGCGGGTCCACACGCCCGCGCCGAGGCCGTAGAGGGTGTCGTTGGCGGTCTCGATCGCGTCGGCGAAGTCGGAGAAGCCGGTGACGGCCACGACCGGGCCGAAGATCTCCTCCTGGAAGACGCGCATCTTGTTGCCGCCCTCGAGGATCGTCGGCCTGACGTAGTAGCCCCCCTCCAACTCCCCGCCCAGCTCGGCACGTTCGCCGCCGGTCAGCACCCGGGCGCCTTCCTGCTTGCCGATGTCGAGGTAGGAGAGGATCTTCTCCAGCTGGTCGTTGGACGCCTGGGCTCCGACCATCGTCCCGGTGTCCAGCGGGTGCCCCTGGACGATCTTCTCCGTGCGGGCGATACCGGCGTCCAGGAAGTCGCGGTAGTGGCCCTGCTGGATGAGGGCGCGCGAGGGGCAGGTGCACACCTCGCCCTGGTTGAGGGCGAACATGGTGAAACCCTCGAGTGCCTTGTCGAGGAAGTCGTCGTCCGCGGTGGAGACGTCGTCGAAGAAGATGTTGGGGCTCTTGCCGCCGAGTTCGAGCGTGACGGGCTTGAGGTTCTCCGAGGCGTACTGCATGATCAGCCGGCCCGTGGTGGTCTCTCCGGTGAAGGCGACCTTGGCCACGCGGGCGCTGCTGGCCAGCGGCTTGCCCGCCTCCGCGCCGAAGCCGTTGACGATGTTGACCACGCCGGGCGGCAGCAGGTCGGCGACCAGGCTCATCCAGAAGTGGATGGAGGCGGGGGTCTGTTCGGCGGGCTTGAGGACGACGGCGTTGCCGGCGGCCAGCGCCGGCGCCAGCTTCCACGTCGCCATCAGGATCGGGAAGTTCCACGGGATGATCTGGCCGACCACGCCCAGCGGCTCGTGGAAGTGGTAGGCGACGGTGTCCTCGTCGATCTCGGAGAGCGAGCCCTCCTGGGCCCGCAGGGCACCGGCGAAGTAGCGGAAGTGGTCGACGGCCAGCGGGATGTCGGCGGCCAGGGTCTCCCGTACGGGCTTGCCGTTCTCCCAGCTCTCGGCGACGGCGAGTTCCTCGAGGTGCTCCTCCATGCGCTGGGCGATCTTGTTGAGCACCGCCGCGCGTTCGGCCGCGGGCGTACGCCCCCAGGCTCCCGCCGCCTCGTGCGCGGCGTCGATGGCACGCTCCACGTCGTCCGCGGTGCCGCGGGCGATCTCGGTGAAGGGCGCACCTGTGACGGGGGTGGGGTTCTCGAAGTATCCGCCCCGTGCGGGTGCGACGTAGGCGCCGCCGATCCAGTGGTCGTAGCGCGACTGGTAGTTCATGACGGCCCCGTCGGACCCGGGCGCGGCGTAGCGGCTCATCCTGCTGCCTCCCCTTGTGGCGCGTGCCGCCCGCCTCGTGCCGGGGCGGGCGGGTCGATCTGCTGGGGAAGGCTAGGGGCGGGAACGTTGCGGATACGTTGCGTGCGCCGCCCTCTGCGCTGCGTGCGGGCCCAGTGGGCCGTTCCTCAGGGCGCGCTCTCCTCCAGCCCGTACTCGCGGCGCAGTTCACGTACGCGGGAGGCGAGCGCGGCGCGGCGCGTCCCGCCCGGGTGCAGGCTGCCCTGCAGGGCCTCCCACATCTCCAGGTCGTCCTCGCCCCAGGGGGTGCGCACCCACTCCTCCAGCAGGGCGGGGTCGCGGGATGCCAGCAGCGCCCGGCGCATGCGGTCCTCCAGCAGTCTGCGCAGCCGGACGACGCCGGGTGCCTCCGAGAGCGGGAGCAGGGGGCCGCGGTAGGCGGCCAGCGCGGCGGGAAGGTTGCCGGCGGACAGTGCGTCACCGACGGCGTCGAGGTCGGTGCCCGGCCGCTGCCTCAGGCGGTAGGGGCGTGAGTCGAGCAGCGGTCCCAGCAGGCCCCGCAGCCGCGAGAGTTCGGCACGCAGTGTGACGGGGGTGACGGAGCGTTCACCGTAGAGTTCGAGGGCGAGCCGCTCGCCGGTAAGACCTTCGGGGTGCGCGGCCAGCAGCACCATGATCTCGCTGTGGCGCCGGCCCAGACGCTGCGGGGTGCCGCCGCCGGCGCCGAGCAGCGCTTCGTCGCAGCCGAGGGCGTTGAGCACGGGCCCGCCCCTGCCGGAGCGGTCCTCCTCGGTGAAGAGCTCTGCGAGGTGTGCCTCGGCGGCGCGGGCCGTTGCCTGGACGAGGGCGAGGCTCTGCGGCGCTGCGAGATGGTTGCCGCCGGTGATGTCGACGGCGCCGATGAGGCGGTGGGTGCGCGGGTCGTGGACGGGCGCTGCGGCGCACGTCCACGCCTGTACGGGCCGGCAGTAGTGCTCGGCGGCGAAGATCTGCACGGCGTGGTCGACGGCGAGCGCGGTGCCCGGCGCGTTGGTGCCGGTGTAGCGCTCGGACCACCGGGCGCCCGGCACGAAGTTCATCCGCTCGGCGTGCCGCTGCACCTGCGAGTGACCCTCGACCCACAGCATCCGCCCGCTCTCGTCGCACACGGACAGCAGGTGGGCGCCGTCGTCGGCGACGGTGCCCAGCAGCTCACGGAAGAGCGGCATGACGCGCGCGAGCGGATGTGCGGCACGGTAGGCGGCGAGCTCCGCGTCCGTCATGTCGATGCGGGCGACGCTCTCCGGCTCCACGGAGGCCCCGGCACAGCGCTGCCAGGAGTCGGCGACCACGCCGCGCACCAGCGCCCCGATGGCACCCCGCGTCACGAACTCCTCATGGGCACGGCGCACCTGACCGGCCCGCTCGGCCGCGTCGGCCCCGGTCTCCAGCGCCAGCCATGGATTGCGCACACCGTCATCGTGCCGCTCCCCACGGCCCCAGGCAACGCTGCGGACCCGGACAATCCCTCACGGTTCGGATGCGTGCGGGCCCGGCCCGCGCGGGTGTCAGCGCGCGCGGTCCCTGGTACCCATCCGCCATGCACACGCACCCCGCGCTCTCCGAGGACGAAACCGCACGCCTGCACGCCCACTGGCGGGCCATGAACTACCTCTCCGCCTGCCAGCTCTACCTGCGGGACAACCCGCTGCTGCGGGAGCCGCTGCTCCCGCAGCACATCAAGCCGCGGCTGCTCGGGCACTGGGGAACCGCCCCCGGTCTGGGTCTGGTCTACACCCACCTGAACCGGGTGATCCGCGAGCACGGCGTCGAGGCCATGTGCGTATGGGGGCCCGGCCACGGTGCCCCCGCCGTGCTGGCGGGCACCTGGCTGGAGGGCACCTTCTCGGAATACACCCCCGGCCGGCCGCGCAACGCGGAGGGCATGCTCGGGCTCTTCCGCGACTTCTCCCAGCCTGGAGGCCTGCCCAGCCATACGGCTCCCGAGGTGCCGGGCTCCATCCAGGAGGGCGGGGAGCTGGGGTACGCGCTGGCGCACGCCTACGGGGCGGCCTTCGACAATCCGGATCTGCTGGTGTGCGCGGTCGTGGGCGACGGCGAGGCGGAGACGGGGCCGCTGGCCGCTTCCTGGCACTCCGGCAAATTCCTCGACCCGGTGCACGACGGGGCGGTGCTTCCCGTTCTCCATCTGAACGGGTACAAGATCGCCAACCCCACGGTGCTCGCCCGGCTGCCCGAGGACGAACTCGACGCCCTGCTGCGCGGATACGGTTACGACCCGCTGCACGTCACCGCGCACCCGGGCACACCGCCGGCGGAGACGCACCGCGAACTGGCCGGTGCCTTCGACACCGCCGTGGAGCGCATCCGGACCGCTCAGCGCGAGGCACGCGCACGGACCGGTGGCACCCGTCACCGGCCGCGCTGGCCGGTGCTCGTGCTGCGTACGCCCAAGGGCTGGACGGGGCCCGTCCGGGTGGCGGGCGAACCGGTGGAGGACACCTGGCGCTCGCACCAGATCCCGCTGCCGGACGTGCGGGAGGACCCGGAGCGGCTGCGGGAGCTGGAGAGCTGGCTGCGCTCGTACCGTCCCGAGGAACTGTTCGACGCCCGGGGCAGGCCGGCGCCCCCGGTGCTGGCGTGCGTACCGGAGGGCGACCACAGGCTGGGAGCTGTCCCGCACGCCAACGGCGGGCGCCTCGTGCGGGATCTGCCGCTGCCCGCGCCGGAGCGGCACGCCGTCCCCGTGGAGCGTCCCGGGGAGACCTCGCACGAGCCGACCCGGGTGCTGGGCGGGATGCTGACGGAACTCTTCTCCGCCACGCAGGAGCGGCGCGACTTCCGCCTCTTCGGACCGGACGAGACCGCCTCCAACCATCTCGACGGGGTGTTCGGGGCGACACCTCGCGGCTGGCAGGCGCGGACCCTGCCCACCGACGACCACCTGGGCCCGCACGGCCGGGTGCTGGAGGTGCTCTCGGAACACATGTGCCAGGGCTGGCTGGAGGGTTACGTGCTCACGGGCAGGCACGGGCTCTTCGGCTCCTACGAGGCCTTCGCGCACATCGTCGCCAGCATGGCCGGACAGCACGTCAAATGGCTGCAGAGCTCCCGGGACGTGCCGTGGCGGATGCCCCTGGCGTCGCTCAACTACCTGCTCACCTCGCACGCCTGGCGCCAGGACCACAACGGCTTCTCCCACCAGGACCCGGGGTTCATCGACCACATCATGAACAAGAGCCCCGCGGTGGTGCGGGTATACCTCCCGCCGGACGCCAACACCCTGCTGTGCGTGGCCGACCACGTGCTGCGTACCCGTGACACCGTCAACGTCGTGGTGGCGGGCAAACAGCAGTGCTTCGACTGGATGAGCCTCCAGGACGCGCGCGGGCACTGCGCCCGGGGGCTGGGCGTGTGGGAGTGGGCGGGAACCGAAGTGGCGGGGCGCGAGCCGGACGTGGTGCTCGCCTGCGCCGGGGACGTCCCCACGCAGGAGACCCTGGCCGCGGCGGAGCTGCTGCGCGAGCATCTGCCGCAGCTCGCTGTGCGCGTGGTCAACGTGGTCGACATCGCACGGCTCATGCCGCCCTCCGAGCATCCGCACGGGCTGCCCGACGACGAGTTCGACGCGGTCTTCACCCGCGACAAGCCGGTCGTCTTCGCCTACCACGGATACCCCTGGCTGGTGCACCGGCTCACCTACCGGCGGGCCGTGCACGACTCGATCCATGTACGCGGCTACAAGGAGATGGGCGCCACGACCACGCCGTTCGACATGGTCGTGCGCAACGACATGGACCGCTACCGGCTGGTGATGGACGTCATCCGGCGCACGCCCGGCCTGCCGGTCACGGCCAACGCCGTGCGGCAGGCGATGCAGGACGTACGGACGCGGCATCACTCCTGGGTCCGCCAGCACGGCACCGACCTGCCAGAGGTCGCCGGGTGGAGCTGGTCCGCAGCCCGGGACTGAGGGGGCCGCCCCGCCGGAGGGCCGGACGGACCGGACCGGGCCGCCGGGCGGCGGCAGTCCGGTCCGGCGCCGTTCGCCGCGCGGCTCAGACCTCGACGTCCTCCAGCACTCCCAGGGCGTCCGGGACGAGCACGGCCGCCGAGAAGTAGGCGCTCACCAGGTAGGAGATGAGGGCCTTGTCGTCGATGCCCATGAAGCGGACGTTCAGGCCGGGCTGGATCTCGTCGGGGATGCCGGTCTGGTGAAGGCCGATCACACCCTGGTTCTCCTGGCCGGTGCGCAGGGCCAGCACACAGCTCGTGCTGTCCTCCGCCACCGGGATCTTGTTGCACGGCAGCAGCGGGATGCCGCGCCATGTGCGTACGCGCACGCCCTCGATCTCCGCCCCCGGGGGGTAGATACCGCGGCTGCTGCACTCCCTTCCGATGGCGGCGACGGTACGCGGGTGGGCGAGCAGGTACTGCGTCTTGCGGCGGCGGGAGACGAGTTCGTCCAGGTCGTCGGGGGTGGGCGGGCCGGTACGGGTGTGGATGCGCTGCTTGAGGTCGGCGTTGTGCAGCAGTCCGAACTCCCGGTTGTTGACCATCTCGTGCTCCTGGCGCTCCCGCAGCGCCTCGATGGTCAGCCGCAGCTGCTCCTCCACCTGGTTCATCGGGTGGTTGTAGAGATCCGCCACCCTCGTGTGCACCCGCAGCACCGTCTGCGCCACGCTCAACTCATACTCACGCGGCGCCAGTTCGTAATCCACGAACGTCCCCGGGAGCGCCGTCTCACCCGCATGCCCGGAAGCCAGGTCGATCTCGGCCTCGCCACGCCGGTTCTGGCGGGGGATCGCCCGTGAGAGGTAGCTGTCCAGATATGAGCGCAGCGGGCGCGAACGGTCGGCGATCTCCCGGAAGTCCTCACTGCGCAGGGCCAGTACGGTGCACCGGGTCAGCGCCCGCAGGGTGTGGTCCCACTCGCCCGGGTCCGGGGTGAGGGCGGCCTCGCCCGTGTGGTCGCCGTCGGCAAGGACGCCCAGGGCCACTTCGTCGCCGTACTTTCCCGTGCCGGCCCTGCGCACCTTGCCGTGCGCGATGAGGAGCAGCCGGTCCCTCCGCTCGCCCTGCGCGACCAGGGTGTCCCCGGCCGCGTACTCGCGCTGCTCGAAGCGCTCGGCGAGCGCCCCCAGCGCGGCGTCGTCCGTGAGGCCGCGCAGCAGCGGGATCTCGCGCAGTTCGGAGGGGATGACGGAGATGTCGGCGCCGGTGGAGACGAACTCGACCCGGCCGTCACCGAGGGTGTGCGTCAGTCGCCTGTTGACGCGGAACGAGCCGCCGGTGGTCTCCACCCAGGGCAGGATCTTCAGAAGCCAGCGGGAGGAGATCCCCTGCATCTGCGGGGGCGTCTTGGTGGTGGTGGCCAACTGCCGCGCGGCGGCTGTGGCGAGGCTGAGTCCGGGGGCCGAACCGGGCCGGCCTGTCGTGGACGTCATGGGCGGGAGGACCTTCCTTGGGGGTTCGCGATGAATTCCTCAGCGGCTGCGGTGGAAGCAGCCGTCAATACCCGGTCTCGACGTCCTCGAGGATTCCGAGCGCGTCCGGCACCAGTACGGCCGCCGAATAGTAAGCGCTCACCAGATAGGAGATGCGGGCCTTCTCGTCGATGCCCATGAAACGGACCGAGACACCCGGCTGGTATTCGTCGGGAATTCCCGTCTGGTGCAGGCCGACGACGCCCTGCCCCTTCTCGCCCGTACGCATCGCCAGCACCGAGGTGGCGCCGGAGCCGGCGACCGGGATCTTGTCGCACGGGAGGAGCGGCACGCCCCGCCAGGACGGCACGCGGTGGCCGTCCACGTCGACGGTGCCCGGGTGGACGCCCCGGCTGCTGCACTCGCGGCCGACGGCGGCGATCGCCCTGGGGTGTGCCAGCAGCACGCTGGGCTCCTTCCACACCGTCGCCAGGAGTTCGTCCAGGTCGTCGGGGGTGGGCGGGCCGGTCCGGGTGTGGATGCGCTGCTTCGTGCCGGCGTTGTGCAGCAGCCCGAACTCCCGGTTGTTGACCATCTCGTGCTCCTGGCGCTCCCGCAGCGCCTCGATGGTCAGCCGCAGCTGCTCCTCCACCTGGTTCATCGGGTGGTTGTAGAGATCCGCCACCCTCGTGTGCACCCGCAGCACCGTCTGCGCCACGCTCAACTCATACTCACGCGGCGCCAGTTCGTAATCCACGAACGTCCCCGGCAGCGCCGCCTCACCCGCATGGCCGGAAGCCAGGTCGATCTCGGACTCACCGTCGTCCGTGCGGCCCGCGGACGCGTCGGCACGCGCGGCCTCCACCTGGGCGCGGAGGCTGTCGGAGCGGCCGAGGACCTCCTCGAAGGACTCCCGTGCGAGGGTGAGGACGGTGCCACTGGTCAGCGAGGTGAGAGTGACCTCCCACCTGGAGGGCTCGCCGACGAGCCGTTCGGCGCCGAGATGGTCGCCGTCGGCCAGGAGCCCCAGAGCGGTCTCACCGCCGTACTTGCCCTCGCCGCTGACGCGGAGCTTGCCGTGCGCGACGAGCACCAGCTGGTCGGCGGGGCGCCCGGCCTCGACGATGGTCTCGCCCGGCCCGAAGTCCCGCTGCTCACAGCGGTTCGCAAGCGCTTCGAGGACGGCGCGGTCCTCGAAGCCGCGCAGCAGCGGGATCTCCGTCAGCTCGAGCGGGATGACGCGGACGTCCGCTCCCGTCGTGGTGAACTCCACGCGCCCGTCGCCCAGGGTGTGCGTCAGACGCCTGTTCACCCGGAAGGTGCCGCCCGGGACATCGACCCACGGGAGGACCTTCAGCAGCCACCGGGAGGTGATTCCCTGCATCTGCGGGGGTGTTTTCGTGGTGGTGGCCAGATTGCGTGCGGCAGCAGTGGCGAGGCTCATTTGTGCGTCTTCCGACGCGCCCTCGTCACCGGAATTCCGTTCCACCGCAGTCGCCATTGAGAAACCGCCAATCTACGTGCCCGCGTTGATAATTCACTCACTGCGGTCACGAAACTAGCCGGGCGCGGGACCACCGGCAATCGCTCAAAAGATGAGACATTGCCGGGAATGATCCTTCTCCCTCGGGGGTAACCCGCCGTGAGCTCCCGCCGCCGGGTCCGCTCTCCGCGCGCACCGCCGCCTTCCCGCGCGTCCGGGGAGAGGACCGGGCTCCCGACGGCACCCGGTGCCCTGCTCCACCCTGCTCTCCGCCGCCGCGCCGCGCGGAGTAGGGTCGGACGCCTGAGAGGGGACACCCGGAGACGGACCGCGCCCCGGGGCGTCGGACCGCGCGCCGGTGATTTGGCTCTCTTCGGGGCCCGCGCACGCATGTACCGGTCTCAGCGAGGTACGTACGGCGTGGAGAAGGGGGTGAGAAATGATGCGCTCGATCGTCGGCCTGTGGCGCTGGCGCGGCAACCCGCTGTGCCGTCGCAGCGACCGCCGCGAAGCGTGGCTGGCACTGTGTGCCGTAGTCCTGACCGTCCTCACCGCTCCACTGCTGGGGTGGCTGGGAGCCTCCGCGGCGCACGGCGCGCTGCTGGAGACCGTGCGGGAACAGCAGCACAGCCGCCACCAGGTATGGGCCACCGTCGAGTCCGTGCAGACGCGCGCTCCCCTGGACTCCGACCCGGAGTCGGCGGCACAGCGTCCCGACCGCAGCCCCGTCGTCGCCCACTGGTCGGGCCCGGACGGGAGCAACCACAAGAACTCCGTCGCCGCGGAGAAGCGGGTTCAGCCCGGTGAGCGCTTCCGCCTGTGGACGGACGAGCAGGGCCGGGCCGTCAACGCCCCGATGGACCCGCGCACCGCGTCCTCCCACGCCGCACTTGCGGGACTGGCCGCCGCTGCCGCGGCCGTGGGAGTGATGGAGAGCGGACGGCGCCTGGCGCTGCGGCAGTTGCTGCGCCGCCGGTATGCGCGGTGGGACGAGGAGTGGGCGCGCATCGGCCCGGACTGGGGCCGTACGGGCTCCAGCAGCTGACGCGCGGGCCCGTGCCCGGGCTGCGGGCACCCGAAGTGCGGACGCGTCGTCACACCGCTCCCGGCGCACGCTACGGTGGTGCATCTCTCCTGGCGCGTGTCGACGCGCCGTCCGTACCTTCGAAGTTGGGGCACAACTGTCCATGGCACAGGGCTCGGTGCAGGTGACGCACACCGGAACGTCGCGGTGGCGGCGCCGCACGGGGGAGTACGCCTCCCTCGCCGCCGCCCTGGAAGTGGCGACCGACGGCGACGTCGTCACCGTCGCGCCCGGCACCTACCGGGAGAACCTGGTGCTGGAGCGCACCGTCACCCTGCGCGGCCCGGAACGGGCCGCCTCGGGCTCCGTGCGGATCGCTCCCGCCGAGGGCGTCGCCCTGACCGTCCGGTCCTCCGCGGTCGTCCAGGACCTGCAGATCGAGGCGCAGGACGCCGCGTCCCCCGCGCTGCTCGTCGAGGACGGCGCCGCCGAACTGACCGGGCTGCGGGTGCTGACGCGTTCCGCGGCCGGCATCGAGGTGCGCGGCGGCGCCCGTCCCACGGTGCGCCGCTGCACCGTCGACAACCCCGCGGGCCTGGGCATCAGCGTCACCGGCGGTGCGGGCGGCGTCTACGAGGAGTGCGAGGTCGTCTCTGCCGGGCAGTCGGGCATATCCGTGCGCGACGGTGCCCATCCCCGGCTGGAGCGCTGCCGCGTGCACCACGCCACGGGCGCCGGACTGTCGCTGCACGGCGAGGGCAGCGCGGCCGAGGCGGTCGGCTGCGAGGTGTACGAGATCAAGGGCAGCGGCGTACAGGTCGTCTCCCGCGCCACCGGCCATCTCACCGACTGCCAGGTCCACCGCACCTCCGCGGACGGCGTCACCCTCGACACCGACGCCGTGCTCACTCTCGCCGACTGCGACATCCACGACATTCCCGAGAACGCCCTGGATCTGCGGGCCCGTTCGGTGCTCACCCTCACCCGCTCCACGGTCCGGCGCTTCGGACGCAACGGCATCTCCGTGTGGGACCCGGGTACCCGCGCCGACGCCAACGGCTGCGAGATACACGAGAGTACGGGCGACTATCCGGCCGTGTGGATCAGCGACGGCGCGACGGCCGTCCTGGACTCCTGCCGGGTGCACAAGGTGCCTGACGCCCTGTTCGTCCTCGACCGCGGCTCCCGCGCCGACGTCATCGACAGCGACCTGACCCAGGTGCGCGGTACGGCGGTCTCCGTGAGCGACGGCGCGACCGTCCAGCTCGACGACTGCCGCATACGGGAGGCCGCCACCGGCGCCTGGTTCCGTGACCACGGCAGCGGAGGCACCCTCGCCAACTGCACCGTCGACGGGGTGGCCACCGGCTTCATCGTCACCAAGGGCGCCGACCCCGACATCGACCGGTGCACGGTCACCTCGCCCACCGAGGCGGGCTTCTACGTCTCCGCCGGGGGACGCGGCACCTTCCACGGCTGCCGCGTCACCGGTTCGCAGGGCTACGGCTTCCACGTCATCGACGGCTGCCGTACGACACTGCGCCGCTGCCGGGCCGAGCGGTGCGCGCGCGGCGGCTACGAGTTCGCCGAGGAGGGCCCGGTCGTCGAGGACTGCACCAGCGACCAGAGCGCCGTCCAGGCCGTCGCCGGCCCCGCACCCGCACCGCGCCCCACGCAGGCGCAGCCCGGTCCCGACGCGGGCGGGACGGGGCTGCTGACCGCTCCCGCCACCGCGCCGCTCCAGCCCAAGAAGGCGGCGTCCGGGGCGGGTTCTGCTGCGGAGACGGCGGAGCCGCCGGCAGGCCCTGCCCGTCCGGCGCAGGAGGTGCTGGGCGAACTGGACACCCTGGTGGGCCTGGACAGCGTCAAGCGCGAGGTGCGGGCACTCACCGACATGATCGAGGTGGGGCGCCGCCGCCAGCGCGCGGGGCTCAAGGCCGCCTCGGTCAGGCGGCATCTGGTCTTCACCGGCTCTCCCGGCACCGGCAAGACGACCGTGGCACGGCTCTACGGCGAGATCCTGCACTCGCTGGGAGTGCTGGAGCGCGGTCACCTCGTGGAGGTCTCCCGCGTCGACCTCGTCGGTGAGCACATCGGGTCCACCGCGATCCGCACCCAGGAGGCGTTCGACCGTGCGCGCGGCGGGGTGCTCTTCATCGACGAGGCCTACGCCCTCTCGCCGGAGGACGGGGGGCGGGACTTCGGCCGGGAGGCCATCGACACGCTCGTGAAACTGATGGAGGACCACCGCGAGGAGGTCGTGGTGATCGCCGCGGGCTACACGGCGGAGATGAAGCGCTTCCTGGCGGTCAACCCCGGTGTCGCCTCCCGCTTCTCACGCACCATCACCTTCGGGGACTACGCGCCGGAGGAACTGCTGCACATCGTGGAGCAGCAGGCCCAGGAGCACGAGTACCACCTCAGCGAGGGCGCCAACGAGGCGCTGCTGAAGTACTTCACCGCGCTTCCCAAGGGCCCCTCGTTCGGCAACGGGCGCACGGCGCGGCAGACTTTCGAGGCGATGGTCGAGCGGCACGCGGGCCGGGTGGCGCAGCTCACCGACCCGGGCACGGAGGAACTCACGCTGCTCTACTCGGACGACCTGCCCGACCCGCTGTGAACATCTCCCCCTCCGGGGGGAGTCCGCCCGTGCGCCGGGCCGCCCGCACCGCTCCCCTCGGCGCCGGCCGCGCGCCGCTGCTGTCCCGGCACCGCGGACGGCTCGTCCGCCGCGCCCTCCGCGGCGGCCGTATTCGCCTCGCCCTGCCCGTGCTCCCCGTCCGCGGCGCAGCCGAGTGCGGGCTCCCTGCTGCGCAGCCGGGCCAGGAGGCGGTCCCTCTCCTCGTCGAAGGCCGGGTCGGCCTGGTACTCGCCGTGTCCGAGGATGGGCGCGGGAAGCGGGTTGCGGACGGTGCGCCCGTAGTCCAGCGGATCCAGCAGCGGCCCCCGGTCCACACCGGGCGCGCTGCCGTCGTCCCGGGCGCGGACGGGGCCGCCGATGGGGTCGGTCAGGCGCCACAGATTGCGCCAGCAGTCCACTTCGTGGTGGAGGTCGCGCAGCTGCCGGGGACCGAAGTAGGCGGGGAACCAGCGCCCGTAGAGCCGCTCCAGCGGTGAGCCGTAGGTGAGCAGGGCGACCTGGCGCCGGGTGACGTGGTCCAGGTGCCACACGGCGGCAGCGGCCAGCACACTGCCCTGGGAGTGCCCGGAGATCACCAGGCGTCCCCCGGTCTGCTGCGTCCAGGTGGCCATCCGCCACGCCAGGTCGGGCACGGCGCGCTCGGCGTAGCAGGGCGGGGCGAAGGGGTGGGCGGCGCGCGGCCAGAACGTGCCGACGTCCCACAGGATGCCGATGGTCCGGCGGGCGGAGGGATCGCGGTAGGCGCGGCGGCCCCAGGTGAGGAGCAGGACGAAGGCGAGGCCGATCAGCCAGGAGCCGAGCGCCTGCGCGGTGTCGGCGAATCCGTCGAGGGCGGCGGGAGCGCCGTTCGCGGCACGGCCGGGCACCTCTCCCGTCAGCCAGGTGCCGAGGACGCCCGCCGCGCCGAGCAGCAGCGTCGTCAGGGCGACGGCGCCCACCACCCACGGCGCGGAGTCGGTGACCGCGGCGCGTGCGATCACGGAGGCGATACGGCGCGAACGGGAGGCGTCGGGCAGCGAGTCGGGGTAGCCGCGCTCCACGTCGTGCGTCAGCTCCCGGCTGCGGCGGGCGATTCGGAGCAGGAACCCCACCAGCAGCAGGAGCACGGCACCGAGGAGTACGGGGATGGCGGAGGACTGCCAGGTCAGCAGTACCGGCGGCCCCTCGATGAGCCCGTTGCCCATTCCGGGGGTGCCGGGGCCGTCGAGCCAGTCCCCGACCCGCTGGGTCACCCCGCCGGACATCACGCTCCCCAGCGCACAGGCCAGCATCGCCACGGCCGAGGCACCCAGCCCCTTCAGCACCGTGCGGGGGACGGGCCGTTGACGGTGCAGCCACACGCCCAGCACACCGAGGGCGGCGACGAGCGCACCCTGTCCCACCGTCAGAACTCCGAACGTCTCGTCCCCCGGCAGCTCTCCCCCGGCCGAGACCCACCGCGGACGCGACCAGGCCGCGTGCACGGCGGCGAGCAGCAGCACGGCGACCGTCAGACCGGGAAGAGCCCGCACGGTGACCTTGTCGAGGGCGTCGTCGGGTTCGCTCTCCTTGCGGCCGCGCCGGCACACCACGTACAGCACCCACACGGCGCACGCGACGATCAGCACCTCGATCAGCCAGCCCAGCGCGTCGAGTGCTCCGCTGCCGCCCGGTTTACGGTCGTAGCGGGTCGTGGCGGCGGCCAGCGCGGCGGCGACGGTGAGGAACCCGGCGGCGGTGTGCGCCGCGCGCAGCCGGGCCACCAGCCGCTTGCCGTACCAGAACCCGGGCAGGCACAGGGCGGGCCGCTCCCCCGCCTGCACGTCGTCCTCGGCCACGGGCCGCTTCAGCGGCGGCTGCGACTCGTACGCCGCCCACGTGCGGTGGGAGAGCCACCACAGCAGCACGGTCAGCACGAAGGGCACCACGGCGGCCAGCGCGAGGCGGCGGCCCGGCTGGCTCCACCAGCCGCCCTGCCCCGCCTCGTCCTGCGCCATGAAGCCCAGCCAGGAGCGCTCCTCCGCGCACGCGGAGGAGCCCGCGCACTGCCAGGCGACGAGGTCGAGAGCGACCTCGCAGGCGGCGGCGACCAGCAGCACGGTCAGGCTCAGGGCGACCAGCCGCACCAGCACACCGTGCAGACGTACGGCAAGCCGGCGGCCGTGGACGGCGGGACGCATCCAGTGCGCGAGGTTGGCCACCATGAAGGGCAGCAGGATCAGCCACAGGGCGCGGGCGCCGTTCCCGGAGGTCAGGTTGGACCAGGAGTAGGCCTCGGGCACGGGCTTGTCGGTGTACTCGTGCGGGCGGGCCTCGGCGCCGGTGTCGTCGGTGCGCCGGTAGACCGCTGCCGTGGTGTCGCCGGTGACGCGCTCTATGCGCGGGTCGCCCAGCATCTCCTGCGGGCTGGTGCCGCCCACCCCGTGCACGAGCAGTTCCAGGTTCAGTCCCGGAGGCGGGTCGACTCCCGAGTCGGGCGCGACCGTTCGTACGGTCCCGGCTTCCGGTCCGCCGTGCTCGTCCTGCTGCAATGTCCCGCTCCCCCGAGGCGTCACGTGTGGTCCCTCGCCGGACCATCCTGCCCGGGTGGGTGCACCGCTCAGTCCCTCCACACAGAAGCCACGCGAAATCGTGACGTCGGCCGCTCCCGCGCCGCATGGGAGTATGAGCGGGCGGGACGTGCGGTGACGAAGGGACGGAAGACGGCGTGGGCGACAACCAGAACCTGCTCGCGGAGCAGCGGCGGGCGCTCATCCTGGAGGAGGTGCGGCGCCGCGGCGGAGCCCGGGTGGGCGAGCTGACGCGCAAGCTGATGGTCTCCGACATGACGGTGCGCCGGGACCTGGACACGCTGGCCCGCCAGGGCGCCCTGGAGAAGGTGCACGGCGGCGCGGTTCCACTGGCGGAGGCCAGCACGCACGAACCCGGGTTCGAGGCGAAGTCGTCGCTGGAGCTGTCGGCGAAGGCGGACATCGCCCGGGCGGCGGTCACGATGGCTCAGCCCGGCAGCGCCATCGCGCTCTCCGGCGGCACGACGACGTACGCGCTGGCGCAGCAGCTCGTCGACGTGCCGGAGCTGACGGTGGTCACCAACTCGGTGCGCGTCGCGGACATCTTCCACACCCGCCAGCGCGGCCCGGGCGGCGTGCGCACGCCACGGCCCGGTGCCGCGACGGTGGTGCTCACCGGCGGTGTGCGCACGCCCTCGGACTCACTGGTAGGTCCGGTCGCCGACGCGGCGATCCGCTCGCTCCACTTCGATGTCCTCTTCCTCGGCGTGCACGGCATATCCCCCGAGGCCGGGCTCTCGACGCCGAACCTGGCGGAGGCCGAGACGAACCGGCGTTTCGTCGGCTCCGCGCGGCGCGTGGTCGTCGTCGCGGACCACACCAAGTGGGGGACGGTGGGGTTGAGTTCGTTCGCCTCGCTGGAACAGGTAGGCACTCTCGTCACCGACAGCGGACTGCCCGCCGGAGCACGTGCAGAGATGGAGGAGCACCTGCCGGGCCTGGTGGTGGCCGGCGAGCCGGAGGGCGAGGCCGGGGAGAGACAGCCGCGGGAGGGCTGAGCTCCCGCCCCGGCCCGGACGGGCCGCCCGGCAGACACCCGCCGGTGACGGGCTGTCAGCCCTCCCGCCACTCTCCGGTCGCCAGGAAGGTCTCGATGGTCCGCAGGAAGGGGGCGATGTCGAGGCCCTGGCCGGCGAGCCAGGCGTCCGAGTAGTACTTGTCGAGGTATCGCTCGCCCGGGTCGCAGATCAGGGTGACCACACTGCCCGTGGCGCCTTCGCGGACCATCTCCGAGACGATCTTGAGGGCACTCCACAGGCCGGTGCCGGTGGAGCCGCCCGCGCGCCGCCCTATGGCTTCCTCCAGGGCTCGCAGCGCCGCCATGCTCGCAGCGTCGGGGACCTTCATCATCCGGTCGACCGCGGCGGGCAGGAAGCTGGGCTCCATCCGGGGACGTCCGATGCCCTCGATGCGGGAGCCGTCCTCGCTGGATGCGCCGGGGTCGCCGCCGAGCCAGCCGTCGAAGAAGCAGGAGTTCTCCGGGTCGGGGACGCACACACGGGTGTCGGACTGGGTGTAGCGCACGTAGCGGGCGATGGTCGCGGAGGTTCCGCCGGTGCCCGCGGTGGCCACGATCCAGGCGGGCTCGGGGAAGCGTTCGAGGCGCAGCTGTTCGTAGACGGACTCCGCGATGTTGTTGTTGCCCCGCCAGTCCGTGGCCCGCTCCGCGTAGGTGAACTGGTCCATGTAGTGGCCTCCGGTCTCCTCCGCGAGCGCGGCGGAGACCTCGTACACCGTCCGGGGGTCCTCCACGAGATGGCACCGGCCGCCGTGGAACTCGATGAGTCTGGTCTTCTCCCGGCTTGTCGTGCGCGGCATCACCGCGATGAAGGGGACGCCGATCAGCTTCGCGAAGTAGGCCTCGCTGACCGCGGTGGAGCCCGACGACGCCTCGATGACCGGCCTGCCGGGCCGGATCCAGCCGTTGCACAGCCCGTAGAGGAACAGGGAGCGGGCCAGCCGGTGCTTGAGACTGCCGGTGGGGTGGGTGGACTCGTCCTTGAGGTACAGGTCGATGCCCCACTCCTCGGGGAGCGGGAAGGACAGCAGGTGGGTGTCTGCGCTGCGGTTGTTGTCGGCCTGCACCCTTCGGACGGCTTCCTTGAGCCAGCCGCGGAGCTCGGCGTCGCTGCGGTCGACGTCGAGCGTGGCGGAGGGCTTCGTGTGCCGTGGGGCCGGCGGTGGATCGATGGTGCTCACATGCCGATCATAGGAGGGCCCTCTGGCGGAGCCCGCAGCTTGCGGGCACACTTCACAGAGGGTATATGGCGGCCTGCTGGGGGTACCGGGGCCGCTGTGGACTGGTGGGAGGTAACCGTGGCGGAGCCGGAGTACGACACGGGCGGGGTCCGGATACGGCGGATGATGCGCTCACTCACCCGTGCGGGCCATGTCCAGGTACGGGACGGACAGTTGGTGCTGATGACCAGCTACGGGAGCGAGATCGACAGCGCTCCCGTGGAAAAGGTGCGGATCAGCGGTTACGGCATGCAGGACAGCGCTCTGGCAACCCTCGGCGGCACGCGCTACGTGCTGCGGTTCGGCCTCGGCAGACGGGCGGGCCTGCTGAGCGCGGTGCGCACGGCCCGTGCCAAGGCCGCAGCCGAACGCGGGGTCCTGGGAGCCTGAAACCGTACGGACGGCCGTACGGCGGCAGCCCGGCAGCAGCCGGGTGACGGTCGGCCGCCGGCGGGCTCGCGTTGCGGGACGGCCGGGCGCCGCCCATCCTGGCCGTGTGTCCTTCATCACATGCCCCTCGCGCCTCCCCGGCGCACGCACGACCGGGGAGCCGCTGCCATGACCGGCAGGGCCGCCGCACGGTCGCGCACCCATTGCGCGGTCGAGTTCGAGGCGCTGCCCTCACGGATCGGGCAGGTGCGCCGGATCATCACGGCGCAGCTGCGCCACTGGCGGCTGGACCCGCTCATCGACGCCGCGGCGCTGGGCGTGACCGAGCTGCTGACGAACGTCCACCGCCACACCGGCCCCGACAAGCACTGCACCGTCGAACTGGTCTGGCTGCGCGACCGGCTCACCGTCTCCGTGCGGGACCACGATCCGCGGCTGCCGTGCGTAAGGGCGGCGGAGTCGAGCGCGACGAACGGCCGTGGCCTGGCCCTCATCGAGGCCGTCAGCGACACCTGGGGCATGCGTGCGCAGAACGACGGTTCGGGGAAGGTGGTGTGGTTCACGCTTCCCGTCGTCCTCGGTACGCCGCTGCGTCCCGCCGCCGTTCCCGGTACGACGCCCGCACTGCCCGCGCTCGCCGCTGCGGGCGCCCTGCCGGGAGGGGCGGCCGGCGAGGCGAACGCCTCCGGCGAGACCGTGTCCGCGGCACAGCAGATGCGGGATCCCCGCGCGGCACACGCCTGAGGACGCCGGTCAGCTCCCCGGTGACGGGGACGGGCCGGGGCTGCGCCTCTGCGCCGGGAGCCGCCGCGGAGGGGCACTCGCCTCGTCCCGCGGCCGGCGGGCCGCGTAGCCCCCGCGGGTAGTGCTCGCGTCGCCAGCGGCCGACGCCGACGTCACGGGAGGCCCGGGGTACCTGTGCGGCCGCGCCGCGCGTCAGAGGGAGACGGCGATCCCGACGTGCGGGCGCTTGCCGAACCTGAGCAGCGCGCCGCCCGAGTCGGTCACACGGAACTGCCAGCCGTACTTGCGGGTCATCGCCCTGCGCACCCGCTCCAGCCCGCCGGGCTCCGTCATCAGCCTCGCGGTGCCCTCCACCGGCTGGGCGTCCTCGGCGGTGCGTCCACGGACGTCGCACGCGGTCACGGTGACGCGGGTACCGTTGCGCACGCGTTTGACCTTCCCGCTGTCCGCGCGGGTCCACACGAGGAGTTCGCCCTCGTCCTCGACGGCCCATACGGGCGTGGGCACGGCGGTGCCGTTGCGGCGGAAGGTCACGAGGCTGACGTACCGGCTGGCGGCGATCTGAGCTCTGGTCACCGCACGACAGTAGTACCGCGAGCGCCGGGAGGGCACCTCCGTGCCGCCGTCCGGGCGGGGAGTGCGCTACTGCGGCACCGGAGTCCGGGCGGTCACCCCGCTCGCAGATCGCGGCGCATGCACACCCGGGGCCAGCGGTCCAGGCCCGCCAGCGCCTCCTCCGCGCGGATCCTGCGCAGTCCGGGCGTCAGTTCGGCGGGGGCGAGGACGCGAAAACCGCAGCGCTCGTAGTACGGCGCGTTCCACGGCACTTCGGCGAAGGTGCACAGGGTGAGCGCGGGCGTCCCCGCTGCCTCCGCGCGAGCCGCCACGTGCTCGATCAGTGATCTGCCGATGCGCCGCCGCGCGGCGTCCGGGTGGACGGAGACCTGTTCTATGTGGACGTTGCCGTCGAGGGACTCGGCCAGGACGTAGGCCACGGCAGGTTCCTCCTCGCCCTCCGCGGCCACCCACAGTCCGCCGTCGGCGGCGTAGCGCCGCAGGGCACTCAGCGGAGGCGGCACATCGTCCGCGACCGGATCCATGCCCACGTCGCGGAAGCAGCGGCCCGCGGCCCGTTCGACGTCCTGAAGGCGCCTCAGATCCGCTTCACGCCCGGCTCTGATGCACACGGCCATCATGCTGCCAGTGTTCCCAGCGGATCGTCGAGGACGGGCTGCCACGCCAACTCCGCCGCTCCCACCAGGCTGTTGTGCCGCAGCGAGCCCGGCAGCACCGGCACACCGCCGCTCCGGCCCCACAGGCTCCTGTCGGCGACCACGGCACGCAGCCGGTCCCCGTCCGTCTCCAGCAGGGTGCGGTGCAGACCGCCGAGGATGACGCGGTCGGGGTTGAGGATGTTGACGAGTCCGGCCAGACCGAGGCCGAGCCGGTCGATGAGTGTCCCGACGGCGGTGCGGACCGCCGGGTCCGTGGCGTACCCGGTGCGGATCAGCTCCTGCGAGCGCTGCAGCAGCGAGACCTCCGGGCCCGGTTCACGCCCGGCCGCCTCGATGAACGCCAGCGGGTCGGTCTCCACGTCCAGGCAGCCTCGGCTGCCGCAGTGGCACGGGCGTCCGCCGGGGTCGACGGTGAGATGCCCGACCTCCAGGGCGAGCCCCGAACTGCCGGTGTGGAGACGGCCGTCGAGCACCAGAGCACCGCCGACGCCACGGTGGCCGGTGCCCACGACGAGCAGGTCCTGGGCGCCGCGGCCGGCCCCGTGACGGTGCTCGGCGAGTGCGGCGAGGTTGATGTCGTTGGCGGCGAAGCCGGCGGCGGGCCTGCTGCCGCAGAGCCCGGGAATGCGGGCGTCCGCCAGGCTGCGGGTGAAGATCTCCCGTACGGGGGCGCCTGCTTCCCAGGCGAGGTGCAGCGGGTTGAGCGCGGTCCCCTCCGGCTCGGCGACGGCGGAGGGGACGGCGAGCCCGGCTCCCACGCAGCGGCGCCCGGTCTCCCGGAGCAGCCCGGCTCCTGCCCCGACGACTTCGCGCAGCACGTGTGCCGGGTCGGCGGCGACCGTGCCGGATCCGGGCGCCGTGGCGACGATCCGGCCGCCGAGGCCGACGAGCGCCGCGCGGAAGCCGTCGGCGTGCACCTGCGCGGCGAGCACGACGGGCCCGTCAGGGTTGACGGAGAGCCGGTGCGAGGGGCGGCCCTGGGTGCCGGAGGCGCCGCCGGGCCGGGAGTCGACCGTGATCAGACCGAGCGTCTCCAGCTCGGCGGCGACTGCCCCGGCGGTCGCCCGTGTCACGCCGAGTTCGGCGGTGAGGACGGCGCGCGTGGGCGCTCTGCCGGTGTGGACGAGTTCCAGTGCCGGGCCGAGGGCGCTGCGGCCTCTCTCCAGTTTGCTTGTACGCGTGGGGGTCACCCCTCTATTGTCGCTTTGTGTCGACACTGAACAAAATACGGTCGGCGCTTGCCGGTCCGAAGGGGCGCGGCGGTGCTCCCGCCGGGGCCGCCCCCGCAGATCCGGTCAGGCGCCGCCTCCGTATCGCCATCACCGCTTTCTTCGCCATGGACGGCTTCCTCTTCGCCGGCTGGGTGGTGCGCATCCCGGCGATCAAGGAGCAGACCGGGGCGTCCCCGGGCACTCTCGGACTCGCCCTGCTCGGCGTGTCCGCGGGCGGCGTGATCACCATGATGGCGACAGGACGACTGTGCCACCGCTTCGGCAGCCATGCCGTGACCGTCGCCGCCGGCGTCCTGCTCGCGCTGGGCGTCGCCCTGCCGCCCCTGACCCGCTCCGCGCTCTGGCTGGGAGTCGTACTCCTCGTCTTCGGAGCGGCCTACGGAGCACTGAACGTGGCGATGAACGCCGCGGCCGTCGATCTGATCGCCGCCATGCGCCGTCCCGTCATGCCCGCCTTCCACGCCGCGTTCAGCCTGGGCGGGATGCTCGGCGCGGGCCTGGGCGGCCTGGTGGCCGGCCAGTTGACGCCCACCCGCCATCTGCTGCTGCTCACCGCCGTCGGCCTCGCCGTGACCGCTGCTGCGGGGCCCACGCTGCTGAGACACCCGGCACCCCCGGGGCCGTCCGGCTCACCGCCGCCGGAACCGGCCGGGTCCACGCGGGACGGGGCGGGCACCGCCCAGGACTCCGGTCCGGGAAGTGAACATGCCCCCGGCGCCCGTTCCCTGAAGGGCCGGACCCGCAAGCTGGTCCTGGGGCTGGGGCTGATCGCGATGTGCACGGCCTACGGCGAGGGTGCCCTCGCCGACTGGAGCGCCCTGCACCTCGCCGACGACCTCGGCGCCGGTCCCGGACTCGCCGCCGCCGGGTACTCCGTCTTCGCGCTCGCCATGACGGTGGGCCGTCTGAGCGGCACGGCGCTGCTCGAACGGCTCGGCCAGAGCCGCTCACTGACCGCGGGCGGCCTCACGGCCGGAGCGGGCATGCTGCTGGGCTCGCTGGCGCCCTCGGTGTGGCTCGTCCTGACCGGCTTCGTGATCACCGGACTGGGCCTGGCAAACCTCTTCCCCGTCGCTGTGGCCCGCGCCGGCGCTCTCGCGGGCCCGAGCGGGGTGGCGGCGGCCTCGACCCTCGGCTACGGCGGGATGCTGCTGGGGCCTGTCGCTATCGGGTTCCTCGCGGAGTGGTTCTCCCTGACGGCTGCGCTCACGACGGTCGCCCTGCTGGCCGTGCTCGCGGCCGGAGTCGCCTGGACCGTACGGGCGGAGATCGCCGAATGACCCGCAGGTGACCGGCGGGGTTGCCCTGACGGCTTCGTCCGGTCACCGCCACAAACACGCCCGGCACACCCGCGCACGGTCACCGGACGGGCGTCTCCGCCCCGTCCGGTGACCGCCCGTACGGCCTGCGTGCCTGCCGTGCTGTGCTGTGCTGTGCTGTGCTGTGCTGTGCTGTGCTGTGCTGTGCTGTGCCAAGTCAGGTCAGGTCAGGTCAGGTCAGGTCAGGTCAGGTCAGGTCAGGTCAGCGTGAGCGTCGTACACAGGTCCGCCTCCGAGCTGCCTCCGGCGTAGATCTCGAACTCCCCGGGTTCGACGAGGAGTTCGCCCCTGGGGTCGTTGGTGTGGAAACCCAGGTCGTCGGCGCCCAGTTCGAAGACGACCGTCCGCCGCTCACCCGCCTCCAGCGTGACCCGTTCGAAGCCCCGCAGGCGCCGCACCGGCTGCGCAAGGCTGGCGACCTTGTCCCGGACGTAGAGCTGTGCGACCTCATCACCCGCGCACTGCCCGGTGTTGGCCACCTCCACCGTCACCTCGACCCTCGCCGAGCCCTCGTGCACGTCCCGCGCGCTCACGCGTTCCCGGCTCAGCGTGAGCCCGGAGTAGCCGAAAGTGGTGTAGCTGAGGCCGTGGCCGAAGGGGAAGAGGGGGCCGTGGGGCAGGTCGAGGTACTTGGAGGTGTACTTGTCGTCCGGGTCGTAGGGGCGGCCCGTGTTCTCGTGCGCGTAGTGCTCGGCGAGCTGGCCCACCGCACGGGGGAAGGTCGCGGGAAGCTTCCCGCCGGGGTTCACCTCGCCGAACAGGACGTCGGCGACGGCGTTGCCGCCCTCCAGACCGGGGTGCCAGGCGTTGAGGATCGCCGGCGAGGACTCTTCGACACCGGAGAGCGCCAGCGGACGGCCCGCGAGGACCACCACCGCGAACGGCTTGCCGGTGCGTGCGATTTCACGCACCAGCGCTGCCTGGGCGCCGGGGAGAGTGATGTCGCTGCGGGCCGCGGCCTCTCCGCTGTCCCCCGCCCTCTCCCCCACCACGACGACCGCGGCCTCGGACGCCCGTACGGCCGCCGCGGCACGGGCGAACCCGCCGGTGTCGCCGCCGGTGACCTCGCACCCGCGGACGAAGGTCACCTCCGCCTCCGGTACGGCCCTCCTGACCCCCTCCAGCACGGACACCGCGGGGAACTCGCGCGAGCCCGGACCGGCCCATGTGCCGTGCAGTTCCCAGGAGTCGTCGCCGAGCGGGCCGATGACGGCGAGCGAGGAGACATCCTTGCCGAAGGGGAGAGTGCGCTGTTCGTTCTTCAGCAGGACCATGCAGCCGGCGGCGGCCTCGCGCGCGTGACGCCGTGCCGCGTCGGTGGGACGCGCGATCTGGCCGTCCTCGTCAGCGTAGGGGTTCTCGAACAGGCCGAGCCGGGTCTTGACGCGCAGGATGCGGGTGACGGCGTCGTCCAGCCGTTCGGGGGTGATCTTCCCGGATTCCAGCAGCTCCTTGCCGTTCTCGGCGTAGGTGGTGCTGACCATCTCCATGTCGACACCGGCCCCGAGCGCGAGCCGTGCTGCGTCCGCCCCGCCTGCGGCGACACCGTGCGCGATCAGCTCCCGCACTCCGTTGTAGTCGCCGACGACGAAGCCGTCGAAGCCCAGCTCCTCGTGCAGGACTCCGGACAGGAGGTGCGCGTTGGCGTGCGCGGGAAGTCCGTTGACCGTGTTGAACGCGGCCATCACGGTGGCCACTCCGGCATCCACGGCGGCCTTGAACGGCGGCAGCGCCACGTCGCGCAGCCGCCGTTCGGAGATGTCGACGGTGTTGTAGTCCCGGCCGCCCTCGGGGAAGCCGTAGCCGACGAAGTGCTTGACGCAGGCGGCGAGACGGCCCGGGGCGCCGTAGTCCTCGCCCTGGTAGCCGCGCACCTTTGCCGCCGTGAGACGCGCCGTCAGATACGGGTCCTCGCCGCTGCCCTCGGCGACGCGCCCCCAGCGGGGCTCGCGGCTGACGTCGGCCATCGGCGCGAACGTCCAGTGCACGCCCCAGGACGCCGCCTCGCGGGCGCTCACCTCCGCGTCCCGTATCACCACTTCCGGGTCGAAGCTGGCGCCCTGTGCCAGCGGCACGGGGAAGGTGGTCAGGAAGCCGTGGACGACGTCGAGCCCGAAGACCAGCGGTATTCCCAGCCGTGACTCCTCGACGGCGATCCGCTGGAGCTCGTTGCACTCCGCGGCCCCCGTGATGTTGAGGACCGATCCCAGCAGGCCCTCGGCGGCGGCCTCGCGGGCGGCCTCGTTCTGGCCTTCTCCGGGGCCGGTGTCGGGGTTCCACGTCAGCTGCTGCAGCTGCCCGAACTTCTCCTCGACCGTCATCCGGGCAAGCAGTTCCCGCACGCGGTGCTCGGTCCTGTCGTCGCCGCGGGTGCCGGGGGCCGCCGGCCGTCCGGACGGCCCGGAAGGCTCGGAAGACCCGGAGAGAGTGCGGGCGGCCGGTTCGGCAGCGGCGGGCGTGGCCGCGGACGGTGCCGCGGACGCCTGCGGGCCGAGGACGGCGGCGCCCGTGGATGACCTGGACACGCTGCGTCGGCTGACGTTTTCGGCCACTCGGATCTCCTTCTGCGGTCATGGGGACCGGTGCACCCGGCACTTGACGACAGGGCAGTCAATCCCGGAGGGCCAGAACGGTCAAGAGATGAAAAGGGAAAGCGCTCTGATTGCGTGGGAGCGCGACCATGTCTTCATTCACCGAAGTCACGGGCGCCCCACGCGTCATGGTGACCGGCAGCGCGAACACGGCCCGGGGAAGGGCTGTTCGGCGTGCCGCCGGGCCGCTGGCCCGCCGCCGGCGGGACGGGGCGGAGCCGTCGGCCGAGCCGGCCCGGGACGGACCCGGACATCCCCTCGGTCAGGCCAGGCCCACCTGACGGGCGAGACCGGTGGCGGCGTGGTCGAAGAAGGCGTCGCGCGCGTCGATGACGCGCTCCAGCTGGCCGAACAGCTCGAAGCTCAGCAGGCCGAACAACTGCGCCCAGGCGGCGGCCAGTTCGGCCATCGCGGACGCGGGCAGTGCGACGCCGAGCCGCTCGGTCAGCGCGCGTGCGTCCTCGATGACGGCCGCGGGCGCGGGAGGCGGGTGAGGGGTCCCGGGGTGGAGGGGACCGTCAGCGGAGCCGTCGGGACCGCTGACCCGCAGGGCTCCGGCGGCGTGAGCGTCCGCGGCGACGGCGACCAGCGTCAGGGCCGCTCGGGCTGCGGGCCCCGTGGTGGAGTCGGGGGCCGCGTATCCGGGGACGGGTGAGCCGTAGATGAGGGCGTACTCGTGCGGGTGAGCCAGGGCCCATGCCCGTACGGCGCGGCAGACCGCCTGCCAGCGCGCGAGGTGGGAGTCGCCCTGTGCCGTGGAGTCCGCCAGGGCCGCCTCGGCGGCGGCGCCCAGCGCGTCGTAGGAGTCGGTGATCAGGGCGGTGAGCAGGTCGTCACGGCCGGGGAAGTAGCGGTAGAGCGCCGAGGAGACCATGCCCAGGCGGCGGGCGACCGCGCGGAGGGAGAGCTTGGCCGCGCCGCCCTCGGCGAGCTGTCTGCGCGCCTCGTCCTTGATGGCGGCGGTGATCTCGCCGCGCGCCCGCTCCCTGGCTCCCTGGATCCCGGTCATGTGCCTCAGTGTGCCAGCTTTCGGAGCAGTGACCAATAACGAGAGCAGTGCTCTTGAATCAGTGCACCGATCATGCAACACTGCACTTGAGTGAGAGCAGTGCTCTCTCTCACTGGTTACCTCCGGCCCCTCTGCGACCGCTCACGAAAGGCCCACCGCCATGACCAGCGCACACTTCATCAGACCCGACCGGTTCACACGCCGCGTACTCAACCCCACCGTCGCCTGGCTCGCCCGCCGCGGAGTCAGCCTCGCCGGCTCCCGCGTACTCGCCGTCCGCGGCCGCAAGAGCGGTGAGTGGCGCCGTACGCCCGTCAACCCGCTCCCCCTCCACGGCAGCCGGTACCTCGTCGCCCCGCGCGGCCACGTCCAGTGGACCCACAACATGCGCGCGGCCGGCGGCGGCGAACTGCACAAGGGCAAGCACGTCGAGGCTTTCCGCGCGGTGGAACTGGCCGACGAGGACAAGCCCGACGTACTGCGTGCCTACATCAAGAAGTGGAGCTGGGAGGTCTCCGCGTTCTTCAAGGGGCTCAGCGCGGAGTCGACCGACGAGGAACTGCTCGCGGCGGCCCCCAAGTACCCGGTCTTCCGGATCACGCAGGACACGCAGCACTCCGGGGGCCCCGGGGCGGCGGGGCAGCGGGGAGCGCCCGGCGTCTGAGCCGGCTCAGCACAGCGTGCCGGGCGGGAGCGGCCGGCAACTGGAGCGGGAGCGGCCCCGCCGCCCGGGGCCCCGGGCGGGCCACCGGCGGGCGGCCCCCGCAGCCGGGTCAGCGCGTCACTGCTTGTCCAGCGTGTCCAGCGCGCGCCGGGCGACCGGATGCGTGCGCACCACGTCGGCCAGCGACGTCGCCCCGCGTGTGAAGCGCGCGAAGACGTTCCACGCGGGCCGGAAGCCGGTGAGCGCGGCGTGCAGCATCCCTGGACGGCGTGCGAAGACGTTCAGCATCCGCCGTCCGACCCCCATCTCCACGCCCAATCCGGCCTTGAGGGCGAAGGCGTAGTTCAGCGCCTGCCTGCGGGTGTCCACCGCGTCGTGCGACTCCGCGATACGTACGGCCCACTCCCCCGCCAGGCGCCCCGAGCGCAGCGCGAAGGAGATGCCCTCGCGTGTCCACGGCTCCAGCAGCCCTGCCGCGTCGCCGCACACCAGCACCCTGCCGCGGGAGAGCGGGGAGTCCTCGGAGCGGCAGCGGGTCAAGTGCCCGGAGGAGATGCTCGGTTCGAATCCGGCCAGTCCGAGCCGGTCCACGAAGTCCTCCAGGTACCGCTTGGTCGCGGCGCCTTCACCGCGTGCGGAGATGACTCCGACGGTGAGCGTGTCCCCCTTGGGGAAGACCCAGCCGTAACTGCCGGGCATGGGGCCCCAGTCGATCAGCACCCGGCCCGCCCAGTCCTCGGCGACGCTGGCGGGCACCGGGATCTCGGCCTCCAGCCCGAGGTCGACCTGGTCCGCCTTGACGCCGACATGTGCGCCGATCCGCCCGGCGCTGCCGTCGGCGCCGACCACGGCGCGTGCGAGTACGGGCTGTTCCTGCCCGGCGAGCACGACGGCGACGGTGCGCCGGTCGGGCACGGAGGCACCGTGCTGCTCGACGCGGGCGACGGACACGCCGGTACGCACCTCGGCCCCGGCCTTGACGGCGTGCTGGACCAGTTCGTTGTCGAGGTCGGACCGGTTGACCAGTCCGAAGAGCATGTTCCGGGAGCGTCTGGTGCGGCTCAGTCTGCCGTTCAGCGAGAACGTCACCGCGTGCACGCGGTCGCGCAGCGGCAGGTCGAACCCGGGGGGCAGCGCGTCACGTGAAGGGCCGATGATGCCGCCGCCGCAGGTCTTGTACCGGGGCAGTTCGGCCTTCTCCAGCAGCAGCACGCGGCGGCCGGCGACTGCCGCCGCATAGGCCGCCGAGGCGCCTGCGGGACCGGCGCCGACCACGACGACGTCCCAGACCGGGTTGTGCCCCTCCTCGTCCGGGAGACGCTCCCCGCCCGGATCCTGACCCCCGCTCAGCTCCCGCTCGCCACCCGGGCGCCGCTGATCGCTCCGGGCCGCCTCCGCGTTCCCGTCTCCGCCCCGGTCCTCTGCCCCGGCTGCGTTCTCGCTGCTCACGATGTGCTTCCGCTCCGCTCGACCTCGGCTTTGCTGCGGCCTGTCGCATCCTACGGCCCCGGGCCCCCGCGACTCGCTGTGGGAGGATCGACGGCGTCTTCTGTGCGCGTGCACCGCACACAGACCGCATACACAGGTGCCCAACGCCGCGCCCACGAGGAGCGTTCCCATGACACTCAGCCAGTCCAGCGGCACGGAAGAGCACACGGACCCCGGCGGTGCCGTCGCCGCGGCCGTCGCCGGTCTCATGCCGCGTGCCCGTACAGAACTGGCCGAGCTGGTCGCCTTCAAGTCGGTGGCGGACCCGGCCCAGTTCCCCGTGAGCGAGTGCGAGGCAGCGGCGAGCTGGGTGGCCGGCGCGCTGCGCTCCGAGGGCTTCCAGGACGTGTCCGTGCTCGACACCCCGGACGGCACCCAGTCCGTCTACGGCGTGCTGCCCGGCCCTGAGGGCGCTCCGACAGTCCTGCTGTACGCGCACTACGACGTTCAGCCCCCGCTGGACGAGAACGCCTGGCACACGCCGCCGTTCACGCTGACCGAGCGCGACGGACGCTGGTACGGGCGCGGCGCCGCCGACTGCAAGGGCGGCATCGTCATGCATCTGCTGGCGCTGCGGGCGCTGCGCGCCGCCGGCGGCGTCCCGGTGACCGTGAAGTTCATCGCGGAGGGCTCGGAGGAGCAGGGCACCGGCGGTCTCCAGCGGTACGCCGAGGCGCACCCGCAGCTCCTGGAGGCCGACACCGTCGTCATCGGCGACACGGGCAACTTCCGCGCGGGCCTGCCGACGGTGACGGCCTCGCTGCGCGGGATGTGCGTGCTCCACGTGCGGGTGGAGACGCTGGAGGGCAACCTCCACTCCGGCCAGTTCGGAGGCGCCGCCCCGGACGCGCTGGCGGCGCTCCTGCGCACTCTCGACTCGGTGCGTGACGCCGACGGTGCCACGGTCATCGACGGTGTGGAGCCGGGCGCGGGCTGGGAGGGTCTGGAGTATCCGGAGGAGGACTTCCGCAGGGACGCGCGCGTACTCGACGGTGTCGCCCTGACGGGCACCGGCAACGTCGCCGAGGACATCTGGGCGCGGCCGTCGGTCACGGTGCTGGGCATCGACTGCCCGCCCGTCGTGGGGGCCACGGCATCCGTCCAGGCCAGTGCGCGTGCGGCTGTCAGCCTGCGGGTGCCGCCGGGCGCGGACACGGTGAAGATGACCGAGGCCCTCATCTCCCACCTGGAGTCGCACGTGCCGTGGGGTGCGCGGCTGAGCGCCGAAGTGACGGGCCAGGGGCAGCCGTTCAGCGCGGACACCGGCAGTCCGGCCTACCGTGCGATGGCCGCGGCACTGCGTGCGGCCTACGACGGGCAGGAGATGCAGATCGCGGGGCAGGGCGGCTCGATCCCGCTGTGCGACACCCTCGCCTCGCTCTATCCGCGGGCGGAGATCCTGCTGATCGGGCTGAGCGAGCCGGAGGCGCAGATCCACGCGGTCAACGAGAGCGTCTCGCCGGAGGAGCTGGAGCGGCTGTCGGTTGCGGAGGCACTCTTCCTGCTGGGGTACGCGCAGCGCGCCTGACGGCAGGGGCCGTCCGGGGAGCTATCCCGCGGGCTCCCCGCCGCCGGCTGCCTCCGGGGGTCCCGCCGGGGCACCGACCGGGACGCCGGCCTCCAGGTAGAGGGGGCAGCCCCTCGCGCGGGCACGCAGCGCCCCCCGCAGCCTCTCCAGGCGCACGGGCGGCAGCAGTCCGGCGGCCTCTTCCTCGGTCACGAAGCGCCATTCGCGCAACTCGGCGCCGGGCAGCAGCAGCCCCCTGATCTCCTCCCGTGTCAGGCGTCCGCCGTCGAAGAGGAGACGCAGACCGCCGTACGCGGGCGGCCGCGGCGGTTCCCAGTCGGTGACCAGCAGCCGCGGGTCGGCGTCCAGGTGCAGGCCCAGCTCCTCGGCGACCTCGCGGACCCCGGCGCGGGCCGGTGCCTCACCCGGTTCGACGACGCCACCGGGGAACTCCCAGCCGGGCTTGTAGGTCGGGTCCACCAGCAGCACACGGCCCCGCTCGTCGAAGAGGAGCACCCCGGCGGCCACGGTCTCGGCGGTCGGCTCGGGCGTCTGCACGATGTCGAGGTTCCCTGCGCCCTCGCGCAGCGCGCCCGCGACGGCTTCCGCGGTCTGCCGCGGGGTCAGCCCGGAGGTCTCCACGGTGTGGGCGTCCTCGGTGAGCCAGGGCAGAGCCGCCGCGTAGTCGGGGAGCTTGCTGCCGAACCAGACGTGGTCCAGCTTTCCGTCGGCGTCCGCACGTTGTTCGATACGTGCGCGAAGGATCGTTTCATCCGCGTGCAGCAGCACATGCCTGACCGGTATGCGGCGGGCGGCGAGCGCACCGAATATCTCGTCCCGGTACTCCTGCCGCAGCAGGGTCATCGGAATGATCAGAGGTCCCGGCACCTCCGTGAGCAGCGCGGCCGCGGTGTCGGCCACCAGCCGACGCCAGGAGGGCAGCTCCTGGTAGTCGTCGATCTGCGCGAGGCGTTCCTTGGGGAGCATGCATCTCAGCCCCCTGCCGACAAGCGCCGGGTCGCAGAGTGTGCTTCCCGGAAGCAGATCCAACAGTTCGTGCGCCGCTGTGGTCTTGCCCGCGCCGAAGGCGCCGTTGAGCCACACGATCACGGTCGGTTCCCCCTCTTGTGTCGCCCCCCGTTTCACGCTGCCCGTTCCACCCTGCCACGGAAACGCGCGGGGGCGCCGCCGTCGCAAAACCCGGCGCACGCGGCGTATTCCGCCGCATCACGGCAGAGCGGGCCGCCTCCGTACAGGGAACGGCCCGCTCCGCACGGACGGAAGGGGGTGCGGGCGGAGGGACGGCCGGGGCCCGCCTGGAAAGACGGGCGGTGAAGCGCCGTGCGCCCGGGGGTTCAGACCGTCGCGGGAGGGCTCCAGCCGGGGTCGCGGCCCGTGACGGCGAGGACCCGCTCGAAGGCGGAGGCGCCGTCCGGGAGGGGGAAGGGCTCGCCGAAGACCTTCATCCTCCGTGCCGTGGGGGCCAGCGCTCCCAGACTCTCCTCCAGCAACGGCACGCCGGGCCCGTACGGGGCGTATTCCCGGCCGGTGGCGCGTGCGAGGTCCCAGGCGTGCACGGTCAGGTCGCCCAGCACCATCCCGCCCACCGTGCGCTGCGGCAGCCCCATCCCCGGGGAGGTTCCCTCCAGCGCTCCGGGTGCCGACCAGACCTCCACCAGGCGTGCGGTCTCCTCCTCGAATCTCGTGCGCCAGCCGCCCTCGCCCACGTAGTCGGGCGTGGCGGAGAAATCCGCGCTTTCCCTGACGGCGAGGGCCTGGAAGTTGACCACCACGAGCAGAAGATGATTGAGCAGGGCGCGCACGTCGTACTCCGCGCACGGCGTGGGGGCGCCGAGCAGTCCGTCCTCCACCTCGCGCACGACGGGACGGGCCCGGCGGGCGGCGCCCTCCAGCAGACCGGCGAAATCGTCTCTCATGGCCGGGACGCTACGGCCGCCGCAAGGACCGCGGCTTGAACAAACGCGACACCGCCGGGCATAGGATCGCCGTCATGGCAGGTGGGCACCCTCAGGAGGGTCCGGTGCCGCCGGGCCGGCGCCCGGGCCCCGGCGGACAGGAAGGGCAGGACGGGCAGGACGGGCAGGACGGACCGTACGGGCGAGTGCCCCGGCGGGACACACGGGGGATTCTGGGCGCGTCCGAGCTCTTCTCCCGCGTCCGCTTCCGGCGCCGCCCGGCCGCCGCGGCGCTGCGCCCGCACGTGGAGCACTACTGGCTGATCGACTGGGATCTTCCTGCGCCCTGTCTCTCGCAGGTCGTGCCGCACCCGTCGGTGAATCTGGTCTTCCAGCGCCACGGTTCGTCGCCGCCCGCCGCAGAGGTCTCGGGCGTGGGCCTCGGGCTGTTCTCGATCACGCTGCAGGGCACGGGCCGGGTGTGCGGCGTGCAGTTCCGTCCCGGCGGTTTCCGCCCGTTCCTGCCCGCGGAGGACCGCCGGCCCCTCTCGGCGCTGACGGGTGTGCGGCTGCCGCTCGGCGCCTGCTTCCCGGCGGCGCAGGACACACCGGAGGCCGTCCTCACGCCCGAGGACGAGGACGCGAGGGTCGCCGCCGTGGACGAGTTCCTGCTCGCTCTCGGCCCGGCGGCGGACCCGGCCGCGGAGCGTGCGATGGAGCTGGCGCACCGGGTGCGCACCGACCGCGGCATCCGGCGCGTCGGCCAGCTCGCCGACCGCGAAGGGATGTCGGTGCGCGCGCTGCAGCGGCTCTTCTCCTCCTGCGTCGGCGTGAGTCCCAAGTGGGTGATCCTGCGTTACCGCATCCACGAGGCGCTCGAGGCGGCTGCCGCGCGCCCGGGACCGGACTGGGCACGTCTGGCGGCGGAACTGGGCTACAGCGATCAGGCCCATCTCGTACGGGACTTCACCGCGACGGTGGGCGTCCCGCCGTCCGAGTACGCCCGTGCCGCCGGCGTCAGTTCTTGCTCGCCCCCAGGGTGAGCCCCGCGATGAAGTGCCGCTGGAGCAGCAGGAAGACCAGCAGCGTGGGGAGGGCCACGAGGACGGAACCGGCGGCCAGCAGGTTGTAGTCGGTGAAGAACTGGCCCCGCAGGTTGTTCAGCGCGGAGGTGATGGGCAGTTTGTCACCGTCGGAGACGAAGACGAGCGCCCACAGGAAGTCGTTGTACATCCAGGTGAACTCCAGGGTGCCCAGGGCCGCCAGGGCGGGGCGGCACAGCGGGAGGGTGATGCGCCAGTAACGCGTCCACACTCCGGCGCCGTCGACGATCGCCGCCTCCTGGATCTCCTGCGGCAGGGCGCGCATGAAGTTGGAGAGCACGAAGACGCAGAAGCCGAGCTGGAATCCGACCTGCGCGGCGAGCACGGCCCACAGCGAGTCGTACATCGTCATCGAATCCGACATCCAGTACGGCAGCGGCACCCGGTTGAAGAGCACGTACAGCGGGGTGACGATCACCTGCTGCGGCAGCAGGTTGCCCGCGGTGAACATCACCAGGAGCAGCAACTGTCCGCGAAGGCGCAGCCGGGCCACGGCGAAGGCGACGAAGGAGGCCAGGAAGAGCACGATGAGCACGCCGGGCACGGCGACGAGCAGCGAGTTGACGAAGTACTTGGTCATGCCGGAGTCGACGAACGCCTGCCGGTAGTAGTCCAGGGAGAGGCTGCTGGGCAGGGAGAAGTAGCCGTCCCTCGCGGTCTCCTCGTACGGCCGCAGGGAGGCGTAGACCGCCAGCAGAAGCGGCGCGAGGAAGGCCAGTGAGACGGCGGCGAGGAAGAGGTGCGTGCCCCAGCCGCCCCGGCGGGCGGTGCCCCGCCCGGCCGGCGCAGCGGGCGGACGTGGCGGGAGGACGGACGGCGTGGCCTCTTGCGAGGCGGCGGGCGGCGCGGTCATCGCTCACGCTCCCCTCTGAGTTCGTGGACCAGATACGTCACGATGAACCCCAGCGAGACGACGAGCAGCACGGTGGCGATGGCGGAGCCGTAGCCGATGCGGCTGGCCTCGCCGACGATGTTGTCGGTGACCAGGACGGAGAGCAGCTCCAGCCCGTTGCGCCCCTTGTTGACGGCGTAGACGATGTCGAAGGCGCGGAGTCCCTCGATGACGGTGATGACGCCGACGACGACGTTCACGGGGCGCAACGTGGGAAGGACGACCGAGAAGAAGGTCTGCCGCTCACTCGCCCCGTCGATGGACGCGGCCTCCTTCAGCGTCGGGTCGACCGCCTTCAGGCCCGCCAGGTAGAGGATCATCACGTAGCCGACGTGTCTCCACGCGGCGGCCAGCAGGATCATCCAGATGTTCAGGCCGGGGTCGCCGAGCCAGTCGACGGGGTTGTCCTGGCGGCCCAGCACGGCATTGAGGGCGCCCTGGTCGCGGGAGAAGACGAGCTGGGCGATGAATCCCACGACGGCCAGCGAGAGCACCACCGGCATGTACAGCGTCGACTGGTAGAAGCGGCTGAAGCGCACCCCTCTGTCGACGAGTACGGCCAGCAGCAGCCCGAACGGGGTGGCGACGAGGCCGAGGAAGGCCAGCCAGAGCAGGTTGTTGCCCACGGCGGGCCAGAAGGGCGGGTAGTCGGTGAAGAGGCTGTGGTAGTTGTCCGTCCCGACCCACGACAGCTCCGAGAGGCCGTCCCAGTCGGTGAAGGAGAGCGCGACGGAGGCGAGGGTGGGGCCCCAGACGACGACGAGGTCGATCAGGACCGGTATTCCCAGCAGCAGGCCCAGGACGGCGAGGTCACGCGGGGAGTAGCGGCGCGTGCCCCGGCGTCGGGCGCGCTGCGCACTGCTGTTCTGCACGGGCGCGTCGCTTTCCGGTCAGTCGGTCTTGAACATGTTCTTCTTCTGGCTTTCGATGTCGCGCAGCAGGCCGTCGATGTCGTCGGGTTCGCCGACGAACCGCTGGATGGCCGGGATCATCACCGTCGAGGCGAAGTCGGGGCGGGTGTCGCGGTCCATGAACTGACTGATCTGCTTCGCCCCGGCGACGAGTTCGGCCGCCTTCTTCTGCAGGGCGTCGTAACCGCCGGTGTCGGCCTTCTCGTTGACGGCGATGTTGCTGGGATCGCCGTCGAGATAGGCCAGTTCGGCCCGGGGCGTGGCCAGGAAGGTCAGCAGTTCCTCGGCCGCCGCGGTGTTCCTGGCCTTCTTCGACATCAGGAATCCGTCGATGGGGGCCTCGACGGCGTCCGTTCCGACCGCGGGATCGATCTCGGGGAAGGGGAAGAAGTCGATGTCGTCCCTCTCGTCCACGGGGAACTGCTGGCCGGGGTGCGGGAGTCCGAAGACGGCCATGCCCGACTCCTTCCCGGCGAGGGTCTGCGCGGCCTCCTGCCAGGTACGTCCGTTGGCGCCCTTGTGGTGGTAGGGCATCAGGCCGCGCCACAGGTCGAAGACGTCACGGACCCGCCTGGAGGTCCAGGACTCCTTGCCGCGCATCAGGTCGAGGTGGAAGTCGTAGCCGTTGGCCCGCATGTTGAGGTAGTCGAAGGTGCCCATCGCTGGCCAGCCGTCCTTGTCGCCGAAGGCGATGGGAACGAGGCCGTCCTTCTCCATCTGCTTCGCCAGGGCGCGGAACTCATCCAGTGTGCGGGGGACTTCGTAGCCGTACTTGTCGAAGACGCTCTTCCGGTGGAAGACGGCCCACGGGTAGAGGTAGAAGGGCACGAAGTACTGCTTGCCGTCCTCGCCCGTGGCCTGCTTCTTCATCGCCGGGCTGAACCCGTCGAAGTTCTCCCACAGTCCGCTGATGTCGCTCAGCAGGCCCTGCTCGGCGAAGAAGCGCATGCGGTAGCCGGCGAACCAGGTGAAGACGTCGTCCGGGCTGCCCTTGAGGTAGCGGTTGATGTTCTCCTGGAACGACTCGTGGTTGACGGTGTTGACCTCGACCGTCTTCCCGGACTTCTCCTCGAACGCGGCGAACGCCTTGGCGTACGCCTTGCGGGGCACCGCGTCCGAGGCGTTGGACCCCATCGAGACCGTCTTTCCGTCACCGCCCGGACCACCGCACGCGCTCAGCAGCGTGGGCAGTGCCAGGGCCCCCGCGCCGGCGGCGGAGCCTCGCAGCAGAGATCGCCTGGAAGGGTCGGAAGGACCGGAACGGCCCGGTATGGAACTCTGGTCGAGCGATGACTGTGCCATGACCTTGCACCCTCCTGGCGTCGAACCGCACAGAAACGAACGCGAGGAGAGTGATGACACTCCACGGTCAAAGCGCCGTCAAGGCCGCCGACCGGAGTTATGACAACAGTTACAGCACCGAGTCCAACTGAGTCCAACATGTTCCAACATCACGCGGGAGAGGGGACTCCGGTCCGTCAGCACCGCTGCGGGCCCCAACAGGCCGCCGCCGCTCCGATGAGTCCCGCGTCCGTACCCATCTGAGCGGGTGCGATCTCCAGCCCCTTCACGAACGACAGGGTCGCGAAATCACCCAACGCCCGCCGCAGCGGCGCGAAGAGGACCTCCCCCGCCCTGGCGACACCTCCGCCCACGACGGCTATCTCGACCTCGACCAGCGTCGCCGTCGCGGCGATTCCGGCGGCCAGTGCCCGTGCTGCACGCTCGAACGACGCTGTGGCCACCGGGTCCCCCCGTCGGGCCGCGGAGGCGACGGCGGCTGCGCTGGCGTCCCCGTCGGCACCGGGCCGCCAGCCCCTCTCCAGGGCCCGCCGGGCGATGTTGGGGCCGCTCGCGATGCGTTCGACGCAGCCGCGTCCGCCGCAGGGGCAGCTGTCACCGTCCAGGTCCACGCTGATGTGCCCGATGTGGCCCGCGTTTCCGCTGGGGCCGGGGTGGAGTTCACCGCCGAGCACGAGCCCGCCCCCGACACCGGTGGAGACCACCATGCACAGCGCGCCGGTACGCCCCCGCGCCGCGCCCTGCCAGTGCTCGGCCGCCGCCATGGCGACCCCGTCGCCCACGAGTGTGACCGGCAGCCCGCCCGTGAGCTCCCGCACGCCCTCGGCCAGTGGATACTCGCGCCAGCCGGGGATGTTGACGGGCGAGACCGTGCCCGCCTTGGCGTCGACCGGGCCCGCGCTGCCGATGCCCGCCGCGCGGGCGTGCGCCATGTCCGGGGACGCGGCGAGTTCGTCCAGGACCCCGGCGACCGCGGACATCACCTGATCCTTGTCCCCCCGGGGCGGAGTGGGGCGCTGTGCCCGTACGATCAGTGCGCCGGCCCTGTCCACCAGTGCTCCCGCGATCTTGGTACCGCCGATGTCGAGCGCGACCACGAGGTCCGAGTGCATGGGGCGATGTCTCCTGGGGGACGGGGCGGGATACCCGCCCCCGGCCGGGAACGGTCGGGAATCAGTCTGGCGGCTGGTGACAACGTTGTCCAGACTCCGTGCGGGCGGGCTATGCTGCTCGCGGCCCCTGCACAGTCCCGGAGAGGGAATCGACCGCCGTGCCCCAGACCGCGCGCTCCGCCGCCGCCCGTACCCCCCAGCACCGCTACGGGAACAGGCCCACCATGAAGGACGTCGCCGCCCGCGCCGGCGTCGGCCTCAAGACCGTCTCCCGGGTGGTCAACGGCGAGGCGGGAGTCTCCCCCGACACCGAGCGCCGCGTGCAGGAGTCGATCGCCGCGCTGGGCTTCCGGCGCAACGACAGCGCCCGCATCCTGCGCAAGGGCCGCACCGCCAGCATCGGCCTCGTACTGGAAGACCTCGCCGACCCGTTCTACGCACCGCTCAGCCGAGCCGTGGAGGAAGTCGCCCGCGCGCACGGCGCGTTGCTCATCAACGGCTCCAGCGCCGAGGACCCGCGCCGCGAGCAGGAACTGGTCCTCGCGCTGTGCGCCCGCCGGGTGGACGGACTGGTCGTCGTCCCGGCCAGCGACGACCACCGGTATCTCCAGCCGGAGATCGAAGCCGGGGTGGCCACGGTCTTCGTCGACCGCCCACCGGGGCACATAGAGGCCGACCAGGTACTCACCGACAACTTCGCGGGAGCGCGCGAGGGCGTCGCTCATCTGGTCGCACACGGACACCGGCGCATCGGGTTCATCGGGGACAGGCCGGGCATCCACACCGCAGACGAAAGGCTCCGCGGCTACCGGGACGCGATGGCCCGGGCCGGGCTCCCGGTCCACGAGAGCTGGACGGCGCCCGGAGGGACGGACCCGGAGCGCGTACGGGCCGACGCCGAGCGCATGCTGAGCGGTGACGAGCCCGTCACGGCGCTCTTCGCGGGCAACAACCGGGTGACGGTGACGCTCGTGAGGGTGCTGGCCGCGGCGGACCGTCCCGTGGCACTGGTCGGGTTCGACGACTTCGAACTGGCCGACCTGCTCTCGCCCGCCGTCACCGTCGTCGCCCAGGACCCTGCCCAACTCGGACGCACGGCCGCCGACTTGCTCTTCCGCCGGCTGGACGGCGCGAACGACCCGCCGCGCCGCATGACGCACCCGACCAGACTCGTCGTCCGGGGCTCGGGGGAACTGCCACCCTCCGGATAGGCCCCGCCCGCCGAGGCAGGGAGCGCGCGTCCCCGCTGCTGCCGTGCCGTTCACGCCCCGGCACGCGCCAGCCGCGCGACTCACCCCCGAGCGCGGCGGGTTCAGCAGACCGGAAGTCCGGGGACGGGCCTGTCGTTGTCGCCGCCCCTGATGTAGACGACGCTGACGTCGACGTTCGTGTTGCCGCTGTCGTCGTCGGTCCTGGCCCACCAGACGTTCGTCCAGCGCCCGGAGGTCTCACGGTGCGGGAGCTTCCTCTGGCAGTAGAAGTAGTTGGTGCCGGCGTTGAGCTTCCCGGCCGGCTCGTGGGCGGCGTCGTAGGAGGTCGCCGTCTTCCACACCGAGCAGTCGAACTTGCCGCCGCCCCGGGGGTGGCACGTGGGAAGCGGGGACTGCCCGCCGCCGGTGGAGCCGCCACCCTCCGCGCCGGTGCTTCCGTCCGTTCCCCCGGGTTCCGTGCCGCTCCCGCCGCCGTCGCCGCCGTCCCGCTCACCGGACGAACCGCCGGCCGCAGCACCGGGTTTGCCCCCCTCCTCCCCCCGGCCGTCCGGAGAGGGATCGCTGCCCTGGGACCTGCGGCCTTCGTCCTTCTCCCCGCCCTGCTCACGCGGGTCCGCGCTCCCGGTCCGGGCCGCCCCCTTCTCCGCCCGGACTCCGTCCTCCCCGGCGTCCCCGGTCATGAGGGCCCAGGTCACCGACGCACCGGCGAGCACGACAGCGCCGACAGCCGCGGCGACGACGGCCCGGCGGCGGCCGACCGCCGCTGACTCACGCGTGGGCACGGTGCCCCGGTCGGTGTCCGGGGCACCGTCCGGTCGGTGGGGCTCCGGCGCGTACGGGCCGCCGAAGCCGCCCTGCGCACCGGGGTGTCGCCCGGGACCTCCGGCTCCTGCGCGGGGGACCGGCCCGGCTTCCCCGCCCTGCTGCTGACCGGGGGCCGGCGTCCCGGGGAAGAAGGAGCCCTGCGGGGTGTCCTCCCGCGCCGGACGCGCGGCACCGTGCTCGGCCGGGCGGTGCGGCGGCTGCCCGGAAGCCGCGTCCGCGCGAGGCGTGCCGCCCTTCGTGAGCCGGACGGTCCCGGAGTCCGCCGGCGGTGCGGCGCCGGCCGCCACCGCCTCCAGAAGCTCCGCGGCACGTGGGGCGTCCGGGCGGCTGCCGGGGTCCTTCTCCATCAGCCGGACCAGAACCGGGGCCAGTTCGCCCGCCCGCCGGGGCTCGGGGAGAGGATCGACGACGATGGCCGTCAGCGTCGACCACGTCGAGGTCCGGCGGAAGGGGGCGCCGCCCTCGACGGCCGCGAAGAGGGTCGCGCCCAGGGCCCATACGTCACAGGCCGGGCCCAGGGGCTCGCCGCGGGCCCGCTCGGGCGCCATGTAGTCCAGGGAGCCGATCAGTTCGCCGCTGCCGGTCAGCTGCGTGGCGGCGCCGTCGTCCGGCTCCTCCACCGCGGCGATGCCGAAGTCCGTGAGGACGACGCGCTCCGTGCCGTCCTCCAGCAGTACGTTGCCGGGCTTGACGTCGCGGTGCAGCACACCGGCCCGGTGGGCGGCGGCGAGGGCGTCCATGACCCTGGCGCCGACGGCGGCGGCCTCACGCGGTGCGAGCGGGCCGCGTTCGCGCAGCACGTCTTCGAGTGAGCGGCCCTCGACCAGTTCCATCACGATGACGGGGCGTCCCTCGTGCTGGGCGACGTCGTGCACCGCGATCACCCCGGGGTGACGCACACGGGCCGCTGCCCGGGCCTCTCGCTGCATCCGGGTGCGCAGATCCTCCAGTTCGCTCCTGCCTGCGTCGGTCCAGGTCCGCAGCTCCTTGACCGCGACCTGCCTTCCGAGCACCTCGTCGGCCGCGCGCCAGACCACGCCCATGCCGCCGCGGCCGAGCCTTCCTGTCACGCGGTAGCGCCCGGCAAGGACCCGGCCCGCCCCCTCCGCGTCGTGCTCCGGCCTCTGCTCCCCCGGTGTCGGCACTGCCCGTCCCCTTCGCCGCTCGCTCAGGGGGACAGCCTAGAAGCTCGGTCCCTGGGGGCGGTGGCTGCCCGTTGAGGTCAGGGCCGCTCCTCCTCCGGTCCGCTCGTGCCGGGAGCCTTGCCGTCGCCGGCGCGCAGCTGCGTTCCCACGTCGAGCTCCGCCCGTTCGTTTGCGAGCAGCCGCAGGGCCTCCGCGTCGCTGATCGTCCGGCGCGGGGTCACCAGGCTGACCAGCACACCGACGATCAGTGCCACGACGAGCGAGGGGATCACCGGGTTGCCCCAGTATGCGGTGAGGGAGTCGCTGACATTGACGGTGGTGGCCGCGGCGGCACCGCCGATGATCGCACCGAGGCCACCCTGCCAGGTGGTACGGCTCCAGAACTTGCCGAGCAGCGCGGCGATCAGCAGGCCGGTGAGCACCGTCGCGATCATCGTCGTGATGTACTCGATGATCGTTTCTGCCAGCAGGGCTCCCGTCAGCGCCAGGGCCAGCACCGCAACCAGCGCGATCCGTGAATAGGTCACCATGTTGTGTGCCTGCGGCAGCTTCCCGGTGACCATCTGGACGACGTCGCGCAGGAATATCGTCACGCCGGTGATCGCTTCGGAGTCCCCCGAGGACATGGTCGCCGAAAGTCCGGAGACGAGCAGCAGCGCGCCGATCCACAGGGGAAAGACATCCGTGGCCAGAGCGGGGAAGGCCAGGTCGGGGTTGTCCATTCCCGGACTCAGGGTTTTCGCGGAGAGCCCGACTATGGGCGGGGCCATCGCGAAGGCCGCGAACAGCACTCCGACCAGCGCGAAACTGCGGCGCGCTGTCCGCGTACTGTTCGCCGAGTAGATGCGCTGCCTGTGCGAGGGCGTGGCGAGGACACCGACCGCGATCACCACGGCCAGCGAGATCGCCGGCATGGTCCCCAGTGCCTCCATGCCGAGGAAGGACGTCGCCTCGGCAGGCGCCTTCTCGTTGATGGCGCCGAAGCCGCCGGCCTTGTCCAGTGCGAGTACGGCGATCACGGAGAATCCGATGAACAGGATGGTGCCCTGGACCATGTCGGTGACCACGACCGCCATGTAGCCGCCGATCACCGTGTACAGGCCGAAACCGACCGCGACCACGACCTTGGCGAGGACCATGTTCATACCCGTGAGGTAGGACAGGTACAGCGCTCCGCCCAGAATGTGCGCGCCGAGCCAGCCTATCGTCGCGAGGAAGAGGACCACGGCGACCGCGCCCTTGATGACCCGGTTCGCTCCGTAGTAGAAGCTCATCTCTTCCGGGAACGTCATGAAGCCGTGCTCACGGGCGTCGGCGAACAGCCAGAGCAGCAAGAAGATGCCCACCGCGCCGCCCAGTCCGTACAGCGCGCCTGCCCAGCCGTTGGTGTACGACAGGCTGACAGCACCGAGACTCGATCCGGTGCCGACCAACGTGGCCAGCGCGCTCCCGGCGACCAGGGGCGTGGTCAGCCGCCGTCCGGCGAGCAGGAAGTCTTCCCCGGTGCGGTTGCGGCGGGCGACCCAGACACCCAGGCCGAGCATGAGTACCAGCGAGCCGAAGAACGCGAAGAGGTATACGGGATGGGATTCGGCGGTCATGTTCATGGGCGAACCTTCTGTTCGTCAGGCAGTGGAGCTTCTCTCGATCGGCAGCAGGACGCCCACCGTGCTTTCGGTGGCGACCCCGTCCAGCGCCGCGTACGCACCGTTGACCAGTACGGCCCCGACGTGTTCCGGGGACCGGCGCGGAGCCGCGAATGTCGCGTGATCCTCGATTCGTTCAGGACTGGCGACGACCAGGTCAGCGGCGGCACCCGCTCGGATGACGCCTCTTGCGGGAATCCGGAAGCGCTCGGCCGGCAACGCGGTCATTCGCCGGGTCGCTTCCTCGAGGGTGAGCAACCCGCGCTTGCGGACGTATTCGGAAAGCACCCGGGCAAAAGTGCCGTACATTCGCGGATGGGTGTACGGCGACTGAACGGGCAGGCCGTCCGACCCGATCAGGGACCACGGCCAGGAGAGAGCGGTCGTGACATCGCTTTCGTCCATCTGGAACATGACGACCGTGAGTTCGCCGTGCTCCTCGGTCATGAGCCGGCAGAGGCATTCCGCGGCGTCGATCCCGCGCTCGTCCGCCACGTCGGACAGCCGGGCGCCCTCATAGGCTTCGTTTCCGGGCTGCCGGAAACCGGCCAGCAGGATGCCTTGCGCACCCAGCGCGTGGAAGCTGTTCTCCCGCTGCTCCCACGGCCGGTACATGCTTGCCACGATCCTCGCCCGTTCCGAGGGCTTTTCCAGCGAGGCGAGCAGACCCGGAACACCGTCCGCGAGCGTCCAGTTCGGAAACAGCGCCGCGGCGGTCGTACTGCCTGCCGTGTACGGGTAGACGTCGGCGGTGATGTCGATTCCCTCGGACCGCGCGGCGTCGAGCAGAGCCAGGATTTCCGGCATGCGGCCTCTGTTGCGCGGCGACACCACTTTGAGGTGACTCAGCTGAACCCTGACCCCGCTGCGCCGTGCGATGTCGAGCAGTTCGCGCAGGGAGCCGATGATGTCGTCCCCCTCGCTGCGGACATGGGCAGCGAGAATCCGGCCGCGGGCAGCGACGCCGCGCGCCAGCGCAACCAGTTCGGCGTGGTCGGCCACATCGCCCGGTGCGTACATCAGGCCCAGCGAAAGGCCTGCCGCGCCCCGTTCCAGCGCCTCGTCCAGATCATCTGTGGCGCGGGCGAGTTCACGGGCGTCCAGCGGCCTGCGGGCGTATCCGGAGACCGAGGCGCGCAGTGCTCCGTGCGGGACCAGAGCCACGGCGTTCGTCCGCAGCCCGGCCGCGCTCAGCCGGTCCAGGTACTCCGGGAAGCTTCTCCAGGGCAGCGCGTCCGGGAAACGGCCGAGGACCGGCCCCGAATACGACGCCTGCATCTGCGGGTCGGTGGCGACCGGTGCGCAACCGTGCCCGCAGTTGCCGATCACATCGACCGTCACACCCTGCATGACCTTCGGCTCGACGCCGCCCTGCCTCAGCAGCGCCAGATCGTCGTGTGCGTGCACGTCGATGAAGCCCGGAAAGACGACCGAACCTGAAATGTCGTGGATGTGGGCATCGATGCCGGGCGGGATGTCGGCAACGGCACTGATCCGGCCGTCCTCCACCAGCACGTCGGCCCGGCGGCGTTCGGCACCTGTTCCGTCGACGACCTCGCCGCCGTGCAGCAGGACACGGCCCGCGTTCACGCCGTCATTCCTTCCGCCAGCGCGGTGTTCGCCCGGAGCCGGTCCACCGCTTCATCGGCGTCGGTGACCACGGGGCCCGAATCGACGTCGGCGGACAGCGTCTTGACGCCGTTCCCGGTGAGCATGCACACCACGGTCTCCTCCGCGCGGACCGTTCCGTTCCCGCGCAACGCACGGACCGCCACCAGGCCGGCCGCGGCACCGGATTCGATGAGCAGTCCCTCCCGGTGCGCGAGCTGGGTCACGGCCTCATCCGCTTCGGCGTCGTCCACCGCCGTCATGGCTCCGCCCGTCTCCCGCACCAGCCGCAGGGTGTACGTGCCGTCGGACGGATAGCCGCGCAGCGGGTCGGATATCGCCGAGATCCGCGTCCGTACGTCCTGCCACGGGGCGACTTCCGCCGCGTCGCGGGCGAAGGCTTCCGCGACCGGAGCGCAGCCCTCGGCCTGAACCCCGAGGATCCGCGGCACCGCCGCCACCTCGCCGGAGTCGCGCATCTCCCGGTAGGCGGTCACGATGCCGTGCACGAGCGGGCCGGCGCCGACCGGCACCACGATCCAGTCCGGCGGGCCGGCCAGCTGGCTCGCCAGTTCGTATCCGGCGCTCTTCAGTCCGGCGACGGCGACCGGATTGACGAAGGTCGTGGTGAGATTGATCCACCCGAAGCGGCCGGCCAGTTCCCGGGCCGCGCGGAAGGCGTTGCTGTAGTCCCCGCGCACCCGCAGCACCGCTGCGCCGTGCGCGCGGGCGACGGCGGCCTTGCCCGGCGGAACCGCCTCCGGCATCAGTACCACCGCCGGAAGTCCCGCCCGGGCCGCGTAGGCGGCCGTCGAGCCCGCCGCGTTGCCGCTCGACGCACACACGACGGCGCTCGCCCGCTGCCGCACAGCCTGTGCCATCCCCACCGCGGTGGCCCTGTCCTTGAAGGAGCCCGACGGATTGAGGTGGTCGAGCTTGAAGACCAGGCGTTCGACGCCGCACCAGCCGGCCGCGCCGGCAGCCGGGACGATCGGAGTGTCGCCCTCCCCCATGCTCAGCCACGCGGTGTCCGGTGCGATCGGCAGCCGGCCCGTGTAGCGCCACATGCCCGGCAGGTCCGTGGTGTCCGGCAAGGGGTGCGCGGCGGCAGGGAGTACGACCGCCCCGCCACAGTGCGCGCAGTAGTCCGGGAACGCCATGTCCTGGGTGCGCCCGCACATGGTGCATCCGCCGGTGGCTGCGGTCGATCCGGGCTGTGTCAACTCATTCCTCCACGCCTGCTCACGGAACACGCTGAGGTGGCGGTACAGAACCGATCACTTGCATATTCTGCAAGTGCCTTGCGTATAATGACGCGAAGCTAGTCGGGTCGCCTTGACGCCGTCAAGAGCCGGCCCATGCCGGCAGGAAGTAGCGAGGAGAACGGATCCATGAGTGAGAGCCTCCGGCGCGGACTGAGAGTCCTTGCCGCGCTGTCCGACGAACCGGCCACCGCGAGCCGGATCGCGGAGTCCCACGGCGTCAGCCTCTCCACAGCCGTGCGGCTGCTCCAGCTTCTCGCCGAGGAAGGCTTCGCCAGACGTGACGAGACGGGCAGGTACCACGTCGGGAGCCAGCTGCTGCAGGTCGCCTACCACGTCGTCGCGGCGATGGACGTCCGTGAGGTGGCGGCCCCGATCCTGCGCCGGCTCAACGCACTGACCGGACAGACGGTGCACCTGGGCTATTTCGAGAACCCCACGGTCATCTACGTGGACAAGTACACGGGGAGTTCGCCGGTCCAGATGTACTCACGGATCGGCATGCCCGCACCGCTGCACTGCACGGCCATGGGCAAGGCGGTCGCCGCGTCCCTGCCGGAGGCCGAACGGACCGCGCTCGCGGCGGGTCTCGACTACCCGGTCAGCACCGACCGCACGATCACCAACGCTCAGGACTACCTCAGCGAGCTGGAGACCGTCCGGGAGCAGGGCTACGCACTCAACCTCGGTGAACACGAAGCGGTCGTCTCCGCAGCCGCGGCGCCGATCAGGCAACCGGACGGGCGCGTGCAGTACGCGGTCGACCTGGCCGTGCCGAACGTGGTCGTCGGCGAGGACGAGTTGCGGGCCTTCGTCCCGCGGGTGCTCGCGGCCGTGGCGGACATAGAGCGCGCCCTCGGATACTGATCCTCTTCGTCAGCTCCGCAGGGAAGTGCCGGTGCCCTGCGGAGCCGGGTTGCGCCCCGCGAGGTGATCCAGATCGGCACGGGTCATGCCGGAGTGCCGGGCGACCTCGCCGGCGGAGAGGGCGCCGCAATCCAGGCCGCGCAGCAGGTGGCTGCTCAGGGCACGGGCGGTGGCGGGCTCGTCCATCACCGCGCCGTCGCCGCCGGAGCGGCCGGCGTACGCGGCGAGCCGGGCCGCGGCGTCCTCCATGCCCTCACGGTAGAAGGCGTAGACGGCGGCGTAGCGGCTGGGCAGGTGGCCGGGATGCATGTCCCAGCCCTGGTGGTAGGCGCGGGCCAACGACCGCCTCACCAGCCCGTGATGGAGCCTCCACGCGTCGTGGACCTGCTGCCGCGACCCCGTGGGGACGACGTTGGTGGAGCCGTCCGAGAGACGGACGCCCGTGCCGGCGGCGGCGACCTGCATCACCGCCTTGGCGTGATCGGCCGCGGGGTGGTCCATGGACTGGTGGGCGGCGCTGACCCCGCATGCCGCGCTGTAGTCGAACGTGCCGTAGTGCAGCGAGGTGGCGCGTCCCGCGGCGGCATCGATCATGAGGGCGACAGTGGCCCGGCCGTCGGGTCCGAGGACGGACTGGGTGGTCTCGATCTGGATCTCGAAGCCCAGCCGTCCCTGCGGGAGTCCGCGCGCCCTCTCGAACTCCTCGCACAGCCGGGCCATCGCCGCGACCTGTTCGGGGTGGCTGACCTTGGGCAGCGTGAGGTGGAGTCCGGCGGGCAGGGGTCCTGCGTCCAGCAGAGCGGTGAGAAAGATGTCGAGGGTGCGGATGCCCCTCTCGCGCACAGCCGCTTCCATGCACTTCATGCGGATGCCGGCGTACGGGGGCGCACCGGCCTCGTCGCGGGCGTGGGCGATCAGCCGTGCGGCACGCTCGGCGTCGGCGTCCTCCTCCGCGTCGGAGCGGGCGCCGTAGCCGTCCTCGAAGTCGATGCGCAGGTCTTCGACCGGCTCCCGCACCAGTTTGGCGCACACCCGCTCGTACACGGGCGCGGCCAGCTCCCGTGACAGTCCGAGCGCGGACGCGAACGAAGCGGCGTCCGGGGCGTGTTCGCCGAGCAGGTCCCGTGCCTGCGCGCCCCAGCGGGTCACCGTGTCCGCCGCGAAGACATCAGCCGGGACGTAGACGGTGTGCACGGGCTGGCGGCTGCCCGGATCGCCCGGGTAGCGGCGGGCGAGTTCGGCGTCGACCGGGGCGAGCCGGGCAGCGATGTCCGCGCTCACGCCGCTTGTCAGGCTCGTGGCCACACTGCCGCGCTCGCTCACAGCGCCTCCTCTTTCCGCACAGCGGAATCAACAATTCGTTGAAATGAAGTTATCCGCGGCCCGCTCCACGGGTCAACCGTGCACGGCCCCGGGCGGAGCGAGGGAAGCAGCGCAGGACGGACGGCCGCTGCCAGGACGGAGAAGAACGTGCCCCGCCCCTGCGCCGCGGGCGCGGGAGCGGGGCACGCCTGCCGGGTGCCGCAGCACGGCCGGGCTTGGGCCTCAGCCCTTGCGGCTCTTGACCTCCTCGGTCAGCTTCGGGACGACCTCGAAGAGGTCACCGACGACGCCGTAGTCGACGAGGTCGAAGATCGGGGCCTCGGCGTCCTTATTGACGGCGACGATCGTCTTGGACGTCTGCATGCCCGCCCGGTGCTGGATCGCGCCGGAGATGCCCGCCGCGACGTAGAGCTGCGGGGAGACGGTCTTGCCGGTCTGGCCGACCTGGTTGGAGTGCGGGTACCAGCCGGCGTCCACGGCGGCGCGGGAGGCGCCGACGGCCGCGCCGAGGGAGTCGGCCAGGGACTCGATGACGTGGAAGTTCTCGGCGCCGTTCACGCCACGGCCGCCCGAGACCACGATCGCGGCCTCGGTCAGCTCCGGACGGCCCGTCGACTCGCGCGGCGTGCGGGAGACGACCCTGGTGCCGGTGGACTTCTCACCGAAGGACACCGGGAGCTGCTCGAGGCTCCCGGCGGCGGGGGCGGCCTCCGGAGCGGCGGAGTTGGGCTTGACCGTGATGACCGGAGTGCCCTTGCTGACGCGGGACTTGGTGGTGAAGGCGGCCGCGAAGACCGTCTGCGAGGCGAGAGGCCCCCCGTCACCGGCCTCCAGGTCCACCGCGTCGGTGATGATGCCGGAGCCGATGCGCACCGCGAGGCGGGCGGCGATCTCCTTGCCCTCCGAGGAGGAGGGCACCAGCACGGCCGACGGGGAGACCGCGTCGTAGGCGGCCTGCAGCGCGTCCACCTTGGGCACGACGAGGTAGTCGGCGAACTCGCCGGCGTCGGCGGCCAGCACCTTCACCGCGCCGTACTCCGCGAGCGTCTTCGCGGCCTCCTCGGCGCCGGGGCCGAGGTGCACGGCCACGGGGTCGCCGATGCGGCGGGCCAGGGTCAGCAGTTCGAGGGTCGGCTTGCGGACGGCACCGTCCACGTGGTCGACGAGGACAAGGACTTCAGCCATGGGGTTGCTCCTGCGGGAAGTGTGAGGCGGTTCTGGGGCGTGGGGACGCTCGGGCGGAGGCTCAGATGAACTTCTGGCCCGCGAGGTACTCCGCGAGCTGCTTGCCGCCCTCACCCTCGTCGGTCACGACGGTGCCCGCGGTGCGCGCCGGACGCGGCGTGGCTTCCTCGACCTTGGTCCAGGCGCCCTCCAGCCCGACCTCGTCCGCGTCGATGTCCAGATCGTCCAGGTCCAGGGACTCCACGGGCTTCTTCTTGGCCGCCATGATGCCCTTGAAGGAGGGGTAACGCGCCTCGCCGGACTGGTCGGTGACCGAGACGACGGCCGGCAGCGCGGCCTCGAGGTGCTCGGTGGCGGTGTCGCCGTCACGCCGCCCGTTGACCTTGCCGTCGGTGACGGAGACCTCGGACAGCAGGGTCACCTGCGGAACGCCCAGACGCTCGGACAGCAGCGCCGGCAGCACACCCATGGTCCCGTCGGTGGAGGCCATCCCGCACATCACCAGGTCGTAACCGGTCTTCTCGATCGCCTTGGCAAGGACGGCGGAGGTGCCCAGGGCGTCGGTGCCGTTCAGGTCGTCGTCCTCGACGTGCACGGCCTTGTCGGCGCCCATCGAAAGCGCCTTGCGCAGCGCGTCCTTGGCGTCCTCGGGGCCGACCGTGAGCACGGTGATCTCCGCGTCCTCGGAGTCGTCACCGATCTGCAGCGCCTGCTCCACCGCGTACTCGTCGAGTTCCGAGAGCAGGCCGTCGACCGACTCGCGGTCGGTCGTCAGGTCCTCGGCGAAGTGCCGGTCGCCGGTGGCGTCGGGCACGTACTTCACACAGACAACGATCCTCAAGCTCACGCCGGCTCTCCTACTGCTTGTCCTACGGTTCCGGCCCGTCGCCGGACCGGCACCCCGGTCGATATATTACTCGCCAGTACACACAGCGCGTACCCCGTTCTCAAGGCCGGGAACTGTGACCTTGCCAACGCCGGGCACGCCGGGGCACGGGCCCAACTCAATCACGGCGGCTGCGCGGCGCGGGCACGTGTGACCGCGTACCGTCACCGTGCCGACGGGGTCTCGTGAGCGTCAAGCAAGGCCCCCGGGATGCGAGATCAATCACGGCAGCTCACCGGGCACCCTCGTCCACGGCCGCACCGAGCGCGGCGATGACGTCGGCCCTGCGCGGCTGCCCGTAGGCGCGGCGGACCACACGGCCGGCGGCGTCGAGGACGAGCACGGCGGGGGTGCCCCGGATGTCCAGACGGCGCACGAGGTCCAGGCGCTCCTCCGCGTCGATCTCGGCGTGGGCGGCCCCCTCCACCATCGCGCCGACCTCCGTGAGAACGCGCCGGGTGGCCCGGCAGGGCTGGCAGAAGGCGCTGGAGAAATGCACGAGCGTCGCCCGGTCGCCGAGCCGTTCCAGGCCGAGCGTGGCCGCGTCCAGCGGTGCGTCCTCCACCGGTGCGCCCTCCTCCCCGCGTGTCACTGCGCTCTCCACCGTCCCTGCCCCCGCCGCCTGCCCGTCCGGTGCGCGCGGTGGAGCGGTCCTGTCCTGTCCTTGAGGACCTGGTCCCGGTCGCAGCCGACCGGGTCGGACTCGCTCACCGTCTCCTCATCCGGCGTACTGGTCCACCTTCGGTCCTCCGCAGGATTCACGCCCGCCGTCGGATCTGGCAAGCCCGTGACGACACGGCGCAGTGCGCCACGCTTCCGGCATGGGGCGGCTGACGGAGTCCGCGCCCGGTCAGGGCCGGGTGAAGGCCGTCTGGAGGAGGCCGGCGAGGAGGGCCGCGCAGGAGCCGTCGGGGTCCAGGTCGGGGTCGTAGATGGTGAGGTTGAAGCCGACGCAGCGTTCCGAGCGCAGCAAGGTCCCCAGCAGCGTGGCGAGTTCGCCGGGAGAGAGCCCTCCCGGGTCGGGGCTGTCGACGGCGGGCATGACGGACGGGTCCAATACGTCCGCGTCCAGATGCACCCAGAACCCCTCGGTCACGGGCACTTCGAGAGTCCTGAGAACCTCGTCCGCCAGCTCCCCGGCACCCCGCTCCCGGATCTCCCCCACCGTCGCGTTCGTGATCTTCAACTCCGTGAGTTCGGCCCGCTCTTCGTCGTAGTCCCGGAGGCCGAAGACCCGTACGTCCTCATCCTTGATGTACGGCCGCAGCCCTTCCAGATCCGTCAGGTCCGTCTGGCCGCGGCCGGTCGCGATGGCCAGCCCCTCACCGCCTGCGGCACCGATACGGCCGGAGTTCCCGGGGTGCCGGAAGTCCGCGGAACCGTCAATGACGGCGAGTCCGTACCGCCCGATGCGGCGGAGGGCGAGTGAGGCGCCGAGCTGGATCGAACAGTCCCCGCCCAGGACGACCGGGAAGTCCCCCGCCCGGACATGGTGCTCGATGCGGTCGGCGAGCTTGGAGGTGTACGTGGCGATCGCCCCGGCGTTGAACACGCCGTCACCCTCCCTCCAGCCGCCTCGGTCATAGCGGGGCGGGACGACGACTCCGCCCTCGTACGCCCCGAGTCGCTGCAACAGGCGCTGCTCGCGCAGCGCACCCGCCAGCTTGTAGCACCCGGGCACGGTGCCTTCGGCGGGCGGACGGAGCCCGAGGTTGGACGGGGCGTCGATGACGACTATGCGGCGCATGCGGCCATTCTGACGGCGCGCGGCGGCGCGGGCCACAGCGTTTCGCCGTCCGTGGAGGCAGAGCGGCCCCCGCCGGGTCCAAGGGCCGCCCGGGTGTCAGCGCCTGCCGGCGCGGAAGCCGTGGTGATCCTCCGTCGGCTTCCGGGCGGGTCGGCGGAGGCGGGAGCAGCCCGGCAACGGGCAAGGGGTAGTCAGGAGCGTACCCATGGGGAACCATCGGCGGCGGATCGAAGTTACGGATGCGTAGGTGGTTGAACGGACCTGGCGGGATCTCTCCCTCCCCAGGCACCGACAGGAAGGGCTTCCCGACATGGCAGAACTCGTCTACCCACCGGTGGTAGCGACGGCGCGCGCCTGGTTCAAGGCGCTCGACCTGCGCTTCGACATCGAGGGCACCGAGCACGTGCCGCAGCGGGGCGGCGCCCTTCTGGTGAGCAATCACATCAGCTATCTCGACTTCGTCTTCGCCGGTCTCACGGCCCTGCCCGCCAAGCGGCTGGTGCGCTTCATGGCCAAGGAGTCGGTCTTCCGGCACAAGGTGTCCGGGCCGCTGATGCGCGCCATGAAGCACATACCGGTCGACCGCGCGCAGGGTGAGGGCGCCTACCGGCACGCACTGGACGCACTCGGCTCGGGCGAGATCATCGGGGTCTTCCCCGAGGCGACGATCTCCCGCTCCTTCACCGTCAAGGACTTCAAGTCGGGGGCGGCCAGGCTGGCACAGGAGGCACGGGTTCCGGTGGTGCCCATGGCCCTGTGGGGCACGCAGCGGCTGTGGACGAAGGGCCGCAAGCGCGACTTCGGACGCAACCACTTCCCCATCAGCATCCGCGTCGGCGAACCGCTGCACGCGGGTGCGGACGAGCCGGTGGCGAGCCTGACCGCACGGCTGCGTACGCGCGTGAACGAACTACTGGAGTCGGCACAGCGCGCCTACCCCGCCACCCCCAAGGGCGACCACGACTCCTGGTGGCTGCCGGCCCACATGGGAGGCACGGCTCCGACCCCCGCCGAGGCCGCTTCCATGTAGCCCGTGCGGCGGGGGCGGTGCCTCGGGGCCCCGGTGAGGCGTCAGCGGCCCATTTCCTCGCGCAGGGCCGTCAGGAAGCCGTCGACGTCCTCCTCGGTGGTGTCGAAGGAGCACATCCAGCGCACGTCCCCCGCCGCCTCGTCCCAGAAGTAGAAGCGGTAGCGCTTCTGCAGTCGCTCGCTGACCTCGTGCGGGAGGCGGGCGAAGACGGCGTTGGCCTGTACGGGGTGAAGGATCTGCACGCCGTCGACGCTCTTGACGCCCTCCGCGAGGCGCTGTGCCATCGCGTTGGCGTGCCGGGCGTTGCGCAGCCACAGGTCACCGGAGAGCAGCGCGTCCCACTGCGCGGATATGAAGCGCATCTTGGAGGCCAGCTGCATCGACAGCTTGCGCAGATGCTTCATGGCGCGGACGGCGCCGGGATCGAGGACGACGACGGCCTCGCCGAAGAGCATCCCGTTCTTGGTGCCGCCCAGCGAGAGCACGTCGACTCCCACGGCGTTGGTGAAGGCCCGCATGGGCCTGTCGAGGGCCGCCGCGGCGTTGGCGATGCGGGCACCGTCGAGGTGGACCCTCATGCCGCGCTCATGGGCGTGCTCGCAGATCGCCCGGATCTCCTCCGCCGTGTACAGCGTGCCCAGTTCGGTGTTCTGCGTGATGGAGACGACCTGCGGCATCGCGCGGTGTTCGTCGTCCCAGCCGTACGCCTCGCGGTCGATGAGCTCGGGGGTGAGCTTGCCGTCCGGTGTGGGGACGGTGAGCAGCTTCAGTCCGCCGACGCGCTCGGGTGCACCGCACTCGTCGACGTTGATGTGCGCGCTCTCGGCGCAGACGACGGCACCCCAGCGGTCGGTGAGGGCCTGCAGCGCGATCACGTTGGCACCCGTGCCGTTGAAGACGGGGAACGCCTCGGCGCGGGAACCGAAGTGGCTTCGCACGGTGCGCTGGAGGTCCGCCGTGTACGCGTCGGCACCGTAGGCGGGCTGATGGCCGCCGTTGGCGAGCGCCAGCGCCGCCAGGACCTCGGGGTGCGCACCCGCGTAGTTGTCACTGGCGAATCCGCGGACCGCGGGGTCGTGGCGGCGCTTGGCGTCGGTGGTCACGGCTTCGGGGTCAGCCACAGGCGTGTTCCGTTCACTTCCTCGGCGGACTTGCTCCACGTCCCGGTGATGGCCTCTGCCAGGTCCTTGACGTCGGTGAAGCCCGCGAACTTCGCGTTCGGGCGGTCGGCCCGCATCTGGTCGTGCACCAGTGCCTTGACGACCAGGATGGCAGCCGCGGCCGGGGGGCCCGACTCGCCCCCGGCCTTGCGGAAGGCGTCCGCGAGCGCCATCGTCCACGCCTCCGCCGCCGCCTTGGAGGCGGAGTAGGCGGCGTTGCCCGCGGTGGGGTTGCTCGCACCCGCGGCGCTGACCAGCAGATACCGTCCGTCGCCGCTGCGCCGGAGCGCGCCCTCGAAGGCGAGGGAGGTGTGCTGAACCGTACGGATGAGCAGTTCGTGCAGGGTGTCCCAGTCCTCCAGGTCGGTCTCGGCGAACGTCGCGGACCCGCGCCAGCCGCCCACGAGGTGCACCAGACCGTTCACCCGTCCGAACTCCTTCTCGATACGGGAGGCCCACTCACGGGTCGCTCCCATGTCGAGCAGGTCGACGGTGTCGCCCGTGACCCTCGCCCCGCCGTGTGCGAAGCGGGCCGCGTCGACGGCCTGCGCGAGGCGCTCGGCGTCCGCGTCCGCGGCGACGACCGTGGCTCCCTCCTCGGCGAGCCGGAGCAGCGCCGCCGCCCCGGCGGGTCCCGCCGCCCCCGCGACAGCGACGACAGAGCCCTCGAGGGAGCCCCTGCCGTTGCCCTGGTACCCGCGTGCCGTCGAATTGCTCATCTGCTGTTGCCTCCTGGTCCTGGCGCGCCGGTGGTCACGCCCCGGCGCGCCCTCTCCCGTTCTCCGTCCGCGGCCGTCCGCGGCCCTCCGCGTCCGCCGCTCAGGCGGCGGCGAGGACCGGGGTGTCCGCGGTGATGCCCTTGGTCGATGCGATCACGGAACGGAGCTTCTTAGCGAGCGCCTCGTAGAACATGCTCAGCGGAAACTCATCCGGAAGCACATCGTCCACGAGCTTGCGGGGCGGCAGGCTCAGGTCGAGCGCCTCGGGCCCCTTGGCCCACGTCGAGCCGGGGTGCGGGGAGAGGTAGGAGGAGACCAGCTCGTACGCCTTGAACCAGTGCACGATCTTGGGACGGTCGATGCCCGCCCGGTAGAGGGTCTCGATCTCCTCACGCAGCCGGACCGTCACCCGGCGGGCGTGCTCCCAGTCGATGGAGAGCTTGTTGTCCCTCCACAGCAGCGCGTCGTGCTGGTGGAGGTAGGCGAAGAGGAGCTGACCGCCCAGGCCGTCGTAGTTGCGGTTGCGCTCCCCGGTGACCGGGAAGCGGAAGAGGCGGTCCAGCAGCACCGCGAACTGCACGTCACGTCCCTGCTGGTAACCGTCGGCCTCGAGTCGTACGCCCTCGTGGAAGGCGGTCAGGTCGCAGCGCAGCTCCTCCAGCCCGTACATCCAGAACGGCTGCCGCTGCTTGATCATGAAGGGGTCGAAGGGCAGGTCGCCGTGGCTGTGGGTGCGGTCGTGGATCATGTCCCACAGCACGAAGGTGTGCTGGCAGCGCGCCTGGTCGGCGACGAGTTCGCGGGCGGCGTCGGGGAGTTCCAGGCTGGTGACCTCGCAGGCGGCGTCGACGACGCGGCGGAAGCGGGCTGCCTCGCGGTCGCAGAAGATGCCGCCCCAGGAGAAGCGCGGGGGCGCCTCACGAACGGCGACGGTCTCGGGGAAGAGCACCGCGGAGTTGGTGTCGTAGCCGGCGGTGAAGTCCTCGAAGGTGATGCCGCAGAAGAGGGGGTTGTCGTAGCGGGTGCGCTCCAGCTCGGCGAGCCAGTCGGGCCAGACCATGCGCAGGACGACGGCTTCCAGGTTGCGGTCGGGATTGCCGTTCTGGGTGTACATGGGGAAGACGACCAGGTGCTGCAGGCCGTGCCTACGGTCGTGGGCGGGCTGGAAGGCGAGCAGGGAGTCGAGGAAGTCGGGGACGCCGAATCCGTCCCGCGCCCAGCGGCGCAGATCGGCGACGAGGGCCTCGAGGTAGGCGGCGTCGTGCGGCAGCAGCGGGGCGATCTCGCCCACGGCGGAGCAGACCTTCTCCACCTCGGCCTCCACGGCGTCGCGGGTGGGCGCGTCCTGTGCCGCGAAGTCGACCGAACCGTCCTTGGACTGGGCCGGACGGATGGCCTCCACAGCGTCCTTCAGTACGGGCCACGCAGGGTGTTCGATCACGCGCTCAGCGGACGTACCCCCGGTGTCCACGGCCCGGGACGAAAGAATTTCCGTCATGACTACCCCTCCACAGAAGAACCTGGCGTCTTCAAACCGTAGCCGGGCCGGGTCACGCTCTCAAGCGGAGAGGCAGGAAATTATCCGTCAGACACCCCACTTCCACCGGCGATCTTCCTGTCAGAGGCGGTTGCGGCAATGACTTCGCCCAGTCCTGTCATGGCCTCCAGGGCGTCCGGCAGCAGTCCGCCGAGACCGAGGAACCCGTGGAACATCCCCGGGAAGTGCGCCTCGCTCACCGGCACACCCGCCCGCGCCAGCTTCGCCGCGTACGCACGCCCCTCGTCGCACAGCGGGTCGCAGCCCGCCGTGACGACGTGCGCGGGGGGCAGCCCCGACAGCTCGGCGCGCAGCGGGGCCGCGTAGGGGTGCGTGAGGTCGCCGCCCGGACCGAAGTACTGCTCGCCGAACCAGCGCATCGCATGGTCGGTGAGGTAATAGCCCTGCGCGTTGATCCTGCGGGAGTCGGTCCGGGCGGAGGGGTCGGTGGAGGGATAGATCAGCGACTGGTGCGCGATGCGCGGCCCGCCGCGGTCACGCGCCATCAGTGCGCACACGGCGGCCAGGTTCCCGCCCGCGCTGTCTCCGCAGACCACCAGCGCCCCGGGATCGCCGCCCAGCTCCGCGATGTGCTCCGCCGCCCAGAGCACTGCCGCGTACGCGTCCTCGGCAGCCCCGGGGAAGCGGGCCTCCGGCGCGAGCCTGTAGTCGACGGAGACCACCACCGCGCCCGAGGCGAGACACATCGACCGCACCATCGCGTCGTGGCTGTCGACGCTGCACAGCACCCAGCCGCCCCCGTGGAGGAACACGACGGTCGGCAGCGGCCTCTCCCGCTCACCCGCCGGCCCGCCGTAAGGGGGACGGTAGATCCGCAGCGGAAGCTCGGGGGCTCCCGGCGGTCCGGGAATCCTCACGTCCGTGACCTCCCCCACGGCGGGCTCGCGTATGGGAGCGGGAATCGAGCGGGCCAGGTGCCGGCGGGCCTCGGCGGGGTCGGTGACGGCGCCTCCGACGTCGGGGAAGAGGGCCGCCATGGTCTCCATCAGCGGACGTGCCGCGGGGTCGAGGCGGTCGGGGCCCTGGGAGGCGGTCTCGGTCACCTGTGTGCTCCTTCGTGTCTCGGTCGGGGCGCCCTCACGCGCCCGGGTCAGGTCCTCACAGCGGTGCCCCGCGCGGTGCCTGCGCACGTGGCCCGCGGCCGGGGGGAACGCCACGCGCGGGCCGATAGTCTGTCCGCGGCGCACGCCGCCCCGTGCGTCCACGCCCCAGGAAAGCGAGAGCCCGCCGTGTCACTGCTCACCGTCGGCCACCGCGGAGTGATGGGCGTGGAGCCCGAGAACACCCTGCGGTCCTTCGTCCGCGCCGAGCGCGAAGGGTTCGACGTGATCGAACTGGACCTGCACCTGAGCAAGGACGGGGCGCTGGTGGTCATGCACGACGCCGACGTCTCACGCACCACCGACTCCTCCGGCGCCATCGGCGACTTCACACTGGCCGAACTGCGCGAGCTGGACGCGGGACTCGGCGAGCGCGTCCCCGTCTTCCAAGAGGTCGTCGAGGCCGTACGGGCGCCGCTCCAGGCCGAGATCAAGGACCGCGCCGCCGCCCGGGTACTGGCCGGAGTGATCGGCGAGCTGGAGCTGCACGACCGCGTGACCGTCATCTCCTTCCACGACGACGCGCTCCGCGAGACCCGTGCCCACCTGCCGGAGATGCCGCTGGTGCTCGTCACCGGCCGCTCCACCCCCACCGCACCCGAACGGGCACGGGAGTTGGGAGCCGTGATGGTCTCCTGCGAACTGCGGCATCTGGAGGCGGAGACCGTCGAACGCTGCCACGCCGAGGGCATCGAGGTCATCAGCTGGACCGTGAACACCGCCGAGGAACTGGCCCGCGCACGCGAGTTGGGGCTCGACGGCGTCGTGACCGACATGCCGGAGATCAAGAGGGCTGCCGGCCGAGCCGTTTGACCAGCAGTTCGAAGGCGAGGTCGTCGCGGCGCGGGATGCCGAAGCGCTCGTCGCCGTAGGGGAAGGGACTCAGCTCCCCTGTGCGCAGGTATCCGCGGCGCTCGTACCAGGCGATCAGGTCCTCCCGCTGCCGGATCACCGTCATCTGCATCTGCCCGGCGCCCCATTCCGTCACGGCCCTGCGCTCCGCCTCCGCCAGCACCAGCCTGCCCACTCCCGCGCCCTGCAGCACGGGGCGGACGGCGAACATCCCGAAGTAGACGTGCCCTGCCCGCCGTTCGAGCTGGCAGCAGGCCACCAGCCCACCGTCCCGCTCGACGGCCAGCATCATGCTGTCGGCGCTCGCGAGCACGGCCGCGACGCCGTCCGGGTCGGTGCGCTGCCCGTCCAGGAGGCCCGCTTCGGTGGTCCAGCCGGCCCTGCTGGCCTCACCGCGGTAGGCGGACTCCAGCAGGGCCACAAGCAAGGGGATGTCGTCCTCGGCAGCCTCGCGGAAGGTCAGCTCGCCGGGTCCGGACTCCTTGACGTTCTCCATGCCGACCGACCTTAAGGCACCGCCGCAGAGGCAGACCGGCCGCGGCGCCCCGGGGACGCGCACCCGGTGATCCGCGTGCGGTGGGAATAGAGTCGCCCGGCATGGTGCACGTACTGAGCAGCCGCGTTCTGCTGCGTCCGACCGACCCCGAACGGACACGGGCCTTCTACGGCCAGGTGCTGGGGCTCGCGGTCCACCGTGAGTTCGGCACCGGCGCCGAGCGGGGCACGGTCTACTTTCTCGGCGGCGGCTTCCTGGAGGTCTCCGGACGGTCCGGGAACCCTCCCGCGCCCGGCCTGCAGCTGTGGCTGCAGGTACCGGACGCCGGGGCGGCGCACAGCGAACTGACCGCCGCCGGGGCCGATGTGCTCCGTCCCCCGGTGAAGGAACCGTGGGGGCTGGTGGAGATGTGGATCGCCGACCCGGACGGGGTGCGCATCTGCGTCGTCGAGGTCCCCGAGGACCACCCCATGCGCTACCGGCCGGGAATCTGAGCGCTCCCCCGCTGCGCCCGTGCGCTCCCGTGTGCGGGCGCGCGGCCGGGCAGCCTTCCCCCGGGGGCGAGCGGGGAGGTCGGTGATGCACGGCACGGCGACAGTCGGCTGGGTGCTGTCGGCGCTCTGTGTGGTCACCAGCGGCGCGTGTCTGCTGCGGGCGTGGGGGGCGGCCGGGGGGATACAGCGGCGCGCCGCCTGTGGCGAGGCCCTGATGGGGATCTCGATGGCGGCGATGGCGCTGTCCGGCAGCGCGCCCGTGGCCGTACCCCCGCTCGCCTTCACCGTGCTCTTCGGGGCCCTGGCCGCCTGGGAGCTGACGCTGCTGCGCCGGGAGCGGCGGGCCGCCGGCCACCGGCTCCACCATCTTGTGGGCGCCCTGGCGATGGTCTACATGGCGGTGGCGATGCAGGCCGCGCACGGGGGCGCCGCGGCCGGCCACGGCCACGCGGGCACAGGGGCGGGTGTGCCGGTACTGACCGGTGTGCTGCTCGCGTACTTCGCCGCCTACGTCCTGCGGTCGGGGCTGCGGCTGCTGCCTGTGCCCGCGGAGGCGACCACCGCCCTCGCCGTGGACGGGGGCGCGGCGGGGGGTGCGTGCGCGGTACGGGACATGCCCCCGGTGATCACGGCGTGCCGCCTGGCGATGGGCACCGGCATGCTGGCGATGCTGCTGATGCTGTGAGGCATCGGTCACTTCCGGGGACACCGCCGTACCACCGTGCAGCAGACGGCTCATAGTGTGTCACTCATGATGGTCCCGCTGGCATTGCTCGTCATGGCCGGACTGGCCGCCGTCGTGGCACCCCGCGTGCTGGCCCGATCCACCTGGCCGGAGCGCGAGCCGGTGCTCGGGCTGTGGGTGTGGCAGTGCGTGATCGCCGCCGTGCTGCTGTGCTGCGTGCTGGCCATGGCACTCTCGGCCGCGGCCGCCTGGCAGGTCGTGCGGGGGCACGTCTTCGCGCCGGCACCGAGCGGGGTCGAGGCGGCGTACGGGCTGGGTTCGTACGGGCCGTGGGCCGGAGCTCTGGCCGTGGTACTGGCCTGCGGCGGGGCGTGGACGGGCGCGATGCTGCTGCGCGAGGTGCACGAGGCCCGGGTCAGGCGCCGCAGGCGCCGCGCCGAACTGCGTGAGCGGGCCCCCCGGCTGCCCGGCGAGGAGGCCGGTGAGGGCGACCGTCTCGTCGTGCTGGAGGGCCAGAAGCCGGACGCGTGGTGGCTGCCCGGCAGCGCGCCCCAACTCGTCGTCACGACAGCCGCGCTGCGCAGGCTGAAGGGCCGGCAGCTGGACGCGGTGCTGGAGCACGAACAGGGACACGCGCGAGCCCGGCACGACTGGCTGCTGCACTGCTCGTCCGCGCTGGCGGCGGGATTCCCCCGTGTACCTGTCTTCGCCGCCTTCCGGGACCAGGTGCACGCCCTGGTGGAGATGGCGGCGGACGACACCGCCTCCCGACGGTTCGGACGGCTGACGATCGCACTGGCGCTGGTGGAACTCAACGAGCACAGCGGGGTGTTCGGGCCGTGCCCCACGCCCCTGGCTCAAGTGCCGCACCGGGTCCACCGGCTGCTGACGGCGCCGCCGCGGCTGCCCGTCGCACGGCGGCTGCGGATGACAGCGGGGGCGGCCCTCGTCCCCGTGGTGCCGCTGCTGGTCGCTTTCGTACCGGGACTTTCCGCGCTCTGATGGCCGCGGGCGTTCGCGGTGGGTGAGGATCGGACCATGTACGGACAGGCCGACGCCCCCACCCAGGACTCCTACGCCTCCGGCACGTCCGCCGCCCCGTGGATGTGGACCGCGCTCGCGCTGGGCGGGGCGGCGCTCACGCTCCTGGTGCTCGTGGCGCTGGGCTGGCGGCCCCTGCTGGGCGTGGACGGCGACGTCGCGGACCGGCTGCACGCGGGAGCCCTCCAGCATCCCGGATGGACACATGCCAACCGTGTGCTCACGGACTGGGTGTGGGACCCGGTCACCATGAGGCTGCTGACCGCCGCGGCGGCCGTGTGGCTGTGGCGGCGCGCAGAGAGAACACTCGCCGTGTGGTGCGTGGCCGCGTCGGCCGTCTGCACCGGTGTGCAGCAGGGCCTCAAGGCGCTGGTCGGCCGGGAGCGTCCCCAGTGGCAGGTGCCGGTCGACACCGCGCATTTCGCCGCGATGCCGTCGGGGCACGCGATGACGGCCGCCTTCACCTGCGCCCTCGTGGTGTGGCTGGTGGGGCGGACGGGGGCGGCGCCGCCGGTGCGGGGAGCTGTCCTCGCCATGGCCTGCGTGTCGGTGGCCGGTGTGTGCGTCACCCGGATCGTGCTCGGTGTGCACTGGCTGACGGACACGCTCGTGGGAGCGCTGCTGGGTATCGCGCTGGCCGCCGCGACCGCGGCGCTGTGGAACACGCACGTGCACGGTTTCACCCTGCCTGCCGGCACTGACAGCGACGACAGCGGCGACGGGTACAGAGGCAGGGACGGGGAGAGGCACACATGACGGTCAGGGGCGTCCTCTTCGACTTCTCCGGAACGCTGCTGCGCGTGGAGCCGGCGGTGCGGTGGCTGCGCGCCGTACTGGCCGAGGCGGGCATCGGCATGCCGCCTCGGCAGAGCGCGGCGCTGGCGAGGGAGCTGGAGTCGGCCGGTGCGCTGCCGGGCGGTGCGTCACCCTCCTCCGTCCCTCCTGAGCTGCGGCGGGCGTGGGAGGAGCGCGACGTGCACCCCGGCAGGCACCGGGCCGCCTACACCGGGCTCGCGCGGCAGGTCCCGCTGCCGCACCCCGGCCTCTACGACGCCCTGTACGAGCGGCACATGAAGCCCGAGGCGTGGCAGCCCTACCCCGACACCGCCGAGGTGCTCGGCGCGCTGCGGCAGATGGAGGTGCCCGTCGCCGTGGTGAGCAACATCGGCTGGGATCTGCGTCCCGTCTTCCGCGAACACGGGCTCGCCCCGTTGGTGCGGGAGTACGTGCTCTCCTTCGAGCACGGCGTGCACAAGCCCGACCCCGGCCTGTTCCGGGCGGGGTGCGCGGCACTGGGCCTGGAGCCGCAGGAGGTGCTGATGGTCGGCGACGACGAACACGCGGACGCGGGAGCGGCCCGGATCGGCTGTGCGGTGCATCTGGTGCACCATCTGCCGCCCGGCGAACGCCCGGAGGGACTGCTGCCGGTCCTGGGACTCGCGGGGTGAGCGGGGTGGCGGGGTGGGCACGGAGCACCGCCCCTCTGCGGCCCCGGCCCACGTCCAGGTCCGCCCTGGTGGCCCCTAGGGTTCGGCCACGTCCGTGTGGATGGCGAGCTTGAACTGGGCGTGCATGAGAGGCGTGCCGAGCTTCGTGTCGCCCTTGCCGCGTGCGGAGACCTTCAGGCCGAGCGGGACGTCCTTGTAGACGAAGAACTGCCACAGGAAGGACTTGTACTGGCCGCCTCCCGTCTCCGCCCAGTCGGTCGTGGCCGTCGAGTCGTACTCCTCGGCCAGCGGGTTGCGCACGAAGCGCGCGCGGTATTCGTGCGGCTCGCCGTCCTTCTCCCAGTGGACCATCGCGGAGAGAAGGCCCCAGCCGTCGTGGCTGGGGTAGACGAGCCCTGAGGTGGGGTGGGGGAAATCCTCCGAGTCACCGCCGCCGTTGGCGGGGTCGTGCATCTTCCACGGGTCGTAGGACTCCCCTTCGTAGGGGAACCGGACGAGGTGGTAGCCGTCTTCGTCGTACGTCACACGCTGCGAGCCTGAGGACTTCTCCGCGTCCCAGATGAGCGAGACCACCGCTAACGGCATGCGCTCTCCTTGTGAGCCGGCTGGCACTGCCTTGCCGTACCTCCGCGGGTGGAGGGGCTGTTCCCGGCCTGCTGCCCGCCCACGGGATCCGGTTCAGCATTCTACGGACGTCCGCGGCGCGTAACAACGGGTGACGCAGGGGCGGTTCACGGCCCCCGGTGGCCGGCGCGCGGCGAGCGCGTGCCGGCCGGACGGGCCCCGCGGGCAGGTGCCGGGCCCGCTCCTGCCGGCACAGCCGCAGGGCCACCCGAAGCGAACCGGTATTGGGCGATCCCCCGCGTCGCCCAATACCGGTGGTCGAACCGGAGGCGTCCCGGGCGGGACGCGCGTCCGAAGTCATCCTGAGTATATTGGCTGGGAGCCAGTCAACACAGGAGTACAGGATGTCCCCTCGGAGCGCTTCGGTCAATGAAGAATTGCGCCGACGCTCGCGTGAACGGTTGCTGCAGGCGACCGTCGACCTGGTCGGCGAACGCGGCTTCGAGGCGACCACGCTCGGCGACATCGCGGAGCGGGCCAGGTCGGCACGCGGTCTGATCTCGTACTACTTCCCGGGCAAGCGGCAGCTGTTCCAGTCGGCAGTGCACCGGCTGATGCACCTCACACTGCAGGAAGCGCTGGAGCGCGCCCCCGTCCCGGAGGGCCCCGAGGCGGGCAGTGAGTCGCTCGCCCGCGCCATCGACGCGATCCTCGGGCTTGCCGTGGACCGTCCGGTGCTGATGAGGGCGCACATGGCCGGAATCCTCCAGCAGGAGGGGTTCGTCCAGTGCCCCGAGCAGCAGCGGCTGGCGACGCTGCTGCTGGAGACGGTCCAGCGGTACGGCTCCGCGGACCCGCACACCGACTATCCGCTGCTGCGAGCGCTGCTCATGGGCAGCGTGGTGGCGGTGCTGATTCCCGGAGCGCCGATGCCGGTGTCCCGGCTGCGTGCCGAACTCTTCGCCAGGTACGGACTGGAGTGGGAGCTCGGCAGCCCTCCCGGCGAGCAGACGGTCGCGTCCGTGCGCCTGCCCCATGGCAGGCAGCCCGCCGAACCGCGCAGGCAGGCCGGCGCCGCGGGGAACGCGTAGGGGCGCCTGGGCGCGGCGGCACAGGACACGCTCCTGCCTGCCCTCGTCCGCCGGGGAGCCATTGTCAGTGGCCGGGTGCAGACTGATCCCGACCTCGGACAACGGCGTCTGGAAGGCAGGATCGACATGACAGATGTACTGCTCGCGGTAGGCACCAGGAAGGGTCTGTTCCTGGCCCGCAGGGCGGTGGACGCACGGCGGTCGGCGGGCTGGGAGTTCGACGGCCCCCACTTCAACGCACAGGCCGTCTACTCCGTCGCACTCGACACCCGGCGCGCGTCCGGGCCGAGACTGCTCGTCGGCGGTGACAGCGCCCACTGGGGCCCGTCGGTCTTCCACTCCGACGACCTGGGCGCCACCTGGACGGAGCCGTCGCAGCCCCCGGTGAAGTTCCCGCAGGACACCGGGAGTTCGCTGGAACGCGTCTGGCAGCTGAATCCGGGCGGCGCGGACGAGCCCGACGTGGTCTACGCCGGCACGGAGCCGGGCGCGCTCTTCCGCTCGGAGGACGGCGGCGGAAGCTTCGAGCTGGTGCGGGGCCTGTGGGAGCACCCCACACGCAGGGACTGGGTGCCGGGCGGCGGCGGTCTGGGCCTGCACACCGTCCTGGTCGACCCTCGGGACTCCCGCAGGGTCACCGTCGCGGTCTCCACCGGCGGCGCGTACCGCACGGCCGACGGCGGCAAGAGCTGGGAGCCGTGCAACCGCGGCGTGGAGGCGGTGTTCCTGCCGGAGAGCCAGCGCTTCCCGGAATACGGACAGTGCGTGCACAAGGTCGACCGCGACGCGGCCGACCCCGACCGGCTCTACCTCCAGAACCACTGGGGGGTCTACCGAAGCGACGACGCGGGCACGAGCTGGACCTCCATCGGCGGCACCCTGCCCTCGGACTTCGGCTTCCCCGTGGTCGCCCACCCGCACCGCGGGGGCACCGCGTACGTCTTCCCGCTCAACGCCGACTCCGACCGGGTTCCCGCGGGGCGCCGCTGCCGTGTCCACCGTACGGATGACGCCGGGGCGAGCTGGCAGGAACTGGGCGCGGGCCTCCCCCATGACGCGCACTACGGCCCGGTGCTGCGGGACGCCATGTGCGCGGACGACGCCGAGACGGCGGGCGTCTACTTCGGCAACCGCAACGGTGAGCTCTTCGCCAGCGCGGACGAAGGGGAGACCTGGCAGCAGCTGGCCGGTCATCTGCCGGACGTGCTGTGCGTACGGGCGGCGGTGATCGGCTGAGCACCCGGCGGAGCCGGAGGAGTGTCACGGAGCCAGTAGAGTAACCGCCCGTGGCTGCACGACCGTTGAACGAGATCGTCGAACCGGGCTGGGCCAAGGCGCTGGAGCCGGTCGCTGAAAAGATCGCCTCCATGGGCGAGTTCCTCCGCGCGGAGATCGCGGCGGGCAGAACCTACGTCCCCTCGGGGGCGAACGTCCTGCGTGCCTTCCAGCAGCCCTTCGACGAGGTGCGCGTCCTCATCGTCGGGCAGGACCCGTATCCCACCCCCGGTCACGCCGTGGGGCTGTCGTTCTCGGTCGCACCCGATGTGCGGCCGCTGCCCGGCAGTCTGGAGAACATCTTCCGCGAGCTGCACAGCGACCTGGGGCTGCCCCGGCCCTCCAACGGTGACCTGACACCGTGGACCGAGCAGGGTGTCCTGCTGCTCAACAGGGCGCTGACCACGGCTCCGCGCAAGCCGGCAGCGCACCGCGGCAAAGGCTGGGAGGAGGTCACCGAGCAGGCCATCCGGGCCCTGACCGAACGGGATCAGCCGATGGTCTCGGTCCTGTGGGGGCGAGACGCCCGCAACCTGCGTCCCCTGCTGGGCGCCCGCCCGGCGGTCGAGTCCTCCCACCCCTCCCCCATGTCGGCGGACCGGGGCTTCTTCGGCTCCCGGCCCTTCAGCCGCGTCAACGATCTGCTCGCCCAGCAGGGGGCCGGCCCGGTGGACTGGCGACTGCCGTGAGCGGCCCGCAGGAGGCGCCCTCCAGTCCGCCGGCACCGGCACCGGCACCGGGAGACGGTGACGCTCAGCGGGCGTGGGTGCTCGGTGCCGACTCCGGCGGATCGGGCATGCGGGTCACCCTGGCCACGGCGGGCCCTGCACCGGACCCTGTGCCGACGGGCACGCGCACCGCGGACGAACCGGTGCGCACGGGCCCGGAGGGCATCGACGCCGCGCACATGCTGTCCCTGTTCATCCCCATGGCCCGTGAGTTGCTCACCGACGCAGGGGCGGCGCGGGAGAGCGTGAGCGCCGTGTGCGTCGGCGCGGCGGGGATGGCGACCCTCGGCGGGCAGTTGCGACGCACGCTCCCCCCGGCTCTCGCGCGGGAGTTCGGCGCAAGGCGCGTCGCACTGGCCGCGGACGCGGTGACCGCGTACGCCGGGGCGCTCGGCGAGCAGCCGGGCGCTGTGGTCGCCGGCGGCACGGGACTCATCGCGATGGGCACGGATCTGCGGTCCTGGCACCGTGCCGACGGCTGGGGGCATCTCCTGGGCGACTGCGGGAGCGGTGCCTGGATGGGGCGGGCCGGACTCGAGGCCGCGATGCGCGCCTACGACGGGCGGGAAGGCGGATCGGCGGCACTCCGTGAGCGCGCGGAGGCCGTCTTCGGCGCGCCGTTGAGCGGGCTTCCGGGACAGCTCTATCCCCGCACCGACCGGCCCGCCGTGCTGGCGTCGTTCGCACCCGAGGTCGCTCGCTGCGCCGCGGAGGACCCCGTGGCCCGCGAGGTACTGCGCGCGGCGGCGCAGGAGATCGCCACGGCGGCTGCGGCCGTGTGCCCGCGCGAGGAGCGCGCGTCGGTCGCTCTCACCGGCGGGCTGTTCCGGATCGGCGAGCCGCTTCTGGGGCCGCTGAGAGGGGAGTTGGAGGCCCGGCTGCCCCACGCGCGCTTCCAGGCCCCCGCGGGGGATCCGCTGGATGGCGCACTGCTCGTCGCGGCCCGGCTGGCGTCGGGTTCGCTGCGGCTGCCGCTGGATTCGGCGCTGCTGTCCCTCGGTTGAGAAATCCGGCAAACACCGGCAATCCACGCCAGGGCGAAGCGGGCATTTCCTGCCAGTCTCCCCCGCCTGAGCAGGGACGCCCCGCGAGGGGTTAACATGCGGGCGCATGAGCTCCCCCACTGACCCGGACAACGGCCTGCCAGTACGAATGCCGCGTCCGCGCAGGCCCGGAAGGCACCGCCGGCCCGAACCTGTCGTCGCACCCGAGAACGCCCCCGCGCTGGTCCTCGCCGTCCCCGGCACCCCGTCCGGCGCGGTCCGCAGCCTCGCCGAGGAGATTCTGAGCATCGCCCGCTCGGAACTGCCCGGAATGGACGCGCGGATCGGTTATGTGGAGGGCGACGGCGAAGACTTCCCGACCCTGGAGGGCGTCCTCGCACAGACCGCTGAGGAGCAGCGGGCCGCCGCCGTCCATGCCGCCGAACTGGCCGCCGTCGAGGCGGCGGCCGCGGAAGAAGGCACGGACGGGGACGGCGCCGCCCCGGCCACCGCTGCGGCCGAGGTGGAGGCCGCGGCTCAGGCGGCGAGGTCTCAGGCGGAGGAGCGGCTGGTCGCCGTGGTCATTCCGCTGCTCGCCGGGCCGGACGCGGCGCGGATGCGCCAGATACGGCAGGCTGTGCTCTCCAGCGGCACGGGCGCCGAACTCACCGATGTGCTGGGCCCGCACCCGCTGCTCGCCGAGGGGGTGCACGTCAAGCTCTCCGAGGCGGGTCTCGCCCGCGCCGACCGCGCCCGGCTCTTCACCGTCGCCACGGCCGCGGACGGCATCGTCCTGGCCACCGTCGGCGGCGAGGAGGCCGTGCAGGCGGCCGGGATCACCGGCATGCTCCTGGCGGCGCGTCTGGCCGTCCCGGTGCTCGCCGCGGGCCTGGACGAGGAAGGGGGCGTGGCGCGCATCGCCGAACAGCTCCGCGAGTCGGGCTCCGCCCAACTCGCCGTCGCTCCCTGCCTCATCGGGCCGGAGGTCTCCGAGGGGCTGCTGGATGCGGCGGCGGAGGAAGCCGGTTGCCAGGTCGCCGAGCCGCTGGGGGCCTATACGGCGGTGGGCAAGCTGGTGGCGTCCACGTACGCCGCCAAGCTGGGGATCGCCCAGCAGCAGTCGCCGCAGGGCATGGCGGCCCGCTGAGGCCGTCTCCCGCCCGGGAGACGAACCAGCCGTGAGGCGATACGCACGGCCGAACGGACGGACGCGGGACGGGCGGAGGCGGAGGCAGGCGGTACGCCGCTGGGGCGGGGCCCGTCGGGCAGGACGGGGCACCGCCGCTTCGCTTCCGTGACGTCCCCGCGGACGGCAGGACCGGTGAGAGGGGCCGGTGAGAGGGGTCGGCGACAGCGCCGGGCCCGGCCCCGAGCCGAGCAGCCCGGCCTCCGGCAGGCAACGCCCGCGCAGGGCGGCGGACTTTCGCGGAGTACGGCGCGGTGCGGCGGAATGCCGCCGCGGATGCCGGGCCGGGAGCGGGGCCCGTATCCACACCCGCCACTGCCCGGTCGGTCAGGGGTCAGGGGTCAGAAGTCAGAGGTCAGAGGTCAGAGGTCAGAGGTCAGCCGAAGATCACACAGCTCGCGGCCGGTGCGCGAAGACTGCCCGTGCGGTGCGGAGTGCCGGTGGCCTGGTCGATCTCGAACCAGGTGACATCGCCGGAGCGTTCGTTGGCGGCGTACAGCCACCGGCCCGACGGGTGCAGGGCCAGGTCGCGCGGCCAGTGTCCGCCGCAGGGCACGGTCCCCGTCAACTCCATGGCATCGCCCGAGGCCGTCAGGGACAGTACGGCGATGCTGTCGTGGCCGCGGTTCGCGGCCCAGGCGAACCGGCCGTCGGCGGAGACGACCAGCGCCGAGGGATGGTTGCGCTCCTGCGTGGGGCCTCCCGCGACGCCCGGAACGGTGGGTGTCTCCCCCAGCGCCTCCAACGCCCCGCTGTCGGCGTCCCAGTGGCACACCGTGACCGTCGGCTCCAGTTCGTTGATGACGTAGGCGTGTTCACCGCCGGGGTGGAAGGCGAGGTGGCGCGGTCCGGTACCGGGCCGCAGCAGTGCCTCCGTCTGCGGCAGCGGCTCACCCTCCGGACAGGCGTCGCGCAGGTCGTAGACCCACACCGAGTCGGTGCCCAGGTCCACCGCCAGCAGCCAGCGGCCGGACGGGTCGGGCACGACCGCGTGTGCGTGCGGTCCGCTCTGCCGCTCCTTGTCGGGGCCGCTGCCCGTGTGTTCGTGGACGGAGGCGCGGCTTCCGAGGGTGCCGTCGGCGCGTACGGGCAGCGCGCTGATGCTGCCGGAGCCGTAGTTGGCGGTGATGACGTGGCCGGCCGCGATGGTCAGATGCGTCGGGCCGCCGCCCCTGACCGGAGTGGGATCGCCCAGCAGCACGGGTCTGTCCCGGTCCTCCAGCGTGAAGGCGGCGGCTCCGCCGGTGTCCCGCTCGCTGACGGCGTAGAGGTGCCCGCCGGGTGTGCCGCTTCCGCCGGGGCCGTCCGCGAGCGTGAGGAAGGAGGTGTCCGGTACGGCGGTCTCGGTGTGGTGCAGTTCCGTGAGGGCACCGCTCGCCCCGTCGACGGAGGCGGTGGTGATGCCACGGCCGCCCGCCGAGGTGAACGATCCGATGTACGCCCGGTCGGCCCACTGTCCGTTCGTGTCACTCACAGCCTGCGCCCTTTCCCCTGTGCCGGATTGATACCCGGACCGTAAACGTTGCAGCGATCTTGAAGGGACCGTAGCAGCGGCTGCGGGGACGGGTGGCGCCGTGGATCACACCGCGCGAGGGGCCCCCGGGCCGTCCTGGCACCCTGGTGGGCATGGACAGCTCCCCCGCCACCGCCGTGATCTTCGACCTCGACGGCACCCTCGTGGACAGCGAGCCCAGCTACTACGAGGCGGGCCGCCGCCTGCTGGCTGCCCACGGAGTACCGGAGTTCACCTGGCGGGAGCACGAGGAGTTCATCGGCATCAGCACCCGGGAGACGATCCGGACGCTGCGGGAGCGGCACGGGATCAACGCCTCCGTCGAGCAGCTGCTGTCGGAGAAGAACGAGCTCTATCTGCGGCTCGCCCGCTCCACGCGGGTCTTCCCCGAGATGCGCGTCCTCCTTGAGGAGCTGCACGCCGCCGGCTGTCCGGCGGCCGTGGCGTCCGGCTCGTCGGCGGCGGCCATCGAGGCCGTACTCACCGGGGCGGGGCTGGACGCCCTGCTGCCGGTACGGGTCTCGGCGGAGGAGGTCGCCCGCGGCAAGCCGGAGCCGGACGTGTTCCTGGAAGCAGCGCGGCGCCTGGGCACGGACGCGGCCGGCTGTGTCGTGCTGGAGGACGCGCCGCCCGGCGCGGAGGCGGCGCGGCGGGCCGGCATGCGGTGCGTCGCCGTTCCGTACCTGCCGCAGAGTGCCGGCGATCCGGCCTTCGCCTCCGCCGGGCTGCTCTTCGCGGGCGGGCAGGACGAGTTCGACGCCCGGCGCACCTTCGACTGGATCACCGGTGGCGGCGTCCCGGACGCTCCGGACCTCGCGGGGCCCGGCCGGGAGGGCGCGCCCTGAGACCCGCGGAGGGGCGGGGAAAGGTTCTGCGGAGCAAGCGCGGTGCCGCCTCCCAGGTCACTCCCATGACCTCCTCGGCGCGCTCCTCGCCCACGCAGGAGGCCACCTTGGCGGCGACCTCAGCCTCGGAGGGCGGCCGGCCGGGGTGGCCCTGGGGCAGGTCCAGCGCGGTCTCGGCCCGCCCGCCGCCCGTCAGTTCGAGCACGATCCGCGTCTCGCCCGCCATGAGGTCCTGCCCGCCGCCGGCGACGAGTTCGAGGTGTGTCCGCTCCATCAGGTGCTGTGCCTCGGCGCGTCGGGCGGCGGCGTCGGTGAAGTCGGCGAGGCCAGGGAAGGCGTCGAGGAGCGCGGTCGCCACCGCGTACTCCATGCTGAACTTCGCCTCCAGTCCGGTACGGGGACGGTGGTGGATCAGCGGCTGCATGCCCGCCCGGGGCGTGGAGACGACGATCCGGCCGATGTCCTCGTGACGCAGCCCGTCCGTCCCCAGCGTGCGGGCCGCGCTGATGGGCCGCTGCATCGCGTAGCAGCACGGGTGCAGCTTCAGGGCGAGCCCGCCGGGAACGGCCGGCCCGGACAGATCGGGGTCCGACTCTCCGCCGACGAGCGCGAACCACTGGTCCAGCGCGGAGGGTTCGGCCGATGCTCCGGCCGCCGCGAGGTGCGCCGCCCGTACCCCGGCCTCCGCCGCGAAGCCCACCTGGAGGGACTTGCCGGTGGTGCCGAACGCGCGCTGAACGCCGCCCGCGGCGGGCACGGCCAGGGCCATCGCCCGCTTGAGACCGTCCGCGTCCAGGCCCAGTGAGAGCCCCGCGGCGACTGCGGCGGCCGGTGCTCCCGCGGTGCAGGTGGTGTGCCAGCCGTCGCTGTAGTGGCGCCACCCGAGGGCGGTGCCGAGCCGGGCCATCACCCCCGCGCCGGCGAGGTATTCGCGGGTTCCGCCGCCGGTGGCCAGCGCCGCGGCGGCGCACACGACGCTGACGTGGGAGGTCGAGGGCAGGTGCACGTCGTCGAAGTCGAGCACATGACCGGTCGCGGCCCAGCGCAGCACCTCCGGCGACTGCGCGGTCATCTCCGCGACGGGGTCGCCGGCAGCGGCGAGCGTCACGGCGACGGTGTCCACCAGTGCCCTGCGGGCGAGTTCGCCGTCCCCGTCGTCCGGGCGGAGCGCCACCGCCCAGTCCGCGAGACCGGCGATCACAGGACCAGCCCCGGGAACCAGGTCGCGATCTCCGGTACGGCCACCACCAGTGCCAGCACCGCGGCCTCGATGGCCAGATAGGGCAGGACGCCGCGGAAGATGTCGGCCAGGTCCAGCTCGGGCACGACGGATTTCATCGTGTACAGGTTCAGTCCGACCGGGGGCGTGATCACCGCCATCTCCAGGTTGATGACCAGCAGCACGCCGAACCACAGGGGGTCGAAGCCCAGTTCCTCGATCGCGGGAACCAGGATGGGCGTCACCACCAGCAGCAGGGACGCGGCGTCCACGAGGCAGCCGAGCAGGACGAGCACCAGCATGATCGCGGCGATCACCAGATAGGGCGAGATGTCCAGGCCCGCCACGAATCCGGAGACCGCGTCGGGCACCCGTGCCGAGACGAGCATCTGCGTGAAGACGAAGGCGGCGCCGACGATGGCCAGGATGGATGCGGTCACATGTGCCGTGGAGGCGAAGATGGTCTTCAGGTTCTCCCAGCCCAGCTTGCGGTAGATCCCTCCGGTCACCCCGAAAGCCGCGAGGGCACCGACGGCTGCGGCCTCGGTGGGTGTGGCGAATCCGGTGTAGATCGAGCCGAGGACGAGGACGATGAGCGCCAGCGCGGGCGAGATCTTCCCCAGCGCGGCGAAGCGCTCCCGCCAGGTGAAGTCCTCGGCCGCGACGGGCGCCTCGGACGGTGACGCCTTGGCCCGCAGCACGACGTAGAGGATCATCATCGCGGCGAGGAGCAGGCCGGGCAGCAGCCCGCCGGCGAACAGTTCCGCGATGCTCACGCCCGTCACCGACGAGTACAGGATGAACATCAGGCTCGGCGGGATGAGCATGGCCAGCGCCCCGGAGGCCGTCACGGTGCCGCTGGCGAACGCCGGACGGTAGCCGCGGTGGAGCATCTCCGGGACGGCCATCCGGCCGATGACCGCGACCGAGGAGATGCTCACGCCGGACATCGCCCCGAACACGGTGGAGGAGCCGATGGCCGAGGCGCCCAGCCCGCCGGGTATCCGGTTGAACCACCTGTAGGACGCGCCGAACAGGTCGCGGCCCAGACCGCTGACCGCCAGTACCTCGCCGAGCAGGATGTACAGGGGCGCCGCGACGAGCGCGTAGTTCTGCAGCTGCGCGACCAGCGACAGCGGTATCAGCTCCACCCCGGACAGGCCGTTCATGCCGATCAGTCCGGCGGCGCCGGAGACCGCCAGCGCCACGAAGATCGGTGTCCGCAGGGCGATGAGGAGCAGCAGGACGACGACCGCGAGACCCGCGATCACAGCTTCGGACATCATCGGTTCGGCGCTCCTTCACCGGCGTCGGCGACGCCCCTGTCGGCCGTGCCGGCCGGGCCGGGCTCGGCGCCCCCGGCGGGCGGTTCGGCTTCCGTTCCCTCGCGCGGGCCGCCCGGTGGGAAGAGCAGGGCGACAAGGACGAGCAGGGCGCCGGTCAGGGCCAGCACCGCGTCGGGAATCCACAGCGGGATGCTGAAGGTGCCCGATCCGGTCAGTCCGCCCTCGATGGCGGTGGTCATCGAGCGGAAGGCGGTGACGGCGAGGATCAGTCCGAACACCGCGGTCGCCGCCGCGGTGACCACGTCAGAGGCCCTGCGCGCCCGCGCGGGCAGCGAACGGTGCACCAGGTCCATCGAGATGTGCCGGCCGTTGGCGTAGAAGTAGGGGATCGCCAGCGCGGTGGCCACCAGCACCCCGGCGGCGTTGAGCGGGTAGGCCCAGTCGGTCGGTGCGGCGAAGGCGTAGCGGACGAGGACGTCGTAGGTGATGGAGACCATCATCAGTGCGACGACGGCCATGGAGACCACGGCCAGTCCCAGGGCGCACGCCAGGACGTACTTGCGGATTCGGTTCAGTGCGCTCATGCCGGGCCCCTCACGCCTTCCGGATCTCTTGGACGGCCCGTTCGGCTGTGTCGGCGTCGCCGAGAAGCTTCTTCCACCGCGCGTGCACCGGGGCGACGGCGTCGCGGAAGGCCGCGGCGTCCGGCCTGATCATCTCGACTCCCCCGTCCTCCACGGCGGGCAGGTAGTCCTCGGTGTGGACCTTGACCATGTGGGCGGTGCCCTCCTCGTAGAGGGCCTGCCCGGCGGCGTCGAGCGCCCGCCGCACGGCGGGGGACTGCTTCGCGTACCAGTCGCTGCGGCAGTAGGCGTCGACGGTGTACGTGCCGAAGTGGCCGGCCGTTCCGTACTTGATGATGTTCTGCAGGTCCCGGGAGACGACGGTGCCCACGTAGCTGACCATCCCGTCGATGGTGCGGCGCTCCAGCGCCTGGTAGACCTCCGCCGATCCCATGGAGACGGGTGCGCCGCCCAGGGCCTTGACGGTCTCGCCCTCGATCTCGCCGGCGACGCGCAGGCGCATGCCGCGTACGTCCCTCGGTTCGCGGATCGGCTTGTCGACGGTCCACAGGTATTCGAAGGTCGTCGGCATGCCGCCGAGGATGCGTACGCCCTTGGGCCCGAGGTTGTCGTTGATCAGCTTGTGCTGCGGGCCCGACGGGTCGGCGGCCCGGCGGGTCTTGGCGTAGTCCTCCGTGATGAACGGCAGCTCCATGGCGCCCAGTACCGGGTAGGTCGAGGACACGTAGGAGCTGGTCTGGAAGATCACATCGGCGACGCCGGCGAGCAGTCCCGGCAGCAACTGCTCGGCGCCGAGCAGGGTGCCCGAGTCGAACATGTCCAAGGACAGCTTCCCGCCGCTCTCCCGGGTCACCACGTCCACGAACTTCTCGATGCCGGGGTAGAGATCGTCGTAGGAGGCGGGGATGTAGGTGGCCACCGTCGAGGTGCGCCCGGACCCGGCGCTCGCCGGGGAGCACGAGGCCACCCCCGCGGCTGCCAGGCCCGCGCCGGCGGCGGTGAGGAAGTCACGCCGGCCCATCTTCTTGTTCTTCATCGCAGCACCTCGTCCGTAAGGCGTTTCAGGCTGGCCATGACCTGCTCCTGGGGCATCCCGGGCCACTGCGGCCTCAGCAGGATGTTCTCCGGAGCGACGTGCTCGATGAGATCGGCGAGCTGCGCGCGGCACGTGGCGGCGTCGCCGAGGATGAACCGTCCCTGCCGCAGCTTGTCGAACTCCTTGTCGAAGCTCTGGGATTCGGGCAGCACCTGATCCTGTCCCCAGGCGCGGTATGCCTCGTACTTCACCGTCATCGCGGCCCGTACGTCCTCCACGGCCGACTCGTCGCTCTCGCCGACGTAGATCTCCTGCAGCACCTGGATGCGCGGATCGCCCGTGCCGGACTCGGCGCACGCGTTCCGGAAGGTGGCGACCTGCCGGTGCAGGTAGTCGCGGTCCACGTGCGCCGCCGCGGCGATCCACGGCAGGCCCGCCCGTGCCGTGCGCCGCAGCGCGCTGTCGGTGTGGCCCGCCAGCCACAGCGGCGGATGGGGGCGCTGCACGGGGCGGAGGACGGGGCGGACGCCCTCCAGCTTGACGGCGTCGTTGCTGAAGGTCACTTCGTCCTCGGTCCACAGCCGGCGGACGAGGTCCAGGTTCTCCTCGAAGCGGCGCAGCCGGCCCCTGGGGGGCACCCCGAAGGCGTCGAACTCCACGTCGCGGTAGCCGAGTCCGGCGCCGACGGTGAGGCGTCCGCCGCTGATGATGTCCAGCGTGGCGAGCTCCTCGGCCAGGTCGACGGGGTTGCCAAGCGCCATCAGCGTGATGGCCGTGCCGATCCGCATGTCGCCGGACTCGGGCACGATGCGGGAGAGCACGGCGAGGGGATGCAGGTACTGGAAGGGGTCGGCGAGGTAGTGCTGCGTCGCCCACACGGAGGAGAATCCGGCGTCGCGGGCGAAGCGCACCTGTTCCACCTGTTCGGCGAAGCGCGCCACCACGTCGTCCTCGGAGGTGAACTGGCTGCACAGCACCAGTCCGTACGCAGGGCCTTGGCGCATGTCGGCCGGGCCTCCCTTCTCACTCACGGGCGGGGTCTCTGGGGCGGGGGTCTCTGGGACGGTCTCTCGGGCGGGAGCTCAGAACGAGCGGGGCATCTTCAGCACGTGCTGGCCGATGTAGGACAGGATGAGATTGGTCGAGACGGGCGCGACCTGGTAGAGCCTCGTCTCGCGGAACTTGCGCTCGATGTCGTACTCGGCGGTGAAGCCGTAGCCGCCGTGGGTCTGCAGTGCGGCGTTTGCCGCTTCCCAGGAGGCGTCGGCAGCGAGCAGCTTGGCCATGTTGGCCTCGGCGCCGCAGGACTCGCCCGCGTCGAAGAGGTCGCAGGCACGCCAGCGCATCAGGTCGGCGGCCTCGACGTGCACGTGAGCCCTGGCGATGGGGAACTGCACGCCCTGGTTCTGGCCGATGGGCCGGTCGAAGACCACCCGCTCACTGCCGTACCGCGCGGCACGGTCGATGAACCACCGGCCGTCGCCGACGCATTCGGCGGCGATGAGGATGCGCTCGGCGTTCATCCCGTCCAGGACGTAGCGGAAGCCGCGCCCTTCCTCGCCGATGAGGCTGTCCGCCGGTATACGGACGTTGTCGAAGAAGACCTCGTTCGTCTCGTGGTTGACCATCGTCCTGATGGGGCGCAACTGCACGCCCTGCGTCTCACGGAGGTCGATGAGGAAGAGCGACATGCCCTCCGACTTCTTCGCCCACGTCTCCTGCGGCGCCGTACGGGCCAGCAGCAGCATCAGGTCGGAGTGCTGCACGCGGGAGATGAAGACCTTCTGGCCGTTGACGACGTAGCCGTCACCGGTGCGGGTGGCCGTGGTGCGGATGCTGGTGGTGTCCGTTCCGGCGGTCGGCTCCGTCACACCGAACGCCTGCAGCCGCAGCTCTCCGGAGGCGATGCCGGGCAGATAGCGCCTCTTCTGCTCCTCGCTTCCGTGCCGCAGCAGCGAGCCCATCGTGTAGAGCTGCGCGTGCACGGGGCCGGCGTTGCCGCCGGCGGCGTTGATGCCCTCCAGGATGACGGAGGCGTCGCCGAGTCCGAGCCCCAGACCGCCGTACTCCTCCGGTACGAGGGCGCCGAGGCAGCCCGTACCGGTCAGTGCGTCGACGAACTCCTCGGGGTAGCGGCGCTCGGCGTCGACCCCGCGCCAGTACTCGTCGGGGTAGTCGGCGCAGATTCTGTCGATCAACTGGCGCAGATCGCGGCGCAGTTCGCTTGTCACGCGCCCTCCTCCCCGAGTTCGTGCCGCGGGCCGTGCCCGCGCTTGTAGACCAGCAGCGTCCTGGTGAACTCGATGACGCACTCTCCGGTCTGCTTGTGGCCGGTGGTGCGGACGGTGACCACGCCCAGCGCGGGCCGGGAGGCCGACTCCCGCACCTTGAGCACGGCCGAGCGGGAACGGATGGTGTCGCCCTCGAAGACGGGGTTCGGCAGGGTGATCTCCTCCCAGCCCAGGTTGGCGTAGACGTTCTGGGAGACGTCCGTGACGCTCTGGCCGGCCACCAACGAGAGCGTGAAGGTGGAGTTGACCAGCGGCTTGCCGAACTCGGTGCGCCGCGCGTACTCGTGGTCGAAGTGCAGCGGTGCGGTGTTCTGGGTGAGCAGCGTGAACCAGACGTTGTCCGTCGTGGTCACGGTGCGGCCCAGCGGGTGCTCGAAGACGTCGCCCACGACGAAGTCCTCGTAGAACCGTCCGTGCCAGCCGGTGTGGGTCGTCATCACTCGCCTTCCTCGGTGCGCAGTCCGTCGAGCACGGACGCCGTGTGGCTGCCCGGACCCGGCACCCCGCCGCCTTCGGCGAAGCGTCGGCCGGGGGTGCCGGGCGGGATCAGGGTGCGTACGGTGCCGTGCTCGGTGGGGGTGTCCATCCAGCGGTCGGCCCGGTCCAGTTCGGGGTGTGCCGCCAGTTCCGCGAGCGGGGTGATCCGTCCCCATGCGATGCCCGCGGCGTCCAGCCGTCCCGTCAGTTCCAGCGGGGCGCACGCCCGGAAGCGCCGGGCGAGTTCGGCGTCGAGGGCCTCCCGGTGGGCCACCCGGCCGGGGTTGGAGCGGAAGCGCTCGTCGGCGGCGAGGGCGGGCTCCTGGAGCACCTCGGCGCACAGCCGCTCCCACTCGCGTTCGTTCTGCACGGCGATCATCACCGGCGTGCCGTCCGCGGCGGTGAAGGCACCGTAGGGAGCGATCGAGGGGTGCGAGGTCCCCATGGGGGACGGGGCGGAGCCGCCGTGGAGAGTGAGGTAGAGCGGGTGCGCCATCCACTCGGCGAGTGCGCCGAAGAGCGAGACGTGGACGGGCAGCACCTCGCCCGTCACGTCGCGGTGGCGCAGGGCGGCGAGCACGCCGCTGTAGGCGTAGCTGCCCGCGGCGATGTCCGCGATGGAGATGCCGGTCTTGGCGGGTGCGGCGGGGGTGCCGGTCAGTGACATCAGGCCCGTCTCGGCCTGGATCAGCGCGTCGTAGGCCTTCTTCGCGGCGAGGGGCCCGTCCGGTGCGTAGCCGGATATCAGGCACACGATCAGGCGGGGGTGGCGGGCGCGGAGGCTGTCGGCGTCGAGGCCGAGCCTGTCGAGTGCGGCGGGGGCGAGGTTGGCCACCACGACGTCGGCGCCCTCCAGGAGCCGGTGCAGGTCCTCGCGGGCGGCCGGTTCCTTCAGGTCGAGCTGAAGGGACTCCTTGCCGCGGTTGAGCCACAGGAACGCGCTGGACCCGCCCTGCACGGCGTGGTCATAGCCGCGGGCGAAGTCGCCCCCGTCGGGCCTCTCCACCTTGATGACCCGTGCGCCGAGGTCGGCGAGGTGGCGGGTGGCGAAGGGAGCCGCGACGGCCTGTTCCACGGCGACGACGGTGATGCCCTCCAGCGGCAGCCGCAGGCGGCCGGTCATGAGGTGACCTCCTCGTCGGCCCCGGCCGCGTGCAGCAGCGCGGCCGCCCGGGTCACCACCGGCCGGTCGACGAACGTACCGTCGGGCAGCCGCATCGCGCCCACACCTCGCTCCCGTGCCGCGCGGTCGGCGGCGAGGATCTCGCGGGCGCGGACGAGCTCCTCGTCCGTCGGTGCGAACGCCCGCCGGACGGGGCCCACTTGACGTGGGTGCAGCACGACGCGGCCGGTGAACCCGAGTTCGCGCGCGGCGCGGCTGGAGCGCAGCAGCCCTTCCTCGTCGTCCAGGGACGCCCATGGCCCGTCCAGGGGGCCGGTGAGTCCGGCCGCACGGGCGGCGAGCACCACCTGCGAGCGGGCGTGCGCGAGTTCGGCTCCCCCGGCGCTGGGGCGCACCCCGAGCTCGGCGGCGAGGTCGAGCGTGCCGAACAGGAGCGTCCGCACCCGCGGGCAGGCGGTGGCGAGGGCGAAGGATTCGAGGACGGCGCGGGCGGTCTCCACGACCGGCACCACGCACAGCGCTCCGGGCGTCGCGCCCGCCGCCCGTTCGAGTGCGGTCAGTCGCGCACCGAGCCGGGCCAGTGCGGGGGCGGAGCCGGCCTTGGGGACGATCAGGCCGGTCAGGCACCTCGTGGCGAGCACCGGGGGGAGCGCGGAGAGGTCCTCCTCCGCCTCGGCGGTCTCCAGCGGGTTGATCCTCACGAACAGGCCGGGGCCGGAGCCGTCCGTGATGCCGCTCAGCGTCTCGGCCGTGCGGGTGCGCGCGGCGGCCTTCTCCGGCGCGGCGACCGCGTCCTCGAGGTCGACGGCGACCGCGTCGGCGGGTGTGGCCAGCGCCTTGACGATCCGGTCGGGCCGGTCGCCCGGGACGAACAGCACGGCTCGTCCGACGTCCATGAGAGCTCCTGTTCCGTGTAATGGAACATGTACCACCTGGCGGTACAGTGGCACTCACCCTGGTGACGCCCCTCACGTACTGTCAAGGGTCGTGCGTGCGTCATCCGGCGCGGCACTGAGAGCGAGGGGGCCGAAGACCGATGCCGAACAACGGCCAGGCGATGCGCACCGTCATCACAACTCTGCGCATTCTGGAGACAGTTGCGGAGCTGCAGCCCGTCGGTGTCTCGGCGATCGCCAGGGCGACCGGCACCCCGAAAAGTTCTGTGCACCGGTGTCTGGTCACACTGCGGGAAGCAGGCTGGCTGACCTCCTCCCGCACGGACAGGACGCAGTGGGTTCTCACCGGCCGCGCCCTGTCCGTGGGCATACACGCCTCGGTGGAGCTCGGCCTGCGGGAGGCGGCCCTGACGGTCATGCGGGAGCTGCGCGACGAGACGCACGAGACCATCCACCTGATCAGCTACGGCGGCGGCCAGGACCTCGTCGTGGTGGACAGGGTGGACAGCGACGAGCCCGTGCGCACCTGGGTCCGCCTGGGCGTGCGCGTGCCGCTGCACGCGAGCTGCAGCGGCCGGGCGATCCTCGCGCGGCTGCCGCACGAGGAGGTGGAGCGGCTGCTGAACGGCGATCTGGAACGCTTCTCCGAGACCACCCCCGCCGACAGCGACGCGGTCGCCGCGGACCTGCGCACCGTGCGGGAGGTGGGCTACGCGACGAACGACTGCGCCTGGCGCCCCGGCGTCGGCGCCGTGGGGGCGGCCCTGCTGGACGGCGACGGGCGGCCAGTGGGCGCGATCGCCGTCTCCGTGCCGGTGCAGCGCTACGACGCGGCGCGTGCGCGGCGGCTGGGCGCGCTCGTCGTCCGCGCCGCGGAACGTGTGAGCGACGGCCTGCCCCATATGTGAGGGGGCGGGCTGCGGTCTCCCGCCGGCTCCCCGTGCCGGGCCGGTGCTGTGACCGTCGGCGGCCCGGACACCCGGCTCAGGACGCCCGGCTCAGGACGCCCGGCTCTGGACGCCCGGCTCAGGACACCCGGCTCAGGACGCCCGGCTCAGGACGCGGACCTTCCCGGGCGCCGCCTGACCGACGCCTAACCGAGAAAGGACAGCCGCACCCCGCGGTTCGGATTGTCGCGGTTGGTGTCCACCAGGCAGACCGACTGCCAGGTCCCCAGCTCCAGCTTGCCGCCGATCACGGGCAGCGTCGCGTGCGGCGGCACGATCGCGGGCAGCACGTGGTCGCGGCCGTGCCCGGGGCTGCCGTGGCGGTGGCGCCAGCGGTCGTCCGCGGGGAGCAGGTCACGGAGGGCGGCGAGCAGGTCGTCGTCGCTGCCGGCGCCGGTCTCCAGGACGGCGATCCCGGCGGTCGCGTGGGGCACGAAGACGTTCAGCAGCCCGTCGCGGCCCTGCGCGGCTCCGCTCAGGAACGTTTCGCACTCGCGGGTCAGGTCGGTGACGGTCTCACTCGATCCGGTGGTGATGCGGATGACGTTGGTCTGCATTCCGTTGGTCATGCTCCCCATCCTCCACGCCCGTGCGGCGCGGGAAGCTTCGAGGCGTCCGTGTGGTTTGCAGGTACATGAACGACGTGGCGGCGGTGATCGCCGGAGCGGGTCAGGCAGGACTCTCGAGCGCCTTCCATCTGCGGCGCCTGGGGTACGAACCGGGCCGGGACTTCGTCGTCCTGGACCACGCGGAGCGTCCGGGCGGCGCCTGGCAGTACCGCTGGCCGACGCTGACCTACGGCAGGGTCCACGGCATGCACGCACTGCCCGGCATGGAGCTGACCGGGGCGGACCCGGACCGCCCCTCCTCCGAGGTGATCGGCGAGTACTTCGGCGCGTACGAGGACACCTTCGACCTGGCCGTGCGGCGTCCCGTCCATGTGCGTGCGGTGCGCGAGGGCGGCGGCGGGCGGCTGAGCGTGGAGACCTCGCACGGCACGTGGTCGGCGCGCGCGGTGATCAGCGCGACCGGGACGTGGGACAGGCCCTTCTTGCCCCGCTACCCCGGCCAGGACAGCTTCCTCGGAAGGCAGTTGCACACGGCGCAGTACCCGGGGCCGCACTCCGAGATCTTCACCGGCAGGCGCGTGGTCGTCGTCGGGGGCGGGACCTCGGCCGTGCAGCATCTGCTGGAGGTCTCCGAGGTGGCGGCCGCGACGGCGTGGGTGACGCGCCGCGAACCGGTCTTCCGTGACGCCCCGTTCCACGAGGACCTGGGCCGTGCGGCGGTGGCACTCGTCGAGGAGCGGGTACGGCGCGGGCTGCCGCCGCGCAGTGTGGTGTCCGTGACGGGGCTGCCCGTGACCGAGGCGATGCGCCGCGCCCGCGAGAGCGGGGTGCTGCGGCGCGAGCCGATGTTCGAGCGGATCGTCCCGGACGGTGTCGTCTGGGGGGACGGCAGGATGATGGCCGCGGACACCCTGCTGTGGGCGACGGGCTTCCGGCCCGCCGTGGAGCATCTGGCACCGCTGCGGCTGCGCGAGGCGGGCGGCGGCATCCGCATGGACGGCACGCGCGTCGTGGCCGACCCGCGCATCCACCTTGTCGGCTACGGCCCTTCGGCCAGCACGATCGGGGCGAACCGTGCGGGCCGTGCGGCCGCCGTCGGAGTCGACCGCCTGCTCAGGTACGGCCCGGAGGGCCCGGCGTCCCGGTGGGCGAGCCCGGCCGGCGGGAGCGCGGGCGAACACGGGAGCGGGTCTTCGCCCGGACGCGTGGCCGTGCAGGGTTCCGCCCCGTGATGACTCTGCGCCCGTGAATGCTTGCGGTGCGCAGGCGCGGGCTGCAGACCACGCGGCGCATCCGGCCCGAACGTCCCACGAAGGCCGGTGAGTTGTCCCCATCGGGAACAAGGGAACGCACCCCTTGAACGTCATCACGCACGCTCCGGCCTGCCTCGTCCACCATGCCGGCCGGCTCGTCTGACGTACGTCCCCTTCGGCGCCGCCTGCCGGAAGCCTTCCGGCGGGCGGCGCCCTCGTGTGCGGTCGCCTGCCGGGCCGCGCGCCGCAGCGCCCGCAGCGTCCGTGCCGCCCGGGGTGGGTCAGCCCTTGAAGGTCATGGTCGAGCCGCGGACGACGAGTTCGGGCTGGAAGACGATCCGCCGGTGCTCGTGCGTGTCCGCGCTGTCGCCCGTCTCCTCGATCAGCAGCTCCGCGGCCGTACTCCCCATGCGGAACGCCGGCTGCCGCACCGACGTCAGCGGCACCGCGGCCGCCGCCGCGAACTCGATGTCGTCGTAGCCGACCAGCGCCACCTCGTCGGGAACCTGCACTCCCGCCCCGTACAGCGACTGCAGCACGCCCAGTGCCAGCAGGTCGTTCGCGCAGAACACCCCCGAGGGGCGCGGTGACATCCCGAGCAGGCGCGCTCCCGCGTCCCTGCCGGCCGCCACATCCAGCCGCTCCGTCTCCACTTGCCGCAGCGTCGCCCCGCTGCCCGCGGCTCGCAGGGCGTTCCGCGCCCCGGTGTGGCGGTCGCGGCACTGTGTCAGCTGCATCGGCCCGCTGACGTAGGCGAGGTCGCCGTGGCCCCGTTCGAGGAGGTGCGCCACCGCCAGCTCGCCGCCCACCACGTCGTCGACGGAGACCGAGCAGCGGTCGGAGTCGCCGTCGAAGCGGTCGACGAGGACGTAGGGGATGGCGTGCCGGCGGAAGCCGACCAGATTCGAGCCGCTGTCGGCGGGGGTGACCAGGACGCCCCGCACACGCTGCTCGGCGAAGAGCGAGAGGTACTCCGCCTCCTCCGACGGGCTCTGCGCGCTGTTGCAGAGCATCACGCCCAGGCCCGCCTCGCGCGCGGCACGTTCGGCGCCCCTGGCGACGTCCACGAAGAACGGGTTCGCCATGTCCAGCACGAGCAGTGCGATGATCCGGCTCTGCCCGGCACGCAGCTGGCGCGCCGACTCACTGCGCACATAGCCCAGTTGCTGGATGGTGGACAGCACGCGGGTGCGCGTGTTGTCGGAGACGGACTCGGGTCTGTTGATGACGTTGGAGACCGTGCCGACGGAGACCCCCGCTGCCTGTGCGACCTGCTTGATGCCCACCTGACGGCCGCTCATCCGGGGCGCACCTCTGTCAGTTCCACTCCGGTCAGGGAGGCCAGGGCACGCAGCTCGGGCAGCAGCTGCCCGGGAGCCAGGGCCCAGTGGTGGCCGACTCCGCTGGCGCTCCACGCGTCCGTCCATTCACCGGGGTCGGCTCCGAAATCGATGCGGGAGGTGGTGTTGCCGATCTCCAGCAGCGGTCCGGGGACGGCTTCGCCCTCGGCCGCGACCAGCCGGTACCGTCCCTCGCGGGTCTGGCCGACGCCGAGGAGCGTGACCGGGCCGTGGCGTGCGGTGCACTCGACGGACACGCCCCAGCCGCGTTTGCCGTGGTAGACGCCCAGGCCCCGCAGCAGCGGGCGGCGTCCGCCGAGACCGGGGTGGGCCGGCCCGTCGTGGCCCATCTCGACGGCGCCGGCGCGGAAGTCGAGGGCCTGGAACTCGGTGAAGGAGCCCCCCGCGCCCAGCCGTTCGCAGATCAGCATGGCCAGCGACGTACGCAGTTCGTACTCACCCGCCGCGGGGACGCCGCGGTGGGTGAGCAGCGAGGCGCCGAGGATCATCCCCGCTCCGAGGCGTTCGTGCACCTCGCCGCCCAGACCACGGTGGAAGTACGCGAGCGAGTCCAGGCCGAAGTCGTCCACGAGCCGGTCGAGCCCGGTCGACACCCGTGCCGCCCAGGCCAGGTCGTCCGCGTCGACGGAGGCGTCGACCTCGAAGAGGTCCCGCGCCTCGGCGACCCTCGCCGCCGTCTGCTCCTGCGTCACGTCCTCGACCCGTACGCGCAGATCGTCGAACTCCAGCACCTCGACGTGCCCGCCGAAGGTGGCGGGCACCATCGTCAGGTCGGTGGAGACGTCGAGCATCCCGGGGTAGAGATGGCCCATCAGCCCGTGGCGTGCGGAGCGCAGCGACCCCCTCAGACCTGCGGCACGCACCCACCGGCCGATCCTGCGCCACGCGCGCTCGTCCTCCAAGTAGCCGGAGACGGAGCGGAATTCGACCCCGACACGTTCGAAGGCGTTGGCCATCTCCGGCAGCGGGCACGCCCCGCAGTAGGCCAGCCACTGCCCCGTGTCGAAACTCGCGTGGTCCATCGCCTCGGTCGGCTGGAGGTTGATCAGCAGCACGGGGGCGCCGCTGCGTTGAGCGACGGGGACGAGCATCGTCGCCGTCATGTAGGTGGTGAGGAAACCGACGATGAGGTCGCAGTCGGCGGCGCGCAGCCTCTCGGCCGCCTGTGCCCCCTCCTGCGCGTCCGACACGAAGCCGGCGTCGACGACATCGGCGTCGAACTCGCCCATCCGCTGCGCGACCCGGTCCGCGGAGCGGCGCAGGCGGGGCAGCAGGTCGGGGAACTGGGGCCAGTACGCGCCCAGTCCGCCCGCGACCAGACCGATTCTGGGCCTGCGCGCCCCCGCGGGCGCGGGGCCGGCCGAGGGGACGGAGGGGGTTGTGCTCATCGACTCTCGCTCCTCGCGAACTCAGGCCGTGCGGCTGCCGTCGAGGTGGAACACCTCGGTCAGCGGTGTCATCGCTTCGTCGGGGCGCTCTCCGTCCGGGGACTCGAAGAAGGGCGCCATCTCCCGCTGCCAGCGGGTGTTGACCTCACGCTCCTCCATCGCCGCCCGCGCCGCCGCGAAGTCCTCCGTCTCCAGACAGCCCACGAGCAGGCCGTCCTCACGCAGGAAGAGGGAGTAATTGTGCCAGCCGCACTCGGCCAGCGCCGTGAGCATCTCCGGCCACACGGCCTTGTGCCGCTCACGGTACTCCGCCACCCGGTCGGCGCGGACCTTCAGCACGAAGCAGACTCGCCGCACGCCTCCGCCCTCCTAGAAGTCGAACTCGTCGATGTTCTTCTTGTCGAAGACGGTGGGCGGTCCCAGGATGACCTCGCCGTCCTTGCCCACGGTGCGCTCCCCCAGCTTCCCGGCCTTGAACTTCTCGCCCTGCTTGCCGGTGATCTGCCCCGAGGCGAGCGAGGCGGCGGCGTACGAGCCGAGGTAGCCGAGCTTCTCGGGGTCCCAGAGCGAGAACTCCTCGACAGTCCCGTCCTTGACGTACTTGCGCATCTGGTTGGGTGTCCCGAGGCCGTTGAGGACGACCTCGTCCTTGTAGGAGGAGCCGCTTATGTAGCGCGCCGCGGCGGCGATGCCGACGGTGGTGGGCGAGATGACGGCCTTCAGGTCGGGGTACGCCTTGAGCAGGCCCTGGGTCTCCTGGAAGGACTTCTGGTCGTCGTCGTCGCCATAGGCGGTCTTGACCAGCTTCATGTCCTTGTACTCGGGCTTCTTCAGCTCGTCCTTCATGAACTCGATCCAGGTGTTCTGGTTCGTGGCGTTCTGGGTGGCCGAGAGGATCGCGATCTCCCCCTTGTGGCCGACCTGTTCGGCGGTGCGCCGTACCAGCGAGCGGCCGATCTCCTCGGAGCTGGCCTGGTTGATGAACAGCTGACGGCAGTCGGTGGCCGTGTCGGAGTCGTAGGCGACGACCTTGATGTCCTGCTTCATCGCCTGTTTCAGCGGCCCGCACACGGCGTTGGGGTCGTTGGCGGCGATGAGGATGGCGTCCTGGCGCTGCTGCACGAGCGTGTTGATGTAGCTGACCTGGGAGGAGGCCTTGGCGTCGGAGGGCCCGACCTCCTTGGCCTTGCCGCCGTACTCCCCGGCGGCGGCGATGCCGGCCTCGTCGACGATCTTCTCGTAGGGATTGTTGATCTGCTTGGGCAGGAAGGCCAGTTTCAGGCCCTTCTTCAGCGGCGCGTCGGGATCGGCCTCGGCGCCCTGCGCCTTGTCCGCGGCGTCGTCCTTGGCGTCGCTCTTCGTCGTGCCGGAGCAGCCGGCAAGGGCGAGGGAGAGCGCGCAGGCCGCGGCGGTGGCGGCGAGCACGCGGGGGCGGGTGTGCAGTCGCATGGCTGGGCCTTTCAGGCGGTTGTCGCACGAAGGAAGTCGTCGGGGTCAGCAGGTCGGGGTCGGCAGAGGGTCGCGGGGCGGGGCCGCGGAGATGGAGAGCGGGCGCGGCGCGGAGACCCGTCAGGGCACGGCGGCCGCGCGGCGCTGTCTGCGCTCGGAGACCACGGCGATCAGCCGTGGCGTGAGCACGGAGATCACCAGCAGTACGCCGGTGACGATGACCTGGATCTCGTTGGAGATGTCGTTGAGGGTGAGGAGGTTGTTGAGCACTCCGATCAGCAGCACGCCGGCGACCGCGCCGCCGAGCGTTCCCTTGCCGCCGTTGAAGTCGACGCCGCCCAGCAGCACCGAGGCGATGACGAGGAGTTCGAGACCGAGCCCGTTGTCGGCGCGTGCGCTCCCGTAGCGCAGCGTGTAGACGATCCCGGCGAAGGAGGCGGTGAGTCCGGTGACCGCGAAGAGCACCAGTTTGATCCTGCGCACCCGGATGCCGGCGAACCAGGCCGCGTCCTCCTGCGCTCCGATGGCGAACAGGGAGCGTCCGGCGGCGGTGCAGTGCAGCACGAAGGCCGCCAGTACGGCGAGCACGACGAACAGGGCCACCGGATAGGGGACGAAGGTGCCCGGCACCGGTTCGGTGTAGGACGTCCACCGCGCGTACGTCTCGGGGAAGTCGGCGACGGCCTTGTTGCCGAGTACGACCGAGGCCAGGCCCCGGTAGAGGGTGAGGGTGCCGATGGTGACGGCGAGCGAGGGCAGCCCGACGCGGGTGACCAGCCAGCCGTTGAGCAGGCCGCCCAGCAGGCCGACGAGCAGGCACAGCGGGACGATCATCTCGAACGCCCAGCCCGCGTCCCACAGCGAGCCCGCCAGCGCACTGGAGAGCCCCAGCATCGAGGCGACGGACAGGTCGACCTGGCCTGCCACCACGAGCAGAGTCATCGGAAGGGCGATGAGGGCGATCTCGGCGGTGTCGTTGAGCGCGGCGGAGAGGTTGGTGACGTCCGCGAAGCCCTCCGTGGTCCCGCTGCCGGCGAGGAGGACGGCGACCAGCAGCACACCGACCGCCGTGTCCCACCGCAGGAACCGCCCCGGGCCGCCGCCGCGTTCACGGCGCACCGCGCCCGCGGTTCCGCCTCCGCCTGCGCCTTCGCCGGAGGGGCCCGCCGGGTCGATGAGTGGTGTCGGGGCGTTCAATGCCGGCTCCTCTTCCTCAGCGCCTCGGTGGTACGGCTGCGCACGACACGGTCGGCGCTGATCGCCGCCAGAAGCAGCACACCCGTGATGGCCTGCTCCCAGAAGGGGTTGACCTTGAGAACGACGAGCGCGCTGCCGATCGTGGTCAGCAGCAGGGCGCCGAGCGCGGCGCCCCATACGGTGCCGACACCGCCGGTGATGGCGACGCCGCCGACGACTACGGCACTGACGACCGTCAGCTCCCAGCCGTTCGCGGCATCGGCGACGACCGTCCCGAAGCGTGCGAGCCACAGCGCGCCGGCGAAGCCCGCGACGGCGCCGGAGAAGGCGTACGCGGCGAGCACGCGGCGCCGGACGGGGATGCCGGCCAACCGTGCCGCCTCGGGATTGGAGCCGATCGCGTACAGCTCGCGCCCGCTGCGGTAGGTGCGCAGGTAGTACGCGGTGGCCGCCAGCACGACCGCCGAGATCAGCGGCAGATACGGCACGCCGAGCACGCTGCCGCTGCCCATCTCCAGCACCCCGTCGGGCACGTTGGCAGCGTTGATCTGCCGGCCGTGCGCCCACACGTGGCCGACGCCCTGGATGACGTAGAGCATGCCGAGGGTGACCACGAGGGCGGGCACCCTGCCGAAGCTGACGAGCAGGCCGCTGACCAGTCCGCACAGCACGCCGAGCGCCGTGCCCAGCAGGACCACCGCCGGTGCGCTGTGCTGCGTGCCGGAGACGAAGCTGCCGCAGGCGAATGCGGTGAGCCCGACGACGGAACCGACGGACAGGTCGATATTCCGGGTCAGCACGACGACGGACTGCCCCGTCGCGAGCAGCACCAGGATCGCCGAGTTGAGCAACAGGTCCCGTACGCCCTGCTCGTCCAGGAAGCCGGGGTTGACGAGCCAGGTGCCCAGGATCAGCAGCACCAGGGCGCCGCCGATGCTCAACTCCCGTACCCGGAGGACCAGGTCGGTCAGTGAGCGGGCGGAGCGGCCCTTCACCGGCTGTGCGGCGGCCGGTTCGGCTGACGGCGGGTTTCCCGGTCCCTGCCGGTGCTGCACCTCCCGCGTCCGTGCCTGCCCGGCGCCCTGTCCCTGGCCGTGTCCCTGACCCTGTCCCTGCTCATGCCCCTGCCGCAGTGACCCGCTCACGCCGCCTCCCTGGTGCCGCGTCCGGTGGCCGCCGCCATCACCGACTCCTCGGTGGCCTCGCCGCGGGGTATCCCGGCGACGAGACGCCCTTCGTGCATCACGAGCACACGGTCGGCCATGCCGAGGACTTCGGGCAGGTCGGAGGAGACCATCAGCACGGCGATCCCGTCGGCCGCCAGGGCCGACAGCAGCCGGTGCACCTCGGCCTTGGTGCCGACGTCTATGCCCCGGGTGGGTTCGTCGACGATGAGGACGCCCGGCTGTGTGGCGAGCCACTTGGCGAGCACGACCTTCTGCTGGTTGCCGCCGGAGAGCACACCGACGGTGTCGGAGAGCCGGTCGTACTTCAGCCGGAGCCGCACGGCCCAGTCCGCCGCACGCGCGCGTTCCAGGGCCCGCCGGACCACCCCCGCCCGGCCGATGCGGTCCAGCCCGGTCAGCGCGATGTTCCGCTCGATGGACATCTCCATCACCAGGCCCCGCTGCCGCCGGTCCTCCGGTACGAGCGCGACTCCCGCCGCCATGGCTGCGGTCGGCGAGCCCGGCCGCAGCCTGGTGCCTTCGACCTCGACCTCTCCCGCGTCCGCACGGTCGACTCCGAAGACCGCCTGTACGACTTCGCTGCGCCCGGCCCCGACCAGTCCCGCCAGCGCGACGATCTCTCCGCGGCACACCTCGAAGGAGACGTCGTGGAAGACGCCTTCGCGGGTGAGCCGGCGTACGGTCAGCGCCGGCGGGCCGGGCGTCGTGTCCTGCTTGGGGTACAGCTCCTGCAGATCGCGGCCGACCATGCGGCGTACGAGGTCGTCCTCGGTGAGGGCCTCCAGCGCCTCGGTGGCCACGGGCGCGCCGTCGCGGAGTGTGGTGACGCGGGAGCACAACTCGAAGATCTCGCCCAGCCGGTGGGAGATGAACAGCACGGCGGCGCCCTCGGCGCGCAGCGTGCCGACGACTGAGAAGAGCCGTGCCGTCTCGGTGCCGGTGAGCGCCGCGGTGGGTTCGTCCATGATCAGCACCCGGGCGTCGAAGGAGAGCGCCTTGGCGATCTCGACGATCTGCTGGTCGGCGATGGAGAGTCCGCGTGCGGGACGGTCGGGGTCGAGGTCGACGCCGAGCCGGCGCATGAGGGCGGCGGTCGCCTCCCGCACCGCGGAACGGTCGATGCGGCCCAGTGCGCGGCGGGGCTGACGGCCCATGAAGATGTTCTCCGCGATCGAGAGGTCGGCGAAGAGTGTGGGCTCCTGGTAGATCACGGCGATGCCGGCGCGGCGGGCGTCCGCGGGTCCGGAGAAGTGCACGGGGCCGCCGTCGAGCAGCACGGTGCCGGCGTCCGGGGCGTGCACCCCGGCGAGGATCTTGATGAGCGTGGACTTGCCCGCGCCGTTCTCCCCGGCGAGGGCGTGTGCCTCTCCGCGGTGCAGGGAGAGGGAGACGCCCCGCAGGGCACGCACATTGCCGAAGGACTTGGTCACCTCCTCCAGTGCGAGGACCGGCGCCGGGCTCGCTCCCGGCTCGGGCTGGGTCATGGTCCTGCTCCTCCTGTGGTGCGGTGCGCAGGTTGGCGGGTGCTGAACGGAGACGCGCGACGCGGCGTGAAATGAAATGTTTCAACCGGAGTTTCAGGGAAGCTAGCCCTCGACCGGAGGCTCGTCAAGAGGGTGCGCGGCAGGCAAATGGCGGCTGCATCGGCTCTCTTGACGCCCGTGGAGATACCGCTCTACGTTCCTGGCGCCGCGTATTGAATCGTTTTACCCTCAGACTCCGGCTGCCTTCCGCGGCCGCCCCAGGAGGTGCACATGATCAGCAGACGCCACTTGCTCGCCACCGCCGCCGCATCCGGAACCGCCGTCACCCAACTCCCCGCCCCCGCCGCACAGGCCGCCGAGGGTGACCGGGCCAGCACGAACCTGAGGGTCGAGAGCGTCACGACGGAGTACGCCGACCGTCCGCTCGGCCTGGACGTCCCGCGCCCCCGGCTGAGCTGGACCCTGAGCTCGAACGCGCCGGACCAGCTCCAGCACGCCTACCAGATCCGGGTCGCCGGCAGCCCTGACCGGCTGTCCGCCCCCGACGTCTGGGACAGCGGCGAGATCACCTCACGGCAGTCGGTCCTCGTCCCCTACGACGGCCCCGCACTGCGCCCCGCAACGCGCTACCACTGGTCGGTCCGGGTGTGGGACGGCGAGGGACGGCCCTCCGCCTGGAGCGCGCCGAGCTGGTGGGAGACGGGGCTGATGGGCGCAGAGCGGTGGCGGGCCGGCTGGATCAACGCACCGGAGGAGGTGACCGCGCCACCTGCCCCGGCCGGGACGTCCTGGATCTGGTTCCCCGAGGGCGACCCGGCCTCGCGGGCACCGGCCGCGACCCGCTGGTTCCGCGGCAGCGCCGAAGTGCCCGGCACGGTACGCAGGGCGCGGCTGGTGATCGCCGCCGACGACGGCTTCACCGCGCACCTCAACGGCACGGGCATCGCCGACCGTGAGGCCCTCGCGGTGCAGAAGGGCCACAGCCGTCCCTCCCTGCTGGACGTCACCCGTGAACTGCGCCGCGGCACCAACACCTTCGCCGTCTCAGCCACCAACGCCGAGGAGGGGCCCGCGGGTCTGCTGGTCCTGCTGGAGGTCACGACCGACGAGGGCACCACCCGCTTCCGCGCGGACGCGGGCTGGAAGGCCACGGACGAGAGGCCTTCCGGCGACTGGCACTCCCCCGGCTACGACGACAGCGGCTGGTCCTCCGCGCGGGAGGTGGCCCCCTGGGGCGCGGACCCGTGGGGTGAGGTGCTGCCGCAGCAGTCGCCCGCCCAGCTGCGCCGCTCGTTCCGCCTGCCCCGCGGGGCCGTCTCCCGCGCCCGCCTGTACGTGACCGCCCTGGGGCTCTACGAGGCGCACCTGAACGGCGAGCGTGTCGGGCACGACCGGCTCACTCCCGGCTGGACGGACTACGGCAAGCGCGTGGCGTACCAGACCTACGACGTCACCGGCGCCGTGCGGGCAGGAGAGAACGCGCTCGCCGTGACCCTCGCCCCGGGCTGGTACGCGGGCAACGTCGGCTGGTTCGGACAGCATCAGTACGGCAGCCGCCCCGCCCTGCTCGCACAGCTGGAGGTGGTGACCGACGGCGGCAGCACCACCGTCGTCACCGGCGAGGACTGGCGGGCAGCCACCGGGCCACTGGTGACCTCCGACCTGATGATGGGCGAGGAGTACGACGCCCGCGCGGAGACCTCCGGCTGGACCGAACCCGGATTCGACGACTCCGGCTGGCAGGACGCCGAAGCGGCCTCCGGCACCGGCACCGAGGTCGTGGCCATGACGGACGCACCGACCCGGGTGATGAAGGAGATAGCCCCCGTCGGGGTCAGCGAAGTACGCCCCGGCGTCTTCCTCTTCGACCTCGGCCAGAACATGGTCGGCGACGTCCGCCTCACCGTCCCGGGCGGCCGGGCGGGGCAGCGGGTCCACATCCGGCACGGCGAGGTCCTGGACCGCGACGGCTCCCTCTACGTCGCCAACCTGCGCACCGCGCGCGCCGTCGACACCTTCGTCCTCAAGGGGGGCGGTACACAGACCTGCGAACCCCGCTTCACCTTCCACGGCTTCCGCTACGCCGAGGTCACGGGCGCTCCGGGCAGGCTGGGCAAGGACGCACTCGTGGGCCGGGTCATGCACACCTCCGCCCCCTTCACCATGGAGTTCTCCACCGACTCCGCGATGCTCAACCGGCTGCACGGCAACATCACCTGGGGCCAGCGGGGCAACTTCCTCTCGGTGCCCACCGACACCCCGGCCCGGGACGAGAGGCTCGGCTGGTCCGGCGACATCAACGTCTTCGCCCCGACCGCCGCCTACACCATGGAGTCCGCGCGTTTCCTGGCCAAGTGGCTCCAGGACCTGCGCGACGGCCAGGACGAGGAGGGCGCCTTCCCGGACGTCGCGCCCTTCGTCGGCTCCGTCGGACGGGGCACGGCGGGCTGGGGCGATGCCGGGGTGACCGTGCCCTGGGCGCTGTACCGCGCGTACGGGGACGAACGGGTGCTGGAGGAGAACTGGCAGGCCATGCGCCGCTGGATCACCTACCTCGAGAAGCACAGCGACGGGCTGCTGCGCCCCGCCGAGGGCTACGGGGACTGGCTGAACGTCGAGGACGAGACGCCCAAGGACGTCATCGCAACCGCCTGCTTCGCCCATGTCACCGGCCTGGTGGCACGCACGGCGGCAGTTGTGGGCGAGGACCCCGGACCGTACCGGGAGCTGCGCGAGCGCATCCGTTCGGCGTTCACCGGCGCCTACGCGGGCGACGGCGGCAGGATCAAGGGCGACACCCAGACCGCGTACGTACTGGCGCTGTCGATGGATCTGCTGCCGACGGCGGCGGCCCGGCGAGCCGCCTCGGACCGTCTCGTCGAGCTGATCGCCGAGCGGGACGGCCACCTGTCGACCGGCTTTCTCGGCACGCCGCGGCTGCTGCCCGCTCTGACGGAGGCCGGTCACGCCGAGGTGGCCCACCGGCTGCTGCACCGGCGGACGTTCCCCTCCTGGGGCTACCAGATCGACAGGGGCTCCACGACCATGTGGGAGCGCTGGGACTCCGTGAAGCCCGACGGCAGCTTCCAGGACGTGGGGATGAACTCCTTCAACCACTACGCCTACGGCAGCGTCGGCGAGTGGATGTACGGGCACCTGGCCGGCATCGTGCCCGGCGAGCCCGGCTTCCGCCACACGGTGGTCCGGCCGCGGCCGGGCGGCGGGGTGCGCACCGCGAGCGCCCGGTTCGACTCGCCGTACGGGCCCGTTCGCACCCACTGGAGTCTGGACGGCGAGGACCGCTTCACGCTGACCGTCTCGGTCCCGGTCAACACCACGGCCGAGGTGTGGGTGCCGGCGGCGCGCGGGGCGGAAGTGAGGGCGGAGGGAGTGCGCCCGCTGCGCCGGGAGGACGGCTGCGCGGTCTTCGAGGCCGGCTCGGGCACCCACCGTTTCAGCAGCGGCGGCTGAGAGGCCGCGGCGGGAAGCCGTCCGGTGACGGGCGGCCTCCCGACCGCCGTCCGGGGAAGGGCAGTTCGGGCTCTTGACGGCGGTCACCTGCACAAGTACGTTTCCTGAATCGTTTCATGAATATGTGACCCCTGTACCGCCGCACGCACCCGAGGAGACGCATGCCGGACCCGGACCTGACGGCCGTCAAGGCCGCCCTCACGTCACAGCGGATAGAGACACCCTCGTGGGGCTACGGCAACTCCGGCACGCGGTTCAAGGTGTTCACCCAGCCCGGCGTGCCCCGCACGCCCGAGGAGAAGCTGGATGACGCCGCACGCGTCCACGAGCACACCGGCGTCGCACCCACCGTCGCCCTGCACATCCCCTGGGACAGGGTGGAGGACTACGGCGCGCTGGCTCAGTACGCGCGCGAGCGCGGGCTTCGCCTGGGCACCGTGAACTCCAACGTCTTCCAGGACGACGACTACAGGCTCGGCTCCGTCACCCACCCCGAGCCGGCCGTACGCCGCAAGGCCCTGGCACATCTGCTGGAGTGCGTCGACATCATGGACGCGACCGGCTCCCGGGACCTGAAGCTCTGGTTCGCCGACGGAACCAACTACCCCGGCCAGGACGACATATGTGCCCGTCAGGACCGGCTGGCCGAGGCGCTGACGGCAGTCCGGGAACGCCTGGGCGAGGACCAGCGGATGCTGCTGGAGTACAAGTTCTTCGAACCGGCCTTCTACACCACCGACGTCCCCGACTGGGGAACGGCCTACGCGCACTGCCTGAAGCTGGGCCCCAAGGCCGCGGTCGTCGTGGACACCGGTCACCACGCGCCGGGCACCAACATCGAGTTCATCGTCGCGCTGCTGCTGCGGGAGGGGAAACTCGGCGGCTTCGACTTCAACTCCCGCTTCTACGCGGACGACGACCTGATGGCCGGCTCGGCCGACCCCTTCCAGCTCTTCCGCATCATGTACGAAGTGGTGCGTGGCGGCGGCCTGGAGAGCACCGCCGGTATCGCCTTCATGCTCGACCAGTGCCACAACGTCGAACCGAAGATTCCGGCGGTCATCCGCTCGGTGATGAACGTCCAGGAGGCCACCGCGAAGGCCCTCCTCGTGGACCGCGAGGCACTGGGCGCCGCGCAGCGCTCGGGCGACGTGCTCGGGGCGAACGCCGTCCTGATGGACGCCTACAACACGGACGTACGCCCGCTGCTCGCCGAAGTGCGCCAGGAGCAGGGCCTGGACGCGGACCCCGTCGCGGCCTACCACCGCTCCGGCTGGGCGAGCAGGATCACCGAAGAGCGCAAGGGCGGCCGGCAGGCCGGCTGGGGGGCGTAGCCGGTCATGACAGCACAGCACCCCGCCGTCGACGCGCTCCTTGAGCGCTCGCACCGGCTCGGCGCCGATCCGCGCAACACCAACTACGCGGGCGGCAACACCTCCGCCAAGGGCTCCGCCCCCGACCCAGTGACCGGGTCGCAGACCGACCTGCTGTGGGTGAAGGGCTCCGGCGGCGACCTCGGTACCCTGACCGCGGGCGGTCTCGCCGCGCTGCGCCTGGACCGGCTCAGGGCGCTGAAGGACGTCTACCCGGGCGTCGAGCGCGAGGACGAGATGGTCGCCGCCTTCGACTTCTGCCTGCACGGCAAGGGCGGTGCCGCCCCCTCCATCGACACCGCCATGCACGGACTGGTCGAGGCCGCGCACGTCGACCATCTGCATCCGGACTCGGGCATCGCGCTGGCCTGCGCCGAAGACGGCGAGAGGCTGACACGGGAGTGCTTCGGGGAGAGCGTGGTGTGGGTGCCCTGGCGGCGCCCCGGCTTCCAGCTGGGCCTGGACATCGCCGCCGTCAAGGACGCCAATCCGCGGGCGGTCGGCTGCGTGCTGGGCGGCCACGGCATCACGGCGTGGGGCTCGACGAGCGAGGAGTGCGAACGCAACTCGCTGCACATCATCCGCACGGCCGAGGCTTACCTCACCGAGCACGGCCGCGCCGAGCCCTTCGGCCCCGCACGTGAGGGATACCGGCCGCTGGCGGCCGGGGCGCGCCGCGAGCGGGCCGCCGCGCTCGCGCCGCTGATCCGTGGGCTGGTCTCCACCGACCGTCAGCAGGTCGGCCACTTCACCGACTGCGAGGAGGTGCTGGACTTCCTCTCCCGCGAGGAGCACCCCCGGCTCGCCGCGCTGGGCACGTCCTGCCCCGACCATTTCCTGCGCACGAAGGTCCGCCCGCTGCTTCTCGACCTGCCCGGGCACGCGCCGCTGGAGGAGGCAGTGGAGCGGCTGCGCGAGCTGCACGAGGACTACCGGCGCGGGTACCGCGCGTACTACGAGCGGCACGCCACGCCCGCCTCCCCCGCCATGCGGGGCGCCGACCCGGCGATCGTGCTGGTGCCCGGCGTGGGGATGTTCTCCTTCGGCAAGGACAAGCAGACGGCAAGGGTGGCCGGCGAGTTCTACGTCAACGCAATCAATGTGATGCGCGGCGCGGAGGCTGTCTCGTCCTACTCCCCCATCGGGGAGTCGGAGAAGTTCCGTATCGAGTACTGGGACCTGGAGGAGGCCAAGCTGCGCCGCCTGCCCGCTCCCAGGCCGCTTGCGGCCCGGGTGGCGCTGGTGACGGGCGCCGGGTCGGGCATCGGACGGGCCATAGCGCACCGGCTGGCGGACGAGGGCGCGAGCGTCGTCGTGGCCGACCGGGCCGCGGAGAGCGCCGCCTCGGTCGCCGACGAACTCGGCGGAGCGGACAGGGCGGTCGCCGTCACCGTCGACGTCACCTCCCAGGAGCAGATCGAGGACGCCTTCCGGGAGGCGGTGCTCGCCTTCGGCGGGGTGGACCTGGTCGTCAACAACGCGGGCGTCTCCCTGTCCAAGCCGCTGCTGGAGACGACGGCCCAGGACTGGGACGTCCAGCACGGCATCATGGCGCGCGGCTCCTTCCTCACCTCTCGGGAGGCGGTGCGCGTGATGACCGCGCAGGGCATGGGCGGCGACATCGTCTACATCGCCTCCAAGAACGGTGTATTCGCCGGTCCCGACAACATCGCCTACGGCGCCGCCAAGGCCGATCAGGCGCATCAGGTGCGGCTGCTGGCGGCCGAGCTGGGGTCCCACGGCATCCGCGTCAACGGCGTCAACCCCGACGGTGTCGTGCGCGGCTCCGGCATCTTCGCCGGCGGCTGGGGCGCCCGGCGGGCGGCGGTCTACGGCGTGCCGGAGGAGGAGCTCGGCGAGTTCTACGCCCAGCGCACCCTCCTCAAGCGCGAAGTTCTGCCGGAACACGTCGCGAACGCCGTCTTCGCCCTGACGGGCGGCGATCTGAGCCGCACCACGGGCATGCACGTACCGGTCGACGCCGGGGTGGCCGCCGCCTTCCTGCGCTGAACAACCCTCCCGCCGCCGAGGAACGAGGTCCGCCGCCGTGCCGCAGCTCCCCTCCCCGTCCGCCTCCCCGTCCGCATCTCCGACCGCCTCCGGCACGTTCGCGGCGGTCGACCTCGGCGCGTCGAGCGGCCGCGTCATGACGGGCCGGGTGAGCCCGGGCTCGGTGCGGCTGCGGGAGGTGCACCGCTTCCCCAACAGGCCGGTGCGTACGGGCGGAACCCTGCACTGGGACATCCTCGCCCTCCATCAGGGCGTGCTGGACGGGTTGCGCCGTGCCGGACAGGTCGACTCGGTCGGACTGGACTCCTGGGCTGTGGACTACGGCCTGCTGGACGCCCACGGCACGCTGCTGGGCAATCCGGTGCACTACCGGGACGCCCGTACGGACGGCATGGCAGAACGCGTCGCCGAGTCGCTGCCGCCCGGGGAGCTGTACGCGCACACCGGCGTGCAGTACCTCCCCTTCAACACCCTCTACCAGCTCACCGCCGCACGGGGCTCACCGCAACTGGCGGCGGCACGGGAGCTGCTGCTCATACCCGATCTGCTCTCGTACTGGCTCACCGGCGTGCGCGGCACCGAGCTGACGAACGCCTCGACGACGCAGCTGATGGACCCGGTCACCCGCGGCTTCTCACCCGTGGTCGCCGAAGCCGCCGGTGTCGACCTCTCGCTCTTCCCGCCGCTGCGGCACCCCGGCGACCCGGCGGGCGAGCTGCTGCCGGAGGTGCTGGAGGAGACGGGTCTGCAAGGCCCCCTGCCCGTCACGACGGTCGCCTCGCACGACACCGCCTCAGCGGTCGCCGCCGTTCCGGCACCGGGTGACCGCTTCGCCTACATCGCCACCGGCACGTGGTCGCTCGCAGGGCTCGAACTGGCCTCGCCCGTCCTGTCCGAGGAGAGCCGGCTGGCCAACTTCACCAACGAACTGGGCATCGACGGCACGGTGCGCTATCTGCGCAACATCATGGGGCTGTGGCTGCTCCAGGAGTGCCTGCGCACATGGGAGTCGCAGGGGCAGCCGCAGGACCTGGACCGGCTGCTGCGCGCGGCAGGGGCGTGCCCGCCGCTGCGGTCCGTGCTCGACGCGGGCGACCCGGCATTCCTCGCGCCGGGAGGAATGCCGCGGCGCATCGAGGAGGCCTGCCGCCTCTCGGGCCAGCCGGTGCCGGACGGTCCGGCGGCCACAGCACGGTGCGTACTGGACTCCCTCGCCCTCGCGCACCGTCTCGCCGTCGAGGACGCGCAGCGCCTCTCGGGCCGCGAGGTCGACTCGGTGCACGTGGTCGGCGGCGGCGTGCACAACGAACTGCTGTGCCAACTCACCGCCGACGCCTGCCGGCTGCCGGTGATCGCGGGCCCGGCCGAGGCGGCGGCGCTGGGCAACGTCGTCGTCCAGGCACGGGCACACGGTGTGATTCACGGCGACAGTGGGGATGTCAGACGGCTGCTGTATGACACCCTGCCGCTGCGGACGTACGAACCGTCCGGGGCGCACGGCAGCGAGCAGGAGTGGTCACGGGCGGCGCGGACGGTCCGCGGCCGGGACTGACCGAAGCCCGGTCGGTGCGGACGGTCCGCGGCCGGCAGCACGGAGCAGGCGGACGAGGACGAGAGGAGGGGCCTTGCGGGTCGCGCTCTTCATCACCTGCATCAACGACACGCTCTACCCCCGCACCGGGCAGGCGGTCGTCACCCTCCTGGAACGCCTGGGCGTGGAAGTGGACTTCCCCCCGGGCCAGTCCTGCTGCGGGCAGCCGCAGTTCAACACCGGCTACCGCAGCGAGTCCGAGCCGCTCGCGCACCGCTACGCGGAGGTCTTCCGCGGCTACGACCACATCGTGGTCCCCTCCGGCTCGTGTGCGGCGATGGTGCGGGACAACTACCCGCGGATGGACGCCGAAGCCACCCGGGAGGCCGTCGCCGGCACCTACGAGCTGACCGAGTTCCTCGTCGACGTGCTGGGGGTGACGGACGTGGGCGCGTACTACCCGCACACCGTCACCTACCACCCCACCTGCCACGGGCTGCGGATGCTCGGCCTGGGCGACCGTCCACGCCGCCTGCTCCAGGCCGTCAAGGGGCTGCGGCTGCGGGAGCTGGAGGGCGCGGAGGAATGCTGCGGCTTCGGCGGCACCTTCGCAGTGAAGAACGCCGACGTCTCCGCCGCCATGGGCGCGGACAAGGCACGCCACATCGAGGAGACGGCCGCCGAGGCGGTGTGCACGGTCGACAACTCCTGCCTCATGCACATCGGCGGCACGCTCTCCCGCCGCGGCGCCGCGGTCCGTCCCGTGCACATCGCCGAGATCCTGGCCGGCACCGAGGAGGCACCGCTGTGACCACCGCGAACAGTACGTATCTGGGGATGCCCTCCTTCCCGCGCGCCGCCGCCGCCTCGACCCGTGACATGCGGCTGCGCGGAAACCTGCGGCACGCCACGCACACCATCCGCGCCAAGCGCGCCCAGGCCGTCGACGAGCTGGGCGACTGGGAGCAGCTGCGCGAGGCCGGGGCGGCGCTGAAGAACCGTACGCTGCGCCATCTCGACCACTACCTCGAGCAGTTGGAGGAGGCGGTCACCGCGGCGGGCGGTGTCGTCCACTGGGCCGCCGACGCGGCCGAGGCCAACCGGATCGTGACCGGGCTGGTCCGTGAGACGGGCGAGAGCGAAGTGGTCAAGGTCAAGTCCATGGCCACGCAGGAGATCGGGCTCAACGAGGCGCTGGCGCAGGAGGGCATCTCGGCGTACGAGACCGACCTGGCCGAGCTGATCGTGCAGCTCGGGGACGACCTCCCGTCGCACATCCTCGTCCCCGCCATCCACCGCAACCGTGACGAGATCCGCGACATCTTCCGGGAGAGGATGGGCGACTGGGGACGGGCGGCACCGAGAGACCTCACCGACGAGCCCGCGCAGCTCGCCGAGGCGGCACGGCTGCACCTGCGGGAGAAGTTCCTCGGCGTCAAGGTCGGCATCTCCGGCGCCAACTTCATGGTCGCCGAGACGGGCACACTCGTCGTCGTGGAGTCCGAGGGCAACGGCCGCATGTGCCTGACCCTGCCCGAGACGCTCATCTCCGTCGTGGGGATCGAGAAGACGGTGCCCGCCTGGCAGGACCTGGAGGTCTTCCTGCAGACCCTGCCCCGCTCCTCCACGGCGGAGCGGATGAACCCCTACACCTCCACCTGGACGGGCACCGCCGACGAGGACGGCCCCTCCGCCTTCCACCTCGTGCTGCTCGACAACGGCCGCACGGACGCGCTCGCCGACACCGTCGGCCGCCAGGCACTGCGCTGCATCCGCTGCTCGGCCTGCCTGAACGTCTGCCCCGTCTACGAACGGGCCGGCGGCCACGCCTACGGCTCCCCCTATCCCGGTCCGATCGGCGCCATCCTCAGTCCCCAGCTGCGCGGCGTGCACAACGAGGTCGACGCCTCACTGCCGTATGCGTCGTCGCTGTGCGGCGCCTGCTACGAGGTCTGCCCTGTGGCCATCGACATCCCGGAGGTCCTGGTCCACCTGCGCGAACGGGTCGTGGAGGGCGGCACGGTCAGCGTCCGCGGCCAGAAGACCACCATCAGGCCCGCGAAGGGCCACGCCGCCGAGCGTGCCGTGATGCGTGCGGCCCGCTGGACGTTCGAGCACCCCCGGGCCATGCGGACCGGACAGCGGCTCGCCGCCCGTACGCGCCGCCTGACGCCTCGGCGTGTCCCGCTGCCCGGTCCCGGCCGTGCCTGGTCCGACAGCCGGGACGTGCCGCGTGCGGCAGCCGAGTCCTTCCGCGACTGGTGGCGGCGCACCCGCGGGGACAGCGGCCCGGACGGTCACAGCGCCGGTGGCCCCGGGGAGAGGGGCGGGAAGTGAGCAGCCGCGACGTCGTCCTCGCCCGTATCCGACGCGCCCTGAGCGACGTGCCGTCCGGCGAGGGCCCCGGAGAGAGTCCGGTAGCGCGCGGCTACTGGCGCACTCACGACGAACGCACCGACGCCCAGCGACTGGATCTGCTCGCGGAGAACCTCGCCGACTACCGCGCCCTGGTGCACCGTTGTACGTCCGCTCAGCTGCCCGGCACGATCGCGGAACTGCTGCGTGCACGCCGCGCCCGCAGCGTCGTCGCGCCCCCCGGCGTCCCCGCCGGCTGGCTGCCGGACGACGTCGAACGCGTCGCCGACTCCCCCTCCATGACCGCCCGCGACCTCGACGCGCTCGACAGCGTCGTGACCGGCTGTGCCGTGGCCGTCGCGGAGACCGGCACGATCGTCCTGGACGCCGGGAAGGACCAGGGCCGGCGGCGCATCTCGCTCGTGCCCGACCACCACATCTGCGTCGTCCACGCTCCCCGGCAGGTCGTCGACTCGGTGCCGCAGGCGCTCGAACGCCTGGACCCCGCCCGTCCCCAGACATGGATCTCGGGTCCGTCGGCGACCAGCGACATCGAACTCGACCGGGTCGAGGGTGTGCACGGGCCGCGCACTCTTGAGGTGATCCTGGTCTCGCCGGACCGAGCCGGTCAGTGAGCGTCCTCGTCCGGCCGCCCTCTTTCCCGGGAGCGGGCCGGCCCGCGAGCCCGCCGGCTCACATCTCGGCGGCGAAGGTGTCGTAGGAGCGCTGGTCGAACAGTACGAAGCGCACCTCCTCCAGGCCCTCCCCCTCCTCGCGCACGGCCGACACGGCGATGCGGGCACCGTCCTCCAGCGGCCAGCCGTACACGCCGGTGGAGACGGCCGGGAACGCGACCGTACCGGCCCCCAGCTCCCGCGCCACACGCAGCGATTCGCGGTAGCAGGACGCCAGCAGCGCAGAGCGGTCCTCGCTCCTTGACCAGACGGGACCGACCGTGTGGATCACCCAGCGTGCGGGCAGCCGCCCCGCCGTCGTCGCGGCGGCCCGGCCCGTGGGCAGCCCCTCGGGGTAGCGCCCGTCCCGCAGCTCACGGCACTCAGCCAGGATCTCGGGACCGCCCTTGCGGTGGATCGCGCCGTCCACTCCCCCACCGCCCAGCAGTGAGGAGTTCGCGGCGTTGACCACCGCGTCGACGGTCTGTTCGGTGATGTCGCCCCGGACACACGTGACGGTCGCATTCGGCATACGGGTCATCCTCGCACCGGGTCGCCGTCATTGTGCGTACCTGTGGCAGCGCGCGCGCACTCTGGCAGTGACCATTGCCTTGGGATAACTTGCGTGACCAGCCGTGCCCGCTCAGAACCCTCCGGAAGGACGTCCGCGATGTCCAGCGCCCCCTCCCGCCGTTCGCTCTTCCTCGGCGGCACGGCTGCCGCCCTCAGCGCTCCGCTGCTCACCTCCAGCGCGGCTTCCGCCGCCACCACGGCCCGGTCGGCCGCGGGCAGACGCATCACGCCGGGGGCCGACGCGGCCGCGGCGGACGGCTGGAGGCTCCTGCGCGGACGCAAGGTGGGCGTGGTCAGCAACCCCACGGGCGTACTGCGGGACACCAGCCACATCGTGGACTCGATGGCCGCACGCGAGGAGCTGGACATCGTCGGCGTCTTCGGCCCCGAGCACGGCTTCCGCGGCAGCGCGCAGGCCGGTGAGTCCGAGCCGGAGTTCGAGGACCCGCGCACCGGACTGACCGTCTACGACGCCTACGGCGCGGACACGGCGAAGATGGCGCAGCTGTTCCGCAAGGCGGGAGCGGACACGGTCGTCTTCGACATCCAGGACGTCGGCGTGCGCTTCTACACCTACATCTGGACGATGTACCACGCGATGGCGGCGGCGCGGGACATCGGCGCCTCCTTCGTGGTGCTCGACCGCCCCAACCCGCTCGGGCGGAGCGCGGACGGACCGCTGATGACTGAGGAGTTCACCTCCGGCGTCGGCCTGAAGCCGATCATCCAGCAGCACGGCATGACGGTGGGTGAGCTGGCCCGCTACTTCAACGGCGAACTCCTGCCCGGCGAGGGCGACGGCGGGAAGGTGGAGCTGGAGGTGGTGCGCGTGCGCGGCTGGGATCCCTCGGTCACCGGGCAGGACACGGGGCTTCCCTGGGTGCCTCCGTCACCGAACATGCCCTTCCCCGACACCGCCACCGCCTACGCGGGCACCGGCTACTTCGAGGGCACCAATCTCTCCGAGGGGCGAGGTACGACCCGCCCGTTCGAACTCATCGGCGCCCCCTACCTCGACCACCACTACAGCGACCGGCTCAACGCCCGCGGCCTGCCGGGCGTGCGCTTCCGCGAGGGCTACTTCGTGCCCACCTTCAGCAAGCACGAGGGCGAGACCTGCGCGGGGGTACAGCTGCACATCACCGATCCGCGCAGCTACAGGGCCATCCCGACCGCCGTCGCCATGCTCGCCGAAGCAATGAAGTACGACGGCTTCGCCTGGCGCAAGGACGACGCCCCCCGCCCGTACTGGATCGACAAGCTGTCCGGGTCGACGCGCCTGCGCACGATGCTCGACGCCGGTGAGGACACCGAGGCGGTGACCGCGGCCTGGGACTCGGAGGTGCGCGACTTCGACCGCACCCGGCGCCAGTACCTCCTCTACCGCTGAGAGCGGCACGCGCCGAAGGCAGCTCTCCCTGCACCGCGCCCCGGGCTTCCGTCCGGGGCGCGGTGCTTCCCGTGCGCGCCGCGGACCGCCGATGCGCCGTGTACGGGACAAGCCGGACCGACAACTGGGGGTTTCACCAGACCCGCTGGGCGGCGGGGGTGCGCACAGTGCCCGGGGGTAGCCCTCCCGGCACCGCGAACCCGCTTCCGTCCACGTCTGCTGTTGCGGCAGACCTCCGCAGACCATGGGACTTCCGTTGTTGCGAGACCCTTCGGCAATCATCGGCCTGGACGCCGCTCAGGCCGCCTCCGCACGGGAACTCGTGGAGGACCTCGCAGCCCGCCGCACGAGGCCCGACAGCGAGGAATTCCTCCGTTCCGCCTTACCGTCGTCGCTCTCCCTGCCGCGGCACCTGTCCGCGGGAGTGCGGGCGATGCGCTACGACGACGGCCCCGCGACGACGCTGGTGCGCGGCTTCCCCGTGGACGACGCGGCGATCGGGCCGACCCCTTCGCACTGGAGGGACCGCGAGGCGGACCGCACCCTCCGGGAGGATTTCTGGCTCGGCCTGCTGGCGTCCCTTCTCGGCGACCCGTTCTGCTGGTCCACCCTGCAGGACGGCAGGCTGTACAACGACATTCACCCGATCAAGGGGAACGAGCGCCGGCAGACCGGGCACGGCAGCGAGTCAATGCTGGAGTTCCACACCGAGGACGCCTTCCACGAGCACCGCTGTGACCACATCCTGCTGCTGTGTCTGCGCAACCACGACCGCGTGCCGACCACAATCGCGACGGCCGGCGCCCTGGAGCTGAGCGCCGGTGACCGGGAGGTGCTCTCCCAGCCGCGGTTCGTCATCAGACCGGACGCGGAGCACCGCCGCCACATGACACCGGCGGAGACCGGCTCCCACGAACGGCCCGTCGCCGTCCTCTTCGGAGACCGGGACGATCCGGGCATCAGGATCGACCCTCCCTACATGGAGGCGCTGCCGGACGACGGAGAGGCCGCGTCCGCGCTGGCACGCCTGTGCGCACGGCTGGAGTCCCGCCTCACAGGCGTGGCCCTGGAGCCGGGCGACGTGCTGATCATCGACAACCAGCGGTGCGTGCACGGCCGCGGACCTTTCCGGGCCCGGCTGGACGGCACGGACCGATGGCTGAGGAAGGTGACCGTGACACGGGACCTGCGCAAGTCGGCCGGGCAGCGCGCGGGCCCCCGCTCCCGCGTGCTGCGCGGCTGACACGCGCCGGAAATCCACGTCCGACCACCGGTGTTCACACGAGGAGGACCACCGTGCGCATAGCACTCGTCTCGGGCGACGGCCTGCCCACGTCCGGACTGCTGACCGTCTTCCGCAACGTCCTGCAGACCGGCCGCGATCTCGGATGCGTGGATCTGCCGGTCGCCACCGACCTGGGGTACGCGTGGCGCCCGGACAAGGCCGGGTTCTTCCCGTCCGGCGGGGCCCGGCCCGTCCACTCCCCGTGGATGGAGGTCACCGGCCACCGCGTCCAGGACGGCATGTCCGACGCGGAGAGAGCGCGGGAGCTGCTGTCCGTGCGGGACGCCGTCGCGGCCCACGGCTCTGCCGGCGCCGAGGACGGCAGGCGGCTGGCTGACCGGATCGCGCGGCTCTCCGAGTCCTACCGTGCGTACTTCGCCGCGTGGCTGGAGGAGACGGGACCGGACTGGATCTTCGGGCTCAACATGACGCTCTCCGACGCCGTACCGGCCACTGCGGGGCTGCACGCCGCGGTGCGCGACCACTTCACGGGCCGTCCGGGCGGAATGGTCTTCTGGGACCACGACCTCTTCGGCAGCTGCGCCATCCACGACCCGGACACGGGGCTGCGCGTCTATCCGGAGGCGCCCAACGGCCTCACGCCGCTCCCCCAGGACGACGACCACACCCGGTGGATCGTCATCTCCGACGGTCTCGCCCGGGAGGCTGCCTCCTACCCGACGGACGCCGTGCCCGAGGTCGTCTCCAATCTGCTGCCCGAGGTGCCCGGCGGGGAGCTGGAGGAGCGGCACACCCAGTTCCTGCGCGAGCAGCGGCTGGAGCCGGGGCGGCCCGTGCTGCTGGACCCTGTGCGGGTCTTCCCCGTCAAGGGCGTCGACGTGGCGCTCCGCCTGCTCGCCGGGATGAAGGAGGCCGCTCTCGCGGCGGGCGAGCCCGTGCCGTATCTGCTGGTCTTCGGCGGCCTGGACGAGGACCCGGAGTACGCGGGAGAGGTGGTCGCGCTCGCCGCCTCCCTCGGCGTGGAGGAGGACGTCCGCTTCCTCGACGGCGTGCCGTTGAGCAGCTTCCGCGAGGAGGGGGGCGGCTGGCGGCTGGACGAGGTCGATCTGCTGAGGGTGGCCTCCGCCTCCTGCGGCGGGGTCGTCTTCACTCCCGGCGTGCGCGATGTGGAGACCGTCGGGCTCGGCCCGGGGCTCGCAGCGATGGCGGGGGTGCCGTGCGCGACGACGGAGTACGAGGTGTTCGAGCCCGTCTACGGACCGGAGTTCTGGCGGGTGCGGATGGAGACCTCGGCCGAGTCGGTCCGGGCCGGAGCGGTGGAGTTCCTGCGGACGCTCGCAGCCTTCCGGGAGGGCGACGCGTCCCTGCGCGGCCGGCTGGAGGCCAACAGGAAGATCACCGAGGACCGCTTCCCGCGAGAGCCGTGGAACCGTTTCTGGCGGGAGCTGCGGGCGGCAGCGCAGTGAGGCGGTGAGACGCCCGCGGAGGGACCGTCCCGTACGGCTGGTGCCGCACGGGACGGTCGTGCACGCAGGTCGCGGGCGGTGCCGGACAGGGGCGGCCGCACCCGTCGCTCCAGCGGCGGCTCTCAGCGCTCCAGCGGCTTCTTCGAGCCCTCCGGCAGCCGCAGGTAGACCAGGGCGGAGACCAGGCACAGCGCGGCGACGTACCAGGGGAAGGCTCCCGGCGTGCCCAGGTCCTTGAACAGGGTGCCCATGTACGGTGCGGTCCCGCCGAAGAGAGCGACGGTCAGCGAGTAGGGGAAGCCGATTCCGGCAGCCCGCACCCGCGCCGGGAAGACCTCGGCGTTCACGGCCGCGGCGACGGAGGTGTAGCCGGTGAGCAGGATCATGCCCGCGCACTGCACCAGCAGCAGTGACATGAACGAGTCGGTGATCGAGTTCAGCAGCGGCACGCACAGTACGGCGAAGCCGACGGAGAAGGTGAGCAGCAGCGGCTTGCGTCCCACCCGGTCGGAGAGCAACCCGCCCAGCGGCTGGAGCAGGGCGAAGAAAGCCAGCGAGATCGTGCCGATCAGGAGCGAGTCGCCCTTGTCGAAGCCGACGTTGACCTGTGCGTACGTGGGCAGGTACGAGGTCCAGGTGTAGTAGGCGATGGTCGCGCCGGTCGTGATGCCGCAGATCAGCAGCGATTCGCGCGGATGCGTGCGCAGCGCCTCGAACAGGCCGGGACGCGGCCCCGCCTGCATCTCGGTGCTGCGGGTCTCCTCGGCGCCCCGCCTGATCCAGAAGCCCACGAGGCTGAGCACGGCACCGAGGACGAACGCGGCCCGCCACCCCCACTGGTGCATCTGATCGTCGTCGATACGGGCGACGAGCAGCGCGGTGACGCCCGAGGCGACGAGCTGTCCGACCGTGGTCGAGACGTACTGGAAGCTGGAGAAGAGGCCGCGCCTGCCCTTCGGGGCGGACTCGACGAGGAAGGTGGTGGCCGCGGCGAACTCGCCGCCCACCGACAGCCCCTGGAGCAGCCTGGCGATCACCAGCACGACCGGGCCGAGCAGCCCGGCCGCGGCGTAGGTGGGGGTCAGCGCCAGCAGCAGGCTGCTGCCGCCCATGAGCAGGATGGTGACCGTCAGGGCGGCGCGCCGTCCGCTGCGGTCTGCGACCGCTCCCATCAGCAGTCCGCCGACGGGGCGCATGAAGAACCCGACGGCGAAGACGGCGAAGGTCGACAGCAGCGGTACGAGGGAGTTACCGGCGCTTTCGGGGAAGATCTCGGCCGCGATGAACGTGGCCAGGAAGGTGTAGGCGAGCCAGTCGTACCACTCCACCGCGTTGCCTATGGAAGCGGCGAGCAGCTGGCGTCCGGGGCGTGCGGGCGGCGCCTGCCGGGGTGCCCCGGTGGGCCCCTCACGGGTGGGCCCTGCGTCGGTGGGCTCAGTCATGACCCGTCGTCTCCCCGGGATGCGTGTGCGCACACGTGTCTCCACGCATGCGCACAGAACTCGCCATTCTCCGCCATCGAACCGGAACACATCCCTCCGGCGGTCCGGGCCCCGCGGCGCCGGGGGGCGGCGTGTCTCAGTGCACCGGCGCGTCAGTGCACCGGCGCGTCCGCCGGGGACGCGGCCCGGCTCGTCTTCCCGCCGGCGGCGGGAGCGGACTCGGAACCGGGAGCGGAGTCGGCGGCGCCGGCCGCGGCCGGTGCGCTGTCCGCCCCGCTGCCGGAGCGCGGCCCCCCGGCGCGGGCGTCGCGGCGTACGAGCGCCGCGTACTGCCCGTCGGCGGCGAGGAGTTCCTCATGGGTGCCGCGCTCGGTGATGCGTCCCCTGTCGAGTACGACGATCTGGTCGGCGTCGCGGACGGTGGAGAGCCGGTGGGCGATGGTGAGGGTGGTGCGGCCCGCGGAGAGGGCGTCGATCGCCTGCTGCACGGCGCGTTCGGTGCGGGTGTCCAGGGCGCTGGTGGCCTCGTCGAGGATGAGCACCGGCGGGTCCCGCAGGATCGTACGCGCGAGGGCGAGGCGCTGCTTCTCGCCGCCCGAGAAGCGGTAGCCGCGCTCGCCGACGAGGGTGTCGTACCCGTCGGGCAGGGCGGCGATGTGGTCGTGGATCTGCGCGGCCTCCGCGGCGGCGCGCAGTTGCGCCGGTGTCGCCTCCGGTCTGGCGAAGCGCAGGTTCTCGGCGACGGACGCGTGGAAGAGGTAGGTCTCCTGGGAGACGACGCCGACGGCCGCGGAGAGGGTGGCGAAGTCGAGGTCGCGTACGTCGACGCCGTCGAGGGTGACCCGGCCGCCGGTGACGTCGTACAGGCGTGGCACGAGGTAGCTCAGGGTGCTCTTGCCGGACCCCGTCGCCCCGACGACCGCCAGCGAACTGCCCTCGGGGACGTCCAGGTCGATGCCGCTCAGGGTGGGAGCGGCGTCCTCCTCCCCGTAGGAGAAGTCCACGTCCTCGAAGCGGACGCGGCCCTGTACCCGCCGAAGGACGACCGGGGCGGCGGGTTCCGTGATGTCCACGCGCAGATCGAGGTATTCGAAGATGCGCTGGAAGAGCGCCAGCGAGGTCTGCATCTCCACACCGGTGGACAGCAGGGAGACCGTCGGCCGCAGCAGCCCCTGCTGGAGCGTGACGAAGGCGACGAGGGTGCCGATGGAGAAGCCGGGCCCGCCGAAGTGGACGAGCATGCCCGCCGTCCAGTACAGCAGCGCCGGGATCGCACCCATCACGATGCCGATGGTGGACATGCGCCAGCGGCCCGCCATGTGCGAGCGGATCTCCAGCCCGACCAGACGTTCCGACTCCCCGGCGAAGTCCCGTGTGAGCGCCTCGGCCCGCCCCATCGTGCGCCCCAGCAGAATGCCGCTGACCGACAGGGACTCGGTGACCAGCGCCGACATCGCGGCCATCTGTGCCTGCCGCTGTGTGGTGATCCGTTTGCGCTCCCGTCCGACACGGCGGCTGACCCAGACGAAGAACGGGAGCAGCAGCAGCGAGGCGAGGGTCAGCCGCCAGTCCAGGGCGAGCATGGCGGCGATGGTGGCGACGACGCCGGTGAGGTTGGAGACCAGCGAGGTCGCGGTGGAGGTGACGGTGGCCTGCATGCCGCCGATGTCGTTGGCGATGCGGGACTGGACCTCGCCGGTGCGGGTGCGGGTGAAGAAGGCGAGCGGCATCCGCTGGAGTTTGGCGTAGACGTCGGTGCGCAGATCGTGCATGACGCGCTGTCCGACGGTGGTGGAGATGTAGGTCTGCAGCACGTTGAAGACGCTGCTGACCACCGCGATGGCGATCAGCCCGAGAGCGAGTACGCCCAGAAGTGCCGTGCGCCGCTCGGGGATGGCGACGTCGAGGATCTCGCGCAGCAGGAACGGCGAGGCGACCGAGACGAGTGAAGAGGCCCCGACCAGCCCTCCCACGAGGGCGAGCCGCCCGCGGTAGGGGCGGAAGATGCGCAGGATCCGCCTCAGTTGGGGAGTGTGCTGCCCGTCCGTACCGTCGTCGTCATCGGGCGACAGGGACGGGGAGGGGGTCCACTCGGGGGCGTCGCGGTGCAATGGGCTCCTCGGGGTGCGGGTTCGCTGTGCTGCTGCGCCGGTCGTTCGAGCCTACGCGGAGCCCGCCTCGCACCGGGCGGAAACCGGGCCCGGACCGCGGCCTTGACCTGCGCCTAGCATGGGTCGCACACCCGTCCGCACGCGCTCCTGGAGAGACCATGCCGCTTCTCGAACCCGGTTCCGGCGCGCTGCGGCCGTCGGCGGGCGCCGCCCCCGCCCCCGCGCCCGACCGCGTCCCGGACTCGCTGGCCGGGGGTACGCCCGAGCCGCTGCGCGGCGAACTGACCCGGCTGCTCGGCGCGCACAAGGTGCTGTGGAAGGTCTCCGATCTGGTGCGCTACGCCTCGGACGCCAGCCCCTACCGCTTCGTGCCGCAGGTGGTGGTGATGGCCGAGGGCCTCGCGGACGTCTCCGCCGTGCTCGCCCACGCCCGCGACAACGCCCGCAAAGTCGTCTTCCGCGCGGCGGGGACGTCCCTGAACGGGCAGGCGCAGGGCGAGGACATCCTGGTCGATGTCCGGCGCCACTGGGCGGGTGTGCAGGTGCTCGGCGACGACGCCGCCCGCGCACGCATCGGGCCCGGTACGACGGTGGTACGGGCGAACGCCGCCCTGGCCCCTTACGGGCGGCTGCTGGGCCCGGACCCGGCGAGCGCGATCGCCTGCACCGTCGGCGGCGTGGTCGCCAACAACGCCTCCGGGATGACCGCCGGAACGACCCGCAACTCCTACCGGACGGTCGCCTCCCTCACCCTCGTCCTTCCCTCCGGCACCGTCGTGGACACCGGCGCGGACGACGCCGACGAGCAGCTCGCGCGGACGGAACCGGCCCTGTGCGAAGGGCTGATGGCGCTGAAGGCCGACATCGAGTCGGACGCCGGGCTCGTGCGCCGTATCCGGGCCAAGTACGAGCTGAAGAACACCAACGGCTACCGTCTGGACGCCTTCCTCGACGGGGACACCCCCGTGAGCATTCTGCGCGGGCTGACGGTCGGCTCCGAAGGGACCCTCGGCTTCATCTCCGAGATCGTCTTCGAGACGCTTCCGCTGCACCGGCACACCTCGACCGGGCTGCTGTTCTTCCCCTCGCTGTCGGCCGCCGCCGCGGCCGTGCCACGGTTCAACGAGGCGGGCGCGATGTCCGTGGAGCTGATGGACGGCAACACACTGCGGGCCTCGGTCAGCGTCGCGGGCGTACCCGCCGACTGGGCGGAGCTGCCGAAGGAGACGGCCGCCCTGCTGGTGGAGTTCCGGGCGCCGGACGAAGAGGCACAGCTCGCGCGGGAGGAGGCGGCCTCGCGGGTGATGGAGGAGCTCGAACTCGTCGCACCCGTGGCGTCGGTGACCAACACCTTCACGCGGGACGCCGGGACGATCGGCTTCTACTGGAAGGCGCGCAAGGCGTTCGTCTCGGCGGTCGGCGGATCGCGTCCGGCGGGTACGACACTCATCACGGAGGACTTCGCCGTACCGCCCTCCCGGCTCGCCGAGGCCTGCGAGGCGCTGCTGGAGCTGCAGCGGCGGCACGGCTTCGACGCGGCGGTGGCCGGTCACGCCGCCCACGGCAATCTGCACTTCCTGCTCGCGTTCGACGCCGGCAAGGAGGCGGACGTGGCGCGCTATGCCGCGTTCATGGACGAGTTCTGCCGGCTGGTGGTCGAGCGCTTCGACGGTTCCCTCAAGGCGGAGCACGCCACCGGCCGTAACATCGCCCCCTTCCTGGAGCTGGAGTGGGGCGAGCGGGCGACCGAACTGATGTGGCGCATCAAGCAGACTGTCGACCCGGACGGCGTACTCGCTCCGCGCGTGCTGCTCGACCGCGACCCGAAGGCGCATCTGCGCGGCCTGAAGTCCATCCCGAAGGTCGAGGACGTGGCCGACCCCTGCATCGAGTGCGGCTTCTGCGAACCCACCTGCCCCAGCGGCGACCTGACGACCACACCCCGTCAGCGCATCGTGCTGCGCCGGGAGATGCTGCGCCAGGCGCCCTCCTCCCCCGTCAACGAGAACCTGCTCGAATCCTACGGCTACGACGCGGTCGACACCTGCGCGGGCGACTCGACCTGCGCGCTGACCTGCCCGGTCGGCATCGACACCGGCGCCATGATGAAGGACTTCCGGCACCGTCGGTACTCCGCGCGCGAGGAGCGTACGGCCGCGCGCGCAGCGAAGCACTTCGCCGCCGTGGAGCGGGCGGCCCGGCTGGCGGTGGCCGCCGCCGACGGGCTGCGCAGCCGGATGCCGGGCCGGGGCGACCGGCTGCTCCGGTCAGTGACGGGCGCGGCGCGCAGGACCGTGCGCCCCGACCTCGTACCGCGGTGGCTGCCGCAGCTTCCCGGAGCGGCAGCCAAGCGGCTGCCCGCCACGGACCGTTCGGGCGCGGCAGCCGTCTACTATCCGGCGTGCGTGAACCGCGTCTTCGGCGAAGGCGAGAACTACGAGGGGCCCTCGCTGCCGGAGTCGCTGGTGATCGTCTCGGCACGCGCGGGGCGTCCGGTGTGGATTCCCGAGGATGTCGTGGGCACGTGCTGCGCCACGATCTGGCACTCCAAGGGATACCGCTCGGGCAACGAGCTGATGGCGAACCGGATCGTTGAGGCTGCCTGGCGCTGGACGGACGGCGGTGAACTGCCGCTGATCGTGGACGCCTCCTCCTGCACGCTGGGGATCGGCGAGGAGGTGCTCCCGTATCTCAGCCCGGCCAACCGCAAGCTGCACGAGCGGCTGACGGTCATCGACTCGGTGGTGTGGGCGGCCGAGGAGCTGCTGCCGCATCTGACGGTCGAACGGCGCACCGGCTCGGCCGTCCTGCACCCCACGTGCTCCATGCAGCACCTGGGCGACACGGAACAGTTGCGCACGGTGGCTCAGGCGTGCGCGGAGGAGGTCGTGGTCCCGGTGGACACGCGCTGCTGCGGCTTCGCGGGCGACCGGGGCATGCTGCACGAGGAGTTGACCGCCTCGGCGACCGCACGGGAGGCCGCAGAGGTCACGGCGCGGCACTTCGACGCGCATCTGTCGGCGAACCGTATGTGCGAGGTCGGCATGGACCATGCGACGGGCGGGCGCGGCTACCGCTCGGTGCTGATGGAGCTGGAACGGGCGACACGGCCGTCCTGAGTGCCGTCACGTCCCGGCACGTGGGCGGTGCGCCCCGCTGCCGGGGACGGGCGGATGCCTGGGTGCATCCGCCCCGTCCCCGGCAGCGGCTGTGAAGGAGAAGCTGACGGGACGCTACGAGGTCGCGCCGGTGTGCAGGGCCACGGCTCCCCTGGCCGGGACGGTGACCGCGGCCGTGCCGTCGTCGCCGACGGTGACGGTGCCGCCCTCGCAGCCGCCGGAGGGTGCGGCGACGTTGCAGTACGTTCCGGCGGGAAGGGACGTCGAGAAGGTCCGGCTCAGTTCACCGTCGCCGGTGTTGAGGGCGACGAAGCCCTTGCCGGAACGTGCGAAGGCGAGAGCGCCGCCCTCCGACCACCAGTCGGTCAGTTCTGCGTCGCCGACGGTGTTGCGGAAGCCCACCATGCCGGTGATCTCCGGACGGGCGTGCACGTCGGTCCAGCCCTCGCCGCCGCTGGGCGGGCCGGCGTCCTTCTCGCTCCACTCGTAGCCGGAGAAGACGTTGGGGGAGCCGTAGGGGTGCGCCAGCATGAAGACGTTGGCGAGACCGTGGAGGTCGCCGTCCTTGTAGGTGAGCGTCGAACCGTTGCGCTCGGTGTCCCAGTTGTCGACGTGGGTGCGGGCCTGGCCGGAGGCGAGCTTGCCCTCGGCGATGTTCTGCAGCCCTCCCAGGTCTCCGCCCTGGAAGGCGCTCTTGAGGTGGGAGCCGTAGCGGAACTCGTCCACGTCGCCCAGCCCGGTGTACTCCTCCGGCTGGACCGCCTCGCCGCCGCCGTAGATCACCTCGGAGACCCAGAAGCCCGGATCGGCCATCTTGGACTTGACGGCTTCCACGTCGCTCGCGGCCATGTGCTTCGCGGCGTCGATACGGAAGCCGTCCACCCCCATCCCGCGCAGGCTGTCGAGGTAGGCGGCGATGGTGGAGCGCACCTTGTCGCTGCCGGTGTCCAGATCGGACAGGCCCACGAGTTCGCAGTTCTGGACGTCGTCGCGGCTGGTGTAGTCGGAGATGTCCTTGCGGCAGCCGTGGAAGTCGGCGTCCCCGTAGATGCCCGGGTAGTCGTACTTGCCGTACTGGGTGCCGCCCGTGCCCGTACCCGATCCGGCGGACATGTGATTGATGACCGCGTCGGCGATCACCTTCACGCCCGCCTCGTGGCAGGCGTCCACCATCGCCCTGAAGGCGTCGGCGTCACCGAGCCGGCCGGCGATCTTGTAGCTGACGGGCTGGTACGAGGTCCACCACTGCTCGCCCTCGATGTGCTCGGTGGCGGGAGAGACCTCGACGTAGCCGTATCCGGCGGGACCGAGGGTGTCGGTGCACGCCTGGCCCACGGATGCGAAGGGCCTCTCGAACAGGGTGGCGGTGACGGCCTTTTCGCCGGGGGGTGTCGCCTGTGACTGCCAGGGCGCGAGGGCGGTGAGACCGCCGGCGGCAACGACCCCGGCCATGGTCATTCCGGTCAGACGCTTTCTCATCGTGTGCGGCTCCTTCGTCGTCGAACAGCAAGTGCCGAAGAAAGCAGCCACGCGCCAGGCCGCCGGGGGGTGCGTAACGGAGCCTGCCGTTACGTCGTGGACGCGTCAAGACGTGACGCAAGTCTTTCCATCTGTTGCTGAAAATTCTTGCCGCCCTGCGCATTTCGGCCGTCGAAGTGCCAACACCGCTCCCGGCGGACACCACTTGGAGTGCCCGTTCCGGCACGGGCGCCCAACTGGCAAGCCCTGCCGGGAAGCCGGAGCGCCCCTCGCTATCCTGCGGCCAGCGCCGCCTTGTCCCCCATGACCACCGCGGGATGTGCCCGCGGGTCGAGGGTGCGCAGCAGGTACTCCATGCCGGACCGGGAGATACTGACGCACCCGGAAGTGCCGCTGCCGTGATCCAGGTGGAGCCAGATGCTGCCGCCCTTGGACTTGCCCTGCGGGCGGGTGGGATCGAGGGGCGAGGTGCCCTTGACCCGGTTGTAGTCCACGGCGATGACGTGGTCGAAATCGTGCCGTGTCTTCTTCGGCCAGTACGAAGGCGGGGTGAACGCCGCACTGTTGGTGTACGGGAGTTTCGCGTCCGGGGCGGGGACCACGCCGCCCGCGTCGGTGAGGGTGAAGACCCCCACGGGGCTGCGCTTGTCGTCCTCCCGGTGATCGCGGGTCCAGCCCTTGCGCCCGTTGTGCCCGGGCCAGGTGCGTTCCCGGATCCACTTCCCGCCGCGCTTGGTGTACAGGCGTACGGTCGCGTCCGCGGAGTTCCTGCCCTCGCCGTGGACCGCCACGACCTGACGGGCCTCGCGGGGGATCTTCTTCTGCAACGGGTCACCCACACCGGGGATGCGCGTCGGGTCCGGCTCACGCTCAGCGGAGCCCCCGCGAGCCCTGTCGCGCTTCTCCTCCGTCGCCCCGCCGCCGCACGCGGTCAGGGTCGCGGTCAGCGTCAGGGCCAGGACGAGAGCCGCCGCAACCGCTCCGGCCCTCACGGGGCCCGCCGGCGCCGGACTTGGGGAGAGCACTCCCGCGGAGGGCCTGCCCCCACCCGCGCGCGGCTCACCCTTCTCTGCCCGGCCCGCGGACACCGGCCCCCGTCCGCGTGGCATCCCGCCCGCCCCAGTCTCACGCATACCCCCATGGTCCCACTCACCGGAGGAAGTACGGGGGCGGCCCGTACCGCAGGGCGCCCGTAGGTGAAGCCCGCGCATCGCAGCAGGTGGACACGAGTTCGCCCACCTGGCCGCAGGAACCGGAAAACCCGTTGCACGCCGGGGACGGCGCAGCGAGTCTTGGCCCGGGCGGCCCCCACCCCGACAGGCCACGCCCCTCGCACCGATCCCGCACCGAGCCACCACTCGCGCCGAACGACCCTGGGACGTCATGCAGATTCGCGATCTTCCGTATCCCGATCCCGGCGTACCCGACGTCCGCTCGGGCGCCCGGTTCCTGCTGTGGCTCGGACGCATGCAACTGGGTGGACAGGCCAGGTCGCTGGGCTGGGGCTGCCTGCACATGGCCTCCGTGGCCTTCGTTCCGGCCGTCGTGGGACTCGCCGTGGAGGCAGTCGTCACACGCTCGGGCTCCGCGCTGGCCGGGGCCGGGGCGTTCCTGGCGGTCATCGCGGTCACGGTCACGGTCGGCGACACCATGCTGCACCGCTCCGCCGTGACGAACTGGATCACCTCCGCCGCGCGCGTGCAGCAGCTCCTCGCCCGCAGGACGGCCGCGCTGGGCGCCACCCTCACCCGGAGCGTCGCGGCGGGCGAAGTCGTGGCGGTCTCCACCGGCGACATCGAGAAGATCGGGTGGTGCGTGGAGTCGGCCTCACGGTTCAGCGCCGCGCTGCTGGCCGCTGTCGGGGTGTGCACCGGACTGGTCTTCTACGAACCGCAGTTGGGCCTGCCCGTCGCCATCGGGATGGCCGTTCTGGCACTGACGGTGCTGCCGCTGCTGCCGCGTGCCACCCGCCGCGCCGACCTGCAGCGCGAGAAGGCCGGACGCGCCACGGAACTGGCGGCGGACACCGTGGCCGGACTGCGTGTTCTGCGCGGCATCGGCGGTGAGGAGCTGTTCCTGACGCGCTACCGGCGGGCCTCGCAGGAGGTGCGGCGCGCGGCGGTGCGTACAGCGCGGATGTGGGCGCTGATCGAAGCGGTGCAGGTCGCCCTGCCGGGCCTGCTGCTGGCCGTGGTGGTCTGGCACGGCGCCGGTCTCGCGCTGGAGGGAAGAATCGGCGTGGGAGAACTGGTCACCGTATACGGCGCGGTGACATTCCTGCTCTTCCCGCTCAGGCTCTTCCAGGAGTTCGCCATGGCGTACTCCTTCTCGCGGCCGTCAGCACAACGGGCCGTGCGTGTGCTGTCGTTGCGCCGGGGCACCGCCGGTGACGGCCTGCCGGCAGCCGACGGTCCGGCGGCGGGTGACGCAGGCGCGGACGCAGGCGCGGACGGCGTCGACGGAGGGCAGAGCCCGCAACCGGCCGCGCCTCCGGCTGCCCCCGGCCCCTGCGGGGACGCACTCGAGGGCGACCTGTGCGACCCGGTCACCGGCCTGCTGGCACCCGCCGGGGAGCTGACCGCCGTGGTGTGCGGCGATCCGGACGCGGCGGGCAGACTGGCCGAAAGGCTCGGCGGGCATCCCCCTTCCGGGCGCGGGGCCGCCTCGGTACGGCTCGGGGGTGTGCCTCTGGACGACGTGCCGCTGGCGAAGGCGCGCAGCACGGTACTCGTCCAGGACAAGGACCCGGTGCTGCTGTCGGGCACGGTGCGCGAACTGCTCGACGTGCCCGCCTCCGGCCTGGTCCCGCTGCGGCGGGCGCTGGAGGCGGCGCAGTGCGGTGACGTGCTGGACGCCCTGGCCGAGAACGTCGAGGAGCCGGACGGCGATCCGCTCGACGCGCGTGTCACCGAGCGCGGACGGTCCCTTTCCGGCGGGCAGCGCCAGCGGCTGGCTCTGGCGCGCTCGCTGGTCACCGACCCGGAGGTACTGGTGCTGGACGAGCCGACCTCGGCGGTCGACACGCACACCGAGGCCCGCATCGCACTGTCACTGCGCGGGCTGCGCGCCGGACGCACCACCGTCGTCCTCACCTCCAGCCCGCTGATGCTGGACCGGGCGGACCGGGTCGTCCTCGTCCGCGGGGACCGGGCAGTCGCCTCGGGGCCGCACCGCGATCTGCTGCGGACCCACTCCCTCTACCGGTCCGTGGTCACCCGGGAGCCCGTCGCGCACGAGCAACCCGGGGTGCACGGCGAGCGCGAGAGGCACGAGACGCACGAGGCGCACGAAGCTCACGACAAGGGCGACCCGCACGAGGCTGCCGGCGCAGACGTCCCCGCCGGGGTTCCAGCGGTCCTGCCCGGCGACCCCGGTGAGGACCGGTCGCAACTCGCCGGGGCCGAAGGAGCGGAGAACTCATGAAGCGCAGGACGGGGCACACCGTCTCCGCAGCCGGCATCCGGCCGCCGGCCTACGACCCGGCGGCGTCGGAGAACTCCACGACCCTTCCGGTCGGCGGCCCCCGCACGGTTCGCGCCTACGTGCGCGAACTTCTCAGGCGGCACCGGCGCGCCTTCGCCACGCTCATCCTGGTCAACTCCACCGCGGTGCTCGCCTCCATGGCCGGCCCGTATCTGCTGGGCGGCCTCGTCGAGGACCTCTCCGCGGGCTCGCGAGACCTCCAACTGGGGCGTGTGGTCGCCCTGTTCGTACTGGCGCTGGTGATCCAGACGTTCTTCGTACGCGAAGTGCGGCTGCGCGGAGCGATGCTGGGCGAACAGATGCTCGCCGACCTGCGCGAGGACTTCCTCGTACGGTCGGTGGCCCTTCCGCCCGGGGTGCTGGAGCGGGCGGGGACGGGCGATCTGCTCTCCCGCATCACCACGGACATCGACCGGCTGGCCAACGCGATGAGAGAGGCCGTGCCGCAGCTGTCGATCGGCGTCGTGTGGACGACGCTGCTGCTGGGCGCGCTGACGGCCACCGCGCCGCCGCTCGCGGTCGCCGTGCTGATCGCGCTGCCCTTGCTGCTGACCGGGTGCCGCTGGTACTACCGCCGCGCGCCCAGCGCCTACCGCTCCGAGGCCGCGGGCTACGCGGCGGTCGCCGGTGCGCTGGCCGAGACCGTCGACGCGGGGCGCACCGTGGAGGCACACCGCCTGGGCCCGCGCCGGGTCGCGCTGTCGGAACAGCGGATCACCGAATGGACCGCCTGGGAGCGGTACACGCTCTGGCTGCGCTCCGTGCTCTTCCCCGTCGTCAATGTCAGCAACGTGCTGCTGCTGAGCGCCGTGCTGATGCTGGGGGGCGTCTTCGTGCTGCGGGGTTGGATCAGCGTGGGACAGCTGACGACGGGTGCGCTGCTGGCACAGATGCTGATCGAGCCGGTCTCGCTCATCCTTCGCTGGTACGACGAACTCCAGGTCGCCCAGGTCTCGTTGAGCCGGCTGGTGGGGGTGCGGGAGATCGAGCCGGATTCCGGTGACGAGAACCTCTCCCCCGACGGCCGTGATCTGCGGGCCGAACAGGTGCGGTTCGGGTACCGCACCGGGACGGACGTGCTGCACGGGGTGACGATGCGGGTGCCGCGGGGCACACGCGTCGCGCTGGTCGGGCCCTCCGGAGCGGGCAAGTCCACGCTGGGGCGGCTGCTCGCGGGAATCTACGAGCCGCGTACGGGCAATGTCGCCCTGGGCGGCGCCGAGCTGTCACGGATGCCCGCGGAGCGGGTGCGCAGCCACGTCGCCCTGGTCAATCAGGAGCACCATGTCTTCGTCGGCTCCCTGCGGGACAACCTGCTGCTTGCCCGAACCGGCGCGAGCGACGCAGAGCTGTGGGCCGCGCTCGGCGCGGTGGACGCCGGCTCCTGGGCCCGTGCCCTGCCCGACGGTCTCGGCAGCGACGTCGGCTCCGGCGGACTGCCCGTCACTCCGGCCCAGGCACAGCAGATCGCGCTGGCCCGGCTGGTGCTCGCCGACCCGCATACGCTCGTGCTGGACGAGGCCACCTCGCTGCTGGACCCGCGGGCGGCCAGGCATCTGGAGCGCTCGCTGGCGCAGGTGCTCCAAGGGCGCACGGTGGTCGCCATCGCCCACCGGCTGCACACCGCTCACGACGCGGATGTGATCGCCGTCGTGGAGGACGGCCGGATCAGCGAACTGGGCGGACACGACGCCCTCGTCGAAGCGGACGGGACGTACGCCGCTCTGTGGCGCTCCTGGCACGGATGAGAGAGCGGGCGGGGGCAACGGAGAGGACGCGGAGCACACGGGGAGGACACAGCCACCCCCGGAGTCCGCCTCCGGCCCGTGGGACGCGCCGTCAGATCACGCCGAGCGCCACGAGTGCTCCCCCGCCGCCGAGAAGCATGAACAGGGGCATCAGCAGCTTCGTCTCCACCCACGAGCCCGCGCGGAAGCGCATGAACTGCGGTGTGCTCACCGGGTACCAGCGCTTCCCGGCTATCGGGACGGGCCAGAGTATCGGGCAGCCGGATATGGTGATCGCGTCACCGATGTTGTGCACCAGCGCGCCCAGGACGATCGGCAGTCCGAGCCACAGGTACTCCTGTCCGGGGGCGCTGAAGAGCCAGTCCGCACCGTTGCCCGGCTTGTCCAGCATTCCGGCGAGGCTCCAGGCGCTGGTCGCTCCCAGGAGCCACACCAGCACGTCACTGGAGACCCGGGCCGCCCGCCACAGCAGCCCCTCCACGGCGAGCACCATGTGAATGAAGAGGATCACCAGCACGGCCCACCGCCCGCCGAAGACGGCTGCCGCCGAGAACCCGGTGCCGAGGAAAAGCGCCCAGGGCCAGGTGTGGGTGAGGGTGCGGTGACCGCCGGAGCGGCGGCGCTCGCCCTTGCCCCTGGTCGCGTTGTAGACGCTTTCAGCGATCTTGTCGGTCACCCCGCACAGCACTCTGGAGAGCGGTCCGAAGGCCCGCGATATGGTCGCCGACCTGTGGTCGAGGTCCGGAGCCAGGGCCGCGCCCGAGCAGATGAGCGCGCCCGCGAGGAGCACGGGCCAGGGCATCGGGTGGTCCAGCGCCGCCGCGGCGGCTCCCGCACACAGCCATGCCGCCGCGCCCGACAGCGAGTGTGCCGGTCCCATCATGATCGTTCCCCACCCCTGTCGCTGCCGCACTGCCGCCCGCCCGGGCCCGGTGCAGACCCCGCTCCGGGGCCAACTCACCGCTGTGGGCGCTCCGGTCACCCGGTGCGCCCACACTCGGCCGGCGCCACAGCGTATCGCCGGATGATCAACCACGGGCCACCGGTTCCCGTATCGGGCGCCGCGGAAGGCAAGATGGAGGGCGTGACAGCCACCTTGATCGACCAGATGCCGAGTGACGCCGACCCCGACGCCCTGTACGAGACCTTCTCCGGGTGGGCCGAGGAGCGGGGTATCTCGCTCTACCCGGCGCAGGAGGAGGCGCTGATCGAGGTGGTCTCCGGCGCGAACGTCATCCTCTCCACCCCGACCGGCTCCGGAAAGAGCCTGGTCGCCGCAGGCGCGCACTTCGCCGCACTCGCCCGCAACGAGGTCACCTTCTACACGGCCCCGATCAAGGCGCTGGTCTCGGAGAAGTTCTTCGACCTGTGCAAGATCTTCGGCACCGAGAACGTCGGCATGCTCACGGGTGACGCCTCCGTCAACGCCGACGCCCCCGTCATCTGCTGCACGGCCGAAGTGCTGGCCTCGATCGCCCTCAGGGACGGCGCCGAGGCGGACGTCGGGCAGGTGGTGATGGACGAGTTCCACTTCTACGCGGAGCCGGACCGCGGCTGGGCCTGGCAGATCCCGCTGCTGGAGCTGCCCCGGGCGCAGTTCGTCCTGATGTCGGCGACGCTTGGCGACGTCACCCGCTTCGAGGAGGACCTGACGCGCCGTACGGGCCGCGAGACCGCGGTCGTCCGGTCCGCCAGCCGCCCCGTGCCGCTGTCCTACGAATACCGCACCACCACGCTCACCGAGACGGTGACGGAGCTTCTGGAGACGCATCAGGCGCCGGTCTACATCGTGCACTTCACGCAGGCACAGGCCGTGGAGCGGGCGCAGGCGCTGATGAGCATCAACATGTGCACTCGCGCGGAGAAGGACGAGATCGCCAAGATCATCGGCAACTTCCGCTTCACCACGCGGTTCGGCCGGAATCTCTCCCGCTATGTCCGGCACGGCATCGGGGTGCACCACGCGGGGATGCTGCCGAAGTACCGAAGGCTGGTGGAACGGCTGGCGCAGGCAGGTCTGCTGAAGGTCATCTGCGGCACGGACACTCTCGGTGTCGGGGTCAACGTCCCCATCCGCACCGTGCTGTTCACCGCGCTGAGCAAGTACGACGGCACGCGCGTGCGGACGCTGCGGGCGCGGGAGTTCCACCAGATCGCCGGCCGCGCGGGGCGTGCCGGATTCGACACCTCCGGATTCGTGGTGGCGCAGGCCCCGGAGCACGTCGTGGAGAACGAGAAGGCGCTGGCCAAGGCGGGAGACGACCCGAAGAAGCGCCGCAAGGTCGTACGCAAGAAGGCGCCGGAGGGTTTCGTCAACTGGAGCCGGCAGACTTTCGAGAAGCTCATCGCGTCCGATCCCGAGCCGCTCAACTCCCGCTTCCGCGTGACCCACGCGATGCTGCTGTCGGTGATCGCCCGGCCGGGCGACGCCTTCACGCAGATGCGCAAGCTGCTGGAGGACAACCACGAGGACCGCCGCTCCCAGCTGCGGCACATCCGCCGGGCCATCGCCATCTACCGCTCTCTGCTGGACGGCGGAGTCGTCGAACGGCTGGACGAGCCCGACGCGCAGGGACGCACCGTCCGGCTCACCGTCGACCTCCAGCACGACTTCGCACTCAACCAGCCCCTGTCGACCTTCGCGCTGGCCGCCTTCGAGCTGCTGGACCCCGAATCCCCCTCCTACGCGCTGGACATGGTCTCGGTCGTGGAGTCGACGCTCGACGACCCGCGCCAGATCCTGGCCGCGCAGACCAACAAGGCCAAGGGCGAAGCCGTCGCCGAGATGAAGGCCGACGGGGTCGAGTACGAAGAGCGGATGGAGCGGCTGATGGACATCACCCATCCCCAGCCGCTGGAGGAGCTGCTCTTCCACGCCTACGGCCTCTACCGCAAGTCCCACCCCTGGGTGGGCGACCACCCGCTGTCCCCCAAGTCGGTCATCCGTGACATGTACGAACGGGCCATGACCTTCACGGAGTTCGTCGCCTTCTACGAACTGGCCCGCACCGAGGGCATCGTGCTGCGCTACCTCGCCAGTGCCTACAAGGCACTGGAGCACACCGTCCCCGACGAGAAGAAGTCCGAGGACTTCCAGGACATCATCGAGTGGCTCGGGGAGATGGTGCGTCAGGTCGACTCCAGTCTTCTGGACGAATGGGAGCAGCTGGCCAACCCGGAGGACGAGAGCGCCGAGGAGGCCCAGGAACGCGCCGACCAGGTCAAGCCCGTCACCTCCAACTCGCGTGCCTTCCGCGTCCTGGTGCGCAACGCCATGTTCCGGCGGGTGGAGCTCGCCGCGCTGGACAAGGTCGGTGAACTGGGCGAGATGGACGCCGAGTCCGGCTGGGACGAGGACGCCTGGGCGCAGGCCATGGACGCCTACTGGGACGAGTACGACGACCTGGGCACCGGCCCCGACGCCCGTGGCCCGAGGCTCCTGCACATCGAGGAGGTTCCCGAGGACGCCCTCTGGCGTGTCCGTCAGACCTTCGCCGACCCCTCGGACCATCACGACTGGGGCATCTCCGCCGAGGTCGACCTCACGGCCTCCGACGACGAGGGGCGCGCCGTGATCAAGGTGACGTCGGTGGGCCAGCTGTGAGCAGTGCGCAGGCCACGACAGGGGAGCACGCACCATGACCAGCCCCGCCGAGCAGCTCGCCGGGCTTCTCGACCTGGAGCAGATCGAGATCAACATCTTCCGGGGCCGCAGTCCGCAGGAGAACCTCCAGCGTGTCTTCGGCGGGCAGGTCGCCGGACAGGCGCTGGTCGCCGCGGGGCGGACCACGGACGGGAAGCGTCCGGTCCATTCGCTGCACGCGTACTTCCTGCGGCCGGGCATGCCGGGTGTGCCCATCGTGTACCAGGTCGAACGGGTGCGGGACGGGCGCTCGTTCACCACGCGGCGCGTCATCGCCGTACAGCAGGGCCGGACCATCTTCAATCTCACCGCCTCCTTCCATCAGCCGGAACCCGGCATCGACCACCAGGTCCCGATGCCCGGAGTGCCGGACCCGGAGAGCCTGCCGAGGCTGGCCGACGAACTCCGTGAGCACCTGGGCGAACTCCCCGAATCCCTGGAGCGGATGGAGCGCCGCATGGCGTTCGACATCCGCTATGTGGAGAGGCTGCGCTGGGACGCCGGCGAGCTCAGGGACGTCGAGCCGCGCAGCGGCGTGTGGATGCGTGTCATCGGGTCTCTGGGCGACGACCCGCTGGTGCACACCTGCGCCCTCACCTACGCCAGCGACATGACACTCCTCGACGCCGTGCGCATCCCGGTCGAGCCCCTGTGGGGTCCGCGGGGCTTCGACATGGCCTCTCTCGATCACGCGATGTGGTTCCACAGGCCGTTCCGCGCGGACGAGTGGTTCCTGTACCAGCAGGAATCACCCATCGCCACGGGCGGCCGCGGGCTTGCCCGCGGCCAGATCTTCGACCGCGAGGGCAAGCTGATCGTCTCGGTCATGCAGGAGGGCCTGTTCAGAAAGCTGGGCGGCTGAGGTCCCTCTCACGGCGCCACCAGGCGGGGCGCAGACGGGGGCCGCGCAGCCTGGAGAGCATGTCCGCCCGCCTGCGGCGCCCGTCCGGGCCCGCTCCCGTACACGAAGCCCGCTGTGCCGGCCGGCCGCTGCCGGGGAGTGCGCTGCCGGACGGGACGGGCGGGCGGCCGGGCCGCGCCACGTGCGATCTCCGGGCGGGTTTCACCCGGCGGGACTGATCCGCGGGGGTTGGCACCGCCGGGCCCGCGGCTGCGGCGCACCGCTCGACTGCGGCGGTGGCCTTCTCGGGGGACAGCTCCGGCCGGGAGACGCGGGCGTCCTCCAGGTCCGCATCCAGCATCAGCCGGTGCCAGAGGATCTCGTCCTCCTCGGTGGCGACGCAGAGTGCCTCCGCCACCTCGCGAGTGGCGGGCGACGCGCCCCGCAGGACCGTCAGCTCCGGTGCGAGCGCGACCAGCCGGGCCCGCTCACCGGGATCGGGGACGGCCTGCTCCAGCGTGCCGGCGTCCAGCACCGCCGCCCGGGCGGCGGCGGCCTCCCAGGGGTCCTCCGCCTGCCGGCACAGCTGGCCGACCCTTCGGCCGCGCCAGTGGCGGGGCCGGAAGTCCACCCCCTCCTGCAGCAGCACGCTCAACCCCCGCGGGGCGCTTCCCGTGAGCAGCTCCGGGCGGCGCTGCGCGAAAGCCCGCAGTTCCCGCGCCAGGTACAGCCACACCACGGTGCGGTAGCGGTTCACGCAGAAGCGCACCGGGCTGAAACAGCCGCCGCGCGCCAGCCGCGTGAACCGGGCGACGCCGATACCCAGCATCTGGGCTCCCCCCGCGGCATCCACGACGCGAAGCCGCTCCCGGAAGCTGTCCGGGAAACCCTCCGTCGCCTTCAGGCGCCCCAGTTCCTCATGCGGCACCCGCAGCGGCCCGCCTGCCGCACCGCGGACGGTGCGGATCTCTCCCACTTGCGCTGCCAGCTCCAACAGCTTGGGCTTCAGCCCCAGTTCCCGCGCGGCCGTACGCATCGCGACATTGTCCGGCATGGTCCTCTCCCCGTCTTTCCGCCACTGCTCGGCTACTGACAGTGAGGACACTAGACAGGTGGAAGAGATCCCGCCTCCCCTGTGGATAACTTTCGCCGGCGCCCGCCCCGCCGGAGCCCTGAGGCTCCTGAAGGCCCGGGGATTCCGGGCGCCGGGGCGCCCCGTCCGTACCTCCCGGCACCGGCGGTCTCCGAAATCTCCCGCGCCCCGGACGCCCGCCTCCCGGGCACCCCTCAAGGGCCCGGCCGCTATGAGCCGTTGCGGGCGGGCAGCCCCAGGTGTTCACCGACGCGGTTGACCAGCAGCGTCATCTCGTACGCCACAGCTCCGACGTCGACCTCGCCCTCGGTCAGGACGCACAGGCAGCTTCCCTCTCCCGCGGAGGTCACGAAGAGAAGCCCCTCCTCGAACTCGATCATCGTCTGCCGCACGCGCCCCGATCCGAAATGCGAGCCCGATCCCTTCGCCAGGGACTGCAGTCCGGACGCGACGGCCGCGAGATGCTCGGCATCCGCTTGCTCCAGGCTCTGACTGCTCGCCGTGACCAGACCGTCGGTCGAGAGCACCATCGCGTGCCGCACCGACGAGACCCGTTCCGTCAGGTCGTCGAGCAGCCAGTCGAGCCCTGTGTTCAGCGCCATCCCGGCGTTCCCCCTTCTTCTCAGCAGCTGCCGTGCCACCCTTACCCACGACAACGCGGGGAGCAACCACTCGCTTACGTGACGCACTCACAGCCACGAACCACGTACGACTGGCGCAGTATGGGCGAATGGCTGAGAAGATGACGCAGGACGAGTGGCGGGCCTTCCTCTCCGGAGGCACACGCACCGGGAAACTGGCGACAGTGCGCGCAGACGGGAGTCCCCACGTGGCCCCGGTGTGGTTCGTTCTCGACGGCGACGATCTGGTCTTCAACACCGGCGAGGCCACCGTCAAGGGACGCAACCTCGCCCGCGACGGGCGGGTCTCGCTGTGCGTGGACGACGAGCGGCCCCCGTTCTCGTTCGCCGTGGTACAGGGCCGGGCAGAGCTGAGCAGTGACATGGCGCAGATGCGCCACTGGGCGACACGCATCGCCGCCCGGTATGTGGGCGAGCAGGCTGCCGAGCGGTACGGCGCGCGAAACGCCGTCCCGGGTGAACTCCTCGTGCGGGTCCGCATCGAGAAGGTGGTGGCGCTGTCCGGCCTCGCGGACTGACGAACCCGCGGGGCCGTCCCCCGCTGCCCCGTGCGGCATGATGAGGCCATGCCGCACGACGGAACGAGACGTGGGACGGGCACCGGGCCGTACGACCGCACGGACGGCGGCAGCGGGTCGGTGCGTGAGTTCTTCGGCGCCCGCGCGGCGGGGTGGGACACGAGGTTCCCCGACGACGGGCCCGCCTACTCCGCCGCCGTCACCGAACTCCACCTGCACGAGGGTGACGCGGTGCTCGACGCCGGCTGCGGCACGGGACGGGCACTGCCGGCCCTCCGTGCCGCAGCCGGCGCGCGGGGCACCGTACTCGGGGCCGACCTGACACCGCAGATGCTCACGGCCGCGGCCGACGCCGCCCGGCGCTCCGACGCCCGGCTGATGCTCGCCGACGCCGCCCGTCTGCCGCTGACCGACGGCTGTCTGGACGCGGTCTTCGCCGCCGGGCTGATCTCGCACCTCCCGGACGCGGCGCGCGGACTGCGCGAATTCGCCCGCGTGGTACGCCCGCACGGAACCCTCGCTCTCTTCCATCCCGTGGGACGGGCAGCCCTCGCCGCACACAAGGGCAGGACGCTGCGCGCCGACGACATCCGGGCAGAGTCCAACCTCCGTACGCTGCTGGACGCTTCAGGCTGGCGGCTCACCTCGTTCACCGACGCGGAGGACCGCTACCTCGCACTGGCAGCCCGGACCGGGTGACCTCGGTGCGCGGCACCGGGGCCGCAGGGGAAGCCGGGCTCTCTTCGGTCACCACAGGCGGTAGATCTCCGCGAAGTCCTCGTTCGGGTCGATTCGCGGCCGTGCCCGGGGCTGTCGCAGCGGCGCGTGTGCGCACGCCTGCGTCCCCAGCCCTGCCCTGTCCGGGCCACTGACTCAGGAGTTAAGGTTCCCGGCAACCGATGGAAGGGAGACACGGTGGCCGAGGCCGACCAGGAAGACGACGCGCTGTATGTGTTGACGGCCGTACTGCTGACTCCCGCCCAGTTCCCCAGCGTCCTCGGCGACGACTATCCGCAGGCGTGCGCTCGGCTGGGGCTGGAGCCGTACGCGGAGGGTTACGGGCTGGTACTCGGCCAGGACGGCGCGGGCGCACGCTGGACCGTCGCCACCGAGGACGTCACGCTCGTGGCATGCGCGATAGCCGCCTGGGACTGCGGGATGGAGTACGACCTCTCGCCCTCGGAGCACTCCGTGGCTGCCGTGCTCCCCGGCTGGCCACTGGCACTGGCGGTCGCCGCTCCCGGAGTGCCCGCACCCCACGACCCGGAGGCGGATCCGCAGGCCGGCGGGGCGGGTGTGCTCGTCCCGCCGGACACGGAGACGTGGGGGCCCGCCCAGCGGAGGCTCGGCGCGGACGAGATCGCGCTGCAGTGGGCTGTCTGGCGCGAACAGGTCGATGAGGACGTCGAGTTCGTGGCAACCGGCGAGAGCCCGAACGGGACGGTCCGGCGCGTACTGGATGAGGTGCGGGAGTATCTGAGCACTCCTCCGCCGCCCGGACGGGTCCGCTCCGCCTTCGCCTCCGGCGAGGCCCGCACCCTGCGCATCGACGGACCCGGCTGGAGCCTGGTGGCCCGCACCGACGACATCGCCTTCCTGCTCGTGGACGAGGAACCGGGAGAGGTTCTGCCGGTGGGGCGCGGGTCGGAACTTCCCGGACTGCTGGAGGCGCTGGACGGCATGGCGCTGCGTCCGGCAGCCTGACCGGGCCCGGGATCGGGGCCCAGGTACAGGGCCGGAGTTCCTGGCCCTGAACGGGAAGGTTCGCGCTGCGCCCGCCTCGCCCGCCGGAACCGGAAGCACCGGGCAGCGGCAGGGCCGGTCCGGCGGCTTCGCCGGACCGGTGCGTCAGCGGACCGGAGGGTCCGCGCTCAGCGGCGCAGCTCCTTGCGGCTCACCCGGCGGAGCCGGCTCCGCTGCGAGGGGTCGAGCGTGAAGTAGGCGATGGCGGGGACGCCCACGATCACCGCCAGAGCGATCCAGAACGATGTCAGCCACCACAGCAGGAGCCCCACGGCCACACCGCCGACGGCGATCTTTCCTCTGTTGGTCATCTTGGTCCTCCTCCGTGGCGGCGTCATCACATCCGCCACTGTCTATAAGAACGCCGGTTCGGCCTTCCGGGTTCCCTCATCGATTCGGTTTGCTCATGCCTCTGAGGTAGCCTCGGCAACTTCGGAGCCCACTAGTCAAATTTGAGGAATGCGTGGACACCCTGACTCCAAGCGTGCCCCGGAACGTGCCGACGCCCTCCCTGATCCCGCATCTCACGCACTCTGCCGCCCTGCTCCTGCCCGCCGACCCTCCGCGCTCCTCCCGGATGGCCTTCTGGCGTACGGACGGAGCTCCGCCACTGCCCGGCCGGGACGCCCCCGGGCAGCTGACGGTCGCCCTGCCCGAACGCGGCAGCGACGGCCACGCCCCCGGCTCCGTGGTCACGCGCACAGTCCCCGCCCTCGAACTGTCCGTGCACGACGCGCTGCCCGTACTGACCCGCGCCCACGCTGAGTACGGGCACAGCGGGCAACCACCCTCGGCAGCGGCCTTCTGGGGCGCCGCCGGCCTCCTCGCCCTGCGGCTGGCCGCGCGCGGACGGCTGCTCCCGGGGCTGAGCCCCGCCGGGCACGACGCCTGGCGGTTCGGTCCTCTCGACGCCGACGATGCCGAGCGGCTGCGCGATCTCGCCGCCGTGATGCCTCCGTACGCGCACGCCATGCCCCTCGCCGGTGCTTCCCCTCTGCGGCTGCCCGACCCGGCCGCGCTGCTGCGTGCCTTCCTCGACGCCGTCGCCGACGGGCTGCCCCGTACGCCTGCGGCCGTCCTCGCGGCGGGTCACCACGCCTTCGCCGCCAGGGAGCCGCAGACCGTCCCCGGACTGCGGGAGTGGGCAGCCCGGATCGCCGACGGTCATGACGCGGGCGTACGGCTGTCGCTGCGGATCGAGGTCACCGGGCTGCCGGACACCGGTGGCACGGGCACGGACGCGAACACGGCAGACACGGTGGAGACGGCGGAGACGGCGGGGCCGCCAGTTGAGACGGCGGAAGTGCCCGAGGAGGCCGCTGCGGTCTCCTTCGGCACGCCGCGCTTTCTCGCCGTCCTCCAGCTCCACAGTCCGAGCGACCCCGCTCTGGTCGCCGACGTGTCCGAGGTGTGGTCGGACGCCGCACGCACCGCTGAGGCCTTCGGCCCCCGCGTACGGACGGACACGCTGCTGGCACTGCGCCGGGCCGCCGCGGCCTGGGACGCCCTGACTCCTCTGCTGTCCGCCGCCGTGCCGGACCGTGTCGAACTGGCCGAGGAGGAGATCACCGAGCTGCTGTCCGCACGGGTCTCCGACGCCCTGGAAGCGGCGGGGGTGCGGGTGCACTGGCCCCGGCAGCTCACCCGGGACATCCGGGCGCGCGCCGTCGTCGGACCGGGTGCGCGAACCGGCCCCGCCGGGAAGACGGAGGAGAGGGAACCACCTCCCTCCCCGCTGTCCGCAGGGGCCGTGCTCAGCTTCGACTGGCGCCTGGCCGTCGGCGGGACGGAACTGACCCGTGACGAGCTGGACCGGCTGGCCGAGGCGGGAAGACCCGTGGTCCGCCTGCGCGGACAGTGGGTCCTTCTCGATCCCGCAGCGGTGCACCGTGCGCATGAGCGGCTGAGCCGTGAGGTCACTCCGCTCGAAGCGCTGCGCGAAGTCCTCACCGGCGTCACGGAGGACCGGGGCGAGCCGGTCGACGTACGCGCATCGGGCTGGCTGGAGTCGCTGCGCGCCCGGCTGTCGCAGCCGCACACGGCCGACCGTCCCGCACTGCGGCAGCCGGACGGGCTGGAGGCGACCCTGCGGGACTACCAACTGCGCGGACTGGACTGGCTGGAGCGGATGACGTCGCTGGGCCTGGGCGGCTGCCTCGCGGACGACATGGGGCTGGGAAAGACCCTCACCCTGATCGCCCTGCACCTGCACCGGCAGGAGGCGCGCGGCACGCAGGGTCCCACGCTCGTCGTGTGCCCGGCGTCCCTGCTGGGCAACTGGCAGCGGGAGATCGAGCGCTTCGCTCCGGGCACACCCGTGCGCCGCTTCCACGGGACGGCGCGCAGCCTGGAGGGACTGGCCTCCAATGAGTTCGTCCTGACGACGTACGGGACGACGCGGCTGGACGCGGCCCGGCTGTGCGAACTGCCCTCCCCCGGCTGGGGAATGGTCGTCGCGGACGAGGCCCAGCATGTGAAGAACCCGTATTCGGCGACGGCGCGCGCGCTGCGCACCGTCCCCGGGCGTGCCCGGATCGCCCTGACAGGGACCCCCGTCGAGAACAACCTCTCCGAGCTGTGGTCGATCCTCGACTGGACCACTCCCGGGCTGCTCGGCCGGCTTGGCACCTTCCGCAGACGCCATGCCAGTGCTGCGGAAGGCGGCGACCGGGCGAGCGCGGAGCGACTGGCCCGGCTGGTGGGTCCGTTCCTGCTGCGCCGCCGCAAGAGCGACCCCGGCATCGCCGAGGAACTGCCCCCGAAGACCGAGACCGACCGGGCCGTGTCACTGACCGCCGAGCAGACCGGACTGTACGAGGCGGTGGTGCGCGAAGGGCTGGCCGGCGTCTCCGGCACGGACGGCTTCGCTCGCCGCGGGCTCGTCGTCAGGCTGCTGACCTCCCTGAAGCAGATCTGCAACCATCCCGCCCAGTACCTCAAGGAGGACGCTCCCGCGCTGAGAGGACGCTCGGGAAAGCTGGAACTGCTGGACGAACTGCTCACGGCGATCCTCGCCGAGGACGACCCCGGCGGCGTCCTGGTCTTCACGCAGTACGTGCAGATGGCCCGTCTGCTGGAGCGGCATCTGGCCGAACGCGGGGTGGTCGCCCTCCTCCTGCACGGCGGTACTCCCGTCGCACGGCGGGAGGAGATGGTGCGCGACTTCCAGGACGGGCGGTCACCGGTGTTCCTGCTGTCGCTGAAGGCGGCCGGTACGGGCCTGAATCTGACCCGCGCCGCACACGTCGTCCACTACGACCGCTGGTGGAACCCCGCCGTCGAGGAACAGGCCACCGACCGCGCATACCGCATCGGGCAGACCCAGCCCGTGCAGGTGCACCGGCTGATCGCCGAAGGCACGGTCGAGGACCGCATCGCCGGGATGCTCCGGCGCAAGCAGGCACTCGCGGAGTCGGTGCTCGGCGCGGGAGAGGCGGCCCTGACCGAACTGACCGACAGCGAACTCGCCGACCTCGTCGAGCTGCGAAGGAGCCGGCCGTGACACAGCCGCAGGACACCTCCACCGGACACTCCGCCGCGGACGGCGAGCGCACCTTCGCCGCCCTTCCGCCCGCACGGGGGCGTGCCTTGGCACGGACATGGTGGGGCGCACGGTGGCTCAAGGCGCTGGAGGAGGGTGCCCTTGAGGCCGAACAGCTGCGCCGAGGACGCGGTCTCGCACGCCAGGGCGCGGTGGGCGCGGTCTCCGTCCGGCCCGGGCGGATCACCGCCGTGGTGAGAGGACGGGACGGCACGCCGCACCGCGCCGATGTGCTGCTGCAGAAGCTGACACCGGCCGAGTGGGATCTGGTGCTGGACGTGGCGTCCGGCGAGTCGGGACACCTCGCGGCGCTGCTGGACGGAGAGATGCCGCCGCGTCTGGTGGAGGACGCAGAGGGCGCCGGTGTAGAACTCCTGCCGGGCGTCGGCGATATGGAACCGACGTGCGGCTGCGACGCCTGGGACCACTGTCCACACACGGCGGCACTGTGCTACCAGACGGCGCGGCTGCTCGACCAGGACCCGTTCGTGCTGCTGTTGCTGCGCGGCCGTCCTCAGCAGGTGCTGCTGGAGGACCTCGGCCGGCGCGGCGCCGGCGGCGGGGCGGCAGCGGAGCCTGCGGGAGTGCCGGCCGAAGAAGCCTTCGCGCTGACGGCAGTTCTGCCTCCGCTGCCCGCCCCGCCGCCGCCCGTACGTGAGCCGGGCGGGACACCTTCGCTGCGGAGCGGAGCTCCTGCGCAGGACGGTGTGGACCCGGCGGCGCTGGAGTTCCTGGCGGCGGACGCCTCACTGCGGGCGGCGCGGATGCTCGGTGAAGCGCTCGGCTCCGGCCATGCCGGCAGTGCGCCGCCACCGCCGTGGCCCGCGGCACTGACGCACCGCCAGGACGCCGTACGCCTGGGAGCGGCGGGAGCGGCAGCGCCCGTCGCGGAACGGCTGGCCGCGGGCTGCGGGCTCACACTCGCGGAGTACCGGTCGGCGGTGCGCGCCTGGGAGTTGGGCGGGGCGGCCGCGCTGTCGCTGTGGGAGGAGCCGTGGACGCCCTCCCCGCAGGAGATGGCCCGCATACGGGACCAGTTCGCGACGGCCCGCGACGGGGACGAGAACCGGGAAGGCGGCGGAGGGAGCCGGCAGGAGGACGAGGACCGCTGCGGGGCCCGCCCGAAGACACCCCGGCCCGTTCATGAGACGGCCAACCGCTGGAGCACGCCGGACGGTTCGGCGCAGCTGCGCCGTGGGCGCGACGGACGCTGGTGGCCGTACCGGCGGGAGAGCGGTACGTGGTGGCCGGCGGGCCCGCCCGAGCACGATCCGGCAGCGGCGCTGGCGGTCGCCACCGGGGCGGAGGACCCCGGGAGTGAGGACCCCCGGAATGCCCCCGGGAATGAGGACCCCGGCCGGGCCGGGAGCAGGTGAGTGCTGCCCGCCCCGGCCGGGGCCTCCTTCCGTCACGGCTTCGGCGTGAGCCTCCGGCCCGGCCTCCGCGCCGGGCGGGGGAACCGCCGTCCTACGCGGAAGCGTTCATGACCGGCAGGTATCCGCTGGACTGGCCGGTCGTGGTCGGGTGGTAGGACTCCCCGATCGGGAACGTGACGCTGTGCAGCCAGGAGTCGCCGGAGCAGATCTCGTGGCCCGTGAAGCTGTCGCGCACGTCGCCGAAGGCGAAGCCGTGGTCGGCCGCCCGCTTGGAGATGACGTCGTTGAGCACGTCGGCCGCGGAGTTGATGGCCGCGCGGGATGTCTCACTGAGGCCGACGGAGCACTCCCCCTGCAGCTTGTATATGCGGGGGTAGCCCATCACCACGACGTTGGCGGAGGGAGCCTTGTCGCTGATGGCGTTGTAGACGGAGTCGAGCTCGCCGGGCAGCGTGCCCTCCATGTAGCCCTTCGCCTCTTCGATCTTGGTCAGGCACACGCTCTCACCCTGCAGGACGCACGCCTGCATGGTGTCGGCGAAGCCGGCGTCGTTGCCGCCGATGCTGATGCTCACCAGACCGGTCGAGGCGCTGAGCGGCCCGAGCTGGTCGGCGAGCACATCGCCGGTACGGGCGCCCGAGCACGCGGTGAAGTCGAAGGAGGCGGGGGCGTTGGCCGCGGCCCACTGCTCGGCGTAGGCGTTGGCGCTCCGCTTGCAGTCGCCGCTGTCGGCGTCGTAGTCGCCCGCTCCGAGTCCGGAGGAGTACGAGTCACCGAGGGCGACATACGAGGGGGCCGCGTCCTGCGCGAAAGCGGGCGCGGCCCCTGACAGGGCGGTGACTCCGAGGGCTGAGACCACGGCAGCCGCGGTCGTCATTCTGCGCTTCATGGAACCTCTCATGGTGGGGGGTCGACTCGTCGTGGGGGGTCGACATGGAGGGTGCTGATGTAGAACTAACAGGTCCCGGCCTTGACTGGAAGTGTCCATGCCAAACTTTTCGTCGGCGTGAACCCTCGGCGCAGCAGGGGATGTTGGCGCTCACGGCACGAAAACGCCCTCACCACCGGCCTCTCAGCCCGCGGAGCGGTACCCGCAGGAAACTTCCACCGGCCCAAGATCTCTACACGCCGGCCCAGTTGGCAGTTTTACGCGCGTAGGTACCATCACAGGACCGGACACCGCCGCACAGGACCGCACATGGGAGATCGATGAGCACGGATTACATCCAGGACGTCTCTCCCTGCGCCGGAACTCTCGCTCCGCGCGCCTGGTACGCCTCCTCCGACGCCTCCCGGCTCTCCCTGAACGGCACTTGGGCGTTCCGGCTCTCACCGACGGCCGGCGCGGACACCGCCTTCACCGAGGACGGCCACGACATCTCGGGCTGGGCCCGGATCGCTGTCCCCGGACACTGGGTGCTCCAGGGACACGGGACACCCGCGTACACGAACGTCCGCTATCCCTTCCCGGTCGACCCGCCGCACGTACCCGAGGAGAACCCGACCGGCGACCACCGCCGCCTCTTCGGCCTGCCGGAGGACTGGCCCGAAGGTGGCAGGTCCGTGCTGCGCTTCGACGGCGTGGAGTCCTGCGCCCGCGTCTGGCTCAACGGGCAGGAACTGGGCACCTTCCAGGGCTCGCGGCTGCCCCACGAGTTCGACGTCACCGACGTGCTGCGGCCCGGTGAGAACGTGCTGGCCGTACGCGTCCACCAGTGGTCTGCGGGCAGCTATCTGGAAGACCAGGACATGTGGTGGCTGCCGGGCATCTTCCGTGAGGTCACCCTGCTGCACCGGCCGGAAGAGGCCGTGGAGGACTTCACCGTCACGTCGGGGTACGACCACCTCACGGGCGAGGGCATTCTGCGTGTGGACTGCGCCCCGCACGGCCGGCTCACGGTGCCCGAACTGGACGTGGACGTGCCCACGGGCGAGACGGTGCGGCTGCCCGTCGAACCGTGGACGGCCGAGACGCCCCGGCTGTACGGGGCCCGCCTGACCACCGGGGGCGAGAGCGTACCGCTGCGCCTCGGTTTCCGTACGGTCGTGGTCGAGGACGGACTGCTGAAGGTCAACGGCAGGCGCATCCTCCTCCGCGGCGTCAACCGGCACGAGTTCCACCCCGACACGGGGCGGACGCTCGACGAGGCCACGATGCGCCGCGACGTGGAACTGATGAAGCAGCACAACATCAACGCCGTCCGCACCAGCCACTGCCCGCCGCATCCCGCCTTCCTCGACCTGTGCGACGAGATGGGCCTGTGGGTCGTCGACGAGTGCGACCTGGAAACGCACGGCTTCGCCGAAGTGGGATGGCGCGGCAACCCCGTCGACGACGAGCTCTGGACGCCCGCCCTGCTCGACCGCGCCCGGCGCATGGTGGAGCGCGACAAGAACCACCCCTCGGTCATCGTCTGGTCGCTGGGCAACGAGTGCGGCTCCGGGCGCGGTCTGGGCGAGATGGCCCGCTGGATACGTGAGCGCGACCCCTCACGCCCCCTGCACTACGAGAACGACGAGGTCTGCCCCGACTCCGACCTCTACTCGCGGATGTACGCCACCCACGAGGAGGTGGAGCAGATCGGCAGGCGGCAGGAGCCCGGGCTGGAGGACCCGGGAGCCGACGCGCGGCGACGCTCCCTGCCGTTCGTGCTGTGCGAGTACGCGCACGCCATGGGCAACGGACCCGGCGGACTCAGTGAGTACCAGCGTCTGTTCGAGACCTACGAGCGCTGCCAGGGCGGGTTCGTATGGGAGTGGATCGACCACGGTCTGGCCCGGCGGACCGCGGACGGCCGGGCGTTCTTCGCCTACGGAGGGGACTTCGGCGAGGAGGTGCACGACGGCAACTTCGTGTGCGACGGGCTGCTCTTCCCCGACCGGACGCCCTCCCCCGGCCTGACCGAGTACAAGAAGGTGATCGAGCCGGTCCGGATCGAGCCGGTCCCTGACGGCCCCCCTGCGGCCGCCGTGCGCGTCACCAACCAGCATGACTTCGCCGGGCTTTCGCACCTTGACTTCACATGGTCGTACCAGGTGCAGGGCGAGACCGTCGCCGAAGGCCCGCTGCCCGTACCGGCACTCGGGCCCGGCGAATCCGCCGTGGTGCCGCTTCCCGCCCCCGGGACCCCGGACACCGCCCGCGGGCACGGCCGTCCGGCCGGACGGCGGTGGGGCGAGACGCAGTGGACGGTACGGGCGGTGCTCGCCCGTGACACCGGCTGGGCCGGCCAGGGCCACACCCTTGCCTGGGGCCTGCTGACCGGTGCACCCGTCCCCGGAGGCCGCCCGCCCGGACTGCCCGGACCCGCCGAACCGGCACGCCGCGAGGGGGATTCCCTCATCCTGGGCCCCGGCGTCTTCGACGCCTCCACCGGCGTCCTCACCCGTCTCGGGCCCCTGCCGGTGACCGGCCCGCGGCTGGATGTGTGGCGGGCCACGACCGACAACGACGACGGCGCGCCGTGGCAGCCCGAAACCCGCCACGGCCCGCTCTGGCGGCGGCACGGACTGCACCGGATGCGCCACCGTACGGACGCCGTCGAGGCCGGTGCGGACGCTCTGCTGGTACGCAGCCGGGTGGCGCCCGCAGCCACCGACCTGGCCCTGCGCACGGTCCACCGCTGGAGCGCCTCCGGCGGCCTGCTGCGCCTGGAGGTCTCGGTGGAGCCGGAGGGCGACTGGGACTTCCCCCTCCCACGCCTGGGGCTCCGAATGGGCGTGCCCGCTGCACTGGGGTACGTCACATGGTTCGGGGGCGGACCGGGCGAGGCGTACCCCGACACCCGTGCGGCCTGCATGACGGGCCTGTGGCACAGCACGGTGGACGCCATGCAGACTCCGTACGTGCGCCCCCAGGAGAACGGCGCGCGTCCCGACGTCCGCTGGGCCGAGTTGCGCGAGCGCGGCACCGGCGCGGAGGGCTCGGCGTACGTCGGCGTGGGACTGCGCGTGGAGGCGGACACGGACCCCTTCGCACTCACCGCGCGCCGCTGGACCAGCGAACAGCTCGACGCCGCACAGCACACCACGGACCTCGCCGCCGGTGACACGGTCTGGCTGAACCTCGACCACGCCCAGCACGGCATCGGGTCGCAGTCCTGCGGGCCCGGCGTGCTGCCGCAGCACCGGCTGGCAGCACGGTCCGCACGGTTCGCGCTCGTCTTCAGCGCCCTGACGGCCGGGGAGGCACCCGCGGCGGCCCGGTGACGGGCGCCGCCGCGGGCCGGCGGCAGGCTACGCGCCGCCCTTGACCCCGATGCCCGCGTACCCGCGGTGCTGGTACAGCTCCTCGGCTCCCGGGACGGGGCCGTCGGGGCGCCACAGCGGCGGCCGGACCAGGCCCGGTTCCACCAGCTCGAACCCCTGGAAGAGCGGCAGCAGTTCGTCGTGACTGCGCATGATGAGCTCGGCGGTGGAGTTGTTCTTGTAGACCTGTGCCACCTGCTTGAGCGCCTCGCCGCCGTCGAAGTCGGAGGTGATGTGCGAGAGGACCAGGCAGCTCCCCTCGGGCAGGCGGCTGGTGAGCGTCCGCAGAATGGCGCCCGGGTCCTCGTCGTCGTGCACGAAGTGGAGGACCGCGACGAGCATCAGGGCGACCGGCTGGTCGAAGTCGATCAGCCGCTGCGTCGTGGGATGGTCGAGGATCGCCTCCGTGTCGCGCAGGTCGCCCAGTACGAAGCCGGCGTTCCCGGAATTGGTGAGCTTGGCACCGGCGTAGGTCGCCACGATCGGATCGTTGTCGATGTAGACGACGCGGGTGTCCGGCGCCGTCTCCCGTGCCACCTCGTGCGTGTTGGGCGAGGTGGGGATACCGGTGCCTATGTCGATGATCTGCCGGATGCCGCGGTCCACCACGGCACGCACGGCCCGGTGGTGGAAGCCCCGGTTGCCCTGCGCGGTCGGCCGGATGAACGGGGCGATCGACAGGACTCGTTCGGCCGCCTCCCTGTCGACCGCGTAGTTGTCCATGCCGCCCAGGTAGTAGTCGTACATACGGGCCGGATGCGGCTTGTTGGTGTCGATCTGGTCGGGGGTGAAGCCCGTCTCCGACACGTCGTTGCTCCTTATGCTTCTCGGCCGGTCACGCGAGCAGGAAGTCGGCGTCGCCGGCCTTCGCTCCCTGGATGAACTTCCTGATTTCGTGAGGGGTGTAGATGAGCGCGGGCCCGTCCGGGTCCGCGGACTGACGCAGGGCGACCCGTCCGTCGGCGAGTTTCAGTGCCTCCACACAGCTGCCGCCGTTGCCGCCGCTCCAGGGCTTGTGCCAGCCCTCGTTGCCCAGGTGTTTGGCGGGCATGCCGTTGTAGATGGGACCCATCGTTCAAAGCTCCTTGCGCATCGCACTGAGGATCGCCTCCGTCCGCGACACGGGCGCGGCCTGGGCGCACATCCGGTCCAGTGCCTCCAGGAAGACCGTCACGTCGTCTCGCTGGTCGAGGTAGGCGGCGCCTACCAGGCTCTCCGAGCAGACGACGTCCGGCAGTTCGTCGAGGGGGAAGCGGAAGATGTGGAAGGGGCCGTACATCGCCGGGTGCGGTCCGACGTCGAACGGCATGATCTGCAACCGGACCTGAGGCTGCCGGACGGCGTCGATGAGCCTGTCGATCTGTTCCCGCATCACCTCGGGGCCGCCGATGGCTCTGCGCAGCACGGTCTCGTCCATCACCACCCACAGCATGGGCGGGTCCTCCCGCTGCAGCACGGTCTGGCGTTCGAGCCGGAGCGAGACCTGACGACGGACCTCCTCCTCGGGAAGGTGGGGCATCCCCGCCCGCAGTACGGCCCGCGCGTACGCCTCGGTCTGCAGCAGACCCGGCACGTAGTGCGGCTCGTAGGCACGGATGATGCGCGACTCGCTCTCGAGGCTGACGAAGGCGCTGAACCAGTCGGGCAGCACATCGCGGTAGCGGTGCCACCACCCGGGCTGGTTCGCCTGCCGCGCGAGCGCGAGGAACTCCTCGACCTCCGACTCCTCGGTCACTCCGTAGGTCTGCAGCAGCTTCTCGACGTAGACGACTTTCAGGCCGACCTCGGCCTTCTCCATACGGCGGACGGTGGCATGAGTGACGTCAAGCGCCCGCCCCGCCTCCTCGTAGGACAGACCACGGTTCTCCCGCAGGTGCTGCAGACGCCTGCCGAGCACCACACGCAGGACGGTGGGTGCGCCACCGCCCGCACGCGAGTCCACCACTATCGCTCGCCTCCAACTGCTGGCATGGGCAAGCAGTTTGGCATGGACCACACGTGCGGGGACAGCCTGGCCCGAACGATTCTGTAATTTGCAGACTGATCCTTGCCAGGTGTTACTGACCCACCCCATAGTGGAGTTGTGGCTTCCCCCCATGACGCCCTGTCGTTAGAAGATCGGCCCTTTGCTGTGTCGGCACGCCCGCTCCGGGACGCGTTCCGTCTCCCCGCCCTCGACACCTCGGTGGCACAGGCGCGAAGACGAGTCCTCGACCGCCTGCACGAATGGCGCGTCGATCAAGAGGCATGCGACGACGCGCAGTTGCTGATCTCCGAACTCTTCACGAACGCCGTGCGGCACACCGCGAGCCAGAAGGTCAGCTGCGAACTGTGGCTGATCGGCATGCGGTTGTGCCTCGAGGTGACCGACCAGGGCGGCGGACCCCACCCCATGGCACCACGCGAGGGAGCCCCCGTGGACACCGAGGGGGAGAGCGGACGCGGTCTTCTGCTGGTCAGCGTCCTGGCAACGGACTGGGGCATCCGACCCGGCAGCCTCAACGGCGGGCCCCGGAGAGGCCATGCCGTATGGGCCGAGCTGGCGTGCTCGCGCGGGGACACGGACCACTGACGCGAGGCCCTTCTCTCACCGTCACTGCCACAGCACAGCGCCACCGCCCGACACCTGGGCGGTGGCGCTGTGCTGTGCTGCGTCTCGTCGTTCGTGCTCTCCCCCGGTGCTCCACCCGCCGGCCCCCGCCCCGCACCGCCCACGCACCGGCGTTCCCGCCGGCCGCCGGTTCGGCTACGCTGACCGCCATGGACAGCACGTACTGGCACGCAGTCACACCGCCCCCCGCGTCCCGCTGAGGGCGCAGGTGTGAACAGAGCGGCTCCAGCCGCCTGCACTCCGGCCGCCGAGGTCACGCCCTGAGGGCGACCTCGCCGCCAGCCGTACCCGCGCCCTTCCGATGACCGTCATCACCGGCCTTCAACGGATCAGGACGCACTTCGCATGCCATCCTTCTCTGCCAGTTCCTCTGCACGCGCGCGCCTGCGTACTCCGCGCGCGTCCACCGCCGCGGGCTCCCGCCCCGGCTCGTCCTCCCTCTCTCCTTCCGGCCCTTCTCCTTCCGGCCCCTCTCCCTCCGCCCGCCGACGGGGTGCGGAAGGTCCCGTGCTCGTCCTCGCGGCGGCAACGCTGTGGGGCACCACCGGCACCGCCGCGACTTTCGCCCCCGCTGAGGCGTCCCCTCTCTCGATCGGTGCCGTCACCATGGGTGTCGGCGGACTGCTGACCCTGCTGCTGGCCGGAGGCTCGGCGCTGCGCGTCCTGCGCTCCGGCCGGCCGGTGCTGTGGTGGGCGCTGCTGGGCGGCATCGCCGTCGCGGTCTACCCGCTGGCCTTCTACACCTCCATGGCCAGGGCCGGGGTGGCCACCGGCACCGTGGTGACCATCGGCTGCTCGCCCGTCTTCGCCGCACTGCTGGAGCGGTTCCTGGTCGGGGTCGGACTGACCCTGCGCTGGTTCGCCGCGACAGTCTGCGCCGGGACGGGCTGCGCGCTGCTGACGCTCACCGGCAGCGACTCGGCCGCCGCCGGCCGGGACGTGCCGGGCGGTGTGGCCCTGGGGCTCGTGTCCGGCGCCGCCTACGCCGTCTTCACCTGCTACGGCGCCCGCGTCATCCGAGCGGGACACTCCTCACGCGCCGCGATGGGCGCTCTGTTCGGACTGGGTGCCCTGGTGCTGCTTCCCGTGCTGGCCGTCACGGGCGGGCCGCTGCTGAGCGAACCACGCGGGCTGCTCGTGAGCGGCTACCTGGCCGTGGTGCCGATGTGCCTGGCGTACGTCCTCTTCGGCGCCGGGCTGGCCCGCGTCACGGCGGGCTCCGCGACCACGCTCTCCCTGTTCGAGCCGGTCGTCGCGGCGGTGCTCGGGGTGGCTGTCGTCGGGGAGCGGCTGGGCGTCTGGGCCTGGACGGGTACGGGTCTGGTCCTCGCCGGACTTCTCGTGCTCACCGTCTCGGCACGCGGATCCGCGGCGCCGACAGCCGACGGGCGCTGACACGCACAGGCGGCGGGTGGCCGGCAGGGCCGGACCGCCCGCCGCCGGGGCCCCGCACTCACGGACCCCGGGAGGGCGGAGCCCGGGCCGGGGTGCGCGCCCGGAACCCAGGCACGCGGCGAGGCGTTCTCCTACCAGGTCTGATCAGCGGGACACCGGACGGAGGCAGGCCCATGGACAGCGAGCCACGGGGCCGCGGCAACGACCCGGACGAGGGGAAGGAGAGCTGGGAGGAGCCTGTTCTGGACGAGGACTTCATCCGTGGTGCCGAAGTGAGCGAGCCGGCGGCACGAACACGGATGCTCAGGGAGCGCTGGCGTCACCAGCCACCCGAGCCGCAGCCCTGGCGCGCGGACGAACCTCCGGCAGGCTGGTTCTTCAGCAAGAGCCGACGCAAGTCACGCAAGCGCCGCCGCCGGGGCGGCTGACGGCCCGCCGCCCCCTCCGTGCCGCTGCCGTGCGGTACGGCCATGCCGCCTTCCGGCCCCCTGAGCGGGGCGGAAGGCGCGGCTGAGCGCGCCCGCGGCCAACCCCCTCCCGCCGCGGGCGCGCTCGCCCGTCTCGTCTTTACCGCCCGTCCCATTCCGATCCGGCACCATATGGGCGGAGAATGTCCTTATCAGTAGCAGTATGGACAGAGACCTCTCCCCATATTCGTACGTTCTTGCGATACAAACGTGCCGCACCTGCGAGAATCGTGCGCAGCTTCGGAAAGAGCGAAAGGCGAGACCATGACAGACGGCATGCTCAGCGACTCCCGAACAGCGCCTGCCGGTGACGCCCCGCTCGACCGCGACGCCCTCCTGGACCGCGCGCAGCCCTACCGCCGTGAGCTGCTGGCCCACTGCTACCGCATGACGGGTTCGGTGCACGACGCGGAGGACCTGGTACAGGACACCTACCTGCGGGCGTGGCGCGCGGCGGACCGGTTCGAGGGACGCTCCTCACTGCGTACGTGGCTCTACCGGATCGCGACGAACGTCTGCCTGACCGCCATCGAGAGCCGTGGCCGCCGCCCCCTGCCGTCCGGCCTGGGCGCGCCCAGTGACGACCCGGAGCGCCCCGTGATCGAGGCGCCCGAGGTGCCGTGGCTGGAACCGGTGCCCGACGCGCTCTTCCGCTCGGAGCAGCCCACTGACCCGGCGGCGGTGGTCGTCTCCCGCTCCAGCATGCGTCTCGCCCTCGTCGCGGCACTTCAGCACCTGCCGCCCAGACAGCGCGCCGTACTGCTGCTGCGGGAGGTGCTGAAGTGGCGTGCCGCCGAGGTCGCCGAACTGCTCGGGACCACGACCGCGAGCGTCAACAGCGCCCTGCAGCGGGCGCGGGCGCAGCTCCAGCAGGCCGCGCCCGCCGAGGACCAGCTCTCCGAACCGACCGATCCGGGCCAGCGCGAACTGCTCGACCGCTACGCCGCCGCTTTCGAGAACTCCGACGTCACGGCGATCGTGCAGCTGTTCAAGGAGGACGCGGTCTGGGAGATGCCTCCGTTCCCCGAGTGGTTCCGGGGTCGCGAGAACATAGCGCGGCTCATCGGCGCGCAGTGCCCCATAGGACCGGGCGAGGGTCTGATGCTGCCCACCGAGGCCAACGGCCAGCCGGCCTTCGCGCTCTACAGCCGGCACGAGGGCGGGGACTACCTGCCCTTCCAGCTGCACGTGCTCACGATCCGCGGCGGGCGGGTCGAGAGGGTCGCGGCCTTCTTCGGTGAGGACCTCTTCCGTACGTTCGGACTGCCCGGGAGCGTCCCCGCCGAGTCGCCCCGCAGCTGAGCCGCGGCTGCGGGGCGGGTGTGCGGGGCCCCACCGTGCGCGCCGCCGCGCGGGGGGTGCTGCGGCGGGCGGCGCGTCACGCACCCAGCAGATGGTCCATGGCCAGCTGGTCGAGACGTTCGAAGGCCATACCGCGCTCGGCTGCCGCCTCGGCGTCGAACTCCTCGAACGCGGAGCGGTCGGCGAGCAGTTGCGCGGGGGTCTCGCCCTCCCTCAGCGTCGGCCGCGCGAGCTGGTCCAGCCGTGAGGCACGCAGCGCCTCCTGGACGGCGGGGTCCGCGCGGAAGGCCGCAGCCCGCTCGCGCAGGATCAGATAGTTGCGCATGCAGCCCTCGGCCGACGCCCACACTCCGTCGTAGTCCTCGGTGCGGGGCGGCTTGAAGTCGAAGTGCCGGGGGCCTTCGTAGCCCGCGCTCTCCAGCAGGTCCACCGTCCAGAACGCCGAGCGCAGGTCCCCGGCCCCGAACCGGAGGTCCTGGTCGTACTTGATTCCGGACTGGCCGTTGAGGTCGAGGTGGATGAGCTTGCCCGACCACAGGGCCTGGGCGATGCCGTGCGGGTAGTTGAGTCCGGCCATCTGCTCGTGACCCACCTCCGGGTTGACGCCGAAGAGCGCGGGCCGCTCCAGCCGGTCGATGAAGGCCAGGGCGTGGCCCACCGTGGGCAGCAGGATGTCGCCGCGCGGCTCGTTGGGCTTGGGCTCGATGGCGAAACGCAGGTCGTAGCCCTGCTCGGTGACGTAGTCCGCGAGGAAGTCGAATGCCTCCTTCATCCGGTCCAGCGCGGCCCGTACGTCCTTGGCCGCCCCCGACTCGGCGCCCTCCCGGCCGCCCCAGGCCACGTAGGTCCGGGCGCCCAGTTCGGCGGCGAGATCGATGTTCCGCATCGTCTTTCGCAGGGCGTAGCGGCGTACGTCCCGGTCGTTGGCGGTGAAGGCGCCGTCCTTGAAGACGGGGTGGGAGAAGAGGTTGGTCGTCGCCATCGGCACGGTCATGCCGGTGGTCTCCAGTGCCTGCCGGAACCTCTTGACGTGGCCCTCGCGGGCGGAGGGCCCGGAGCCGAAGGGGATGAGGTCGTCGTCGTGGAAGGTGACTCCGTACGCACCCAGCGCGGCGAGGCGGTGCACGGCCTCCACCGGGTCCAGCGGTGCCCGGGTCGCCTCGCCGAAGGGGTCACGGCCCAGCCAGCCCACGGTCCACAGACCGAAGCTGAACTTGTCCTCGGGCGTCGGCTGAAGGTTCATCTCGCGGCCCCTCTCTGCGGGCGGTTCCGTCACGCCCGGAGCTATTCGTAATGAGCGTTGACAAATTAGTATGCGGGCACGGCCGCACAGTGGGAAGAGGAGGCTGAGGGGTTTCATGTCCGCACCAGAAGGACCGCTCGTCATCGGCGTGGACAGCTCCACGCAGTCGGCAAAGGCACTCGTCGTGGACGCGGCGACCGGCGAGGTGGTCGCCCGCGGCCAGGCGCCGCACACCGTGACCCCGGGGCCGGGGCACGAGAGCGACCCCGAACAGTGGTGGTCGGCGCTCGAATCCGCACTCGAGCAGTGCGGCCGGGCGGCACAGCAGGCGGCGGCGGTATCCGTGGGCGGCCAGCAGCACGGGCTCGTCACCCTGGACGCGGCGGGACGGCCCGTGCGTCCGGCCCTGCTGTGGAACGACGTGCGCTCCGCACCGCAGAGCGACCGTCTCATCGAGCAGCTCGGCGGCCCCGCGGCTTGGACGGAGCGGATCGGCAGCGTCCCCGCTCCCGCCTTCACCGTCACCAAGTGGGCATGGCTGTGCGAGAACGAACCGCACTCCGCGGCTGCCACGACGGCCGTCCGGCTGCCGCACGACTACCTGACCGGACGACTCACCGGCCAGGGCACGACCGACCGGGGCGACGCCTCGGGCACCGGGTGGTGGGCGGCCCCGCGAGGGTCCTACGACGAGGAACTGCTCGAACTGGTGGGCCTCTCCCCCGGATTGCTGCCCCGCGTGCTGTCCCCGGGGGAGGCAGCGGGCACCGTACGTCCCGGGCTGCCGCTGCCCGCGGGCGCGCTGGTCGCCGCGGGCACCGGCGACAACATGGCAGCAGCCCTCGGCCTCGGGCTGCGGCCGGGACAGCCCGTACTGAGCCTGGGCACCTCCGGCACCGTCTACGCCGTCTCACAGCGGCGCCCGGCCGATCCGACCGGTACGGTCGCCGGCTTCGCCGACGCGCGCGGCGACTGGCTGCCGCTCGCCTGCACGCTCAACTGCACGCTCGCCGTCGACCGCGTCGCCGCACTGCTCGGACTGGACCGCGAGGCCGTCGAGAGCGGCGGCGAGGTCGCTCTCCTGCCCTTCCTCGACGGGGAACGCACACCCAACCTCCCCTACGCCTCAGGGCTGTTGAGCGGACTGCGCCAGGACACCACCGGCGGCCAGGTTCTGCAGGCGGCCTACGACGGTGCGGTCTTCGCCCTGTTGCAGGCACTCGACGAAGTCCTGGGCGCAGAGAGCGCCCAGGACGTTCCGCTGCTGCTGATCGGGGGCGGCGCGCGGGGCACCGCCTGGTGCGAGACGGTACGGCGCCTGTCCGGGCGCCCCGTACAGGTGCCCCGCGCCGAGGAGTTGGTGGCGCTGGGCGCCGCCGCGCAGGCCGCTGGACTGCTGCTGGAGGAGGACCCCGCGGCGGTGGCACGCCGCTGGGGAACGGCCGAGGGTCCCTCCTACGAGGCCGTTCCCCGCGACGGGGAGAAACTCACCCGTATCGCGGACACCCTCTCCGGAGCGGATACGCTGCTGCGGCAGCGCTGACGTCCGTCTCCGCACCCGGGAAACCGCCCCGAAGCCCTGCGAACAACGTCCGAACGCCCTGAAACGCTCGGTGAGAAACGGAACTTGATGGCCATCCCGGCGCCCGGCTCACAACGGGAGATGCGGCAGCGCAACCTCTCCCGGGTGCTGTATGCGGTGGCCGCGGCCGGTCCCGTCTCACGCGCCGCCATCGCCGCGCGGATCGGACTGACCCGGGCATCCGTCTCCACGCTCACCGACGAACTGCTGCGCGCGGGCTTCCTGGTGGAGCTGGGGCCGGGGCGCTCCGGCGGTGTCGGCAGGCCGGGGAGCCCGCTGACTCTCACCGGCCTGGGGCCGTGCGGCCTCGGCGCGGAGATCGGGGTGGACCATCTCACCGTGTGCGCCGTGGACTTGCGCGGCCGCGTGCGTGCCCGTAAGAGCGAGGAGGCTCCGAACAGGGGGGCGGACCCTGGTTCGGTACTGCGGCGGCTCGGCTCACTCGTCGAGGACGTCGTCGCCGACGCCGGTGCGGCAGGACTGCGCCCGGCAGGCCTTGCCGTCGCCGTCCCCGGCCTCGTCGCCCGCTCCTCGACGACCGTCGTACGGGCCCCGAACCTCGGCTGGTACGAGACCGACCTCGCCCGGCACCTGGACGGACCGCTGCAGCTGACCGTGGAGAACGAGGCCAACTTCGGCGCCCTCGCCGAACTCTGGCTCAAGGAGGACGGCGCGGCCCCCGGCGACTTCATCCACGTCTCCGCTGAGGTCGGCATCGGCGCCGCGATCGTGCTCGACGGTGAACTGCTGCGCGGCAGGCGCGGATTCGCCGGTGAGCTGGGACACGTACCGGTGGAGCCCGACGGGCCGCGGTGTGCCTGCGGCGGGTCCGGCTGCCTGGAGCAGTACGCGGGTGAAGCGGCCCTGCTGCACGCCGCGGGCATCACCGCGCGCGGGGCGGGCGGCCGCAGCGCGGCGCTGGCGAGGCTTCGCGGCCGGGCCGAGGAGGACGACGCGGACGCCGTAGGGGCCCTGGAACGCGCAGGACGGGCGCTGGGCATCGCGCTCGCGGGAGCGGTGAACCTGCTCGACCCGCGGGCGGTGCTGATCGGCGGCACGCTCGCCGGGCTGGCTCCGTGGCTGCTGCCCGCGCTGGAGACGGAGTTGCGGCAGCGCATGGCGGCTCCCGGCGCGGTGCCGCAGCTCGCCGTCTCGGCGATCGGGTCCGAGGGGCCGTCGCTGGGGGCGGCACACTCCGTCGTACGGACGGTGCTGAACGACCCGCTGCCCTACGCGGCGGCGCGCTGAGAGCGCGCTGAGAAGGCTTCTGGAGAACGCTCCGAGCCGCGCGCAGCAGGCGTGTTCCGGTGCGGCCCCGCACTGCGGCAGACCCGCGGGGGCGTACACCCCGGCGCCCCCCGCTCGACAAACATCTCCGCAAAATTCAGCACTTCGGGCGATTACAGCAAGGATGCCGCGTCGCACCCGCACGCCGAAGCACATGCTCGACCGTGTGACACGACGGCACCGATGGCGCTGCGCGGCAGCAACAGCCCTGAGCAGCACGGCACTTGTTCTCATCTGCGCCGCGCCCGCGGCGGCCCGCTCCGTACCGGGTCCGGAACCGGACCCCGGGACCGCCGCGTCCGGCACGGCCTCGGCCGGGCGGGGCGGGGTGAAGGTTCACGGGCACTCCTGGCCTCAGGGAGCGAGGCTCGGCGTCGAAGCGGGCGGGGCGCGCGCCGAGATCGCGGTACGCCACGGAAAGTGCCACGGAGCACGGCTCGTCGTGGTGGCCGGAGGGCTCAGGGTCGCGGTGACCGCCGCGCACGGCGCGTGCGTGCCGCCACCGCAGCCGCCTCCCGCACCCCCGCCTGCGGAGACACCCCCGCCGTCTCCGCCCACGCAGAGGCCCGATCCTCCCCCCACACCGACGCCCACCCCTGCTCCCGAGTCGCCCACCGTCCGAACGCCGCCCGCCCCGAAGCCGGTTGACCACCGGCTCACAGCACCGCCGACGGCGACGGAGCGCGCACCGTCCGCACCGTCTCCCGAACCGTCCCGCGAGGCGGAGGAGAGATCCCCGCAGGCACCCTCGACCGGCGCCCTCCCCGTTCCCGCCCGCCTCACCCCCGTCGAGCGCCCCACCGAGAGCCGCCTGCCCCTGGTGACCCGCACCCTGCTGATCGTGGCCCCCGCCGTGCTGGCGGCAGCGGCGCTGCGTGCCCGCAGCCGCCGGTCGGCATCCTCAGCGGGCAACGGCGCCGGCTCGTCGCCCTTCGCCGGCTGATCAGGACGGCCCTGCGCGCACGGCCGACCACCCGCCCCGCTCGCTCCGCGTACCGCACCCTGACACCACACGGGAGACCGCACATGCCCGACTGGCTCGTCCCCCTCCTCGGTATCGTCACCGCCTGCGCGGTGGTGACTGCCCTCGTCGTGCTGCGCGGGCGGCGTGCCGTCGACGACGACCCGTCCGAGACCCCGGACGTGATCGAGTACATGACGATGATGATCGGCGTGGTCTACGCCATCGTGCTCGGTCTGGCCATCGCCGGTGTCTGGGAGGCCCGCAACGTCGCCGACGAGGCCGTCGGGAACGAGGCACAGGCACTGCACGAGGTGCACGAACGGGCACAGGCACTCCCCGCGGCCGAGCGCGACCGGATCAGGTCGGCGGTCGACGCCTACGTGCGCCACACCGTCCGCGAGGAGTGGCCGCACATGATCGAGCACGGCGAACTCACCGCCCGGGGCGAGGATCTGCTGGCCACCCTGCGCGAGGACGTACTCGGCCAGGAACCGCGCACCCCGCGCGAGGAACAGGCCTACGCGGCTCTGGCCGACCGGGTCGCCGCCGCCGACGCGGCCCGTACGGACCGGGCAGGAAGCGCGGAGCCCACCCTGCCGTGGGTGGTCTGGCTGGGACTGTTCGCGGGTGCGGTGGTCTCCGTGGGAATGCTCTTCACCCTGCAGATCCAGCGCTCGGGCAGGGAACTGCTGCTGGCGGTGCTCTTCACCGCGCTCATCGCCTTCCTCCTCTTCCTGGTCTGGCGTTTCGACTCGCCCTTCTCCCGGGGGCTCTCGGACCCGGTGGAGGCATTCACCGAGCTCTTCCCCCGGGCCGGCGGGGGCTGAAGGCCGCACGCCCGAACCCCTCGTGGGACCTTCGCGGGAGATGCCCGCCGCACGGCCGGCGGCAGCACAGCCGGCGGATGAGATGCTGACGGTCCCAGAGTCCGATCCTGAAGGGAGCACGGGTGTCCCTGCTCTTCCCCGCGCTGCACACCGCGTCCGAACGCACCGCCCTGCGCTTCGGCGACCGCGAGCTCAGCCACCGGCAACTCGCCGCAGCAGCGGGCGGGGTGGCCACCCGTCTGGGCGACGCGAACCGGGTCCTGGTCTGGGCGACCCCCACCCTGGAGACCGCCGTCGCGGTGGTGGCGGCGCTGACAGCCGGCGTTCCGGCAGTGCCGGTCAACCCACGCAGCGGCGAGCAGGAGCTCGCGCACATCGTCGCCGACAGCACCCCTTCGCTCGTACTCACCGAGCCGGACGCCGAACTTCCCGAGACACTGGCGGGTCTCCCCCGTGCCGACGTCGTCGTGGCCGGGGAGACCGACGTCTCCGGGTGGGCGCTCTCCCCCGAGCCGAACCCCGAATCCCCGGCCCTGATCGTCTACACCTCCGGCACCACCGGGCCGCCCAAGGGCGTCGTTCTCTCCCGCCGTGCGATCAGCAGCACTCTCGACGCGCTCCAGGATGCCTGGCAGTGGACCGAGGACGACGTCCTCGTGCACGGACTTCCGCTCTTCCATGTGCACGGCCTGATCCTGGGTGTCCTGGGCCCGTTGCGCCGCGGCGGCACCCTGCACCATCTGGGAAGGTTCTCCGCGCAGGGCGTGGCGCAGGCCCTGTCGGGCGGCGGGACCATGCTCTTCGGAGTGCCGACGATGTACCACCGGCTGGCCGAGGCGCTGGAGTCCGAGCCCGGGCTGGTCCCCGCGCTCACCGGAGCGAGGCTGCTGGTCTCGGGCTCTGCTCCGCTGCCGCTGACCGACCATCAGCGCATCGCGGCCGCGACGGGCCGGCACGTCATCGAGCGGTACGGGATGACCGAAACGCTGATGAACACCAGTGTGCGCGCGGACGGTGAGCCGCGTCCCGGGACCGTCGGTGTCCCGCTGCCGGACGTCGATCTGCGCCTCGTCGACGAGTCGGGGGCGCGCATCGGCACGGACGGCGGGGACCCGGACGTGGTGGGCGAGGTCCAGGTGCGCGGCCCGAATCTCTTCACCGAGTACCTCAACCGTCCCGACGCGACGACGGAGGCCTTCGACGGCGGGTGGTTCCGTACGGGCGACATGGCGACCCGGGACGCGGACGGCTATGTCCGGCTGGTGGGCCGCAAGGCGACCGACCTCATCAAGAGCGGCGGTTACAAGATCGGTGCGGGTGAGATCGAGAACGTGCTGCTGGAGCACCCCGGTGTCTCCGAGGCCGCTGTCACCGGCGCACCCGACCCGGACCTCGGCGAGCACGTCGTCGCCTGGATCGTGCCCGCCGACCCCACCCGGCCGCCGTCGGCGGAGCAGCTGGCCGACTTCGTGGCCGGACAGCTCTCGCCGTACAAGCGGCCCCGCGCGGTGCACTGTCTGAGCGCCATGCCGCGCAACGACATGGGAAAGATCCTCAAGCGGGATCTGAGCGTGCCCTGACCGCATCCCCTCCGTAGCGGCACTGCCGGCAACGCGGGTGAGGCGGTGGCGGCGGTGCGGACGTGCGGGCGGGTGCGGGCGGCGCCTTCGGCAATGTCACGAGCGGCGCCGGTGACGCCCCCTCAGGCGCCGCCGCCCTCTTCGCCGTCGGCCTCGTCCTCGGCGCCTCCCCGGGGCCCGAGACCGTGAGCGTCCAGCCAGCGCAGCGCATGCGGTGTCTGCGACGCGCCTCCGCCGCCGTGGTCGCCGAACTGCCAGACGACGACGTCCTTGTCCGGGTTGGCGTAGTGGTTGAACGCGGCGAATCCGGTGGACGGCGGGCAGACGGGGTCCATCAGCGCGACGCTGAAGAGCGCGGGGGCCGTGGCACGCCGGGCGAAGTGCAGGCCGTCGAAGTAGTTGAGGGTACCGAAGACCCTTCCGGGATCCCCCGGCGTGTGGACACCGAGATAGTGGGTGATCTCCGGGTACGGGCCCACCGAGGCGAGTTCGGCACCGCGCCGTATGTGGCTCAGGAACGGCAGGTCCACCAGCGCCGCCGCCACGTCCTGCCCGGCCAGGCCCGCCACGGCCAGCGCCGTGCCGCCTCCCTGGCTGTGGCCCGTGACGGTGATGCGGGCGGGGTCGACGGCCGGGTGGGCGCGGATCGCGTCCACGGCACGCACCCCGTCCGTGATCAGCCGCCGGTAGTAGTGGTGCGCGGGACCGTCGATGCCGCGGGTCATGAACCCGCCGACGTACTGCGGCCCGGGGGCGGGGTCCGGATCGGGGGTGTCGTGACCCTGCCCGCGGCTGTCGACGACGAGGTGGGCGTAGCCTGCGGCGCTCCACAGCAGATGCTCGGTGTGCAGTCCCCTTCCGCCGCTGTAGCCGATGTAGTTGACGACGGCGGGCAGCCGGCCCCGCGCGCCGCGGGGTGTCAGCAGCCAGGCGGCGACGGGCTGTCCGTCCCAGCCGGGGAAACGCACGTCGTGCACGTCGACGGTGCGCAGAGGGGAATCCGTCAGCTGCCGGAAGACGGCCGCGGGCGCGCGGCGTTCCGCTTCGCGTGCGGCGGCGAGGGTCTCGGACCAGAAGGCGTCGAAGTCCCCGGGCTCGGCCACCTCGGGCCGGTAGGCACGCAGGTCCTCCAGCGGCATGTCCGTCAGGGGCATGTCTCTCCCTCGTGCGGGTCGTACGCGTGACGCACTCGTGCGGGGGCTCGAAGCGTCGCGCGCGTCGTGCGGGTGCTGTTCACCGGGCCGGCCGGGCGCGGCGGGAGCCACAGCATCGCACGGCCCTCCGCCCCGCCCCGACGCCCGTCCGCCTGCCTGCCCGACTGCCCGACTGCCCGTCGCGACCCATGACCGACGCCCGGGAGTGGTATCCGTGCTCCATGGACTGGTTCGCGGCATCCGAATACTGGCTGAGCCGCCTCGTGCTGCAGCGCGCGCTGGCGGGCGTCTATCTGATCGCCTTCGTATCGGCTGCGCTGCAGTTCCGTGCCCTGATCGGGATGCGCGGCCTGACACCCGTACCGGCGTTCGTACGGCTGATGCCCTTCCGTGCCGCGCCCAGCCTCTTCCACTGGCGCTACTCCGACAGGCTCTTCGCGGGCTGCTGCTGGGCGGGGGCGGCACTGGCGGCGGCGGTGGCAGCCGGAGCGGCGGACGCGGTACCGCTGTGGGCGTCGATGCTGATGTGGGCGGCCCTGTGGCTGGTGTACCTCTCGATCGTCAACGTGGGACAGATCTGGTACGGCTTCGGCTGGGAGTCTCTGCTGCTGGAGGCGGGCTTTCTCGCGATCTTCCTCGGCAACGCGCAGACCGCTCCCCCGGTGCTGGTGCTGTGGCTGCTGCGCTGGCTGCTCTTCCGGGTGGAGTTCGGGGCCGGTCTGATCAAATGGCGCGGAGATCCCTGCTGGCGCGAACTGACGTGCCTGGAGTATCACCACGAGACGCAGCCGATGCCGGGGCCGCTGAGCTGGTTCTTCCACCGGCTGCCCAGGCCGCTGCACCGTGTGGAGACCGCCGCCAACCATGTCGCCCAACTCGTCGTCCCCTTCGGGCTCCTGCTGCCGCAGCCCGTCGCGACCATCGCGGCCGCGGTGGTGATCGTGACCCAGTTGTGGCTGGTGCTCTCGGGCAACTTCTCCTGGCTGAACTGGCTGACGATCGTCCTCGCCGTCGCCGCGGTGGACAGCTCAGCCGCCGGCGGGACACGCACGTACGCCCCCGCGCCGATGTGGTACGTGGTGCTGGTCTGCGCCGTCACGGCCCTGGTGGTGGTGCTCAGTTACTGGCCCGTGCGCAACATGGTCAGCCGTGGCCAGCAGATGAACGCCTCCTTCAACTCCCTGCATCTCGTCAACACCTACGGGGCGTTCGGCAGTGTGACCCGCGTGCGGCACGAGATCGTCGTCGAGGGCACGGACGAGGAGCGGCCCGGACGGGAGACGGTCTGGCGGGAGTACGGCTTCCGCGGCAAACCCGGCGATGTACGGCGGCTTCCCCGCCAGTTCGCCCCGTACCATCTTCGCCTGGACTGGCAGATGTGGTTCGCCGCGCTCTCCCCCGGCTACGCGGGCGGCTGGTTCGAACGGTTCGTCGCCCGTCTGCTGGAGGGCGACCGCGACACACTGCGGCTGCTGCGTCACAACCCCTTCCCGGACGCGCCGCCGGCCCACGTACGGGCGCTGCTGTACCGCTACCGCTTCACGACGTGGCAGGAGCGGCGGGAGACGGGCCAGTGGTGGCACCGCACGCTCGTACGGGAGTTCCTGCCGCCGGTACGGGCCGCCGGCGTCCGCGAGGCGGAACCGCCGGGCTGAGTGATGCCGCGGGGCTCGGGGACGGGCGGCACCCCCTGCGGACCGCACCCCGCGCAGGGTCCGGCGGAGATCTGACGTCTCCGTGACGTCTGGCCTGTGCAGCCGGGAGTCGGCTGGTCAGCGGCCTACCGTGAGCGTGTGACCACTTCCACCCGAGCCGCGGGCGGCACAGCCGGCGGCACCGACAGCCCTGAACGCCGAACCGGCCACCGCCACCTTCGCCCAAAAGGTGCGGGCGCTGCGGGCGGACGCGGCGCCGCCCGGCGCGGATCTCTCCTCGACCTGAGCGCCGTCGCGGTGGCCGCTGTGCTGTTCACCGCGGCCGTGGTGGCCGGCCGCTCCTACGACAACAGTCAGGAAACGCTCCGTCTGCGCTGGCCGCCGCTGTACGGGTACTGGATGCCGCACTGGGGGCCCGGCACTTTCGCCGCCGTGGCCGTGGCCGTCCTCGTCGTCGTCCACGGGCCGGCTCTCGCACGGGCGCTGCCCTGGCGCGGTCTGCTGCACGCCAGTTGGGCGGGTGCGATGGCCTGGAGCTGGTCGCTGGCGCTCATCGACGGCTGGCACCGCGGAGTTGCACGGCGGCTGAAGGCCAAGTACGAGTACCTGCAGTCCGTGGGCGAGGTCGACGACATCGGTGCGACGCTGCGCGAGTTCACCTCACGCATCCTCATGGACGCCCCGGACAACTGGCCCCCGCACGTCGCCGGTCATCCGCCCGCCGCGCTGCTGACGTTCGTCGGACTCGACCGGATCGGGCTGAGCGGCGGCGGATGGGCAGCCGCCTTCGTCATCACCGCCGGCTCGTCGGCCGTCGCCGCCGTGCTGGTGACCGTACGGACGCTGGCGACGGAGGAGACGGCCCGAAAGTGCGCCCCGTACCTGGTGCTCGCTCCCGCGGCGGTGTGGATGGGAGTGTCGGCGGACGGCTACTTCGCCGCGGTCAGCGCCTGGGCCCTGGCACTGCTGGCCCTGGCGGCGAGCCGGAAGGTGCGGTGGCCGAGAGCGGCCGCGCTGGGCTCCGGCGTGCTGTTCGGGCTGACGTGCTATCTGTCGTACGGGCTCGTCCTGACCGGGCTCCTTGCCGTGGGTGTGCTGGTCGCCGCCCGGACCGTGCGGCCGGTCCCGTACGTGGTGCTGGGTGCCCTCCCCTGGTTCGTGCTCTTCACCGTCGCCGGATTCTGGTGGTTCGAGGGGTACTTCACGCTCGTCGAGCGCTACTACCAGGGGGCGGCCAGAGTGCGGCCGTACGCCTACTTCGTGTGGGCCAACCTGGCGGCTCAGGCAGCCGTCACCGGCCCGGCCGTCGTCGCGGCGCTGCGCAGAGCCGGCGCCGCAGGCTTCCGTTCGGATCTCAGGAAGCGCAGCGGTGCACTGCTCGTACTCGTCGCGGCGGGGGTGTGCTGCGTGCTGGCTGCCGACCTGTCAGGGATGAGCAAAGGGGAGACGGAACGCATCTGGCTTCCCTTCACGCTGTGGCTGCTGCCCGCGACGGCGCTGCTGCCCCGCCGGTCGGCGCGCTGGTGGCTCGGCGCCCAGGCGGCCATCGCGCTGACCGTCAACCATCTCCTGTTCACGGGCTGGTGAGTGTGATGACGACGCCGAGAGTGGTTCCGCGGTTCAAAGGCCCGCTGCACGACCCCCGTACGGCGACGGTGACGGGCCGGCTGCTGGGGGCGGCCCTGGTGGTCTGCTTCGTGACCGGACTGATCAGTCACGTCCTCCAGGAGCCGCCCGGATGGCTGGCCACCCGTACGCCGCCGCGTCCGCTGTGGGGCTACCGGCTGACTCAGGGGCTGCACGTCGCCACCGGTATCGCGGCGATCCCGCTGCTTCTGGTGAAGCTGTGGGCGGTCTATCCGCGGCTGTTCGCATGGCCGCCGGTGCGCGGCGTGCGGCACGCGCTGGAGCGAATATCGGTGGCGGTCCTCGTGTCGAGTGTGCTGCTGGAGATCTTCATGGGGCTGCTCAACACCCTGCAGTGGTATCCGTGGCCGTTCTCGTTCCGGCAGGTGCACTGGGGGCTGGCCTGGGTGATGGCCGGTTCGCTGCTGCTGCACCTCGCGGTCAAAGCACCCCTCATAGCCGCCCACTGGCGCCGGGAGGCCCCGGCGACACTGCGGCTTCCTCCGCAGAGCGGCCCCGACCGCAGATCGCTGATGCTGGGGGCCGGGGCTGCGGCAGGCGCCCTCACTGTGGTCTCGGCCGGACAGACCTTCACACCGCTTCGCCCGCTGACTCTGCTCGCCCCCCGCCATGCCGACCATGGCTCTCAGGGGCTTCCGGTCAACAGAACCGCTGCTGCGGCAGGGCTGTCCACCGCACAGCTTCGCGAGTGGCGGCTATCCGTGGAGGGACCACGCCCCTACACGCTCACCCTCGCCGGCCTGCATGAACTGCCGCAGCACGAGGCGGAGCTGCCGATCGCCTGCGTGGAGGGCTGGAGCAAGTCGGCCCGCTGGAGGGGGGTGCGACTGAGCGACCTGCTGGACCGTGCGGGGATACCGCCGGGCACCTCGCTGCGTGTGGTCTCCATGCAGCGAGGCGGCGCCTTCGCCGTGACGGAGATGGGGCCGCAGTACGCACGGGATCCGCTCACCCTGCTGGCGCTCGGCCTCAACGGCGAGGTGCTCAACCTCGACCACGGCTACCCGGCGCGCGTCATGGCGCCCGGCCGTCCGGGGGTGCTGCAGACGAAATGGGTGCGACGGATCGAGGTGCTGCGATGACGGCTGTGCGCGCGGTACTCGGGGCGACGGGGGTTGTGCTGCTGACCGTGGGCCTCGGGCTGCTGTTCTTCGACACGCGTCAGGGGACGGTGCCGCAGCTGCTGCTGTGGCTCGCCGGGAGCGTCGCGCTGCACGACTTCCTGCTGGTGCCGCTGGTGCTGCTGACCGGGGCGGCACTGCGGCGGGCCCCCGCCCGGACAGTGTGGCGGGGGGCTCTGCTGACGGGGGGCTGCCTCACCCTTCTGGCGTTGCCGCTCGTGCTGCGCGCCGGCTCGGGCGGCAATCCGTCCGTGCTGCCGCTCGACTACGGGTTGAACTGGGGAGTGACTCTGGCAGGGACGGTCATCGGGGCAGTCTGTGTGCTGCTGGTGCGAACGGTGCGCAGCGCGCGGACGGGCCGCAGGCACAGGAACGGCCGCTCGTAGCACTGCCACTCCTCCGCGACCCTCCATCCCGTGTTCTCCGAGCGCCGGCGCAGCGCCTCACGGCCCAGCCTCGCCCACAGAAAGGCCGGGCCGTGCCCTCCTGTTCCGTCGTCCAGACGGACCTCTATCCGTTCCTCCACCTCGGCGGCCGCCGCCTCGACGAACAACAGTCCGTCCGGAGCGATGAGTTCACGTGCACGGGCGAGCAGCGCGGACGGATCGCCGCCGATACCGATGTTGCCGTCCAGCAGCAGGGCGCTCTGCCAGCGGCCTTCACCCGGAAGAGGCTCGAAGACCGAGCGCTGCAGGGCCGCTCCGCCCGCCTGACGGGTACGGACAATGGCCGCCGGTGAGGTGTCGACGCCCAGCACCGGCACGCCGAGCCCGGACAGCGCGGTCACCAGCCTGCCCGGACCGCAGCCGATGTCGAGCACGGCGCCCGTACAGCGCCGCAGGACACTCATGTCCGCCGCGTCGGCACCCGCACACCACCGCTCGACCTCCAGCGGCAGGAGCCAGCCGTCGGACCGTCGCAGGAACAGCGGGCCGCGTCCCGCCCGCAGCGCGTCGGCATAGGGGTCCTGGTCCGCGCACCAGGGGGGCGCCGGTGCGCTCACCGCGCCACCGCCCGGTACAGGTCCGCGTGGGCCTGGGCGAAGCGCCCCGCTGAGAGAGCCGCGATCTCGGCGGCATCGGAAGCGGTGTCCACATCGCGCAGCACGGGCAGATCCCGTACGGCAAGGCCCGCTTCCACGAGCCGCTGCCGCTGCCTCTGGCCCGTACGGTCGGTGGACATCGGCACCCCGCGGACCAGAGAGGGCCGCGGCCGGGCCATCCCGAGCGCCCAGAAGCCGCCGTCCGCCGCCGGGCCGAACCACGCGTCGCAGTCGTCCCAGGCTTGAGCGCGGGTGGCGGGGGCCAGCAGTCCGCTGGTGATCTGCGGGGTGTCCATGCCGATCAGCAGTGCGGGGCCGTCGCACAGTGCGAAGGCGGCGGCGATACGTTCGTCCAGGCCGCCCTGGCACTGGGGTACCACCTCGAACCCGTCGGGCAGCCAGGGTCCGGGGCTCCCGGCGAGCACCAGCACGCGCCTGCGCGCGGGCAGTCCGGCGACGGTCTCCAGGGTGTCTCTGAGCGCCGCTTCGGCGAGCCGGGCCGCCTCCTCCGGCCGGAAGGGCGGTGTCAGACGCGTCTTGACCCGGCCGGGAACAGGCTCCTTGGCGATCACGAGTACGGTCGTGGAGGAGGGCCGCGCGTCACGCGCCCCCGGCGGACGGGTCACCGAAGCACCGCCTGCATGTCCCGCACCGCGTGCCAGGTGCCGCGCCAGGTGCCCGTCACCTTCGACTTTCCCGACCGGGGCCGGTACTCGACCTCCGTCTCGGTGATCCGCCAGCCCTTGTCGGCGGCACGCACCACCATCTGCAGGGGATATCCGCTGCGGCGGTCCGTCAGGTCCAGCTCCACCAGTGCGCTGCGGCGTGCCGCCCGCAGCGGCCCGAGGTCGTGCAGCCGCACGCCCGTACGGCGACGCACCATCCGGGAGAGAGCGTGGTTGCCGACCCGGGCATGCAGCGGCCAGGCCCCGCGCGCGGTCGGGCGCCGCCGCGCCAGTACGAGATCGGCCTGTCCTGTGCGCACCGGTGTGGAGACACGCGGCAGCGCGCCGGGGTCGAGGGTGGCGTCGCAGTCGCAGAAGGCGACGAACTCGGCCTCGGCCGCGAGCAGTCCGGCATGGCACGCGGCCCCGAACCCACGGCGCTCCTCGTGCACCACTGTGGCGCCGTGCGCCCGTGCGATCTCGGCGGAGCCGTCGCTCGAACCGTTGTCCACGACGATCGCCCGCCAGCCGGAAGGGACACGCTCCAGCACCCAGGGCAACGCCTCGGCCTCATTGAGGCAGGGGAGCACGAGGTCCCCCTGCCAGGACTGGGAGTTGGTCATCTGCCTCACCCTACGAACACAGAACGGACATAGGGGACCGACGCACCTTACGGAAGACTGACATCCGATCCCCCGCGACGTCACGACCCCGCCGGGGCGCCACGCCGGGTGCCAGACTCCTCCGTATGCGAACGCAGCCCACGCCACCGCCCCGCCGCGTCCTCGTCGTCGACGACGATCCGACCGTGACCGAAGTGGTGGCCGGCTACCTCGACCGGTCAGGCTTCGTCGTCGACCGCGCCGCCGACGGCATGGACGCACTCGCCCACGCCCGGAACACGCCCCCCGACCTCGTCGTGCTCGACCTGATGCTGCCCGGCCTGGACGGCCTCCAGGTGTGCAGGCAGCTGCGGGAGGAGCGCCCCGTACCGGTGGTGATGCTCACGGCACGCGGCGACGAGGAGGACCGCATCCTCGGGCTCGAGGTCGGTGCCGACGACTACGTCACCAAGCCGTTCAGCCCCCGTGAACTGGTCCTGCGCGTGGAGTCAGTCCTCCGGCGTGCCGGTGCTCCGCCGCCAGGGGGTCCGCTGCTGCGCGGCGGCGGCATCTCGCTCGACCCCGCCGCCCGTACGGTCCGCGACGCACGCGGCTCCCTCTCACTGACGCTGCGCGAGTTCGACCTGCTGGCACACTTCCTGCGCCATCCGGGCCGCGCGTTCAGCCGCGAGCAACTGATGGCCGACGTGTGGGGCTGGGACTTCGGCGACCTGTCGACGGTGACCGTGCACATACGGCGGCTGCGGCACAAGGTCGAGACCGACCCCGCACATCCCCGGCTGATCACCACGGTCTGGGGTGTCGGCTACCGCTTCGACGACAGTGCCGGAGGCCGAGGTGCGTGATCTGCTCTTCATCGCGCTCTACGCGGCGCTGGGCGCGGCGGCCGTGGGGCTGGCCGGCCTGCTGGCGCTGCGCGCGCTGCGGCGGCGCTCGGTGGCCGCCTCTCTCGCCGTGCTGACCGCGGTGGCGGTCGGCTCGATGATGGCCGGAACGCTGTCCGTGAGCTGGGCGATGCTGCTGAACAAGCACGACCTGGGCGTGGTGACGACGGTGTGCGCGGTGGCCGGCGTCACCGCGACTGTCACCGCCCTGCTGCTCGGACGGTGGGTGATCGGCGGACACCGCGCCCTCGAGCAGGCGGCACGGGCTCTCGGTGACGCGGAGGACCCAGGAGACGAGGGCGGCAACGCTCCCGTGGCCCACATCGACAGCGCTTCCGCCACCCACGGACGTCACGCGAGCCGGCGCGGGCACCGGGGCGACGGTGAGGCCCGTAACGGGAGCGGCGGCTTCCAGGAGCCCACCACGCCCATGCCCGCCGAACTGGCGTCCCTGTCCCGTCAACTGGCCGACACCAGCGCGAGACTCGCCGCCTCACGCGGGCGCGAGCGGGCGCTGGAGGCGTCGCGGCGTGAACTCGTGGCTTGGATCTCGCACGATCTGCGCTCGCCCCTGGCCGGACTGCGCGCCATGGCCGAAGCGCTGGAGGACGGCATCGCCGAGGACCCCGGGCGCTACCACCGCCAGATACGGGGCGAAGTGGAACGACTGACCGGCATGGTCGGAGACCTGTTCGAACTCTCCCGCATCCAGGCCGGTTCGCTCACCCTGACCCCCACCCGCATGTCGGCCTACGACCTCGTCAGCGACGCCATCGCGGGAGCCGACGCCCTCGCCCTGGAGCGGGGGGTACGGCTCGCCGACGAAGGCGTGCAACGGGTGCCGGTGGAGGTGGACGGGAAAGAGATGACCCGCGTCCTGGCCAACCTCCTCGTCAACGCCATACACCGCACCCCCGCCGACGGCACGGTCGCGGTCAGCGCACGGCAGGAGGAGGGCAGGGTGGTGCTGTCGGTCACCGACGGGTGCGGAGGCATCCCCGCCGACGACCTGCCGAGGGTCTTCGACACCGGGTGGCGCGGCACCGACGCCCGTACCCCGCCCGGCGGCGCCGGGCTCGGGCTGGCGATCGTACGCGGCATCGTCGAGGCACATCAGGGCCGGGCAGCCGTGCGCAACGTTCCGGGCGGCTGCCGCTTCGAGGTCACCCTCCCCGGAGCGCACTGAGCGGAACGGGCGCGTTCGGAGCGTTCGGAGCGTTCGGCGTGCTCGGCGGCGATCGGAATGCTCGGAGTGCTCGGCGGCGATCGGAATGCTCGGAGTGCTCGGCTGTTCAGCGCCTGTCCATGGCAGTGCCCCCGGCACCGGCGAGGTCCTCCTTGGCGAACCGTGCCATCCCTTCGGCGAACTCCACACGCGCGCGCCATCCCAGCTCGCGGTGGATTCGCTCGGAGGAGGCAGTGATGTGTCGGACGTCGCCGAGGCGGTACTCGCCCGTCACCACGGGCTTGGGCCCGCCGAAGGCGTCCGCCAGTTCATGGGCCATCTCGCCGACGGTGTGCGGTACTCCGCTGCCGGTGTTGTACGCGCGCAGCTCCCCCGGCGGCCGTTGGGCCAGGGCCTCCAGCGCGACGAGGTTCGCATCCGCCACGTCGTCGACGTGGACGAAGTCGCGCCTCTGCGCCCCGTCCTCGAAGACACGGGGTGCTTCGCCGCGCTCGAGCGCGGAGCGGAAGAAGGAAGCCACGCCGGCGTAGGGGGTGTCCCGCGGCATCCCGTCACCGTAGACGTTGTGGTAGCGCAGGCTGATCACTCTGCCCCCCGTCGCGCGCGCCCAGCACGCCGCCAGATGCTCCTGGGCGAGTTTGGTCGTGGCATAGACGTTCCGCGGGTCGGCGGGCGCCTCCTCGCCCACGAGTCCGGGATCGAGCGCGGCGCCGCAGCGCGGACAGGGCGGTTCGAAACGGCCGTTGTCCAGATCGCGCACGGCCCTGGGGCCAGGCTGCACGTGGCCGTGGAGCGGGCAGTCGTAGCGCCCTTCCCCGTAGACCACCATCGAACCGGCCAGGGCCAGTTCGCCCACGCCTGCCTCGGCCATCTGTTCCAGCAGCACCGCGGTGCCCAGATCGTTGCTTCCGACGTACCCGGACGCGTCCGCGAAACCCTTGCCCAGACCGACCATCGCCGCCTGGTGGCAGACGGCGCCGACGCCTCTGAGGGCACGCGCGACGGTCTCCGGGTCCCGTACGTCGCCGTTGATGCCGTGCTCCCCCGGCGCCGCGTCGAGGACGACGGGATCGTGCCCGGCAGCCTCGAGAACGGAAACGATGTGAGAGCCGATGAATCCCGCTCCGCCTGTGACCAGTACACGCATGGGGCCACGCTACGGCCGCAGAGCGGGTGGAGGGACGCTCCGCCATGGCGTGTCAGCGTTCCGTAAGGTCTGGTCAGGCCGCCGCCCTCGTCCCGCTCACCCTCTCAGCCCGCTGGAACGCATCCCTCCTCTCACCCCGAGGCCACCGAACTCACCCGGAACTACGCGGCACTTGCCCTGCTCGGCCCCCGCGAGGACCCGCCGGCGAGAACGAAGAACCTCTGCCCTTCTCGTAGACGGTCAGGCCAGGAGAGAGCCGCAACGGCACGAGCACGAGCTCCACCGCCACTGCCTTCCACGCGTACCAGAGGTTCACGATCTTGGCGGGGTAGACGCAGGGGATGTTGAACAGCACGCGCCTCAGCGGGATTCTGCGTCTGCGTGCCGCATAGACCAGCGGCGGCAGGGTGAAGAGCAGTTCCGCGCCGAACCACCACACAGCGGTGACCCCCGCAGGGCGGTCCAGGCCCAGCACGAGTACGAACGGCAGGCTCCACCACAGCGGTGCCGTGAGGATCTCCAGCATCGCCAGCAGAACCCAGACCGCGAGCATCGGTTTCCTGCGGAGCAACTGCCCGGTGTGCAGCCGCACGTTCTGGCAGAACCCGGCCATCCACCGCCACACCTGTTTGCGCAGATACAGCAGGGTCTCCGGGTCCGCGGCCCATGCGACCGCGTCCGCGACATAGCGCGCTCGCAGGCCCGCGATCTGCTGAGACCACGTGAAGTCCATGTCCTCCACGATCGTCCGCTCGGGGAACCCGCCGAAGTCCGACAGCACGCTCCTGCGGAAGACCGAGCAGCAGCCCGAGCAGACCATCGGGCTGTTGGCACGCTGCTGGATCGGCCGGTGCCAGTGGAAGCCGAAGAGATACTCCACCGACCGGCCGCGCTCCCACACCGTCCGGGCGAAGCGCGTCTGCACGTTGCCCGCGGCGACGGCCACTCGCTGATCGTCGAAGACGGGAGCGATCTGCTCGATGTAGTCCCGTGCCAGAACGGTGTCCGCGTCGACCGCCAGCACGAGTTCCGAGGTGCAGTGCGGCAGCGCGTAGTTCTGCGCACGGGCCTTGCTGCCCAGGTTCCTCGGCGGCCGCAGCACCTGCACGCCGTAACGGCGCGCCACCTCACCCGTACCGTCCCGTGAGGCGTCGTCGACGACGATGACCTTCTCCGGCGGGACCGTCTGCCCGAGCACCGACTCCAGGGTGGCGGGCAGACCTTCCTCCTCGTCGTGCGCGGGGACGATCACCGTGACACCGCTGTGCATGCCCTCGCCCCCTTCTTCGCCCCCGGCGCTGCCGCCTGGCCTCTCCCCTGCCACGGACGGCACCGGCGCAGCGCCTCGCGCGCAATGACGACGGCTCCCACCACCCCGTACACGAGCACACTGAGCCCGATGACGGGCAGTCCCCCGTGCATGGGCCACCTCCCCCTCGCATCCCGCCCGGCGGCTCTCGCCGGGCATGCTGCAGAAGGTAGCCCGCGACCGTCACGGAAGGTATCGACCCGCTACTTTCTGTGGACAGGGAGGTCGGTGTGGATACGGCAGTCACCCTTCAGGGCGCTTCTCCGTTCCGGAGTCATCCCCCGGCCCTCCAGTGGAAGCAGGCGAGTGTGCCAGCTCCGGCGAAGCCGATTCCAGCGGCACCGACCAGGACCGCACCAGCCCCAACTGCACGGCCTGCCTCGGCAGCACCGCGTCCAGCAGCCAGTCCGTGGCCACCCGAACCCGGTTCCCCGGCATCGCCGCCAGGTGATACGCACGCATCACCGCGTTGGCCACCGGCCCGGACAACGGCACCCCCAGCGGGTCCGCCGCCGCCTGGAGGCCGCCGAGATCCACGGTGAAGCCGAGATCGTGGTGCTTGTACGGGCGCCGCTCACCCTCACCGAGCGAGGCGGCGACGTTGTGCGCCACGCTCTTCCCCTGCCGCACAGCATGCTGGGCAGTCATCGGCGTGCACTCTCCCGGACGCGTGAGGTCCGGCACCGCGGCGGCGTCCCCGCACGCGAACACCTCGGGATGGTCCGGCACCTGGAGATACTCGTCGACCACCAGACGGCCCTTGCGGGAGGGCAGCCCGACATCCTCCACCAGCGGGTCGGGACGCACGCCCACACACCAGATCAGTGACCGCGTACGGATGAACTCACCGTCGTCCAGGAGCACTCCTTCCCCGGTTGCCTCCTTGACGGACATGCCTGTTCGCACGTCGACGCCCCGTTTGGCCAGCACCCGGTGGGCCGTCCTGGACAGTCGCTCGTCCAGCTCCGGCAGCACTCGCGGTGCGATGTCCAGCAGCAGCCAGCGGGGCAGCCGGCCGCCGCTCAGGCCGTTGCCGGTCCTGCGGTGCTGCCGCACGAGCGAGTCGGTGAACAGCTTTCCGTGTGCAGCCACTTCCGTGCCGGTGTAGCCGGCGCCGACCACCACGAACGTGCAGCGCGCGTCGATCTCGGCGGGGTCCTCGCTCGCGGCGGCCATGGCGACCTGGCGCGTCATGTGATCACGCAGGTACAGCGCCTCCGGCATGCCGCGGAAGCCGTGCGCATGCTCGGCGACTCCCGGGATGGGCAGCAGCTTGTTCACACTGCCGACGGTCAGCACGAGCCGGTCGTAGGGCAATTCGCCGCCACGGCCCTCGGGATCCACGTACGTGATCTTCTTCGACGCGAGATCGAGACCGTCGACCTCACCGAGCACCAGCCGCACACCGGGCAGCGTCCCCGCGAGCGACACCGACACCCGCCTGGGCTCAAGGACGCCGGCGGCCACCTCGGGCAGCAGGGGCAGATACAGAAAGTAGTCGTTCGGATTCACCAAGACGACGTCTGCCACACCACGGTGCTTGCGGGACAGTGTCCGGGCTGCCTGGTAGCCGGCGAATCCGGCTCCGACGATGACAATGCGGGACCGGCTCACGGTCGGGTCTCCAGACCTCGGGAACCATCGCGACCCTGCCCGCGGTTCCCGCAGCCTCCCGTCTGAAACCCCCCGCCCCGGCCCTGGGCGCCGACCACGCGTGACGCACTTGAACAGCCCGGAAGGGGTGCGCGAGCACCGCCGGACGTCATGTATTGTTCTTTGTGCGCGAGCGGCGAGGGGTTCCACCCCGAGCCACCGGGCACCGGGACGTGGCGCAGTTTGGTAGCGCACTTGACTGGGGGTCAAGGGGTCGTGGGTTCAAATCCCGCCGTCCCGACGCTGTGATGTCTCAGGACATCGGAAACTCCCGAACCCACGGTTGTGGGTTCGGGAGTTTTGTCATGTGCCGCTGCTGTGGGTGCTCGGCGGGTGGGCTGGTGGTCGCGGCTGGGGTTGATGGTCAGTCGCCAGGCGGAAGGTGACGGCGCCCGGTAGTGTCGATGCGGTGGGGGCACTCAGGCACGCACTGCAGAGCATGAGGTCTGCCGGTGTTTCGTCAACGGCGCCGCAGCGATCCGGGCCCCGTGGCCATTGAGACTGCTTGCGTGCCTGCATCTCGTGCTCGCCCGCCCGCGCGGGTGAGCACGTGGCCCACGTCTCCTTGGGTGAGGACTCCTTCGTTCTCTCCCCGTGCGTGGTACTCGGTGCCGGGGATCCGCTCCGCCGACGAGGCGAGAAGATCGCCGGCGGAGTGCGGCGAGTTGGGCCCCATGATGGGTAAGCGTCCGTGCGGGCCTCCAGGTGGTGCCGGTTTCCACACGGGCCGGAGTGGGGGTGCGCCGCTTCTTCGTCAGAGCCCGAACGGGCGCATGGTCGATGTCCCGAGGCGCAACTGACCGCCCCGCCCGCCCTGTTGGACGAGCCCGCCCGCGTCCCTCGGCACCGAGCCCTCCTCGCCGACCGCCCGCCCGGTCCCGGCGCTGGCCCCGCCCTCGAACCGGTTCCGATTCCGGCGGCGCCCCTCCCGCCGGTATGGTCCGCACGCCTCGGCGATGCGCGGGACCTCCAACACGTCATGGCCGTCCCAGCGTTGGGCGCCTCGCCCTGCACTGCCGTACGTACGCGCCCAGTTCGGCAGCGCTGTCTCCCTCGGGGCCGGCAGGAATATCCCCGGGAACAGGGAAACCCTGAGGCGGGAATGGTTGTTGAATTATTGTCCACCGGGGGTTAACGGGGCGGATTCTTTCCCGGCGGCCCGTCTGTGCCTGATTGCTTTCTCCGCGAAGAATGCAGAGAACTGTCCGTCGCTGCGATCTCGCGATTCCGGCGTGCCGCAGCGGCGGAGACCGGCGCGACGGGTGCCGGCACAGGACCCACTCGGGGGCCCGCCATGTCCGTTCGTGCTGCTCAAGTGCCCGTTTGCTGCCCGAGACGGTGCCCCCGGCCGATCCACCCCCTGAACTGGGCATTTCCAGTTCACCAGGGCCTTGTAATCGTTTCCTCGATTCCGTCGATAAACTTGGAGACCGAAGACGGGTATTCGGTGCGGCCTTCCAGGGCATTGATTTCAGCCAGGCTCTCGGCAAACGTCCTGAATTTCCTGGAAACGACTTGGCTCACTGTGCGGGCGAGGGTAGCCTCCTCACATAACCAGACCAGGAGGCGCTTTGATTGCCGTTTCTCCCACCGCGGTGCCCCCACCGTGGCCGTCTGGCCCCGCGCGGGCGTTTCCAGGAGCACTGCCGGCATCTTCGGCCGGTTTCAGACCCCTTTCCCGGCATCCGGTCTGACACGGCAATCCGTGTCTTCCATTCATTGAACAGTCGGTGTCGGAGGTCGAAATGTTCCGCAAGCTGGGGCTGTTGGAGCTGGTCGCGGGCACAAAGCGGTGAGGCGCCCGCGAGCAGATCCGGACCTGCATGTGGCGTCTGCTGTCTCTGCCGGCAGAGCGTCGTCCTCGGCCGGAAGCAGCAGCTCCCCGGCGGTGTGCGTGCCCAGTTCCCCCACAACAAGCCGGCGTGGTCACGCTCGTCGGCTGTCCGGCCGCCGCGGGGCGGGGAAGTCCGGTGCCGGGAGAAGATGATGCACCGCGGTGATGGCCACGGTGCACTCGTCTCGCGGGCCCATGTCTGCCGCACCCGTCTGCCGCCGCGTCCTGAATCGCGGCGTCCAGCACAGCGGTCCGGCCGGTGCCGATAGCCCGCGCAGTACCACGAGCCGTCGGGTGCCGCTGTGGGCGTGCTCGGCGCCGGTGGCTGTCGGCGCGAGCGCCTTACACCATTCACGGCTGAACTCGTGGTTCCGCCGCTGGCTCCACGGCGGTGCCCACCACTCGTGTCCCACAAGGGTGTTGTTGACCTGCCTGTCGCCTGTCTCTCGTCGGTGGCGTGTACACGGATCTCTACGCGGAGGAACCGTTTGTCCAGCTTGAGCATCACAGACCCCGCAGGACCGGAGGATTCCGGGCACTCCTCGGCTGCGCGGCCCGCGTTACCGGTCTCCGTGGCCGTGCACGCCCCGGACCCCATCTCCCGGGAAGGCGCCCTGAGTCAGCTCCGGCGGCACCCGCACATCGAGCTGCGTGAGGAGCCCGGGCCGGGCACCGTGGCTCTCCTGGTCGACGACGTACTCGACCGGGGCGGGCTCACGCGCCTGCGCAGGGCCGTGCGCAGGCAGGGAGCACGAGTGGTTCTCGTGGTGGGAACACTGCGGGAGGAGGACTTCCGCAGTGTCCTGGCATGCGGCGTCGGCGCCGTCGTCTGGCGGCACGAGGCCACTCAGCACAGCCTGGTTCAGGCCGTGCTGGCGACCGCACGCGGCGACGGACACCTGCCCGCCGACCTCCTCGGCCGCCTGATCCGCCAGATGGGAACGCCGTCGTCCCGCACCACCGGCGGCGGCCGGTCCGGCATCACCGCCCCGGTACTCGGGGCCCGTGAGGTCGACGTCCTGCGCCTGATCGCCGAGGGCTTGGACACCGCCGAGATCGCCACCAGCCTGTCTTATTCCGAACGCACGATCAAAAACGTCATCCACCGCCTCACCACCCGCCTCCACCTGCGCAATCGCGCCCATGCGGTGGCATACGCGCTGCGGCAGGGATACATCTGAGGGGCCTGTGCGCATGCGCCGGCCAGGGGGACCACGGAGACCTCGGAAAGCCGCCGGCCGAAGTCGGCGACGAACACCGGAACGGGTCGTCCCCGACTTCGCAGCCCGGACACCGGCTCCGTCAATCGCACATCGCGGACACCGGCCTCGGCGGGTCGGATTCCTGTCCCCGTGCGGTCACGGCTTCCGGCCGATGACGACGCCGTTGGCGGCCGGCGCTTCGAACGGGCGGATCTCGACGTCCGTGAAGCCTGTCTCCAGCAGCCAGGAGCGGTACTCGGCACCGGTGTAGTTCCGGCCGAAGGTCTCCACCAGCATGGACAGGCTCATGAGCGTGGCGTCGAGAGGGCCGTCCTTGGTGTCGGCCACCAGGAGTTCGCTGATCAGCAGACGCCCGCCGGGGGCCAGAGCGTCGTAGCAGCGGCGCAGGATGTGCCGGCACTGGTCGACGTCCCAGTCGTGGAGGATCATCGAGAGCAGTACCACGTCCTGCCCCGTGGGCAGTGGATCGGCGAAGAAGTCGCCGGGGGCGAAGGAGATGCGGTCCGCGAGGCCGGCCTGCTCGACCTTCTTCTGTGTCAGGTCGCAGACGAAGGGCAGGTCGAAGACGGTCGTGTGCAGGGAGGGGACGGCGCGGCTCAGTTCGGTCGCGTAGGCGCCCCCGCCGCCGCCCACGTCCAGCAGTGACAGTCCGCCCGACAGGTCTACGGTCTCCGCCAACGCCCTGGCCGTCGGCCGGGAGATCGCGCTCATGCCCTCCCAGAACGACTCCACGACCACGGGGTTCTCATCGTCGAACAGCGAATCGCGCTGCTCGCTGTCCCAGGCGGTCGGACGGTTGGTGCGCAGCGCCTCATCCAGCCGGAGCCAGCCCGGGTAGTCGTGGCGGGAGACGATCTCCACCCATCCGCCAACGTAGTGCTCGCCGCCGCGGAGCAGATACCGGTCGGTCATCGCGGTGTTGCGGTACCCCTCTCCGTCGCGCTGCAGCAGGCCGAGCGCGGCGCAGGCGGTGACCAGTTGCTCGACCGGGCGCTCCTGCAGGTCGAGGACATCGGCCAGTTGGGCAGGGGTCATGCCAGGGCGTTCGGCGAAGCGCCCGAACACGTTGCGTTCGTGCGCGGTCACGAGTGTCTGGGACACCCACAGGCCGTAGACCATTTTCATGATCGGCATAACGGACACGGGTTGTTCCTGCGAAGCAGTCATCGTCACCTTCTCGGCTCGGCGCGGGGGTCTCGTCACGGCCGGCACCATCCATAACTCCGTCCGGCCGCGGGTTCGTTGGGTCGAGCGGCGTGTCAGACGGTGCGGTGTACGACGTCCTGGCTCCACTCGCGGGCCGTATCGTTGGCGGCGTTGCGCGTGGCCTCCGACGGCACGATCGGGGTGGCTGCCTTGCGGCCGAAGAGCACGTCCATCGGCTCCTCGATGTCGCCGGCGTAGCCCATGGCGAAGCAGCCCTGCTGGTAGCCGATGACCTTGAGCAGATCCTCGGGGAGCGTACGGGCCAGCTCCGGCGGGGCCACGAGGTACTGGTTCTCCTCCTGACGGACCCAGCCCGAGCAGTAGCTGAGGATCAGACCCTGCCGGACGGCGTCGGAGCGGTTGGTGCCGCCGCCGTGCACGACCTTCCCGGTGAAGATCAACACCGAGCCCTTCGGCATTTCGGCGGGTATGGACTCCTCCTCGCCCACCTCACCGGGGGAGAGCGCGTTGCTCCCGGGCACCATGCGGGTGGCGCCGTTCTCCTCGGTGAAGTCGGTGAGCGCCCAGAAGAACTGGCACATCACGTGGTGGTCGGCCGCGAACGGGAAGAAGTCCCAAATCAGTTCGTCCTTGTGCATCTTCTGTGCGACGGAGCCCGGGTAGGCGCTGATGAGCTGCGTCTGGGACAGCTGGAACTCGGTGGAGGACTTCAGCAGCTCCCGCGCGACGTCCATGCACAGCGGGTGGGTGATCAGGTCCCGGCCGGCGGCCGAGCGTGCGACGAGGCTGCCGGTCCGCTTGGTCCGCTGCCCGGCGAACGCGTCCGGGCCGAACGGTGTGGCCTCGATCCAGGACTCCATCTCGCTGAGCAGCGCGTCCACCGTCTCGTGCGGCAGCACGTTCTCGACGATGGCGTAGCCGTTCTCGTGGAGGCTGTGCATCACCTCTGGGAGACCGGCGTCCTTGTCGAACCGGTCGGTGACTTCGGGTTTCACGGTGGTCCTCCCTGTCGTGAATGGAACGGGACCGCACCGGCGGGAATCCCCAGGCACACGGATGAGATCCGTCACCTTTCGGAAGAGGCTCCGCCGGGCGAATTCGGACGACTGCGGGATTCGATTGCACGGGTTCGTGTCCGCTGAGATGCGCCCGGCCGCATGCTAGCCCGCCGCCGACCACGGGAAAAAGACCGGGAAATCGGAGACCCCACCGGGGCAGCTGCCGTCCGTCTGTTCGCGGTGTACGCATCTTCGCTGTTCAGAGCCGAGTGCATGTCGGATGAAGTGCCCGAGATGCATGTCCTTTCGGGTGTCCGGGTGTGCCCCGACGGTCACACACATGTCCTCATTCCTCGGAACTGGCGGGGCCGGAAAGCCACTTCAGAGTGTCCCTGCGGCCGTTCCGGGGATTGCGGCTTCGGTGATGGGATCGGCTTGCACGAGAATTCCGCCCGGCCGGTGGCACGCCACGTCCGCCGGAATTTCACCGACGCAGGGGATCAGCGGATCCTGCATTCCGATTCCAGGGAGAAGACACGCCATGACCACTATCGACACGGCCACGGAAACCATTGCCTTCGACGGGGAGACCCTCGGCATCGAGGACGTCCGCCGCATCGCGGAGGAGCAGGCCTCCTGCTCCGTCAATCCCGAGGTGCTGGCCAAGGCCGACGCGAGCCGGAAGCAGTTCGAGGACATCGTCCGCCAGGGCGCCTCGGTGTACGGGGTGACCACTGGATACGGCGAGATGATCTACATGCAGGTGGAGCCGTCGAAGGAGGTGGAGCTTCAGACGAACCTGATCCGCAGCCACAGCGCGGGCGTCGGGCCGCTGTTCGCCGAGCACGAGGCCCGCGCCATCCTGGCCGCCCGGCTCAACGCCCTCGCACGTGGCTACTCCGCCGTGCGGCCCGAGGTGCTGGAGCGCCTGGCGCTCTACCTCAACGAGGGGATCACCCCCGCGATTCCCGAGATCGGCTCACTCGGCGCCAGCGGCGACCTCGCGACCCTCTCCCACATCGCCGTCACCGTCATCGGCGAGGGCTACGTGCTGCGCGACGGCGTTCCGGTGCCCACCGGCGAGGTGCTGCGCGAACGGGGCATCCAGCCGCTGGAGATGCGGTTCAAGGAGGGCCTTGCGCTGATCAACGGCACTTCCGGGATGACCGGACTGGGGTCCCTCGTGGTCAGCCGTGCCCTCGACCAGCTCCACCAGGCGGAGATCGTCTCCGCCCTGCTGCTGGAGGCTCTCAGCTGCTCCACCAGCCCGTTCCTGGCCGAGGGCCACGAACTCGCACGTCCGCACAGCGGCCAGATCGACTCGGCCGCCAATCTGCGTGCGCTGCTGGCCGACAGCGGGCTGGCCGTCCCGCACGCGGAGCTCCGCGGTGAGGTGGAGCGCAAGCGGTCGGGTGACGACGTGACCCGCACCGACGTCTACCTCCAGAAGGCGTACACGCTGCGGGCCATACCGCAGGTGCTCGGAGCGGTCCGGGACACCCTGCGGCACGCAGCCGGCACGCTCCACACCGAACTCAACTCCGCCACCGACAACCCCCTGTTCTTCCCGGGCAAGGAGGTCTTCCACGGCGGCAACTACCACGGCCAGCCGGTCGCGTTCGCAATGGACTTCACCACGATCGCCCTCACCCAGCTCGGCGTGCTCTCCGAGCGGCAGAGCAATCGCCTCTTCAACCGGCACCTCAGCTACGGGCTCCCGGAGTTCCTCGTCGCCGGCGAACCGGGTCTCAACAGCGGCTTCGCCGGCGCCCAGTACCCAGCCACCGCGCTGATCGCGGAGAACCGGACCATCGGCCCGGCCAGCACCCAGAGCGTCCCCTCCAACGGCGACAACCAGGACATCGTCAGCATGGGCCTGATCTCCGCGCGCAACGCGCGCCGGGTGCTCACCAACAACACCAAGATCCTGGCCGTGGAGTTCCTGGGCGCCGCCCAGGCCGTGGACCTGAACGGCTGCTACGACCGGCTCGGCCCCGCGGGCCGGGCCACCTACGACACCGTCCGCGCGCTGGCGCCGACCCTCGACCGTGACCGGTACATGTCCGATGAACTGGAGGCTGTCGCCGGTGCCGTCGAGCGCGGCGACTTCCTGCACGCCGTCAACTCGGCCGGGATCACGCTGCGGTGACCGAGCACACGCACCCGGCAACGGATCATCCCCACGGCGGACGGGAGGCAGGATGAAGACGGAGGACGCCCTGGCCGTGCTGGACGCACCGCCTGACGCGGACGTGGACCCGGACGAGCTCGTCCGGGCGGCCATGGAGTGGCACTTCTCCCCGGAGACGGGCACGCCGTTCTGGCTCGACCGGCTGGAGCGGCTGGACTTCGACCCGCGCACCGATGTGCGCACCGCCGACGATCTGCTGCTGTTCCCGCAAGTCGTCGACGACTTCCGCCACGTGCCGGTGGAGGATCTGCTGCCCCGGGGATACGGCGGGGCAGCCGAGGTGATCGGTGTCTTCGAGAGCGGCGGCACCACCGGCGCCCCGAAGCGCGTGCTCTACCTCGCGGACTGGATGGAACGCGAAATGGTGGGCGCCATGCGTGCCATGGACGAGCGGGGCTATCCACGCGGGGTGCACTGGCTGTCGCTGGGCCCCGCAGGCCCGCACGACTACGCCGAACTGACCGGCCAGCACGCGCGCCGCCGCGGCGGCGTCCGCTTCGCCGTCGACTTCGACCCCCGCTGGGTGCGCCTGTGTCTGCGGGACGGGCGGGCCGGGGAATCCGAGCGGTACCTGGACCACGTGCTCGCCCAGACCGCCACCGTGCTGAGCAGCCAGCGGATCGGGGCGATACAGGCGCCCCCGCCCTTGCTGGAACGGCTGGCACGGGACGGGCGGCTGGTGGACATGGTGCGCGACCAGGTCGAGGTGATCACCTGGTGCGGGGCCAGCATGGACCGGGACACCCGGGATCTGCTGCGCGACGAGGTCTTCCCCGGCATCCCGCTGTACGGGCTCTACGGCAGCACGATGGCGCTCGGCGCCGCGTTCGAGCGGACCGCCACCGATGACGGCGACTCCGTCTTCGACTCGCCCTCACCGCACGTTTCGTACACCGTCGTGGACCCGGACACCGGTAAGCCTGTCGCGGTGGGAGAGACCGGCCAGGTCGTCATGCACCACCTGAGCAAGTCGGCGCTGCTTCCCAACAACCGCGAACGCGACGCAGCACGGCGGGTGGTCGCGCCGGACGGCTCCCCGGGGCACTCCGTGGCCGACGTGCACCCGCTGGAGACCTTCACCGGCGTCCCCGTGATCACGGGAGCCTACTGATGACGGTGGTAGCGCAAGAGCCCGTTCAAGAGAGAGCCGCAGCACCGTACTTCATCGACGCCCTCGCTCCGGAGGGCACGTATCGCACGGGCAGGCGGGAGACCGTCCGGGACGTGGCGGGCGTCCCCGTCGCGGAACTGACGCTCGCCCCCGCCCTGTTCGTCGCCCGCGCTCTGGACCGGTCACGGCGCCGGCCGGCTCACGCGGCGGACCAGCCACGGTCCGAGCTCGCCGAGCGGCTCCGGGCGGCGGCCGCGCTCTTCGCCTCGGGCACGCTCGGCGGGCTGACGCCCGACGAGCACCATGTGCGGGTGGCCCGTACGACGGGCGTCCCGGTGGCGGTGGTCCGCGATGCGACAGCGACCGTCGCCGGGGTGCTGGCGAACGCGGTCGACGCCACCGAGCGGGCCCGCCCCCGGGCGGCGCTGCCGCGGGGCCCGCGGGACGTGCCGGACGGGGGCGCCGTCGTGTGGCGCCGGCGGGGACGGCTGTTGAGCGTCAACGCCTCCGGCAACCACCCCGCGGTCCACTCGCTGTGGCCGGAGGCTCTGGCGTTGGGCTACCGGGTCGCGGTGCGGCCCTCCCGCCGCGACCCGTTCACGCCCCACCGGCTGGTGCTCGCCCTGCGGTCGGCGGGATTCGCCGACGAGGACGTGCTCCTGCTGCCGTGCGACCACGGCGCCGCCGACGAACTGGTCCGCGGCGGCGACCTCGCGATCGTCTTCGGTGGCGACGAGACGGTGAACCGGTACGCCGGCGGCTGGTCCCGGACACCGGTGCTGCCCCAGGGACCCGGCAGAGTCAAAGTGCTGGTCACGGGGCAGTGGGAGCCGCATCTCGACGTCATCGCCGAGTCGGTCTGCGGGCTCGGCGGGGTCTCCTGCCTCAACGCCACCGCGGTGCTGGTCGAACATGACGCCCGCGGCTTCGCCGAGGCCCTCGCGCAGCGGCTCTCGGAGCTGCGGCCGCTGCCTCCGGAACGGGAGGAGGCCGGGCTCCCGTGCCTGCCGCTTGCCGAGGCCCGCTCGGTCGTGGACTCCTTGCGGCACTGCGCGGACGGTGCGGAAGCCGTGCTCGGCGGCGGCGTGCACGACCTCGGGGACGGCAGCGCCGCCCTGCGGCCCGCCGTGCACCTGCTGGAGGACGCCATGGCCGAACAGACCGGTGTGGAGCTGCCGTTCCCCTGTGCGTGGGTCGCGCCCTGGTCCTCGGAGCAGGGCGCGGCACCCCTGCGCGGTTCGCTCGTGGTGGGCGTCGCCACCGAGGACTCAGGACTGGTGGACGCACTGCTGGAGGATCCGTCCGTCCGCAATGTCTACGGCCTGGACCGTCCCACCTGGTGGCTGCCGCCGGGGATGCCGCACGACGGGTTCCTGGCCGAGTTCCTCATGCGCAGCACCGCGCTGACCCGTATCTGAAAGGAGGACACGCTGTGCGTGCTGTGGTCATCCACGCCCCGGGCGACGTACGTGTCGAGGAGGTGCCCGAACCACGCATCGAGGAGCAGACGGACGCGCTGGTGCGGGTGGTGGCGGCCGGCGTCTGCGGGTCGGACCTTTCCGTGCTGCGGGGCCTCTCGCCGTTGCCGCGGCCGGTCCGGAGCGGGCACGAATTCGTCGGGGTCGTCGAGGAGGTGGGCGCCGACGTGGCCGGCCTGCGCCAGGGGCAGTTCGTCCTCTCCCCGTTCAGCACCTCCGACGGCAGCTGCCCGCACTGTCGCCGCGGGGTGCCCATCGCCTGCGAACGGGGCCGGCTGTTCGGCGAGTTCGGGCCGGACGGCTCAGCGCTCGACGGCGGTCAGGCCGAGTTCGTCCGGGTGCCGCTGGCCGGCACCACCCTGCTGGCCGTCCCGGAGCCCCCACCCGACGAACTGGTTCCGCCGCTGCTGGCCCTGACCGACGTGCTCTCCACGGGACACGAGGCCGCCCTGCACGCGGGGGTGGGCCCGGGAGTCACGGTCGTGGTCGTCGGGGACGGCGCCGTGGGTCAGTGCGCGGTCATGGCATGCCGCAGGCTCGGGGCCGGGCGGATCGTGGCCATGTCGCGCGACCCGCGGCGGCAGGAACTCGCCCGCGCCCACGGGGCCACCGACGTGGTCACCGGCAGGGGCGCGGAGGGCGCGGCGGAGGTCGCCGACCTGCTCGACGGCGGAGCCGGACACGTCATCGAGGCGGTCGGCACGCTCGAGTCGGTGCGGCAGGCGATCGGGTGCGCACGCCCGGGAGGCCGGATCGGCTACGTGGGCCTGCCCTGGGACGTGACGCTTCCGCTGTGGGAACTGTTCGCCAAGAACCTCTCCCTCAGCGGCGGCGGCTCGAACGTGCGCGCCACGATGCCCGGACTGCTCGGCGACGTACTCGACCGCACACTGCGGCCGGAGCGCGTTTTCGACTCGGTCTTCCCGCTGGCCGACGCGTCGAAGGCGTTCCACGCGATGGACGCCCGGCGCTGTGTCAAACCGCTTCTGCGCCCCTGACCGGCACGACGCCCGGCGGCGGGCCACGTCGCCGGGTCGCGCCGGCCTCGCCGGGACCGCCGTCCCGGTCGGCCCGCGTTCCGGTGGTCCGGAGTGCGGGCCCGACCGCCGGTGACGCCCGTCGTCGGCGCGCGTGCCCGGGCTCACGTCGTGGGCACGAATTCGGGCAAGGTGAGGGCCGAATGGGCCGGTCTTCCCTCGGCGGAGGGCATGGCTCTGAGATTGCGCAACATGTCGTTGCGCTGCTCCAGGGCTCGAGCGGTGGTCGGGAAGAGTGTGGCGTCGCCCTCGCCGACCTGCTCCTGGTTCACGGTGACGAACTCACGGGTGTTGTGTTCGTAGGCAGCGAAGCCCGCGGCGTGGTCCCGGTCGGCCAGCGAACCGGCGAGCATGTACGCGCCGACGAGCGCGAGGCTGGAGCCCTGTCCGGTGAGGAACGAGGGCGCGTACGCGGCGTCGCCCACCAGCGCGACCCTGCCGCTGGACCAGCGGGGCATGCGGATCTGGCTGACGGCGTCGAAGAACAGGTCATCCGCGTCACGCATGGCGGCAAGCATGCCCGGGACCTCCCATCCCGCGTCGGCGAAGACCGCGGCGACCAGGTCCCGTTGGGCTTCCGGATCCCGGAACGCGTCGAACGGTGGTTCCGGCTGGGCGAAGTTCAGGAAGGCGTGCACGTCGTCGTTGTCCCCCACGGCGTAGAGTGCCGCGGCCCTGCCCGGGGCGTTCCACATCACGGTCTCGTGGGAGAGCCCGAACGTGTTGCGCATGGTGAACCCGGCGAAGCAGTAGCCGAGATACCGGTGGAACTGCTCTTCGGGGCCGAACACGAACTCACGGGTAGGTGAGTGCAGACCGTCCGCACCGAACACCATGTCGAACGTACGTCTGCTGCCCCCGCGGAAGGTGACGTCGACCCCGTTGCCGGACTGGTCGAGGGTGTCGATGGAGTCGTCGAACAAGAACTCCACATCGTCACGGACCGCTGCGTGGAGAGCGCCGGTCAGATCACCGCGCCGCACCTCCAGATCCTGCCCCGCGAGCCCGCCGGTGACGGTGTGCGGGCTGACCGACGCCACCTCGCTGCCGTCCCCGTCGAGGAAGGTCAGCCGGCGCAGGTCGATGTGCGCGTCCCGCAGTCGCGGCAGGATCCCCATCCTCCGGACGACCTCAAGTGCGGTGCCGCGCACGTCCACGGGGTAACCACCGTCACGAAGCGCGCCCGCCTTCTCGACCACCGTGACCGCGAATCCGTGGCGGTTCAGCCAGAACGCGAGTGCGGGCCCCGCGATACTGGCCCCGGATATCAGAACCTTGCGCCTCGGCGTCGTACGGGTATCCGTCATCAGGTCAGCGCGGGTCATTCCTTGGCTCCTTTGCTCATGGTCCGGACGACAAGCAGGGACAGCAGCGCGACGACGCCGGCGATGAGGAAGCCGGTGACGAAGGCCGATTCGGCCGGGACGTCCGACCCGGAAGGGGTCCCGGCGGTGAGGAGCGCGCCACCGAGCATCCCGCCCACGGCGGAGCCCAACACGCGGGTCACCAGGACGAGGCTGGTGGCGATACCGGTGTCACTTTCGTCGACGGAGGAGACGATGCTGGTCACCATGGCCGTGACGCACAGGCCGTTGGCAAGCGCGATCAGCGCCTTGCCGACGACGATGTGCCAGACCTCGGTGTGTGCGACTGACAGGGCGAGCAGGGCGGTGGCCATGATGACGACCGCGGCAACGGCCACGGCACGCGAGCCGAAACGCCGCTCCCCGAGCCCACCGGCCGGCCCGGCCAGCGTCCCGGCCACGGCGCCGGGCAGGAGGATGAAGCCGATCCCGGTGGCGCTGGCCCCGAATCCGTACCCGTCGCCGGACTCGCCGAGCAGCTGCGGAATGAGGAAGACCCCCATCGCCGTACCGAGGCAGATCACGAACGTCAGCGCACACGACTTCCAGATCACAGGCCGTGCCAGCATGCGCAGATCGATCATCGGCGAGGCCGCACGGCGTTCAACGGCGACCCATCCGGTCGCGAAGGCGGCCAGAAGCACGATGAGGACGCCGAGCACGAGAGGTCGCGAGCCGGCCTCGGGCGCCACCACGAACACGAGCATGAGCGTGACCAGCATCCCGCTCAAGAGAAGCAGGCCCGGCCAGTCCATCCCGGCATCGTCCGTGCGGCCCGGCGGATCAGACGGCATCAGCCTGTTCACCAGCAGGGTGAACCCGATGACCGCGAACGTCGGCACCGCGAACATCCAGTGCCGGGAGAGCGCTTCCGCCACGGGCCCGGCCGTCAGGAGTCCCACCATCGAGCCCCCCACGAACATCCCGCTGACCAGCCCGATGGCAACCTTCGACTCTCCCGCGGGGAGGTGTTTGCGCACCACGATGAACGACAGGGGCAGTGCGCCGATCATTACTCCCTGCAGAACCTGACCGAGCAGCAACACCGGCAGGTTGGGCGCCAGCGCTGACACGAGTCCACCGACCGAGACCACCGCCATCAGTCTGATCAGGACTCGTTTCCCGCCGTAGCGGTCGCCGAGCTTGCCTGCGAGCGGTGTGACGAGCGCGCCGGTGACAGCCAGCACGATGCTGAGCAGCGCCCCTGCGGATGGACTGATGTCCAGCTCGCGTTGCAGGAGCGGGAGCGTCGGCGCCACCACCGATTCCAGGGCACCGGTGGAGATTGCCAGTAAGCCGAGAGCCCAGACAGCGGCCTTCCCGATACGGACCGGGGGAGCCAGGGTTGCGGTTGCAGTCATGGTCGTCCTTTCCGTCATTGCCGAGCGACCAATTCATGCAGGGCGCGGTGTGCACGGTGCTTTGTGGACAGGTCCGAGGTCGTCCGGACGGAGCGGGTGTACGGGTGCGGCACCCCACCGGAGCGACATTACACTACACCGTGCAGTGTAGGTCGGCCGACGGCTACGATGTGCCCATGCCGACCACAAAGACACTGCGCGAGGGGTCCACGCGGAAGCGGGCCGCCATCCTCTCGGCGGCCCGGGAACTGTTCCTCGCCGAAGGCTTCGACCGGTCCAGCGTCGACGCGGTCGCCGCCCGGGCCCAGGTGTCCAAGCGGACGGTCTACGACTACTTCGGCGACAAGCAGACGCTGCTGCAAGCAGTCGTCGACGCCGTCGGCCAGTCGATGATCACCACGATCCGACGCACCCTCGACGACCTCCTCACCGACTCCACCGAGGCCGCCGAACTCGAGGACGCACTGGTCACGTTCTCGATGCGCATCGCGACCGACATGCTCGGCTCGGCGGAGTACGCAACGCTGCAACGACTGGTCCGCTCGGAATCGGGCCACCTGCCGCACCGGGGCTACAACTCCATGGCCGACACCCCCGACGAGGCACTTGCCGAGCGGTTCGCCGCCCTCGCCGCGGCCGGGCTGCTCGACGTCCCCGACCCCCGGCTCGCGGCCGACCAGTTCATCGCGCTGACCTTCGGCGTCGCGCTGGACAGGCTCGGTTCCGCCAACGCTGCGGAGGACACCCGCGTCCGGCCACTCGTCGTCGAGGGAGTGCGGACCTTTCTTCGGGCATACCGAACCAGGTAGGGCGGGGGCAGCCCGAAAGTGCAGTGCGCTGTCGGGCCACGCTACCTCGCCCTGACGGCTGGTGGCCCGGCGCACAGCCTGCCGCGCGGCCCGGCTTGCCGCTCACCCGCCGGGCGCTCGCCGCGGGGCAGGGCCCGCCCGCTGAGTGAGGATCAGCGCCTGCCCCCGCCCCGGCCCGTCCCCGCAGGAGGCCGCCCGGCCGGTGCGACGACCGCTGGGCGCCGATATGGGCCGTCCGTCGCACGGCCCCCGACCGTTCGTCGCGTACCCGAAACGTTCGCCGCACGGCACTGTGCGCCGCTTCCCCGCGGGGGTGTCGCTGCCTACGTTGCCTCCATTCGATGGGCTCAAGCCGCCCGTTTGACGACCAGGAGGCGCAGATGTCGACCCAGCCCCCCGCACCGCCACACTCCCCCGGGGAGGCGGTGGAGCCCGCCGTCGCGATGCACAGCGATCCGCGCTTCCGGGACCTCAGACGCCGGCTCGCGACCTTCGTCCTGCCCATGAGCATCGCGTTCTTCGCGTGGTACCTGCTGTATGTCCTGATGTCCGCCTACATGCGGGACGCGATGTCCACCGTGCTCTTCGGCCGGGTCAATCTGGCGCTCGTCCTCGGACTGCTGCAGTTCGCCTCCACCTTCGGCATCGCCGTCCTCTACTCGCGGTTCGCCGCCCGCCGGCTGGACCCGCTGGCCGGGCAGCTCCGCGGCGAACTCGACGGCGACGGCGACGAGGGGGTGCGGGCATGAACTTCCTCGCGCAGGCGTCCGAGTCAAGCGGCCGCACCTGGACCGTGGTGCTCTTCCTGGCGATGATCGCAGTGACCCTCGGGGTGACTGTGTGGGCGAGCAGACAGACCCGCTCGGCCACCGACTTCCACTCCGGCGGCCGCGGCTTCACCGGCATGCAGAACGGCTTCGCCATCGGCAGCGACTACATGTCGGCGGCGTCCTTCCTGGGCATCGCAGGCATGATCTCGCTCTTCGGTTACGACGGCTTCCTGTACTCCATCGGCTTCCTGGTGGCCTGGCTGGTGGCACTTCTGCTGGTGGCGGAACTGCTGCGCAACTCCGGCCGGTTCACCATGGCCGACGTGCTGTCGTACCGGATGCGGCAGCGCCCGGTCCGTACGGCCGCCGCGGTCTCCACGATCACGGTGTCCGTCTTCTACCTGCTGGCCCAGATGGTCGGTGCGGGCGCGCTGATAGCGCTGCTGCTGGGCATCCAGCCCGGCGAGACCTATCTGGGGATGGACGCGGCCACGGCCAAGGTCGCGGGCATCGTCATCGTCGGAATCCTGATGATCGTCTACGTGACCTTCGGCGGCATGAAGGGCACCACCTGGGTGCAGATCATCAAGGCCGGCATGCTCATGGGCGGCGCGTTCCTGCTCACGGTCATGGTGCTGGCGATCTACGGTTTCAACTTCGGCGAACTGATGGGCGACGCGGCGGAAACCAGCGGATTCGGCCAGGCGTTCCTGGAACCGGGGCTCAGGTTCGGCACCGAGGTGCCCGGTGACGCACTGCAGACGCTGTGGAACAAGCTTGACATGATCAGCCTGGGGCTGGCGCTGGTCCTGGGTACCGCGGGCCTTCCGCACATCCTGATCCGCTTCTACACGGTGCCCGACTCGAAGACCGCCCGTAAGTCGGTGAACTGGGGCATCGGCCTGATCGGCACGTTCTACCTGATGACCCTGGTGCTGGGCTTCGGTGCGGCGGCGCTGGTCGGCAAGGACGCGATCACCAAGCAGGACCCCGCCGGGAACACGGCGGCTCCCCAGCTGGCCGAGGCGGCGGGTGACCACTTCGGCGGTGCCGGACTGGCCGCGATCATGCTGGCCGTCATCGCGGCGGTGGCCTTCGCCGCCATCCTCTCCACGGTGGCCGGCCTGACCATCGCCTCCTCGTCCTCGCTGGCGCACGACTTCTACAACAGCGTGATCCGCCGGGGGAAGGCCACCGAACAGGAGGAAGTCAAGGTCGCCCGGCTGGCCGCCTTCGGGGTCGGCGCAGCGGCGATCGTCCTGGCGATCTTCGCCCAGAGCCTCAACGTCGCCTTCCTGGTGGCGCTGGCGTTCGCCATCGCCGCTTCCGCCAACCTCCCCACCCTGCTGCTGAGCCTCTTCTGGAAGCGGTTCAACACCCAGGGCGCGGTGGCCGGAATCTACGGCGGTCTGGTGAGCTCCGTGGGCCTGGTCATCTTCTCGCCGGTGGTCTCCGGTTCGGAGACGGCGCTGGTCACAGGCGCCGACTTCAGCTGGTTCCCGCTGGCCAACCCGGGGCTGGTCTCGATCCCGCTGGGTCTGCTCTGCGCGATCGTCGGAACCCTGATGTCCGGGGAGAACGACCCGCGCCGCTTCGCGCAGCTCCAGGTGCGGGCCCTGACCGGTGCGGGCGCCGAACGGGCCTCCCAGCACTGACGGACCGGCACCGGCCCACACGTCCGGGTCCGACGGTGACCCCCCTCCGGATCGCGCCACTCCCTCCGCGCCGGCGCCCCGGAGCCCCGTCGGACCCGGGCTTCCCACGAGTACGGACGGCCGGCACGGTCCCGCACTCCTTCGCCCATCCCGACCAGCTCCATTCCTCCCTCACTGGGTTACCGTCGGCCCCGTGAACAGGACCCCCTGGTACCACCTCGCCCGCCGTCCCCGGCGACGTGGAGCGCCACCGCCGTCGGCGGCGCGTGCCGCGACCAGCGGCGTGCTGCGCGAGCTCCGGCTGCTCGGCAGCGACCTCCAGGACGGACTGCGCGGCGGCCGGAACACCGCGGCTGCGCGCCGCATACGGCGGCTGCTGGGCGCCGACGCCGTCGTCCTGGCCAACCTCGACGGGCCGGTCGCCCGGCACGGGGCGCTGCCGCCGGGCAGCGAGCCGGACGCGCTCCTCTCCCAGGTGTACGAACACGGGACGGTGCTGCGCCGTCCCCCGCTGTCGGCGGCCCCGCTGCTCGTCGCCAACGACCTGGCGGGCTGCCTGATCGCCGCAGGCGAGATCGCCGAAGAGGACCTGACCGAAACCGCGGCCCTGGTCGCCGACGCCCTGGACCATGCCGAGCTGCGCACCGCGCGCGCCCGTATCGCCGCCGCGGACCTGCGCACCCTGCGCGCCCAGATCTCACCGCACTTCCTGCACAACGCGCTGGCCGTGATCGCCGCCCGCATCCACAGCGATCCGGACCTTGCCCGCGGGCTGCTGACGGACTTCGCCGACTATCTGCGGTACAGCTTCTCCACGCAGGGCGACTACGCGACCCTGGCGGCCGAGCTTCAGGCGACCCAGACGTATCTGGAGCTGCAGCGGGCCCGCTTCGACGACCGCTTCGACATCACCGTGCACATGGCTCCGGAGGTCCTGCCCGTCGCCATCCCCTTCCTGGTGGTGCAGCCCATAGTGGAGAATGCCGTCCGGCACGGGCTGGAGCGCCGGTCAGGACGCGGTCACATCAGCGTGTCCGGCTTCGGCGAGGGACCGCTGTGCATCATCGAGATCGAGGACGACGGGGTCGGCATGGAGCCGGAGTTCGCCCGCGCGATCCTCGCCGGGAAGGGCCCGACGGCCCGCGGCGTCGGCATGGCCAACGTGGACCAGCGGCTGCGGGCGGTGTACGGGCCGGAACACGGTCTGCTCATCGAGACGGCGCCCGGCAGCGGAACCAAAGTGGTCATCCGGGTGCCCCGGTTCATGCGAGGAGTGCTGGCGGAATGACAGGCACGGCCCACACGTCCCCGCGGCTGCGCGTCCTCGTGGTCGAGGACGAACCCTCCACCAGGGAGGAGCTCGCGGTGCTGCTCGGCGGCATGCCGGAGATCGCCGACGTGGTGTCCGCGGAGAGCGGCGAGGCGGCGGTACGGCTGCTGGGGACACCCGCCTTCGACGCCGTCTTCCTGGACATCTCCATGCCCGGTCTGGACGGAATGGACCTGGCACGGGTGCTGAGCAGGCTCTCCGCGCCGCCCGCCATCGTCTTCGTGACCGCTTCCGAGTCCCACGCGATCGAGGCGTTCGGGATCGGCGCGGTCGACTACCTGCTCAAGCCTGTGCGGCCGGAGCGGCTGTCCGAGTCCGTCACCCGTGTCCTCAGGCAGAGCGGGGGCACGGCCGAGGACGAGGCGCCGCACGACGATCTGGACGTCGTGCAGATCGAGCACAGCCGCCACACCGTCTTCGTCCGCCGCGCCGAGGTGCAGTTCGCGGAGGCCCACGGCGACTATGTGCGGCTGCACACGGCCGACGGCACGCATCTGATCCGGCTGTCGCTGTCCTACCTGGAGGAGGTGTGGGCGCCGGTCGGCTTCGTGCGGGCGCACCGCGGATACCTGGTCGCCGTCGGCTGGGTGCACGACCTGCGCGTGACCAGTTCCTCGGGGCTGGTGGCCTGCACGCCCGCCGGCGACGTACCGGTGAGCCGCCGGCACGCGCGGGGCTTGCGCGAACGGCTGATGGATGCGGCGCGCAGCGGAGAGCTGGGACGGGCCGCGCAGTGACGGGGCCCCGCCGGGCGAAGGTCACCAGCCCGCAGACCCGCATCGCTCTGGCACGCCGCCACCGGGTGCGGCCCCGGCCGCTGCCGCTGCCCGGTCCCGCCGACCCGGAGCGGGCCCGCCGGGTCTTCGCCGCCCAGCGGCGGACGGCCCTGCGCACCATGGGCCTGCTCGGGGTGGTGCTCTTCGGCACCAGCGGGGTGATCGCTGCCCTGCCCGTGCTCGACCGGGTGACCGCGGGCGGTGTCCCCGTCTCCTGGCTGCTGCTGGCCATCGCGACCTATCCGCTTCTGCTGCTGATCGCCATCGCGCATGTGCGGGTGGCGGAGCGTACGGAGGCCGGGGAAGGCGGCGAACCGGACGTTGGCGACTCCGCCGACGCCCACGACCGGGGCCCGGACATCGTGCTGCCCGGGCCGCGTGACACGGACACCGCGCACGACGGGTCCGGGGAGGAGCACGGCTTCGGGGGCGTGGCACCGTGACGGGACTGCTGGCCATCGGATTCCTGCTGGCCGCGAGCCTGGCGATCGGCCTCTACGGGGTCCGCGCGGCCCGTACGACACCGGACTTCCTGGTCGCCTCCCGACGTGTCGCACCGGGCTGGAACGCCATGGCCATCGCCGGGGAGTACGTCTCGGCCGCGTCGGTGCTCGGGCTCGCCGGGCTGCTGCTCAAGGACGGGATCGGCACGATGTGGTTCGCGGTGGGCTTCACCTCGGGCTATGTGGCCGTGGTGGCGCTGGTCGCGGGCCCGATGCGGCGCTCGGGCGCCTTCACCGTGCCCGACTTCGCGGAGTACCGGCTCGGCTCCCCCGGCATCCGGCGGCTGTGCGGGCTGATCGTGCTGGTGATCATGTGGCTGTACCTGGTGCCGCAGTTCAAGGGCGCGGGCGTGGTGCTCCACCTGGTCAGCGGCACGCCCTACTGGGTGGGGGTGGTGTTGGCCGGACTGGTGGTCAGCGGCTCCATCGCGCTGGGAGGCATGCGCTCGGCCACGTACGTGCAGGCTTTCCACTACCTGGTGAAGCTGGCGTTCATCGCCGTGCCCGCGGTGTTCCTGATGATCCATGTCGGAGCGGAGACGCGGGCGGAGGCTTTCACACCGGTCAGGGTGCCGGAGGGGTGGAGCCGTCCGTTGCTGGACATCGGGGGTGCGGGCCACCCGCTTCTGGCCACCTGGTCGGTGCTGGTGGCCACGACGCTGGGAGCGATCGGGCTGCCGCATGTGATCATGCGCTTCCACACCAGTTCCAGTGCCCAGGTCGCCCGACGCGTCGCGGTCCGGGTGATCGCCCTGCTGGGTGTCTTCTACCTCTTCCCGGTGGTCTACGGGCTGCTGGGACGGGTGCTCACTCCGCAACTGGTGCTCAACAACGCCACGGACACGGTGACCGTCGTCGTGCCCGGGGTCGCGGTGCCCGGGGCGCTCGGCAGCGTACTGACCGCCCTGGTAGCGGCCGGAGCATTCGCCGCCTTCCTCTCGACATCCTCCGGGCTGCTGCTCGCCCTGGCGGGCGGCCTGTCGCACGACCTCTTCGGCAGCGGGATCTCCCGGCTGCGGGTGGCCGTCGCCGCGGGGGCCCTGGTCGCGGTGCTGCTCTCCCTGCCCGCCGCCCATCTGGACATCAACGTCCTCGTGGGCTGGGCTTTCGCCGTGGCGGCCTCCACGTTCTGCCCGCTGCTGGTGCTGGGTATCTGGTGGCCCCGGCTCACGGTCGCCGGGGCCGGCGCCGGGCTCGGGGTGGGCGCGGCGGCGGCGACGGGCGCCGCGTTTCTCTCCGCGGCGACGGACTGGCACTCCGGGGTGGTCACGGTGCTGCTGGCGCAGCCCGCGTGCTGGACGGTGCCGCTGGCCTTCCTCACCATGATCGTGGTGTCCTGGCGCGGGGTGCCGCCGGAGGGCGCGGAGCGTGCGGCGATGCGGTTGCACGCACCCTGACCCCTCCGGGTGGGCCCGCCGCCTGCCGCCTGCCGCGTCAGCGTTCCAGTTTCCGCAGGTACTCGCCGAACTTCTCCAGACCGCCGATGTTGCGCGGTCCGCTGATGCCCTCGTTGTAGTCGAGGATGAAGAAGTTGTCCTTCTTCACGGCGGGCATGTTCCTGCTCTGCGGTGAGTTCTTCAGGAACTCGATCTTCTTCTCGGCAGGCTTGTCCCCGTAGTCGAGGATGATGACGACCTCGGGCTCGGCCTTGGTGACGCTCTCCCAGCTCACCTGTGTCCAGCGCTGGTCGAGATTCGAGAAGACGTTCTTCCCACCGGCCTTGTCGATGATGTCGTTGGGCGGCACCTGGTTACCTGCCGTGAAGGGCTGGTCCGTGCCGGAGTCGTAGAGGAAGACCGGTACGGAGCTGCCCTCGGGCGCCTTCGCGGACACGGCCTTCTCGCGCTGCCGGAGGTCGTCGACGACCTTCTTCGCCTTCTTCTCCACTTCGAAGATCTTCCCCAGCCGCTCCAGGTCGGTGTAGAGGGCTTCGAAGGGGGTCTTCTTCTCGGGGTACCCCGGGTAGTTGTAGCAGCTCTCGGTGTGCATGAAGCTCTGGATCCTGAGTTTGTCGAGGATCTCCGGGGTGATGCCGCGCTGGTCGCTGAAGCCGGAGTTCCAGCCGGCCACGACGAAGTCCGCCTTGGCGTCGACGACGAGTTCCTTGTTGAGGAGATCGTCGCTCAGCTTCTTGACCTTGGCGTATTCGGATGCCCACGGCGACTCGCTCACAGGCGGGTTGGCCGGTGGCATCACGTAGCCGTGGACGTGCTTCGTCAGTCCGAGGCTGAAGAGTTTGTCGGCGCTGCCGCCCTCATAGGCGACCGCGCGCTCGGGGACGGTGTACTCGACCGGCTCGCCGCACCTCTTGACGGTGGCCTTCTCGGACTTCTTCCCGTCGGTCGCGACGTCGGCACCGCATCCGGTGAGCAGGAGAGCGGCAGCCGCAGCCGACCCGACAACGGCGCCTCGCCGTGCGTGGTTCAGTGGCCGGGTGAGGGACATGAGGTGTCACTTCCGTTCGGTGATGGAGGGGTGAGGGAGTACAGCAGCTGCGGATCGCCGGTCAGCGGGTGGCTGACGACCGTGGTCCGCACGCCGAAGACGTCGTGCACCATTTCCGGCGTCAGGACTTTCCCGGGAGGTCCGGAGGCGACCAGGCGTCCTTGGGAGAGAACGCCGAGTGTGTCGCAGGCCGCGGCGGCGAGGTTGAGGTCGTGCAGGACGACCAGGGTCGTCAGGCCGGTGCCGCGCAGCAGCGACAGCAGCTCCACCTGATGACGTACGTCGAGATGGTTGGTCGGCTCGTCGAGCACGAGGATCTTCGGCTCCTGGACGAGAGCGCGGGCCACGAGAACCCGTTGACGTTCCCCGCCCGAGAGCGTCAGTACGCCGCGGCGGGCCAGGTGGCTGATGTCGACCTGGCGCATGACCTGTTCGCACAGCTCGCGCTCCCGGGAACTGAGCGCGTGATTGCCTCGGATGTGGGGCGTACGGCCGAGCGCGACGACCTCTTCCACGGTGAAGTCGAGATCGATCTCCCCGTCCTGCGCCAGGGCGGCGACCAGTTGGGCACTGCGGCGCATGCTCAGCCGCGGCAGTTCCTCCTCACCGATCCGCACCGTGCCGGAACTCGGCCGCAGGGCACGGTAGATGCACCTGAGGGCGGTGGACTTGCCGCTCCCGTTGGGGCCGACCAGGCCGACGCACCGGCCGTCCGCCACGGTCAGCGACAGGTCGCTCAACAGCTTCTTGCCGTCGGTGACGACGGAGAGCTGGTCGAGGGTGAGTTGCATGTCAGCGGCCTCCGAACATGTAGGCCCTGCGGCGCATCAGGGTGATGAAGACCGGGACGCCGACCAGTGCGGTGATGACACCGAGGGGAAGCTCCCGCGGAGCCAGGAGCGTCCGGGCCACGAGATCCACCCACACCATGAAGACCGCTCCGGCCAGAGGCGTGACGGCGAGCACGCGTGCGTGGGCGGACCCGACGACCATGCGCACCAGGTGCGGCATCACCAGGCCGACGAAGCTGATGGCACCGCTCACGGCGACCATGGCGCCAGTGACGAGCGAGACCAGGAGCAGGAGTTGCTTGCGGTGGCGGTCGGGGTCGATGCCCAGGCTCGCCGCCGTCTCGTCGCCGAGCGCCATCACATCCAGTGCGCGGCTGTAGCGCCGCAGCACGACCAGGCCGAGCAGCACCGCCGCGGCCACGGCGGGCAGTGCTGCCCACGTCGCGGCGCCGAAGCTGCCCATGGTCCAGTACAGGACCGTGCTGGTGGCCTCGCTGTCGGGAACCAGATAGATGATCACGCTCATCACGGCCTGGAAGCCGAGCGCCATGGCGACGCCGGTGAGGATGAGACGCAGTGGGGACATCCCGGCCCGGCCGGCGGCTGCGGCGTACACCAGAGCGGATGCCGCCAGAGCCCCCAGGAAGGCCCCGGCGGACATCGCGTAGATCCCCAGGCCCGCGAGCCCCCCGGTGACCGAGACGCTGACGGCGCCGACGGACGCTCCCGAGGAGACGCCCAGGACGTAGGGGTCGGCCAGCGCGTTGCGCACCATCGCCTGGACGGCGGCCCCGACGGCGCTCAGCCCTGCCCCGACCAGCGCCGCCAGCAGCACTCGGGGAGTGCGGATCTCCCAGACGATCTGATACGCCGTCGCCTCACCCGCGCCGATCGTCCCGCCGCTCAGGGCCGCCCACAGGTACCGGGCCGTGTCGCCGGGAGTGATCACCGCGGTTCCCAGCCCGATCGCGACAACGACGGACGCCAGCAGCAGGGCAGCCAGCGCGACGCAGCCCAACATCAACCGCATGCGTGAGGCAGGGGAACCACGGGCGCCGGGGGCCTGACCCCCCTTCCCCTCCGGGATGCGGGAATCTCTGCTCACCGTCGGCGCGGAGGATGCTGACGGGCGCATACGCAGTCCTTTCCGGTACGGATGGTGGACGACATGACCGTCGCGAGTGAGCCCGTCACGAGGTCGTGGAGGTGCCGGACGACTCGGGGTTCTCCGTGCCGTCCTCGCCGGTGTGTTCGTCGCGGGACAGACGCGAGACCAGGAAGGCCGCTCCCAGCGCGGCCGCCATGAGCGCCCCGAAGACCAGAGCGATTCCGGGGTAACCGGCGAGGCCGAGCCCGGCGCCGCCGAGGGAGGCGCCGACGAAGACGCCGAGGCTCATCCCGGCGGCGTTGATGCTCAATGCGGATCCGCGCAGCGTCCCGCAGCGCCTCACGAGCAGACTCACGGCGCACGCGGCGACAACCGCGTGACTGGCTGCGTGGAGCGAGGTGAGCACAAGAGCCGGCGGAAGCCGGTGCGTGAAGTAGAAACCGACCACGGACGCCAGAGCCGCGACGAGGCCGAGGACCAGCAAGTGCTCCGTACGCACCCGTGGCCGGGCGGAGTTCGTCAGGCGTCCCGTGAGGAGGTTGCTCACGAAGAACGATGCACCGCTGAGCGTCCAGACGAAGGAGAAGAGGCCGGGGCCGAGTTGGAACCGGCTGTCGTAGTACGCGGCCAGATACGCCAGATACCCCATGAACACGGCCGTGCGGAGAAAGGAGATCAGCAGCAGCGGCACGGCACCACGCACTGCGGCGAGTGCCTTGAAGGAGGCGAGGTAGGTCAACCTCTCACCGCTGCCGGCCTCTCCCTCTCCGTCCACGCCGGACCACCCGCGCCGTGAGAGCAGAACGGCCGCGAGCAGCAGCGAGATGACACTGACCGCCAGCAGGTCCCCCTCCCATCCCCAGAACACCGCGGGCAGCGCGATCAGGGGCGCCGCCAGCATGGCGGTCATGGACTGGGTTGCCGTGACCAGCGTCGCCGCTCTGCCGGCCGCCTTCCCGGAACCGAACCGGTCCGCGGCGGCCGCGGTCAGAGCGGGGTTGAGTACGGCCGTCCCCGCCCCCACGAGCAGGCAGAACGCCACCAGAAGGATGTATTCTCCGCTCGCTCCGAGAGCGGCCGAGGCCGCAAGGACGCCGAGCCCGCCGGCAGCCGCCCACTCCTTCGGAACACGGTCTATCAGCGGCGCCAGTGCCGTACCCACCAGCAGCGCCGCGAGCCCGCCGAGTCCGCGGAGCCCGCCCATCGCCGCGACGCTGCTCCCGGACTCGTCCGCGATCGGTACGAGATACGTGCTGAAGATGGTGAACGGCAGCAGCCCGACGGCCGAGGCCAGGAGGATCGGCCACAGCATGCGCGTCATCTTCAGGTCGCCCGGAAGCTGCTCACCGGAGTCATGGTCGTCCCGCTTCATCTGCGAAGTCCCGGTGCCGGCGCTCACGATGCCTCCTCGAGTGCCGCCGCGGAACTGTCGGCCCGGTAGCGGTACAGGACGGTCGCGTCAGCGCTGAACTGCGAGAACGGGAAGGACTCGGCCGAGAGGGCGGTGACACCGCTGGACAGGAACGCGCGGGCGACGGCGCTGCCGGTCTGTGCGTAGATCACAAGCGGGAGGTCGTGCAGCCTGCAGCGCTCGAGAATCAGGTCGAACGTGCCGTTGCCGAGGGTCATTCCGGTGGCCACCACCGCGTCGGCCTGCTCGAGAACCTCGGTCATGTCGTCCGAGACGGGCTCACCCCACTGGGTGGTGCGCAGGTTCAGGTCGCAGGGCAGAGCGACGCCGCCCCGCTCACGTATCGCTTCGATCAGTGGATTCACCACACCGATCAGAGCCACCCTGGCGCCCGGCTCAAGGTCGAGGAGCCCGGCGACGGCGGCGTCCCGCGCCCTTGCCCGTATTTCCGGGCTTCCCGTGGGGAGTGTGACCGGCTCGGCCTCACCGGCCTCCCGGTGCGGCCGCACGCGGGAGAGGTAGGCGTCCAGTGCGGCGATACGTATGGAGGCGGTCTCGCTGCGCAGGAGTGTATCCAGGGTGGAGCCGGAGGCGTTCTCGCAGAAATCGGGGCGCACCTCGCCCGCTTCGAAGGAGCAGGCGCCAAACCCTTCTCCGACCCGCAGCAGGAGGTAGTGGTTGTGGTACGTGACGTCGCCGCCCGCGAGCCGCGTGGTGTGGTAGAGCCAGAAGGCGCTGGTGACGGTCACGTCCTTCGGATCCGGGCCATGGGCCCCCTTCAGTATTCCCTCGGTCAGTTCCGCGACGGTGTGCGGCTTCGGGTACGGCATTCTCAGTTCTCTCGTCCAATGGCGGGTGTGCTGCTGGCTGCTCTGCGAGCAGGAGGCCGGCCGTTCGGGGCCCGGCCGGGTTGGTTTCGTTTTCGGCGTGGTCTCAACTGCCGGGCGCTGCCCGGGACATGTCACGCCAGGAAGCCGCCGACCAGGGAGGTCGCAGCTCGCCGGGAGAGGCGATCTCGTGTGGCCTCAGAGTCTCGATGCCCTTGGCGCCACGGTGCTGGGCGTAGGCGTCCTCGACGTAGCGGTGACCCGTGTCGGCCGCGATGAAGACGTACGTGCGAGAGCTGTCCCCGCGTCGTTCCCAGAGGGTGGTCAGGTACGCCGCCCCGGCCGAGAGCCCGGCGAATATGCCGGTGCTTCGCAGCAGTTCGACAGATCCCGACAGCGCGCATTCGAAGTTGACCCAGTGGATCCGGTCGTACAGGTCATGCCGGACGTTCTTGAACTCGATGGCACTGCCTATGCCGGCGATGATCATGTCCGGGTCGGAGACGTGCTCCGACCCGAACGTGACGCTGCCGAAAGGCTGTATGCCCACGACGGAAACGTCCCTGCCGGATTCCCGCAGGTAGGTGGCGATGGCCCCTGTCGACGCACCCGAGCCGACGCCGCCGACCAAGGTGACCGGCCCCGCGGGGATTTCCCCCACCATGAAGTCGGCGACCTCGCGGTAGCCGTAGTAGTGGATCTCGTCGTGGTACTGCCGCATCCAGTGGTACGACGGGTTCGCCTCGAGGATCTCCGCGATCCGGCGGACCCGCAGTTCCTGGTCCAGCCGCAGATTCTTCGACGGCTCGACCTGTTCCAGGGTGGCGCCGAGGATCTCCAGCTGTACGCGCAGCGTCCGGTCCACGGTCGTGGACCCCACGATGTGGCACTTGAGCCCGTAGCGGTGGCAGGCGAGCGCCAGCGCCTGCGCGTAGATGCCGCTTGAGCTGTCGATGAGCGTGTCGCCCGGCTTCACGGCCCCGGAGTCGAGCAGATGGCGAACCGCTCCCAGGGCCGAGTAGATCTTCATCGTCTCGAAACGCAGGCAGATCAGGCCCGGCTCAAGACGGATCAGGTCGGGCTGCTTGATCGCTTCCGCTATGTGTGTGTGCATTCCCGGCGCCCGTCAGGCTGCTGCACTTCGGCGCAACTTGAACAGCAGGGTCTGCACCTCGTCCGCGGGAAGCGTGTGCGGAAGGGTTTCGTGAAGAGCCCACGCCCTGGCCACTGCCGGGTCGTCGGCGAAGAGTGCTGTCCTCGTACGGTTCTGCTCGCCCATGGCTCCTCCTGCTGGGGTACTTCCTGCGGGGTCCGGCCGGTCCGGCTGCACTGCTCCGTCACGACGCGCGCCTCCCGCAGGAGGTGAACTCCGAGGCAGCCCGCCGCAGTTCTCACGGCCCGGAGCAGCGCACGCCCCGATACGGGACGGCTGAATCCGAGCGGCTGCCTCGCGTCAGTGAGCATCGACCAGATGGAAATGATTGTCAAGAGCACTTCTGGTCACCCCGCCCCCGTACGGCCCGCAGCCGGGTCCGTACGGGGTGCGGCCCCCTGAACCCTCAGTTGCCGTACGGAACGGAGCCTCCGGTGAGCGCCTCCACAGGAAACGCTCCACCGAAGAGCGTCAGCGCTATGTGATCCGCCGGCTCCGGCGGAACGCACTGACGCCGGCCCCAGGGTCACCAGGAGGACTTGCTCACTCCCGGCAGGTATCCCTTGTGCGCCATTTCGCGCACGCGCACGCGTGACAGCCCGAAGGTCCGCAGATGTCCGCGCGGCCGCCCGTCCACCGCGTCGCGGTTGCGGACCCGCGTGGCACTGGCATCGCGGGGCTGACGGCGCAATTCACGCAGGGCGGCCTCCTTCTCCGCCTCCGCCGAGGAGGGCCGGGAAAGGATCTCCTTCAACTCGGACCGGCGCGCGGCGTACCTCTCCACCACGGCCTTTCGCTTCTCGTTCTTGGCGATCTTGCTCTTCTTGGCCATCAGACCTTCCCTCCTCGTGCGCGGATTCTCGCGACGGCCCTTTCGACGCCGATCACGTCGAGCGTCTTGACCCCCTTCGCACTGAGGGTGAGCCGCACGTGGCGGCCCTCGCTCGGCAGCCAGTAGCGCTTGCGCTGGATGTTGGGGTCGAAGCGGCGGCGGGAGCGGCGGTGCGAGTGGGACACGGCGTTGCCGAATCGGGGCTCGGCGCCTGTCAGTTGGCAGCGGGCGGACAAGCGGGGACCTGCCTCTCATGGTCGGTGGTTTTGTTAATGGAAATCATTTCCATATACTACACGCATGCCAAGCACCGACCAGCGTCCGATCGTCAAACTCCGGTCCACCGCCGGCACCGGCTACACCTACGTGACCCGCAAGAACAGCCGGAACGACCCCGACCGCCTGACCCTGCGCAAGTACGACCCCATAGCCCGCCGGCACGTCGACTTCCGCGAAACCCGTTGACCCCCAACGCAAAGGAGAGCGCCATGCAGCCGGGCATACACCCCGCCTACGGTCCCGTCGTCTTCCGGGACAAGGCCGCGGGATTCGCCTTCCTCACCCGCTCGACCGCGACCAGCGACACGACGACCGACTGGGAGGACGGCAACAGCTACCCCGTCATCGATGTCGAGATCTCCTCCGAGAGCCACCCGTTCTACACGGGTACGGCCCGCGTACTTGACACAGCAGGCCGGGTCGAGCGCTTCGAGCGCCGCTACGGCCGCCGGGAGGCCCGCTGATGGAGAGCCCGCCGAAGCTACCCGTCGTCATCGTGTGCGGTCTGCACTCCGAGGCCCGCACCGAGGTCGTACAGCGTCTGCTGCTTGCCGTGCCCGGCAGCGTCGCACTGCACCACGACCACTCGAGGGCCTCACAGGGAACGGTGCGGCGGACCATACGCAGTGCCTCCGGCGAACTGCACGCAGGAGAAGCCCCGTTGGTCAACGGCTGCGCCTGCTGCGCACTGCGCGAGGACCTGATCCCCGAACTGGAGCGGCTGGCCGCGGACGGCATGGCCCGTCTCGCCGTCGTGGAACTGTGGGACTCGGTCGAGCCCCAGGCCATGGCCGAAGTCGTTGCCGCGCACGCCGAAGACGCGGTCCTCACCAATGTCGTCACGGCCGTCGACCCCGCGCTGGTTCTGCCCTGCCTCGGCAACGGCGACGACCTGGCCGACGCGGGTCTCGCCGCCGCCCCCACCGACCAGCGGACCGTCGCCGACACCTTCGCCCGTCAGCTGGAATACGCCCCCGTACTCGCCCTCGTCGACAGCGACGACGCGGACGAGGAGGACGCGGCCCTGCTCAGCCAACTCCACCCCACGGCCCGGCACATACATCCCGCCTCACTGGAACTGCCGGCCGCCGCCCTGGCCGGATTCGACGTACGCGCCGCCGCAGCGGCCCAGGAACCCGCTTGCGCCCTGCTGCCGCAGGATGCCGACCAGAGCGGCGTGAGCACCTACGTCTGGCACCGCGACCGTCCCTTCCACCCGGAACGGCTCTACCAGGCACTGGAGGACCTCACCTGCGCGGCCGCCCGCAGCCGAGGCCGCTTCTGGCTCGCCGACCGCCCCGACACCCTGCTGGCATGGGACGCCGCCGGAGGCGCACTCAGCGTCGAGGAGGCGGGCCCCTGGCTGGCCGCACTCCCGGACGCCGCCTGGGAAATGGTCCCAGCGGAGCGCACGGCCGCCGCCGCACTCGACTGGCACCCCGAACACGGCGACCGCTGCCAGCACCTGGTCTTCACCTCACCGGCCCTCGACCGCGACGGACTCGAAGAAGCCCTCGACTCCTGCCTGCTGACCGACGCCGAATACGCCGAAGGCCCCGAAGGGTGGCGACGGCTGCCGCCCGCCTTCGCCCCGCTTCTCGACCGCGCGACCTGACGCCACGGAAACCACCGACGCCCGCACCCCGCCCCTGGAGATCCCGTGTCCCGCAACAACGCCGCCCGCAAGCCCGCCAAGCCGCGCCGCAATCCGCTGGACGCAGCCGGCATCACCTACATCGACTACAAGGACACCGACCTCCTGCGGAAGTTCATCTCCGACAGGGGCAAGATCCGCAGCCGCCGCGTCTCGCGCGTCTCCGCCCAGCAGCAGCGGCAGCTGGCACGGGCGATCAAGAACGCCCGCGAGATGGCTCTGCTGCCTTACGGGAGCCGGTGAACGCCGCTCCGCCGCAGGGCGGAGGAGCACTGCCCGCCGCAACGAAGAGCCCCACCCGGCTGTAACCGCCCCGCTTGTCGTGAGCTCTGCCTGCGAAGAGCGGGGCGGCAGCCGCCACCGGCCGGTCGCTGTCCCGTCTTCGGAGCGCCCGTGCCGCTGCCGGTCCCGCCCCGTCCCGGCGTCCCGGCTGATCCGCCGGGCGTACGCGGAGGCCGCGGCCGTTCCTCCACGCCGCGGTCCTGCGCGCCGGTGCGGGCGGAGGGTCATGGGCTCTCCGCTCGCCCCTCGCCCGGTAGTTGTCCCGTCGCGCGGCGGGATGAGTCCACGATCTGCTGCAGGGCCGCGGCGTGTTTCTCCAGTGCGGTGCGCCCGGCCTTGCTCAGGGCCACCCAGGTGCGGGGGCGCTTGCCGACGTAGCCCTTCTTCACGTCGACGTAGCCGTGGTTCTCCAGGGTGCCGATCTGCTTGGAGAGGGCGGAGGCCGAGACCTCCGCCGCCTCTCTGACCCAGGACCACTCCGCCCACTCGGCACCCGCCAGCAACGACACGATGGTCAGCCGTGTGGAGTCCAGGAGCACGGAATCGAATTCAGCTCGCGACACCGGGCCCCTCCCCCACGGTGCGGCCCCCGCGCACTGCTCGGGTCCTCACCGCCCGGTCCCACGCCGGCCCCAGGAAGATGACTGCGGCACCCAGCAGTGCCCCGGTAGCGGTGTGCCAGTAGGCCAGGTCGAGCGAGACGCGGCTGCCCAGCACGGAGAGGACCAAGCCGACCGCCATCACCGCGAGCAGCGCGAGCCGCCTCCTGCGCAGGAACGCTCCGTCCAGTTCCTCCTTGCGGCGGCCCGTGCGGTGGCCGAGCAGCGCCGAGCCCCGCCGCGTGCGCAACAGGATGACGTAAGCCACGGCAAGCGCCGCGTATCCGATCGACACCAGGACCTGCGCCTCATCGCCGACCCAGTCGGGGGCGGCCAGCAGCAGGAAGGCCGCAAGACCGAGGACGACGTACACCCACCTCGCGCCTCCGCTGTCCTCAGCAGCCTGTATCCGGCGCTGCTCGACGTCCCGGAGAGTACGTGCGGCCTCGTCCGGCGTGGGGGTCTGATGTGCGGACATGATGATTACCTCCATGAAATCGGGGAGAGGGGCAGCAGGCTCAGCCTCTGTTTCCTGTCAGGAAAGTAGTTTCTTCATGGGGGCGTGTCAACTTTCCGGAACACCGGTGTCCGTGACCCGACGCCCCGGCCACCGGAGACCGAAGACGTACTGCGGTGACCAGGCCGCCGACGGTGCAGAAGGGCATGGGAGGCTCGGGCGCCAACGCAGAACCGCGGCCCCGCCGCCTCACCGAAGGGGGCGGGGCCAAGCACGCAAGGTGCCGGCCGTCCAGGTGCCGGGCACGGGGGCCTGCTACCGGCGGCCACGCCCGCGGCGCTTGCCGCCCCGAGGGCCGGTCCCCTGGCGTGGCTTCCTTCCCGCGGGCTTGCCCTGCGCACCGCCTGCCGGGGCGCGCTTCGGCTGCGCCGGGGTGGCTGCGCGTCCCTTGGCTGCGCGCCCCCGTGTGCTGTTGACGGTCCGCCCGCGGACGACGCCGATGAAGTCCTCCACCATGTCGGTGGTCATCTCCTCCGGCCACGAGAGTGCGACACGTGACTGCGGTGCGTCCGTGACCGGCCGGTAGGTGAGGTCCCTGCGGTGGTGCAGACGGGCGAGAGACTGCGGCACGACGAGCAGGCCCACTCCCGCCGCCACGAGTTCGACGGCAGCCGCTGTCGTGGCGGGCCGCTCGATCGCCGGCCGGCCCGGCAGACTCTCCCAGTCGAGGGTGTCGTCGAGCGGGTGCAGCACGACTTCGTCGGCCAGGCTCTCGGTCGTCACCTCGTCGACCACCGTCAGGACGTGATCCTTGGGGACCACGACCACCGTCGTCTCGGTGTAGAGGGGGATGGCGCTGAAGTACGTACGGTCGACCGGCAACCGTACGAAGCCCGCGTCGGCGCCGCCGTCCCGCAGCACATCCGACGCCTCGGCGGCGCTCACCGCGACAAGGGCCAGCGGAACGTCGGGCAGCCGCTCGTTCCAGATGCGCACCCACTTGGCCGGCGTCACGCCCGGCACGTAGGCGACCCGGAACGACTGGGATGCCTCAGAGCTGGTCACGCCGCCAGAATACCGGGCGCTGGTCCGAGGCCCGGCACTCACTCGATACCCTGGACACATGACGTCCCGCCAGAACACCCAGACCATGAAGCCCGCGACCGCGGCGAAGAAACTGGGTGTGTACCTCGAGGCCACGCCCCCCGAATTCCAGGAGGGTGTCGTCTCGCGCAGCGAGCTGAACGCACTTCAGGCCGATCCGCCTCAGTGGCTCGTGGAGCTCCGCCGCAACGGGCCGCACCCCCGCCCGGTCGTAGCGGCGAAGCTGGGAGTCTCCGCCTCGGGTCTCGCGCGTGGCGGAGTCACCGAACCTCTCACCACCGAGCAGATCGAGGCGCTGAAGGAGGAACTTCCCGAGTGGCTGCGGCAGGAACGCGCCACCCAGGCCGAGGTCCGGAAGGAAACAGCGCGCATCAAGGAGAAGAACCGGGCGAAGCAGCAGGCGGAACGAGGCGGGCAAGCCCGCTGACCGCAGCGCCCGCGTCCTGACGAAGGCGGGCGATCGTCCGCCCGCGCCCCCACGAAGCCGCCTGCGTCACGGCTCACGCTGCCCGTCGGCGGCGGCGGACGGGCGGAACGGGCCGGGGCGCCCCCGCAGTTCCGGAGCGTGTCGCGGTTGGTGCGGAATCACTCGGTGAAGCGGAGCACGAAGCGGCGCTGCCACGGGGTCTCCACAGCTCGGGGGTCATATCTGCGCCGCACGAAGGAGACGGCGTCGGCCGCCGGCACCCCGTCGAGTACGGCCAGACAGGCCAGCGCCGTACCCGTACGGCCGCGGCCTCCGCCGCACGCCACCTCCACGCGTTCGGCTTCCGCGCGGGACCACGCCTCGCTGAGCAGGGCCTGCGCCTGCATGCGGCTCGTGGGCAGGCGGAAGTCCGGCCAGCGCAGCCATCGGGCGTCCCAGGGGACTTCGGGCGGCCGCCGGCCCAGGAGGAAGACGGAGAAGGAGGGTTCGGGGCCGGGCGGGAGCGGGCGGCGCAGTCCTCGGCCGCGCACCAGCCGTCCCGAGGGGAGGCGCAGGATTCCGGCGCCGCTCCGGTCCCACGTCTCGCTCACCCGGCCAAGCGTAGCGGCCCGCCGATGTAGGGATTCCACTAACCGGGCGCACCGTAGGTTCGTCCGGACAATCGGAGCGGTGTCCATCGGTCGCGGCAGTGCAAGGAGAAAAGTCATGGAACGCTCGGAACAAGGCCCGTCGCAGCTGCCGCTTCTGGAACTCACCAACGGCTTCATGAGCTTCAAGACCTTCGCGGCCGGGGTCGAGCTGAACGTCTTCACCCGGCTTGCCGGCGGACGTGCCGTCACCGTGGAGGAGTTCGCCGAACTCGTCGGCATCGACCGCCGTCCGGCGGATGTCCTCCTCACCGCCCTCACCTCCATCGAGCTGCTGGAGAAGGACGGCGAGCGGTACCGCAACTCCGCCGTGGCGGAGGAGTATCTGGTCGAGGGGCGCCCGTACTTCTTCGGCGGCTACCTCCAGTTCTACAACCACGCGATGTATCCCGGCTGGCAGCACGTCGTCCATTCGCTGCGCACGAACCGGCCGATGTTCATGGACTCCGACAAGCAGGACAGCGTCTTCGACTCGGCCGAGGACCGTTTCCTGATGGACTTCTTCTGGAACGCCATGCACGCGCTCGCCGGTTTCACGGCACGGGAGCTGGCTGGCGTCTACGACTTCGGGCAGCACCGTCGCCTGCTCGACGTCGGCGGCGGCTCGGGGGGCTTCCCCATCGAGATCTGCCGCCGCACACCGGGCCTTGTGGCCTCCGTCTACGAACTGCCGCATGTCTGCGAGATCGTGAACGAGAAGGTCGAGGCGGCCGGCATGCAGGACGTCATCGACTCCGTGCCGGGTGACTTCACGAGTGATCCCGAACTGCCGGGCGGACACGACGCGATACTGCTGAGCCAGGTGCTGCACTGCGGCGACGAGGCAGCCAACCGTGCCCTGCTGAAGAAGTGCTGGGATGCGCTGGAGCCGGGCGGAGCCGTACTGATCTGCGAACTGCTGCTCAACGCCGACCGCACCGGCCCGTCGACGGCGGCCCTCATGGGAATGAACATGCTCCTCTCGCACCCCGGTGGTCAGAACTACTCCGAGACGGAGTACGCCTCCTGGCTCACCGGCGCGGGATTCGAGGAGCCGTACGTCGTGCGCTTCGAGGCCGCGGGAGCCAACGGGGCCGTCGTCGCGCGCAAGCCCGCAGCCGCGGAGGCGTAGGGCGGAGGCCGGAACGCCTCCGGGCCGTCGGAGGCGTTCCGGAACGCGCTGCGGGAGGGCTCCGGTCCGTTCCCGGGCGCGGCCCGGCGGGCGGAGAGGCGATGAACCCTCCTGCGGAGGCCACGGAATGAAGGGCCCCTCCAGCGCCCCTCCCCGCGGGTTCGCCCCGTCGCGCTCTATCAGGCCGGCCCGGCGCCTCCGGGGGCCGCGGCCGGGGTTTTGATCGCGGCCGCCACCATGCGTTCCATGGGCTTCGTGGACACGTAGGTGGAGATGAGCACGGCGATCACGACGCACACGGCGAGAATGACCGTGCTGAACCAGACCATGAAGTCAACCGGCAGCGTGTACGCCCCGATCACCCGCAGCAGGCATTCGGTGAACAGCGCGATGCCCCATACGACGGAGTAGCGGCGCTCGGCCTTGCGGAAGCTGTCCGAGGAGGCCGACAGTCGCCGCCATGCCGCGCTCCGTTTCGGATCGCCCCTGATGAGCCAGGGTTTGAGCGCGGCGGACATCAACGGCGTGCCGCGCACGGCCGAGACGAGTACGGCGATGCTCAGCGCGGCCGTGGCGCCGCTGTCCTTGGCCAGCATCAGCCGGGCGTCGCCCGTCCAGAGACTCAGCGCGAGACCGACAAGGGTGACCACGAGCACGGTCAGGGCGAAGCGGTTGGTGCTGCGGCTCACCAGCACGCTCCAGGAGGTGCGGACCGCGGGGACCACACTGCTCCAGGCCAGAGAGGCCACAACGCTCAGGCCGACGCCTTTGCTGAGAACGTAGTACGACGCCACGGGCACTCCCACGTCCAGCAGGAGTGCGAGTCCGCCCGCCAACGGCGACTCCGTGTCCTCCTGTTCGTCCTGCGTCCGGGAGTCCTCGGGCTCTGTCCGCTCGCTCATGCATGCCCTTCCTGACTTCGCCGTCGGGGGATCCTCGGCCCGGAGATCTCTGGCCCGGACGCGCCGCCGTCCAGTCCACCGGAGTACGGACCGGAAAACCCCTAAGGGGTGTCTGACAAATCCCGTAGGCCCTCGCGCAGCCCTCGCGGCGGAAGCCGCCGGCCGGCGCCGGATACTGAGCGTTCACCTAGCCCGCCGCGTTCTAGGCTCGCCGCGTCAGTCACACCGCGAGGAGGCTCCGTGTCCGACTCAGCCACTCCCCCGGACCGTCACGGTACGGCTACCCCGTCCGACGGCGGCACCGGGTCCGGCGGCCCGGCGGCGTCCGCCGCGGACCTCGACGTGCCCGTGCTGATCGTGGGAGGGGGGTGCGCGGGGCTGACCGCGTCGATGCTGCTGTCCCAACTCGGCGTGGAGACATGGCTCGTCAGCGCGTCCGAGGACACCTCCGTACTTCCCAAGGCGCACGTGCTCAACCAGCGGACGATGGAGATCCTGCGCGATGTGAACCTCGCGGAGCGGGTCTACGAACGTGGTACGCCTCCCGAGCAGATGTCCCACGCCGGGTGGTATGCGGGACTCGGCGGCCCGCAGGAGGAGTACGGACGGCTGTGCGGGAAGATCGAGGCGTGGGGCGCGGGCGGGACGAATCCGGCGTGGGCGACCGCCAGCGCCTGCCCTCCGACGAACCTTCCTCAGATCCGGCTGGAGCCTCTGCTGCGTGAGCGTGCCGAGGAACTCGCCCCGGGCCGTGTCCGCTTCAGCCATGAGGTGACCGCTTTCGAGCAGACCGAGGACGGCGTGACCACGACCGTGCTCGACAGGAAGGCCGGGACCGTATACCGGGTCCGCAGCCGGTATCTGCTCGCCTGTGACGGGGGGCGGCTGGTGGGCCCCTCCCTGGGAATCGGCGTGGAGGGTGCCGAGAACATCGCCCGCATGGTGTCGATCCATCTCTCCGCCGACCTGTCGCACCTGCTGCACGATCCCGAAGTGCTCGTCCGGTGGCTGTGGTTGCCCGAGTCGGGGGTCGGTGTCGCACTCGTACCCATGGGGCCGACGCGCTGGGGTCCGGACTCGGAGGAGTGGGTGATCCACCTCAACGACACCGACGACGCCACCGCCGAACTCGACGACGGGGCAGTGGTGGCCGAGCTGCGCGGCTCACTCGGTCTCGAAGACCTCGACCTGCACATCCACGGGATCACCCGCTGGGGACTGGAGGGCGTGGTCGCCGACCGCTACCGGCACGGGCCGATCTTCCTTCTCGGTGACGCGGCGCACCGGCACCCCCCGACGGGCGGGTTCGGTCTCAACTCCGCGGTGCAGGACGTCCACAACCTGGCATGGAAGTTGGCCGCCGTGCTGTACGGACATGCGGGTGACACTCTGCTCGACAGTTATGAGGACGAGCGCAAGCGGATCGCGGGCCGCAATGTGCAGCATGCCGTGAACAACGCCATCAACCATCTCGTCGCGGTTCAGACCATGGGGATGGGTCCCGGCAGCGATCCCGGCGCCAACTGGGCCGCGCTGCGCCGCCTGTGGAGCGGCCGAGAGGAGGACGCGGAGTTCCGTGCGGCCGCGCGGCGGGCGATCGCCAGCCAGTCGATGGAGTTCGACGCGCTCAACCTCGACTACGGCTACACCTACGAGGTCTCCTCGGCCGTCGTCGGCGACGGCACCCCGGAGCCGGAGAACCCCGACCCCGTCCGCATCTATCAGCCCGGCACACGGCCGGGCGCGCCGCTGCCGCACGCGTGGCTCGAGGACGCCGGCGGGACCCGGCTGCCGGTCATGGACCTGCTCGAGCCCGGCGGCTTCCTCCTCATCGCCGGCGAGGAGGACGCCGAATGGACGACGGCCGCGGAGAAGGCCGCGAGTCTGCTCGGGGTTCCGCTCAAGGCGGTGCGCATCGGTCATCTCGACGGGGACTTCCTCGACCCGCGTTCCGCCTGGATCACGCGACGGGGCGTCGGCCCTCAGGGCGCCGTCCTGGTCCGCCCGGACCGCTTCGTCGCCTGGCGGTCGCACGGTCCGGCGGAGGACCCCGTCTCCGAGCTGACCGACGCTCTGACACGGGTGCTCAGCCGGGCACCGGTTCAGCAGAGCTGACGAGGCACGCGCTCGTCGCACCGCCGCCGCGGTGCGACGTGTCACACGGGCGGGTTGCCGTGCCCGCGTTCGGGCGGGGACGCGTACTCGGTGCGCAGCATCGTGAGCGCGCCCGTCGGTGCGGACCGGGCTTCGGCCGGGCGGGTCGATCATGCCGTCGCCCCAGCCGGTGATGACGCCGTCCGGGCAGGGGTGTGTGTACTCCGTGCCGAATCCGCCGGCGCGGCGGTGGCGCCGCAGCGGCCCGGTCCCGTGGAAGGAACCGGGATCGAGCCGCAGGCCGGTGCCTTCACGCGCGGTCGGTTTGCCCCGCTCCCGATGGCCCCGGGCCGCACGCTCGTGCGGTCCTCTCAGTACCTCTCCCGCAGAGCTCTCAGCCGGGCGGCGCGGCCGTGCGCGTCGTACGGGCCCGGAACGCCCTCCGGGCCCGTACGGCAGGGGGCCCGTGCACAGCCGTCATGGGGTCTCCCTCCCCGCCGTGCCCCTACGGGCTACCAGCTCACGGGCAGTTCGGCGAGGCCGCCGGCCAGACGGCCTCCGGGATGTGCCCTGAGATCCTCCTGCGGTATCGCGAGCCGGATACCGGGCAGCCGGTCGAAGAGCGTGGTGAACGCCGACTTCAGCAGGATCCGTACCAGGGGTGCACCGGTGCAGTGCCGCATGCCGTGGCCGAAGGACATCTGGGGGTTGGGGAACCGCGAGACGTCGAACTTGTCCGGGGCCTCGTAGACGCGGTGGTCGAAGTTGGCGAGGGAGAAGTCGAGCAGGACGAGGTCGCCCTCGCGGATCGTCACGCCGCCGATGTCGATGTCCGCGACGGCGTACCGCGGTAGCACCGGGCTGCCGACGGTGGCCCTCAGGACCTCCTCCACGCCGCGGGCCATGATCTCCGGGTCGCGCATGGCCTTCTCTCGCTCTTCGGGGTTCCGAAGGAACAGCAGGGTCCCGAAGTCCAGATGGGCCGCGGTGCCGGAGAGTCCGGTGAAGAGCAGCATCGTGACGTGCATGCCGACTTCGTCGTCGGTCATCCCGGCCTCGGCGAAGTGCGACATCACGTCGTCACCGGGCTGCTCCCGCTTCTGGCGGGACAGCTCGGCGGTGAAGGAGAAGACGCTGTCCATGCCGCGTTCCTGGCCGGTTTCCTCGTCCACGGTGCCGACGTACTCCATGCGGTCCAGGAGCGTGGTCAGTTCACTGAGGGGCACGCCGAGGATGTCGCCGAGGGACTGGCGGGCGAAGCGTGCGGAGAACTCCGTGTGCAGGTCGGCCGGCGGCCCTTTGGCCTCGATCGCGTCGAGCGTGGCGTCGGCGATCTTCTGGACCCTCGGCTGCTGTGCGAGCATCCGCCGCGCCGCGAAGCTGGCCGTGTACAGCATGCGCTTCTGCTCGTGCAGTTTGCGCTCGGCTTCGGCGTCGGTGTCGGTGATCAGCATGTCCAGCATCGGGTCCTTCAGGTACCTCGGTGCGGACGGCGGATCGGGGTGGGTCCGGCCGAGCCTCTCGTCCTGGAGGAGCGACTTCACCTCGGCGTGCTGCGTCACGAGCCAGCCCTCGTCGCCCGCGGGGGTGCTGATCCGGCAGACGGGCGCGGTGGCCTGCAGGTCCAGCCGCAGCTGGCTGAACGTCAGGATGGCGGGCTGGCCGAAGGGCAGGAGCGGCGGATCGGTCGAAGTGGTCATGCTGATACCTCTCTGTCTTGGGTGCCGCCGTCACGACGACGTGCGGACAAGGTCCTGGGAGCTGCCGTCACGCAGGCCGCGGGGCTCGTGACGGCAGCCACCTCCACCGTCACGTCCCGAGGGCCGGCAGGGTCCCGAGCCATTCCTCGATCACCTGGGCCGTCAGGTGGGAGTCCTCCTTGACCATGGCCATGTGGTCGGTGGGGATCACACGGACGTCGTCCGCCGGCACGGCCACCGGCACCGAGGACGCCGTCTCGAAGTCGACTCCCTCGACGTCGCGCCCGCACCGGATGAGGAGTTTGGGTGCCTTGGGTTCCTGATCCATTTCGGTGACCTTGAGGAACCAGTGGGCCATGGCCGACAGGCGTGCGCTGTTCATGCTCACGGCCGGTGAGTCCATGGTGTTGAAGTAACTGTCGGAGACCTCGACGAAGTTGATGTCCTCGCTGCCCTCGTAACGCAGGCTCAGGGTGTCCAGCATGATGACGGCCTCGGGCCTGATGCCCCAGGTCTCTTCCAGGACGGCGGCCGCGAAGAAGGCCACTGTGCCGCCAGAGGAGTGTCCGGCCAGCACGAACGGCTCGCCGTCGGAGGCGTGCACGACGCTCTCCGCCACGACGCGGGCCGCGGCCTCGGACGTCGCCGGAAGACTCTCGCCGTGGGCGAACCCCATCAGGGGAAGCGCCGAGACATGGCGTGTTCCGCGCATGTGCGCCGCCAGACGCGAGTACAGATGCACACCGGCACTCGCGCCGGGGGCGCTGACGCAGATCAGCCTCGGGTTCTGCGGGCCCTCCGCGAGCGTGGTGGGGGCGGGGAGTTCCTCCAGCTCGGCCGGGTTGTCGAACATGGGCCGCAGCCCTGCCACCGCCGTCAGCATCCGCAGTCCCTTGAGCGCGTTGCCGGAGTTCACGGCGTTCATGAACAACCCGTGCACCGTGTCCTCCGGGGCGACCTCACCCGTCACGGAGGGGCCCGTCCCGGCAGCGCCGGTCCGGGTGAGCTCGTCACGCAGCGAACGGGCGAGCTTTGCGGGTGTCCCGTTGTCGAAGACCATCGAGCTGGGCAGTCGCATGTCGAGCAGTTCCGACAGCTGGTTGCGCAGTTCGACGGCGATGAGTGAGTCGAAGCCCATCTCCAGGAAGTCCCGTTCGGGATCGACCGCGCCGGAGTCCGTGTGACCGAGCAGGGCCGAGGCGCTCTTGACGACCAGTTCGCACAGGATCTGCTCCTGCTCGGCGGGATCGCTCTCACGCAGACGGTCCCGGACCGTATCGGCGGACGGCCTGGCTCCGGCGGCGGCAGTGGGACGCTGGGTGGGCAGGAGGGACCGCAGGAGGGGCGGCACGGAACCGGCCTGGCCGCCGGCACCGCCCGCGGCGCCGGCGATGTTGATGTGGGCGGGGATGACCAGGGGTTCGTCCGCGCCGGTGGCGGCGTCGAAAAGCCTCAGGCCGTCCTCGACGCTCAGAGGCGGCATCAGCGAACGCCGCATGCGCTCCATCGCCGCTTCGTCCAGTCCGCTGGTCATGCCGGTGCCGGGAGTCCAGGCACCCCACGCCAGCGAGACCCCCGGCAGTCCCAGCCCCCGCCGGTGCGAGGCCAGGGCGTCCAGGAAGGAGTTCCCCGCCGCGTAGTTCCCCTGCCCCGCGGCCCCCAGCACGCCCGAGACCGACGAGAACAGCACGAACGCCGACAGCTCCGACTCCCGTGTCAGCTCGTGCAGGTTCCACGCTCCGTCCGCCTTCGGGCGCAGCACCGTCCCCAGACGCTCCGGAGTCAGCGAGCCGATCACCCCGTCGTCCAGCACACCCGCCGTGTGCACCACCGCCGACAGGTCGCGCCCGTCCAGCAGGGCGGCCAGCGCGTCCCGGTCGGCCACGTCACACGCCGCCACCGAGACCGAGGCTCCCAGCGCCGCCAGTTCCTCCCGCAGCTCCCCGGCGCCTTCCGCCTCCGGGCCCCGACGAGAGGTCAGCAGCACGTCCCGCACGCCGTGCTCCGCCACCAGATGCCGCGCGACCACGGCACCCAGACCGCCCGTGCCGCCCGTCACCAGCACCGTGCCACGCGCGCCGGCCCAACCGGCGGGGACCTCCAGAACGATCTTCCCCACGTGCTCGGCCCGGCTCATCAGCCGGAACGCCTCTCCCGCGCGCCGCACATCCCACGAACGCACCGGAAGCAGCGCCAGGTCCCCCTGCCCGAAGAGTTCCAGCACCTCCTCCAGCATCCGGCCGATCCGGTCCGGCTCCACCCATCCCAGATCGAACGCCTGGTACTCGACACCGGGAAGGGCCGACGGGTCGCGCACGTCCGTCTTCCCCATCTCCAGGAACCGGCCGCCCTCCCCCAGCAGCCGCAGCGACGCGTCCACGAAGTCACCCGTGAGCGCGTTCAGCACCACGTCCACGCCCGCGCCGCCGGAGACCTCACGGAAGCGCTCCTCGAACTCCGTCGTCCGCGAGGAGGCGATGTGGTCCCCAGGCACTCCCAGCGCCCGCACGGCCTCCCATTTGCTCTCGCTCGCCGTGGCGAAGACCTCCGCGCCGAGGTGGCGGGCAAGCTGTACGGCCGCCATGCCGACGCCGCCCGCACCTGCGTGCACCAGCACCCGTTCGCCCGCGCGCAGGTCCGCCAGGTCCACCAGCGCGTGGTACGCCGTCAGGAACACCAGGGGCACCGATGCCGCCTCGCTCCACGACCAGCCTTCCGGCACTCGCGCCAGATACCGTTCGTCGACCACTCCCACCGGGCCCATGGCGCCCGGCACCATCCCCAGCACCCGGTCCCCCACACGCAGACCCGACACCTCCGGCCCGGTCTCCACGACCACGCCCGCCGCCTCCGCGCCCAGTGCTCCCGCCTCACCGGGGTACATACCGAGCACGTTCAGCACGTCGCGGAAGTTCAGACCGGCTGCCCGTACCGACAGCCGGACCTGTCGCCCCGAAAGCGGCTCCAGCGCCTCCGGGAGAACCTCGAACCCCAGGCCGTCCACACTTCCGGAGGCACGGACGGCCAGCCGCCACGGCGTACCCGGGGGCGGGACACTCAGCCCTCCGGAGCCCAGCCGCACCACACGTCCCGCGAACGCGCTTCCGGCACGCACCGCCAACTGCTGTTCGTCCGCCTCCAGTACGCCCGAGGGCACCTCACCCGGGCGGCCCGGGAGCTGCGGGTCGGCGTCCACCAGCAGGAAGCGTCCCGGGTGCTCCGCCTGCGCCGACCGCACCAGTCCCCACACCGACGCGGCTGCCACGTCCGAGACCGCCTCGTCCGCGACGGCCACCGCGCCACGCGAGGCGAACACCAGCCGAAGACGGGAGAAGCGCTCGTCGTCCACCGCTTCCTGCAACAGCTTCAGTACGCGCGCCGTTTCGGCGTGCGCCGCCGTGGATCCCGGGGTGCCCGGGTCCACCGGGACTGCCAGGGCCTCGGGCACGGCACCGTCCGCACCGAACGCGTCCGCCAGCGAATCGCCCGTCAGTGTCCGCAACGGTGCGCCGTCGTACGCGGAGAGGTCCCCGACCGGAACCCACTCCACCCGGAACAGCGACTCGGGCACGCCGTCGCCCCCGGCGAGAGCGGCAGCGCCGCGACCGGCCGCGGGGGCGCGCAGCGTCAGCGAGTCCACCGAGATCACCGGCTGGCCCTCGGTGTCGAAGACGGCCACGGAAACGGCGCCGGAGTCCGTGCGCGTCAGCCGAGCCCGGACCGCCGCCGCGCCCGTCGCGTGCAACGAGACGCCCGACCACTCGAACGGCAGGCCCTGAGCTGCCCCTTCGACGAACTCGATGCCGTGCAGCACCGCGTCCAGCAACGCCGGATGCAGTCCGAATCCGGCCGCCTGCTCTGCCCCTTCGGCGTCTTCGGGCAGTCCGGCCTCCACGAAGACGTGGCCGCCGTCCCTCCACACGCCCCGCAGTCCGCGGAAGAGCGGTCCGTACACCAGCGCGCTCTCGTCGGCCAAGCGGGGGTAGAAGCCCTCGAGTCCGATCTCCTCCGCGCCTGCGGGAGGCCACGCCTGCGCACCCGGCTCCCCCGCCCGGACGCCGGAGGACAGCGTCCCCTCCGCGTGCGTCACCCACGGCGCCTGTGCCGCGCCCGCCGCACGCGCGTGCACGCTCAACCCGCGGCGGCCCGTGCCGTCGGCGGCGCCGACCCGCACCTGCACGTCCACGGCTTCCCGCTCCGCCAGCACGAGCGGCGAGAGAAGTGTCAGCTCCTCCACCTGCTCACAGCCCACGACGTCCCCCGCACGGACGGCCAGCTCCAGGAACCCCGTGCCGGGGAAGAAGACCACGCCCCCCACCACGTGATCGCCCAGCCACGGGAGAGCCGCCAGCGACAACTGCCCTGTCAGCACGGTCTCGTCGGAGCCCGCCACCGACAGCGCCGCGCCCAGCAGCGGATGATCGGCCGGTGCCAGGCCGAGCCCGGCGACGTTCCCTGCCGGGCCGGCGACCCGCCCGGACGGCCAGAACCGCTCGCGCTGGAAGGCGTACGTCGGCACATCCACAGGCCGCGCGTCGCACCCGGTGAACCACTGCGCCCAGGAGACCCGCGGACCCGCCACGTGCAGGCGTGCCAACGCCGCGGCCACGGCGGCCCGTTCATCTGCCCCGCGCCGCAGCGTGGGCACGGTGGCCACCGCCGGACCGGAGCCGCCGGACTGTTCCGGCGCTTCCAGGCACTCCTGTGTCATCGCGGAGAGCACACCGTCGGGGCCGAACTCCACGAAGTCGGTGACGCCTTCGTCCGCCAACGCACGGATGCCGTCGGCGAATCGGACGGGCTCCCGCACATGACGGACCCAGTACCCGGGCGTGCGCAGTTCCTCGCCCGATGCCACCGCGCCCGAGAGGTTCGAGACGACCGGGATCAACGGCTCGGAGAAGGTCAGCCCCTCCACCACCGCGCGGAAGTCCTCCAGCATCGGGTCCATCGACGGCGAGTGGAACGCGTGCGACACCCGCAGACGCGAGGTCTTGCGGCCTTCGGTCTCGAACCCGGCGGCGATCTCCAGTGCGGCGTCCTCGTCTCCGGCGATCACCAGTGAGCGGGGCCCGTTGACCGCGGCGAGGGAGACCTGAGCGGTCAGCCGGGGTGTGACCTCGTCCTCACCGGCCTCGACGGCGATCATCGCGCCGCCCTCGGGCAGCGCCTGCATCAGCCGCGCCCGCGCGGAGACCAGCGCGCACGCGTCCTCAAGCGAGAGCACGCCCGCCACATGCGCGGCCGCCACCTCACCGATCGAGTGCCCGCCCACGAAGTCCGGGGTGAATCCCAGGGACTCGGTGAGCCGGAACAGTGCGACCTCCAGAGCGAACAGGGCGGGCTGGGCGAACCCCGTACGGTTCAGCTCCTCCTCGTCCTTGCCCCACATCACCTCACGCAGCGGCATGTCCAGATGGGCCACGACGCCGTCGAACGCCTCGGCGAACGCCGGGAAGCGGTCGTAGAGCTCCCGTCCCATGCCGAGCCGTTGGGCACCCTGGCCGGAGAACAGCACGGCGCTGCACCGCCGGCCCGCCACGCCGCGGGCCAGCTCCCGTACGCCGTCGTCCGTCGCCAGCAGCACGGCACGGTGCTCGAAGACCGAACGCGCGGTGGCCAGCGAGAACCCGACATCGACGGCAGGGTGTTCGCGGCGCCCGACCGCGTCCCGGACACGCTCCACCTGGGCGTCCAGCGCGGCCGCGTTCCTGCCGGAGACCACCAGCGGCACCGGCCCGGAGTACGTGCCGCGGGATTCGGTCTCCTCCTCGGCGTCGGGGGCCTGTTCGAGGATGATGTGGGCGTTGGTGCCGCTGATCCCGAAGGAGGACACGCCCGCGCAGCGGGGCCGCTCGGTGCGCGGCCACCCGACGGGCCCGGTCAGCAGTTCGACAGCGCCGGCATCCCAGTCGACGTGTGACGACGGCGCGTTGACGTGCAGCGTCGGCGGCAGCGTCTCGTGCCGCAGCGCCTGCACCATCTTGATGACACCGGCGACACCGGCGGCGGCCTGGGTGTGCCCGAGGTTCGACTTGACGGCTCCCAGCCGCAGCGGCGTCTTCCGGTCCTGTCCGTACGTCGCAAGCAGTGCCTGCGCCTCGATCGGGTCGCCCAGGGTGGTTCCGGTGCCGTGCGCCTCCACCGCGTCCACGTCGGACGCGGAGAGCCCCGCCCCGGCCAGGGCGGCCCGGATGACCTCGCGCTGCGAGGGCCCGTTGGGGGCGGTCAGCCCGTTGGAGGCGCCGTCCTGGTTGACGGCGCTGCCGCGCACCACGGCCAGGATCCGGTGGCCGTTGCGCTGCGCGTCGGAGAGGCGTTCGACGAGCAGCACGCCGACGCCCTCGGACCAGCCCGTACCGTCCGCGTCGTCCGAGAACGCCCGGCACCGGCCGTCCGCCGCCAGGCCCCCCTGCCGTGTGAAGCCGGCGAAGTTGGAGGCGGTGGCCATCACCGTGGCCCCGCTCGCCAGTGCCAGCGTGCACTCTCCTCCGCGCAGCGCCTGCGCCGCCAGGTGCAGCGCCACCAGCGACGACGAGCACGCCGTGTCGACGGTGACGGCCGGGCCCTGGAGCCCGAGGGCGTAGGAGATCCTGCCCGAGATGACGCTGGCGGCGGTGCCCGAGCCCGCGTGGCCCTCCACGTCCTCCTGGGAGGCCATGAGCACGTGGCCGTAGTCCTGCCCGTTCGTGCCGACGAACACCCCGGTCTTGCTGCCGCGCAGGGAGACCGGGTCGATCCCGCCCCGTTCGACCGCCTCCCACGAGGTCTCCAGCAGCAGCCGCTGCTGCGGGTCCATCGCCAGCGCCTCGCGGGGCGAGATGCCGAAGAAGGCGGGGTCGAAGTCGCCCGCGCCGTCGATGAACCCGCCCTGGAGCGTGGCGCTGTGTCCCCTGCTGTCACCGGCGAGGGTGCCCAGGTCCCAGCCGCGGTCGGCGGGGAACGGGCCGATCGCGTCGCCGCCGGAGGCGACCAGCTCCCACAGATCCTCCGGGGAACGCACCCCGCCGGGGAACCGGCATGCCATGCCGACGACCGCCACGGGTTCGTGCCGGCCCGATTCCACCTCGTCCAGGCGCTGGCGGGTCTTGTGCAGATCGGCGGTGACCCACTTCAGGTACTCAACGAGTTTCTCTTCGTCCGGCATCGCCAGGAACCTTCCTCATCCAGGGTCGGGATCAGCGTCTGTGCGACGGCCGAGTTCGTTGTCGATGAACGCGAACACCTCGTCGGTGCTCGCGGCCTGAATCCGCTCCGTGACGGCGGCCTCCTCCGTCTGGGCACCGTTGCCGCCGTACTGGGCGAGGAGCTGCCGCAGACGTGTCGCGACTCCTGCCTCGGCGATCTCCTCGGCGCCTCGGGCGGACAGCGCGGCCTCCAGCCGCTCCAGCTCTGCCAGGAGCGGTGCTCCGTCACCGGCCGCGCCGAGCAGCTGGGCCGCCAGCTCCTCGGCGACGCCACCGGGGGTGGGATGGTCGAAGACGAGCGTGGCGGGCAGGCGGGCTCCGGTGGCGGCGGCGAGGCTGTTGCGCAGCTCCACCGCCGTCAGCGAGTCGAAGCCCACCTGGCGGAATTCGCGGTCGGCTTCGATCGCCTCGGGAGAGGCGTGCCCGAGCACACCCGCGGCGTGGTGGCGCACCAGGTCGACCAGGAACGGCACCCGTTCGCTCTCGCGCATCCCGGTCAGCTTCTCCGCGAGGCCCGCACCGGAGGCCCGTTCACCCGCCGCACGGCGGCCGGTGCGCACGAGCCCGCGCAGGAGCGCGGGTACGGGAGCGCCGGTGCGCCCCGAGTCGGGGTTCAGCCTGACGGGCATGAGGAGTGCGTCCTCGCGCGCCGTGGCCGAGTCGAAGAGCGCGAGGCCCTCTTCGACGGTCAGCGGCGGCATGCCGGAGCGGTCCATGCGGCGCATGCCGGTGTCGCCGAGCGTGCTGGTCAGCCCGCCCGTGCGGGTGCCCTCCGCCTGGGCCCAGGGGCCCCAGGCCAGGGACAGCCCCGGAAGCCCCTCCGCGCGGCGGTGGTGGGCCAGTGCGTCCAGGAACGCGTTGGCCGCCGCGTAGTTGCCCTGGCCCGCGGCGCCCATCACGCCGGCGACGGAGGAGTAGAGGACGAACGCGGCCAGACCGAGTCCGCGGGTTGCCTCGTGGAGGTTCCACGCGCCGTCGACCTTCGGGCGCAGCACCCTCTCCAGCCGCTCGGTGGTCAGCCCGGCGATGACGCCGTCGTCGAGGACGCCGGCGGCGTGCACGACGGCGGTGAGCGGGTGCTCGGAGGGGACCGCGCGGAGCAGTCCGGCCACGGCCGCGGGATCGGCGGTGTCACAGGCGGCCACGGTCACCTCGGCGCCGTGCGCGGTCAGCTCGGCCCGCAGCTCGAGCGCGCCGGGTGCGTCGGGGCCGCGCCGGGAGCTCAGCAGCAGGTGCTTCATGCCGCGTTCCGCGACGAGATGGCGTGCCAGCTCCGCACCGAGTCCGCCTGTGCCTCCGGTGATGAGGACCGTGCCGTCGGGGTCCCAGGGACGTGCGTACTCGTCCCCGGTGGCACCCCCGGCGGTCTCGGCCCGCTCCGCGGCGGGTTCGGGCGCGTCGAGGCGGGCCAGGCGTGCGACGTGTACGGTCCCTTCGCGCACCGCGGCCTGCGTCTCGCCCGAGTCGAGCAGTCCGGGCAGGGACGGCAGGGCGCCGAGTGAGACACCGGCATCGTCGAGGTCCGCCAGGAGGATGCTTCCGGGGTTCTCCGACTGGGCGGAGCGCACCAGGCCCCAGGCGGTGGCCGTGCCGAGACCGGTCAGGGCGTCGGCGGTGTTGCGGAAGGGGGTGGCTGTGACGGCGCCGCGGGTGACGAACAGCAGCCGGGAGTGGGCGAACCGCTCGTCCGCCAGCCATTCCTGCACGAGAGTCAGTGCCGCAGCGGCCGTCCTCCGTGCCTCGCGGCCGGCCTCGCCCGTACCGGACCCGGCAAGCGGTGCGACCACCACGTCGGGTGCCCCGCCGGTGTCGGTGACCGTCTCAGCCAGCGCCGTGACAGGGTCGCCGACGGTGTGGCCGGCGTCCTCCAGCGCCGCGCCGACGCCGAACTCGTCGCTGCCGACCACCGCCCAGCGGGTGGTGGCCGCCCGCGCTTCGGCGTCGGCGGGTATCCACTCGAGCCGCAGCATCGCCTCGGGCGCGGCCGCCTGCCGGGCGGCGTGGCCGGCGTGCTCCGCCGGAGGGGCCTGCAGAGTCAGTGCGTCCACCGAGATCACCGGGGCGCCCTCGTGGTCGGCCGCGGCCAGCGACACGGTGTCCGCTCCCCTCGCCGCGAGCCTGACCCGCAGCAGCGAGGCGCCCGAGGCGTGCAGGGACATGCCCTCCCAGGACACCGGGACCCTGGCGGCGCCGGTGCCGGAGGAGGCGTCCGCGGCACGGGCCGCGGTCTCCAGGAGCGCGGGGTGCAGCCCGTACGAGCGCGCGTCGGAGACCTCTTCGGGCAGTTCGACCTCGGCGAAGATCTCGTCACCGCTCCGCCATGCTGCGCGCAGGCCCTGGAAGACGGGCCCGCAGGAGATCCCGGCCTCTTCCAACTCCTCGTACCAGCCCTCCAGCCGGACGGGTGCAGCCCCGGCGGGCGGCCACTGCTCGGCGGTGAAGCCGGCAGCCGGGCCGCCGGTGGTCAGTACTCCGCCGGCATGCCGGGTCCAGGGCTGCCCCGGGACGTCGGCGGGCCGGGAGTGGACGGTGAGGGTGCGGTGTCCCTCCTCCCCGGGTTCGGAGACCCAGACCTGCACGGCCACCGCGTCCCGTTCCGCGAGAACGAGAGGCGTGCTCACGTGCAGTTCCCGGACGTGGTCGCACCCCACCTCGTCCGCGGCCCGTACCGCGAGTTCGGCGAACCCGGCCGCCGGGAACGTCGTCGCCCCGTGCACGGCGTGGTCGCTCAGCCAGGGCAGCGTGGACGCGGAGAGCCTGCCGGTGAAGACCACCGCGCCGGAACCGGCGACGGGCATGGCCGCGCCCAGCAGCGGGTGCTGCGCCGGGACCATGCCGAGACCGGTTGCGTCGCCCTTGGCGGCCGTTCCGGTGGGCCAGTAACGCTCGTGCTGGAAGGCGTAGGTGGGCAGGTCCACGCGCTGTGCGCCCGTACCGGCGAAGCAGGGGGTCCAGTCCACGTCGACGCCGGACGCGTGCAGCCGGGCCAGTCCGGACAGGGCCGCGCGTTCCTCGCCGCGGTCCTTGCGCAGCAGCGGTACCGCCACGGCGTCGGGCACGGCCTCTCCGGCAAGCGCCGAGAGCACTCCGTCCGGGCCCAACTCCAGGAACGCGGACACGCCCCGGGCCGCGAGAGCGTTCACGCCGTCGGCGAAGCGGACGGTCTCCCGCACGTGCCGCACCCAGTACTCCGCCGAGCACAGCTCATCCCCGGCGGTCACCTGGCCGGTGAGGTTCGAGACCACCGGGATGTGCGGCGGTGAGAAGGAAAGCTCCTCGACCACCGCGCGGAAGTCGTCCAGCATCGGTTCCATCAAGGGCGAGTGAAATGCATGGCTGACCGGCAAACGCCTAGTCTTGCGGCCGTTCTCCTCGAACCGCCGCGCGATGTCCGTCGCGGCGTCCTCGTCTCCGGCGACCACCAGGGACATGGGGCCGTTGACGGCGGCGAGCGAGACGGTGCTGCCGTCTCCGAGCAGCGCGGTCACCTCGTCCTCGCCGGCTTCGAGGGCGATCATCGCGCCGCCCTCGGGCAGCGCCTGCATCAGCCGCGCCCGTGCGGAGACCAGTGCGCACGCGTCCTCCAGCGACAGCACCCCCGCCACGTGCGCGGCGGCGATCTCACCGACCGAGTGCCCGCCGACGAAGTCCGGCTCGACGCCGAAGGACCGGGCCAGCCTGTACAGGGCCACCTCCAGCGCGAACAGGGCGGGCTGCGCGAACCCCGTCCGGTTCAGCTCCTCCTCGTCCGCTCCCCACATCACCTCACGTACGGCCGGGTCGAGCCGGCCGAGCACGGTCTCCAGCGCCTCCGCGAACACCGGGAAGCGGTCGTACAACTCCCGTCCCATGCCGAGACGTTGAGCACCCTGGCCGGAGAAGAGCACGGCCGTGGGACGCCGCTTCGCCGCACCCCGGGCGATCTGAGCCGCGCCCTCGTCCGTGGCCAGCAGCACCGCACGGTGCTCGAAGAGCGAACGCGACGTCGTCAGCGAGAACCCGACGTCGAGGGCGGGTTGTTCCCCGGTGCGGGCCCGGACGCGGGCGACCTGGGCCTCGAGCGCGGCGTCCGTCCTGGCCGACACGGGCAGCGGCACCATGGCGGGGGTCACCGCTGGTTCCTCCGGCTCGTCGGCGTGCTGTCCTTCCGGCGGCCCGGCCTGTTCGAGGATGACGTGGGCGTTGGTGCCGCTGATACCGAAGGAGGAGACGCCTGCCCGGCGGGGACGTTCACGCGCGGGCCACGCGGACTGCTCGGTCAGCAGCTCGACCGCTCCCGAGGACCAGTCCACGTGCGACGAAGGCTCCGTCACATGCAGGGTTTTGGGCAGCACGCCGTGTTCCAGCGCCATCACCATCTTGATGATCCCCGCGGCACCCGCCGCGGCCTGGGTGTGTCCCAGGTTGGACTTGACCGAGCCGACCAGCAGCGGCTCCTGCCGCTCCTTCCCGTACGCCGCAAGCAGCGCCTGCGCCTCGATCGGGTCGCCCAGGGTGGTGCCGGTGCCGTGCGCCTCCACCGCGTCCACGTCGGACGCGGAAAGGCCGCTGCCCGCCAGTGCCTGACGGATGACGCGCTGCTGCGAGGGGCCGTTGGGGGCGGTCAGCCCGTTGGAGGCACCGTCCTGGTTGACGGCGCTGCCGCGCACCACGGCCAGGACCCGGTGGCCGTTGCGCCGGGCGTCCGAGAGCCGTTCGACCACCATGACGCCGACGCCCTCGGACCAGGCGGTGCCGTCCGCGTCGTCGGAGAAGGTCTTGCAGCGTCCGTCCGGCGCCAGGCCGCCCTGCTGCGTGAACTCCATGAACGCGCCCGGCGTCGCCATCAGTTGCACACCGCCGGCCAGGGCGAGCGAACACTCCCCGGCCCGCAGCGCCTGCGCCGCCAGATGCAGCGACACCAGCGCCGACGAGCATGCCGTGTCCACCGTCATCGCCGGGCCCTCGAGCCCGAGCGTGTAGGAGAGCCTGCCCGAGATGACGCTCGCCGACGTGCCGATGCCTGAGTAGCCCTCCATGCTCTGCTGCGAGGCCAGGACGAGGTGGGCGTAGTCCTGGCCGCTGGCGCCGACGAACACTCCGGTCCTGCCGCCGCGCAGCGACACAGGGTCGATGCCCACCCGTTCGAGGGCTTCCCAGGAGGTCTCCAGCAGCAGCCGCTGCTGCGGGTCCATCGCCACCGCCTCACGCGGCGAGATGCCGAAGAAGCCGGCGTCGAAGTCGCCGATCCCGCGCAGGAATCCGCCCTCCGAGGTGATGCTGTTCCCAGGGCCGTCCCCGAGGAGGCCGTCCAGGTCCCAGCCCCGGTCGGTGGGGAACTCCCCTATGGCGTCCCGTCCTTCGACGAGCAGCTTCCACAGGTCCTCAGGCGTGTCGATCCCGCCGGGGAAGCGGCAGCTGAGGCCGACGACGACCACGGGGTCGTCGGCCGTGTACGTCTGCGGCTGGGCCGCGTCGAGTTCCTCCTGCTCCTCGCCGAAGAGTTCACCGAGGAGATGCGCGGCCAGCATCCGCGGCGTCGGGTAGTCGAAGACGAGTGTGGCGGGAAGCATCAGACCGGTGGCCGAGCCGAGCCGGTTGCGCAGTTCGACGGCGGTGAGCGAGTCGAAGCCGAGCTGGCGGAATTCCCGTCCGGTGTCGACGGCTTCGGGCGCGGCGTGGCCGAGCACCTTGGCGACCTCGGCCTGGACGAGTCCGGTCAGGTGGCGTGCGCGTTCGGCCGGAGGTACGGCCTGGAGGTCGTGGAGAGCCCCGGCGGCCCGTTCGCCGCCCGCGGCCGTGCGGCGGCCGGTGCGCAGCAGCCCGCGCAGCACGGGAGGCACCGGACCGGGGTGCGGTGCCCGGCCCTTCACCTCGCCGGTCACGACGCGTGCCGGAACGACCAGGGCTTCGTCCGCGCCGGTGGCGGCGTCGAAGAGTGCCAGTCCCGCCTCGACGGACAGCGGAGGCATGCTGGATCGCCTCATGCGTTCCATCGCGGCGTCGTCGAGGCCGCTGGTCATGCCGGCGCCGGCCTCCCAGGCGCCCCAGGCGAGGGAGACCCCTGGCAGCCCCAGGCCCCGCCGGTGGGTGGCCAGCGCGTCGAGGAAGGCGTTGCCGGCGGCGTAGTTGCCCTGCCCGGGCGTACCGAGCAGTCCCGACACCGACGAGAACACCACGAACGCCGCCAGGTCCTGCTCCCGCGTCAGCTCGTGCAGATACCAGGCGCCGTCCGCCTTCGGCCGCAGCACGCCCTCCAGACGGTCCGCGGTCAGCGACCCGATCACACCGTCGTCCAGCACTCCCGCCGTATGCACCACGGCAGTCAGCGGATGCCGGTGCGGAACAGCGTCCAGCATCGCGGCGAGGGCCTTCCGGTCCCCCACGTCGCACGCCGTCACCGAGACCTCTGCCCCCAGTGCGTTCAGCTCCTTGCGCAGCGCGACCGCGCCCGGAGCCTCTTCGCCCCGGCGTGAGGCCAGCAGCAGGTGGCGCACGCCCCGCTCGCCCACCAGGTGCCGGGCGACCTCGGCGCCCAGACCGCCCGTTCCGCCCGTCACCAGCACCGTCCCCTGCGGGTCCCAGGCCCGCGGCGGGGTGAGCACGATCTTGCCGGTGTGCTGGGCGCGGCTCATGTGGTGGAAGGCGTCGCGGGCGCGGCGTACGTCCCAGCTGCGGATGGGCAGCGTCCGCAGGGCGCCCCGGCCGAAGAGGTCGAGGACCTCGTCGAGCATCCGCCGGATGTGGTCGGGGTCCAGCAGTCCGAGGTCGAAGGCCCGGTAGCGCACGCCGGGCAGTTCCGCGGGGTCTCGCAGGTCGGTCTTGCCCATCTCCAGGAAGGTGCCGTCCTGGCGCAGCAACCGCAGTGAGGCGTCGACGAATTCACCGGTGAGGGCGTTGAGCACGACGTCGACGCCCTCACCGCCGGTCACCCGGCGGAACCGTTCCTCGAACTCCGTGGTGCGGGAGGAGGCGATGTGGTCGTCGGCGACACCGAGGGCACGCACGGCGTCCCACTTGCTCTCTCCTGCGGTGGCGAAGACCTCCGCTCCGAGGTGGCGGGCGAGCTGGACGGCGGCCATGCCGACGCCGCCGCTCGCGGCGTGGATGAGGACCTTCTGCCCGGGCCGTACGGCGGCGAGGTCGCACAGTGCGTGGTGGGCGGTCAGGAAGACCAGTGGCACCGACGCCGCCTCCTCCCACGACCAGCCGGGCGGCACGTGGGCGAGGTACCGCTCGTCCACGACGGCGAGCGGTCCCATTCCGCCGATGACCATGCCGGTGACGTGGTCGCCCGGACGCAGACCGGACACCTCCGGCCCGGTCTCCACGACGGTGCCCGCCGCTTCGGCTCCGAACAGCCCCGCCTCCCCGGGGTACATGCCCAGTGCGTTGAGCACGTCACGGAAGTTGAGGCCGGCCGCCCTCACGGCGACGCGCACCTGACGTCCGGTCAGTGGTTCCAGCACTTCGGGGCAGGGCATGAGTGCCAGGTCGTCGAGGCTGCCCTTGCTCGCGGTGTCCAGCCGCCAGGGGACGCCTGAGGGCGGGGTGAGGGACGGCCCGGAGGCGAGCCGTGCCAGCCGTGCCGCGTACACGTCGCCGTCGCGCACGGCGAGTTGCTGTTCGTCCGTGACGAGCAGTTCCGGTGTGACGGCTGCCGCGGCGTCCAGGTCGATCAGCAGGAAACGGCCGGGGTTCTCTGCCTGCGCGGAGCGCACAAGGCCCCATACCGCCGCGGCGGCGGTGTCGGTCACGGTCTCCTCGCCGAGGGCGGCGACCGCGCCGCGCGTGGCGAAGACCAGGCGTGTACGGGCCAGTTGCGGGTCCTCGAGGGCTTCCTGGAGGAGCGCCAGCACGCGCCGGGTCTGCGCGTGCACCGCGTCGGGCCCGCTCTCGTCGCTGCCTGCCGGGATCACGAGCACGTCCGGTGCCGTGGTGCCCTCGGCGACGGCGGCGAGGGTACCGGCGAGGGTGTCGGCGGCGAGCGTGGCCATGGCCGCGGCGTCCGCGTCCGGCGCCGGGCCGACGGTGACCGGAACCCACTCGACACGGAACAGGGAGTCCCGTGTGCCGTCGTCGTGGGCCGCAGCGGCCTGCGGCGCGGCGGGCCTGCGTACGGCGAGCGACTCGATTGAGATCAGCGGACGGCCTTCGACGTCGACGGCGCTGAGAGCGACCGTGCCGGCGCCCGTACGTGCCAGCCGGGCACGCAGCACCGACGCCCCTGCCGCGTGCAGCGACACACCGGTCCAGTCGAAGGGGAGGCCCTCGCCGCCGCCGTCGACGAGCCCGATGCCGTGCAGCGCCGCGTCGAGCAGGCCCGGGTGCAGGCCGAACTCGCCCGCGTCCTCCGCCTCTTCGGGCAGCGCGGCCTCCACGAAGACCTCCTCGCCCAGCCGCCATGCGGCCCGCAGCCCCTGGAAGTGGGGGCCGTAGACCAGTCCGCCCTCGTCGGCCAGGCGGGGGTAGAACCCGCTCAGATCGATCTCTTCGGCGCCGGCGGGCGGCCACTGGCCGGTGATTCCCGGCTCCTCCCGTCGCGCCGCGGCGGCGAGGGTGCCCTCGGCGTGTGAGGTCCACTCCCCGTCGGCGGCACCGGCGCTGCGGGCGTACACGTTCACCGGGCGGCGGCCCGTCTCGCCGGCGGCACCGACGCGAACCTGCACATCGACCGCTTCGTGCTCGCCCAGGACGAGCGGGGCCGTCAGGGTGAGCCCTTCCACGCGGTTGCAGTCGGTGACGTCGCCCGCGTGGACGGCCAGTTCGAGGAATCCGGTGCCGGGGAAGAGCACCTGTCCGCCGACGACGTGATCGGCGAGCCAGGGGTGGGTCGGCACGGAGAGCCGCCCGGTGAGCATGGCCTCGTCGGAACCGGCGACCATCAGCGCCGCTCCCAGGAGCGGATGCCCGGCCGGTGCCAGGCCCAGCCCCGATATGTCTCCGCCACGGCCCGCGCCGCGTACGGCGGGCCAGAAACGCTCACGCTGGAAGGCGTAGGTGGGCAGGTCCACCAGGCGGGCTCCGGTGCCGGCGAACCATTCGGCCCAGTCCACGCCGACGCCGCTCACGTGCAGCCGGGCCAGGGCGGTCGCCGCTGCCGCCGCTTCCGGCCGGTCCTTGCGCAGGAGGGGGACCATCGGCACGTCTGCGGCGGCGGACTCCGCGGCCATGGCCGAGAGGGTGCCGTCGGGGCCCAACTCGACGTATGCGGTGGTGCCCTGGTCCTCCAGGGTGCGTATGCCGTCGGCGAAGCGCACGGTCTCACGTACGTGCCGCACCCAGTACTCCGCGGAGCACAGCTCTTCGGCGGACGCCGTCCGTCCCGTCAGGTTCGAGACCACCGGGATACGGGGTTCCGCGAACGTCAGCTCTTCCAGCACCGCGCGGAAGCCGTTCAGCATCGGGTCCATCAGCGGCGAGTGGAAGGCGTGCGAGACCGTCAGCGACGTCGACTTCGAGAACCGTTCCGCTACCCGGGTCACGGCTTCGGCGGCGCCCGAGATCACCACGGACCGTGGTCCGTTGACGGCAGCGACGGTGACCTCGTCGGTCAGCAGCGGCAGCACCTCCTCCTCCGCCGCGCGCAGGGCCACCATGGCACCGCCCTCGGGCAGCGCCTGCATCAGCCGGGCACGGGCCGAGACCAGCGCACAGGCGTCGGCCAGCGACAGCACGCCTGCCACGTGCACGGCGGCGACCTCGCCGATCGAGTGCCCGGCAAGAGACGCGGGCCGCAGGCCCCACGACTCCGCCAGCCGGAACAGGGCCACCTCGAGCGCGAACAGTGCGGGCTGAGCCCAGCCCGTCCGGTTCAGCTCCCGCTCGCTGTCACCCCAGACGACGTCGCGCAGTCCCGGGTCGAGATGCGCCAGCACGGCGTCGAACGCCTCCGCGAAGACGGGGAAGCGGTCATACAGCTCCCGTCCCATGCCCAGCCGCTGGCTGCCCTGCCCGGAGAAGAGCACGGCCAGGGTCCGCTCGGCGGCCTCTCCCCTGGCGATCTCCGGGAGGTCGCCCCCGTCCGTGGCGAGGAGCACGGCACGGTGCTCGAAGACGGAACGGGAGACGGCCGAGGAGTAGCCGACATCGAGCGGTGCGAGCTCTTCCGCGCATGAGCGGATGCGTGCCACCTGCTCGTCGAGCGCCTCGGCGCTCCTGGCCGACACCTGCACCGGCACGGCGCCGGGGCGCGGCCGCGGGGCCTCCGGCGCGTTCGCGGCCCCGGGAGCCTGTTCCAGAATCACATGGGCGTTGGTGCCGCTGATCCCGAAGGAGGACACACCCGCACGCCAGGGCCGCTCCACCTGCGGCCACTCGCGTTCGTCCACGAGCAGTTCGACGGCGCCCGTGTCCCAGTCCACGTGCGACGAGGGCGCGTCGACGTGCAGGGTCCGCGGCAGCCGGCCGTTTTGCAGGGCCTGCACCATCTTGATCACGCCGGCCGCCCCGGCGGCCGCCTGCGTATGGCCCAGGTTGGACTTCACCGAGCCCAGCAGCAGCGGCCGGCCGCCGCGCTCCTGCCCGTAGGAGGCCAGGAGGCTGGTCGCCTCGATCGGGTCGCCCAGAGCCGTTCCCGTGCCGTGCGCCTCCACCGCGTCCACGTCCGAGGGGGACAGTCCCGCGCTGCCGAGCGCCTGCCGGATCACGCGCTGCTGGGACGGGCCGTTGGGCGCCGTCAGACCGTTCGACGCACCGTCCTGGTTGACCGCGGACCCACGCAGCACCGCCAGCACCCGGTGTCCGTTGCGCTCCGCGTCGGACAGCCGCTCCAGCACCAGCACGCCCACACCCTCGGACCAGCCCGTACCGTCCGCGCCGTCCGAGAACGCCTTGCACCTGCCGTCGGGAGCCAGCCCGCCCTGCCGGGAGAAGCCGGAGAAGCTCGTCGGGGTGGACATCACCGTCACGCCTCCGGCCAGGGCGAGCGAACACTCCCCCGCCCGCAGCGCCTGGGCGGCCCAGTGCATCGCGACCAGCGCGGAGGAACACGCCGTGTCGACCGTGGCGGCGGGGCCCTCCAGGCCCAGCGTGTAGGAGAGCCTGCCGGAGAGGACGCTGGCGGCAAGTCCCGTTCCGGCATGGCCCTCCAGGTCCTCGCGGGAGGCCATCACCACGTGCTGGTAGTCCTGCCCGTTCGTACCGACGAACGCCGCGGTGCGGCTTCCGCGCAGCGACACCGGGTCGATGCCGGCCCGTTCGACGGCCTCCCAGGAGGTCTCCAGCAGGAGACGCTGCTGCGGGTCCATCGCCAGTGCCTCACGCGGCGAGATGCCGAAGAAGCCGGCGTCGAAGTCGGCGACGCCGTCGAGGAAGCCGCCGCGGCCGGTGGCGCTCTCGAGTCCGCCGGTGTCCCAGCCCCGGTCCGAGGGGAACTCCCCGATCACGTCGCGTCCGTCGGCGAGCACGCGCCAGAGGTCTTCCGGTGACGTGATCCCTCCGGGGAAGCGGCACGCCGCGGCGACGAGGGCGATCTCGTCCTCGACGGCGGCCCGGGCGGACGGCCCGGGCTCCTCCGTCCGCGGGCCGCCGGACCCGCCGAGGAGTTGGTCCAGCAGGTGCGCGGCGAGCGCAGCGGGGGTGGGGTGGTCGAAGGCGAGGCCGGCGGGCAGGGTCAGCCCCGTGACGGCTCCGAGCTGGTTGCGCAGTTCCATCGCCGTGAGCGAGTCGAATCCGAGGTCGCGGAAGGCCTTGCCGGGGCTGACGTCCTGCTTCCCGGAGTGGCCGAGCACGGCGGCGGCCTGCGTACGCACCAGGTCCAGGACCGCGGCCAGGCGGTCGTCCTCGGCCAGCCCGCGCAGCTTGCGGTGGAAGTCGGAGGCGGCCGACTCGGCTTCCCGGCGGGCGGTCTCGACCCGGTCGATCACCTGCTGGGCTTCGGGGAGCCGGGAGAGCAGCGGGGCGGGCCGCAGGCTGAGCAGCCCGCCGAGCATGTGCGGCTGGCGCAGATCCGCGGCGACGGCGGTGGCCTCGGGTTCGGCGACGAGCCGCCACAGTGCCGGGACGGCCAGTTCGGGGTCGAGCGTCACCGACCCGCTGCGGCGCATCGCGTCGCCGGCCTTCGTGCCGCCTGCCATGCCCTCGCCCGCCCAGGCGCCCCAGGCGATGGACGTGGCGGGCAGTCCCTCGGCGTGCCGTGCCTGTGCGACCGCGTCCAGGACGGCGTTCGCGGCCGCGTAGTTGGCCTGCCCGGGGTTGCCGACGGCACCCGCCACCGAGGAGAAGAGAACGAAGGCCGACAGGTCCAGGTCGCGGGTCAGCTCGTCCAGCAGCATGGCCGAGACGACCTTCGAGCGGAAGACCTCCGCGAAGCGCTCGGGCGAGAGGCTCTCCAGCACGCCGTCGTCCAGAACTCCCGCGGTGTGCACGACGGCGGACACCGGACGCTCGGGGGGAACGGCTGCCAGTGCCGCGACGAGGGCGGCACGGTCGGCCACGTCGCAGGCGACGATGTCCACTTCGGTGCCCAGCGCGGCCAGTTCCTCGCGCAGGGCGTCCGCGCCGGGGGCGTCGGGACCCCGGCGGCTGAGGAGCAGCAGGTGTGCGGCACCGTGACGGGCGAGGTCGCGGGCGACGTGTGTGCCGAGAGCGCCGGTCCCCCCGGTGATCAGCACGGTCCCCGACAGCTCCCGGTCTCCGGACGCCGTCCGGGGCGGGGCGGGGGTGAGACGGCGGCCGAAGAGGCCGGACCGCCGCACGGCGACCTGGTCCTCGCCGGAGTCGCTGGTCAGCGCCGAGGCCAGTCGGCGCACGGCTCGTTCGTCCAGTACCTCGGGCAGGTCGATGAGTCCGCCCCAGCGTTCGGGGTGCTCCAGGGCGGCCACCCGGCCGAGGCCCCACACTCCTGCCTGGAGGGGGTTGGTGACCACGTCGCTGCGGCCGGCCGACACCGCTCCCCGGGTCACCGACCACAGCGGAGCGGTGATGGCGGCGTCCCCCAGCGCCTGGATCAGGCTGAGGGTCCAGGCGACCCCGGCGGGCGCGGGCTCGGCGAGGAGGCCGGGGGCCTCGACGAGTCCGAGCAGCGAGAGAACACCGCCGACCCCGGCGGGGACACTCTCCAGCCGGGCCCTCATGTGATCGCGGTCGCCCATGACCTCGACCTGTGTGACATCCGGTCCCAGGGCGGAGGTCACCTCCGCCACCCATTCGTCGTCGGCCAGTCCGACAGGGATGACGACCAGCCACGACCCGGCGCTGCCGGCCGGTGGCGCGTGCGTGGAGGCGCCCGTCAGCGGCTGCCATGTCTCCTTGTAGAGCCAGGAGTCCACGGTGGACCGGGCCAGGCGGCGCTCGCGCCACGCGGACAGCGCGGGCACGACGGCGGAGACGGTGTCGCCGTCGAGGTCGAGTGTGTCCGCGAGTGATTCCAGGTCCTCGCTCTCCACGGCCGCCCAGAACGCCGCATCGACGGGGTCCTGGGCGGGTCCGGCGCCGGGTGAGTCCTGCGGGGGCTGCGGCCAGAACCGCTCGTGCTGGAACGGGTAGGTGGGCAGGTCCACATGCCGGGCCCGCGTCCCGGCGAAAACCGGCGCCCAGTCGACGGCCACGCCGGCGACGTGCAGCCGGGAAAGGGCGGCCAGCAGCGCCGGCTCCTCGCCGCGGTCCTTGCGCAGCGCGGGCGTCACGGGGGTGCCGGCCGGCAGCGACTCCTGTGCGGCCGCTGCGAGCACGCCGTCCGGGCCGAGCTCGAACAGCGCGTTCACGCCCGCCTCGTGCAGCGCCGTGATGCCGTCGGCGAAGCGCACGGTCCGGCGCGCGTGGCGTACCCAGTACTCCGGGGTGCTCAGCTCCGCGTCGGTGGCGATCCGGCCGGTCAGGTTGGAGACGACGGGCATGGACAGGGGCGCGAAGGCGAGTTCGGCGACCACGTCGCGGAACTCCTCGAGCATCGGGTCCATCAGCGGCGAGTGGAAAGCGTGCGACACGGACAGACGAGTCGTCCTGCGGCCTGCCGCCTCGAGCCCGGAGGCGACCTCCTGCACGGCCGTCTCGGCTCCCGAGAGCACCAGGGAGGACGGGCTGTTGACGGCGGCGATGTCGACGCCGTCCTTCAACAGGGGCAGCACGTCGGACTCGGCGGCGTCGACGGCGACCATGGCGCCGCCGGGCGGCAGCGCGCTCATCAGCCGTGCCCGCGCGGTCACCAGCGTGCAGGCGTCGGTCAGTGAGAGCCCGCCCGCGACGTGTACGGCGGCGATCTCGCCGACGGAGTGTCCCGCGACGCAGTCGGGAGTGATGCCGAAGGACCGGGCCAGCCGGTACAGGGCCACTTCGACGGCGAACAGGGCGGGCTGGGCGTGTCCGGTGTCGTCGAGGGCATCCGGGTCGGTGCCCCACATCACCTCGCGCACGGCCGGGCCGAGCCGGTCGAGCACGGCGTCCAGGGCTTCCGCGAAGACCGGGAAGCGGTCGTACAACTCCCGTCCCATGCCGAGGCGTTGTGCTCCCTGACCGGAGAAGACCACCGCGAGGGAGCGCTCGGCTGCCTCTCCCCTGGCGGCTTCGGTGACCCCCTCGTCCGTGGCCAGGAGAACGGCGCGGTGCTCGAACACGGACCGCCCCGTGGTCAGCGCGCGGCCGGTGTCGGCGGGGGCGGGGCTGCCGGGTGCTTCCGCGAACGACCGCAGCCGGGCCACCTGGGCGTCGAGTGCGGCGGCGGACCTCGCGCTCACGGGCCAGGGCACCACGGCGGGCCTGGCGGGTCCGCCGGCCTCGGGCTCGGATGCCGCGGGATCGTCCGTGCCGTCCGTGGGGGGTTCGGGCAGGGGCGGCTGCCCGATGATCACGTGGGCGTTGGTGCCGCTGAGGCCGAAGGAGGAGACGCCGGCGCGGCGCGGACGTCCGGTCTCCGGCCAGGCCGTCTGCTCGGTCACCAGCTCGACGGCGCCGGAGGACCAGTCCACATGGGTCGAGGGTTCCGTCACGTGCAGGGTCCTGGGCAACTCGCCGTGTTCCAGGGCCATTACGGTCTTGATGAGCCCGGCGACACCGGCTGCGGCCTGAGTGTGCCCCAGGTTGGACTTCACCGCGCCGAGAAGCAGCGGCCGCTCGCGGTCCTGGCCGTAGGCGGCCAGCAGCGCCTGCGCCTCGATCGGGTCGCCGAGCGAGGTACCCGTGCCGTGCGCCTCCACCGCGTCGACGTCGGAGGGTGAGAGCCCCGCGCCGGCCAGCGCCTGCCTGATGACGCGCTGCTGGGACGGGCCGTTGGGGGCGGTCAGCCCGTTGGAGGCGCCGTCCTGGTTGACGGCGCTGCCCTCCACGACGGCCAGTACCCGGTGTCCGTTGCGCCGCGCGTCCGAGAGGCGTTCGACCACCACGACACCGACGCCCTCGGACCAGCCGGTGCCGTCCGCGTCGTCGGAGAAGGCCCGGCAGCGTCCGTCGGGCGCCAGACCTCCCTGGGCGTTGAAGCCGGCGAAGTTCATCGGAGTGGACATGACTGTCACGCCGCCCACGAGCGCCATCGAGCACTCGCCGCTGCCCAGTGACTGCACGGCGAGGTGCAGGGCGACCAGGGACGAGGAACACGCCGTGTCGACGGTGAGCGCGGGGCCTTCGAAGCCGTAGGTGTAGGAGAGCCTGCCGGAGATGACGGCCGCCGCCAGGCCGGTGCTCGCGTGGCCCTCGATGTCTCCGCCCGCCTGCAGGACGAGGTTGGTGTAGTCCTGTCCGTTGGTGCCGACGAACACCCCTGTGCGGCTGCCGCGCAGGGATGCGGCGTCGATGCCCGCCCGTTCGACCGCCTCCCAGGACGTCTCCAGCAGCTGCCGCTGCTGCGGGTCCATCGCCACCGCCTCACGCGGCGAGATCCCGAAGAAGGCCGGATCGAAGTCCCCTGCCCCGTCGAGGAATCCGCCCTCGGCGGTTCCGTCCGAGTGGAGGAAGCCCGACTCCCAGCCGCGGTCGGCGGGGAAACCGGAGATGGCGTCACCGCCGTCGGCCAGCAGCCGCCACAGCTCCTCCGGGGAGCGGACGCCCCCGGGGAAGCGGCAGCTCATACCGACGATCGCGACGGGGTCGTCGGTCAGCGGGACGGCCTGCGGGGCGGCGCCCTGCTCCTCGCTCTCGCCGAAGAGTTCGGCCAGGAGGTGACCGGCCAGGACACGGGGTGTGGGGTAGTCGAAGATGAGAGTGGCGGGCAGGCTGAGGCCGGTGACCGGGGCGAGCTGGTTGCGCAGTTCGATGGCGGTCAGCGAGTCGAAGCCGAGCCCTCGGAACTCCCGGTCGGCACCCACTGGTTCGGGCGAGGAGTGCCCGAGCACGCGGGCACCTTCGGTACGGACCAGATCGAGCAGGAAACGCTCACGCTCGGCCCCGGAGAGCGCGGCCAGCTGCTCGGTGATGCCCTCGCGCGTCAGCTCCCTTCCGCTCGCGGCACGCCGGCGTCCCGGTCGGACCAGGCCGCGCAGGACGGCGGGGACGGCGGCAGTACCGGCGCGGCTGGTGCCCGTGCCGGGAGCCAGGGGCACCAGCAGCGGTTCGTCCGTCCCGGGAGCGGTAGCGGTGTCGAAGAGTGCCAGGCCCTGTTCGACGGTGAGTGCGGGCGCGCCGCTGTCGGTCATGCGGCGCAGGTCCGCCTCGTCCAGGCCGCTGGTCATCCCCGTGCCCGGGTTCCACGCGCCCCACGCCAGTGAGACGCCCGGCAGTCCCAGTCCCCGCCGGTGGGCGGCCAGGGCGTCCAGGAAGGCGTTGCCCGCCGCGTAGTTGCCCTGCCCCGCTGCCCCCAGCACGCCCGAGACCGACGAGAACAGCACGAACGCCGACAGGTCGTGGTCCCTGGTCAGTTCGTGAAGGTGCCACGCCCCGTCCACCTTGGGCCGCAGCACCCCGGAGACTCGATCCGGCGTCAGCGAACCGATCACGCCGTCGTCCAGGACGCCCGCGGTGTGGACGACGGCACGCACCGGGTGCTGCTCCAGCAGGCGCTTGAGCGCGTCCCGGTCGCTCACGTCGCACGCCGCGACCTCGACGCGGGCCCCCAGCGCGGACAGTTCGTCCGCGAGTTCACCGGCACCGTCCGCCTCCGGGCCGCGACGGCTGACCAGCAGCAGATCCCGCGCCTCGTGCTCGGCGGCCAGGTGGCGCGCCACCACCGCACCCAGACCGCCCGTACCGCCCGTCACCAGCACCGTTCCCTCCGCCGCCCAGTGCCGTGCGGCGCTGTCCTGCGCGGAGGGGGCGGCACGCGGGGCCAGTCGTGCGACGCGCACCTGCCCGTCGCGTACGACGGCCTGGGTCTCACCGGAGTCCAGCAGGGCGGGCAGGCCGGGCAGTACGGCGGCGGACTCGGCGGCGTCGTCGAGGTCGACGAGGAGGAACCGGCCGGGGTTCTCCGTCTGCGCGGACCGCACGAGTCCCCATACGGCCGCGGCGGCGACGTCCTCGCCGGAGACGGCGCCGCGGGTGACGAAGACCAGCCGGGAGCCGGAGAGCCGCTGTTCCGTCAGCCACTGCTGGAGCAGGCCGAGCACTTTCGCCGTGAGGGTGTGCACCGATCCCGGTCCGCCGTCGATGTCACCGACCACGGGCACGAGGACGACCTGCGGTACGGGGCTCTGCGCCCACGGGTCGACGGGCCGGCCGCCGAGTCCGAGGGTGTCCTCCCCCAGCAGCTCCCAGACCGCCGCACCGGACGCGTCGCCCGCGTCGTGGACCGCCGGGACGGTGTGGCCGGACCACTCCACCCGGAAGAGTGAGTCCCGCTCCGTGCGGTGGCCGTCGTCCGTCGGAGCGGTGACGGGTCGCAGAGCGACGGACTCGGCCGAGATCACCGGAGCCCCTTCGACGTCGGCCGCCGTGAGGGAGAAGGAGTCTCCCTCGGCGAGCAGCCTGACGCGGAGCACCGAGGCCCCCGAGGCGTGCAGCCGGACGCCGCTCCACTCCGCGGGGGTGTGCGGTGTTCCCGCGCCGCCGTCCGGGCCCAGCAGAACCGCGGGGTGCAGCGCGGAGTCGAGCAGTGCGGGGTGCACGCCGAACGCGTCGCCGTCCTGGACCTGTTCGGGCAGGGCGACCTCGGCGAAGATCTCCCGGCCCCGTCGCCACATGGCCCTCACGCCCTGGAAGACCGGCCCGTGGAGCAGTCCGCCGTCGGCGAACTCCTCGTAGAAGCCGTCCAGTCCGACGACGGTGGAGCCGCGCGGCGGCCACGCCCGGGTGTCGAGGGACGCGAGGGAGGCGTCGGCACCGTCGTCCTCGTCCGGGGCGCCGTGGCCTCCCTCGAGTTGTCCGGTGGCGTTCCGGGTCCATTCCCCGTCCGTCGTTTCCGCGGGGCGCGAGAAGAACCGCAGCGGGCGGCGGCCGTTCTCGTCCGGCCCTCCCACCCGGAGCTGGATCTGCACCGATCCGTGCTCGGGCAGCGACAGCGGTTCGGCCAGGGCCAGTTCGGCCACCGATGCGCAGCCGATGTCGTCGGCGGCGCGCAGCGCGAGTTCGAGGAATCCCGTGGCGGGGAAGTGCACCGTTCCGTCGATCTCGTGGTCGCCCAGCCAGGGGTGGGCGGCCCGCGACAGACGGCCGGTCATGATCATCTCTTCCGAGGCCGCCACGGACACGGAGACGCCCAGCAGCGGGTGGCCCTCACCTGAGGCACCGGACGCGTCGCCCGCGGTGACGGACACCGAGGGCCAGTACCGCTCGTGCTGGAAGGCGTAGTTCGGAAGGTCCACCCGCCGTGCGCCGGTGGAGTCGAACAGGGGCGCCCAGTCGACGGGCACACCCGTGACGTGCAGCCGGGAGAGCGCGGTCACCAGGGCGCGCTCCTCGCCGCGGTCCTTGTGCAGCGCCGGCGCCGCCACGCCCGCGGGCAGCGACTCGGCCGCCAGTGCCGAGAGCGCGCCGTCCGGGCCGAGTTCGAGCAGGGCGCGGAAGCCTTCACGCTCCATCGTCCGCACGCCGTCCGCGAACCGGACGGTCTCCCGCACGTGCCGCACCCAGTAGTCGGGGTCGCACAGTTCGGTGCCGGTGGCGACCTCGCCGGTGAGGTTGGAGACGACGTCGATCTCCGGTTCCGCGTACGTGAGTGTCCCGGCCACGCGCCGGAACTCCTCCAGCATCGGCTCCATCAGCGCGGAGTGGAACGCGTGCGAGACCCTCAGCCGCGAGGTCTTCCGGCCCTGCTCCTCGAAACGGGCGGCGACGGCGAGCACAGCTGCCTCGTCACCGGAGACGACCACCGACCGGGGGCCGTTGACGGCCGCGAGGGACACTCCTTCCGTCAGCGCGGAACCGGCTTCCTCCTCCGACGCCTGCAGGGCGGCCATCGCGCCGCCGGCCGGCAGGGCGTCCATGAGGCGGGCACGCGCCGTCACCAGGGCGCAGGCGTCAGCGAGCGGGAAGACGCCCGCCACGTGGGCGGCGGCTATCTCTCCGATGGAGTGCCCGGCCACGGCGTCGGGCCGTACGCCCCAGGACTCCACGAGCCGGAACAGCGCCACCTCGAGGGCGAACAGGGCGACCTGCGCGTGACCGGTGCGGTTGAGCGCGTCGGGGTCCTCGCCCCACATCACCTCGCGCAGGCCCGGGTCCAGACCGTCCAGCACGGCGTCCAGCGCCTCCGCGAAGACGGGGAAGCCTTCGTAGAGCTCCCGCCCCATGCCCAGCCGCTGACTGCCCTGACCGGAGAAGAGCACGCCGAGCTTCGCGCGGCCCGGGGCGGCGCCTTCCAGGACACCGGGCGCGGAACGGCCCGCCGCCCACTCGGCCAGGGCGTCGCGCGGCGTGCCGCCGTGGGGCGTCACGACCGCAAGCCGGTGTTCGAAGCGGGTACGGGAGGTGGCCAGCGAGAGTGCCACGTCCGCCGGGCGCTGGTCCGGGCGGCGGTCCAGCCACGACACGAGCGCGGCGGCCTGGTCGCGCAGCGCGGCCTCCGTCGCACCGGAGACCACCCAGGGCAGGACGGACGCGGGCCCCGGCTCCCGCGTGGTCGCGGTTGCCGCGTCCGCACCGGCCGGGGAGCGGACGTCCTCGGCCACCGGGACCTGGGGGGCCTGTTCGACGATCACATGGGAGTTGGTGCCGCTGACGCCGAAGGAGGAGACGGCGGCACGGCGGAGGCGTCCGGTCTCCGGCCAGTCGGTGTGCTCGGTGAGCAGTTCGAGCGCACCCGGGTCCCAGTCGACGTGGGAGGAGGGCGCGTCGACGTGAAGCGTCCGGGGAAGCGCTCCGTGGCGCATGGCCATGACCATCTTGATGACACCGGCGACGCCCGCGGCGGCCTGTGTGTGTCCGATGTTGGACTTCACGGAGCCCAGCAGCAGCGGGCGTTCACGGCCCTGGCCGTAGGCGGCCAGGAGGCTGGTCGCCTCGATCGGGTCGCCCAGCGGGGTGCCGGTGCCGTGCGCCTCCACGGCGTCCACCTCGGAGGGTTCCAGGCCCGCCCGGTCGAGGGACTGACGGATGACACGCTGCTGGGCCCGTCCGTTGGGGGCGGTGAATCCGTTGGACGCGCCGTCGGAATTGACCGCGCTGCCCCGTACGACGGCCAGGATCTCGTGCCCGTTGCGTTCCGCGTCGGAGAGCCGCTCCAGCAGCAGCAGACCCACGCCCTCGGCCCAGCCTGTGCCGTCGGCGGCCTCCGCGAACGCCTTGCACCGGCCGTCACGGGCGAGGCCGCCCTGGCGGCTGAACTCCACGAGCGAACCGGGCGTGGCCATCACGTTGACGCCCCCCGCCATCGCCAGGGAGCACTCGCCGCTGCGCAGGGCCTGAGCTGCCAGATGGAGCGCGACCAGGGACGAGGAGCAGGCGGTGTCCACCGTCACGGAGGGGCCTTCCAGGCCCAGTTCGTAGGAGAGGCGGCCGGATTCGGCGCTGGCGGCGATACCGGTTCCGATGTCGCCCGTGGCGTCGGAGACCGACCTGATGAGCAGGTGGGCGTAGTCCTGGCCGTTGGTGCCGACGAAGACGCCGGTGCGGCTGCCGCGCAGGGTCGTGGCGTCGATGCCGGCCCGTTCGATCACTTCCCACGCCGACTCCAGCAGCAGCCGCTGCTGGGGGTCCATGGTGAGTGCTTCGCGCGGCGAGATCCCGAAGAGCCCGGGGTCGAACTCGGCGACGCCGCGCAGGAATCCGCCCTGGAGGCTGAGGCTGGTGCCGCGTTCGTCGACGCCGCTGCCGTGGAGGGCGTCCACGTCCCATCCGCGGTCGGTGGGCAGACCGGTGATCCCGTCCCGTCCGGAGGCGACCAGGTCCCACAGGTCTTCGGGGGTGGCCACGTCGCCGGGGTAGCGGCAGCTCATGCCGACGATCGCGACGGGTTCCGTGGCGGCGGCGACGAGTTGCCTGTTCTGCCGCCGCAGCCGCTCGGCCTCCTTCAGGGCCGCACGGAGTGCCTCGACAACTTTTTCGCTGGAGGTGTTCATCGTCTGCTCCGTCAGTCCTGCGACAGGTGGGGGGTCTCTAGTGCCGCCTGCACCAGGTCGTCCACGGCCATGGAATCGATCGAGCTGCTGCCGTCGTGCGGTGCGGACGTGTCCGCGTCGGCGGTGCCGTCGCGGCCCGCGAGCTGGAGCAGCGGTTCCAGCACGCCGATCTCCCGCAGCCGCGCGAGCGGCACGGCCGCCAGCAGCTCCCGGATCTCGGCCTCCTCGGGCTCCGCCCCGGCGCCGGCGGCGTCGTCCGGGAAGAGCTGTTCGAGGATGTGGCCGGCCAGGGCTGCGGGCGTCGGATGGTCGTAGACCAGCGTGGAGGCCAGGCTCAGTCCGGTGGCGGCGCTGAGCTGGTTGCGCAGTTCGACGACGGCCAGGGAGTCGAACCCGAGGTCGCGGAAGGGCCTCTCGGCCCGTACCGCCTCCACGTCCGGCTGCCCGAGCACTCCTGCGGCGCACGCGCGCACCATGTCCAGCACGGCCTCGGCGCGGCGGCCCTGCGGCAGCCGCAGCAGCTTCTCCCGTGGCGCGCCGTCGGCGGAGGCCGCGTCCGGCGCGGTCCCGGCGGCCGTTCCGGGCAGGTCGCTCATGAGGGCGCCGGGGCCGGAGCCGCTCGCGGCGCGTGCTCCGTCCACGGCGGCGACCACTGCGGTCGGCTCGCTCTCCGCGGCCAGTTGGCGCATCGCCGTGCACGCCAGCGCGGGGTCCATCGCGGCGACTCCGGCGCGCCGTGCGCTGTGGTCCGCCCGGGCGTCGTCGGCCATGCCCCCTCCGCCCCAGGGGCCCCAGGCGATGGAGGTGGCGGCCAGTCCGCGGGAGCGGCGGTCCTCCGCGAGGGCGTCCAGGACGGCGTTGGCGGCCGCGTAGTTGGCCTGGCCGGGGTTTCCCACCGCCGAGGAGGCGGAGGAGAAGAGGACGAACGCCGACAGGTCGCGCTCCCGGGTCAGTTCGTCCAGGACGAACGCGGAGTCGACCTTCGTGCGGAAGACCTCCTCGAACCGGTCGGGGGTGAGCCGGTCCAGGACGCCGTCGTCGAGGACTCCGGCCGCGTGGACGACCGCGGTGAGCGGATGCTCCTCGGGGACGGCCGCCAGGACCGACCGCAGGGCGTCGCGGTCGGCGACGTCGCAGGCGGCGACGGTGACGCCGACACCGGCGCTGAGCAGTTCGTTGCGCAGTTCGTCAGCGCCGGGTGCCTCCATGCCGCGCCGGCTGGCCAGCACCAGGTGCCCGGCGCCTTCGTGGGCGAGGGTGCGCGCGACGTGCCCGCCGAGCGCTCCGGTGCCACCGGTGATCAGCACCGTGCCGTGGGGCTTCCAGACGCGTTCCGCGTCCGCCGCGGCAGCCGGCAGCAGACGGCGTCCGCACGCTCCGCTCACACGCACCGCGACCTGGTCCTCGCCGTCCTCTCCCGCCAGGACGGAGGCGAACCGGCTCGCGGTCTGTTCGTCCAGTGTGCCGGGCAGGTCCACCAGTCCGCCCCAGCGCTCGGGGTACTCCAGCGAGGCGACCCGGCCGAGCCCCCAGACGGCTGCCTGTGCCGGTGCCTCCGGCGGGTCGGACCTGCCGACGGAGACGGCTCCGCGGGTGACGCACCACAGCGGCCCGGCGATTCCCGCGTCGCCGAGGGCCTGGACCAGGCCGGCGGTGAGCACCGCCGCCCGCACCGCGGCTGCCCCGCCGGCGCCCGCGCCTTCCGCGGGAGGATGCGGCGCTGCCAGCAGTGACACCACTCCAGCGAAGTCCGCGGATGCCGCGTCGGCGGCGCCGCGCAGGACGTCCGCCAGCGCGGCCCGGTCGGGTCCGGGAGCCTCGACCCGCACGACGTCGGCGCCGTGCGTCCCGAGCGCGTCGAGCGCCGCGGTGACCCAGCCGTCGTCCGGGGCGCCGGGAGGCACGACCGCCAGCCACGTGCCGGAGAGGGTGCCGGAGAGGCGTCCGAGCGGTTTCCAGGTGATGCGGTGGCGCCAACTGTCCACGACAGCCTGGTTCTCCTGCTGTGTGCGCCACTCCAGCAGCGCCGGGAGGACCGTGGAGAGCGAGTCGCTGTCGACCTGCAGCACGGACTCCAGGGAGGAGAAGTCCTGCCTGGTCACCGCGGACCAGAAGGCGCCGTCGCTGCCGCCGGGCCGGGAGGGCGCGGCGGGGTTCGGGGAGTGCTCGGGCCAGAACCGCTGATGCTGGAAGGCGTATGTCGGCAGGTCCACGCGGCGCGCGCCGGTCCCCTCGAAGAACTCCCGCCATCCCACGCCGACCCCGGCCGTGTGCAGCCGGGCGAGTGCGGCGACGAGGGTGGCCTCCTCACCGCGGTCCCTGCGCAGCACGGGAACCGCCAGTGCGCCCGGCGCGGACTCCGGCACCATGGCCGACAGCGAGGCGTCGGGGCCCAGTTCGACGAAGGCGGTCACGCCCCGCTCGGCGAGTTCGTGCACCCCGTCGGCGAACCGGACGGTGTCCCGTACGTGGCGGACCCAGTAGTCGGGCGAGGTGACCTCACCGGTGGTGATGACGGGGATGCGCGGTTCGGAGAAGGTCAGGCCCCGTACGGCGGTGCGGAAGTCCTCCAGCATCGGGTCCATGTGCGCGGAGTGGAAGGCGTGCGAGACCCGCAGACGCTTGAACTCCCAGTGTCCCGCGATCTCTTCGACGGCCTTCTCGTCACCGGCGATGACGACGGAGTCCGGACCGTTGACGGCGGCGACGGACACTCCGTCGACGAGCCGTGCGCGCACCTCCTCCTCGCCGGCGCGGACGGCTGCCATGGCTCCCGATGCGGGCAGCTTCTGCATCAGGCCCGCCCGGGCGGAGACCAGTGTGCACGCGTCGGGCAGCGTGAGAACTCCCGCCACGTGGGCGGCGGTTATCTCTCCGATGGAGTGCCCGGCCACGAAGTCGGGCCGTACGCCCCAGGACTCCAGGAGCCGGAACAGCGCCACCTCGAGGGCGAACAGGGCGACCTGCGCGTGACCGGTGCGGTTGAGCGCGTCCGGGTCCTCGCCCCACATCACCTCGCGCAGGCCCGGGTCCAGACCGTCCAGCACGGCGTCCAGCGCCTCCGCGAAGACGGGGAAGCCTTCGTAGAGCTCCCGCCCCATGCCCAGCCGCTGACTGCCCTGACCGGAGAAGAGGAAGGCGGTCCTGCCGGAGGGGGCGCTCTCGCCACGTACGGCGTGCGGCGAGGCGAGGCCGGCGGCGAGCGCGGCGAGGCCGTCGAGAAGTTCGCCGTGGTCGGCGGCGAGTACGGCCGCACGCTGGTCGAAGGCCGCGCGTGTGGTGGCGGTGGAGAACGCCAGATCGGTGAGGCCCGGCCGGCTCTTCCCTTCTCCCGTCCCGTGCAGCGCGGCCAGCAGCCGCTGCGACTGGTCCCGCAGGGCGGCGGGTGTGCGGGCGGAGAGAAGTACGGGCAGTACCGCGGGCGTGCGCGAGGACGTCGGCTCCGGTGCCTGGGCCGGCTCGGCCTCCTCGATGATGAGGTGGGCGTTGGTGCCGCTGGCGCCGAAGGAGGAGATGCCGGTACGGCGCGGACGTCCGGCCTGCGGCCAGGGTGTGCGTTCCGCCAGCAGTTCGACCGCGCCGGAGGACCAGTCCACGTGCGTCGAGGGCTCCGTGACGTGGAGGGTCCTGGGCAGCTCCCCGTGACGCATGGCCATGACCATCTTGATCACGCCGGCGACGCCCGAAGCGGCCTGCGTGTGCCCGATGTTGGACTTCACGGTGCCCAGCAGCAGCGGCCTCTCGCGCTCCTGCCCGTAGGTGGCCAGCAGGGCCTGCGCCTCGATCGGGTCGCCCAGGGTCGTGCCGGTGCCGTGCGCCTCGACGGCGTCCACCTCGGACGGAGCGATCCCGGCGTTGGCGAGGGCCTGGCGGATGACCTTCTGCTGGGCGGGGCCGCTGGGTGCCGTCAGACCGTTGGAACCGCCGTCGGAGTTGATGGCGGATCCGCGGACGACGGCGAGCACGTCGTGGCCGTTGCGCCGCGCGTCGGAGAGCCGCTCGACGACGAGCATGCCCGCGCCCTCGGCCCAGCCGGTGCCGTCCGCCTCGTCGGAGAACGCCTTGCACCGTCCGTCGGGCGACAGCGCGCCCTGGGCGCTGAACTCCACGAAGCCCACCGGGGTGGCCATCACGGTCACGCCTCCGGCCAGAGCCATGTCGCATTCGCCCGAGCGCAGCGCCTGTGCGGCCAGGTGCAGGGCCACCAGGGAGGACGAACAGGCCGTGTCCACCGACACCGTGGGCCCCTCGAGGCCGAAGGTGTAGGCGAGCCGCCCGGAGAGCAGGCTGGCCGACTGCGCGGTCTGCCATTCCTGGCCGACGAGTTCGGCGGGCGCCCGGTACTCTCCGCTGCCGCCGCCGATGAAGACGCCGGTCCCGGTGCCGCGCAGGGCGGCCGGGGTGATTCCGGTCCGCTCCAGGGCCTCCCACGCCGCCTCCAGCATGATGCGCTGCTGCGGGTCCATCACCAGTGCCTCACGCGGCGAGATGGAGAAGAGGTCCGGGTCGAACTCGGCGGCGTCGTGCAGGAATCCGCCGTACCGCGTCGTGCTCTGGCCGTCGAAGAGCGCGTCGAGGTCCCAGCCGCGGTCGGTGGGCATCTCGCTGACGGCGTCGGTCTCCGCGGTCAGCAGCCGCCACAGGTCCTCCGGGGAGCGGACACCGCCGGGGTAGCGGCAGCTCATGCCGACGATGGCGATGGGCTCGTCGGCCGTGCCGGCGGCGTTCACGGCCGTGGGAACGGCCGTACCGGGCTGCTTGCCGAGTAGCGTGTCACCGAGGTGTGCTGCCAGTTCCTGCGGTGTCGGGTGGTCGAAGACCAGGGTCGCGGGCAGGCTGAGACCCGTCTCGGCGACGAGCTGGTTGCGCAGGTCCATCCCGGCCAGCGAGTCGAACCCGAGGTCGCGGAAGGGCACGTCGGCCTCGACGGCGTCGGCGCTGCCGTGGCCCAGGACGCGCGCGGCCTTGTCCTGCACCAGGGCGCGCAGTTCACGGCCGCGTTCGCTCCCGGGCAGGGCCAGCAGCCGGGTGCGCAGTTCCTCCGCGGCCGGTGAGGCGCCGCCGTCGCCGCCGGCGGCCTCGATCGCGGCGCGGGCCTCGGGCAGCGCGGAGAAGAGGGCCCCGCTACGGGACTCGGTGAACGCCGGCGCGAAGGTCTCCCACCGTACGTCGGCGACGGTCACGGCCCCGGCAGCGCCGGTCCCGGCCCGGCCGAGCGCGGCGAGGGCGGACTCGGTGTCCATGACCGGCAGACCGCTCAGCCGCAGATGTGCCGCCATGCCGGCGTCGGTGGTCTCCGCCCACGGGCCCCAGGCGATCGACAGGGCCGGGGCGCCGCGGTCCCGTCGGGCACGGGCGAGCGCGTCCAGGCAGGCGGCGGAAGCCGCCCGGGCGCCCTGTCCCCGCAGGCCCCAGGTCCCGGCGACCGAGCCGAGCATGACGAACGCGTCCAGGGGACGGTCCCCGAGAAGTGCGTCCAGGTTGGTCACACCGGCCAGGGACGCCTTCAAGGCGCTGCGGGGGTCTGCGTCGGCCTCTCCCGCGGCGTCGTCGGCACCGGTCTTCCCGTCCGCCGCGGCCGGGCCGTCGGTGTCCTCCTCGCCGGCATGGACGACGGCGGTCAGCGGCGGTTCGTCCCCGATGCCGTCGAGCACGGCGGCCAGTTCGTCGCGGTCGGCGACGTCGCAGGCAGTGATGGTGACGGTGGCGCCGAGGGCGGTCAGTTCCTTCTTCAGGGCGTGCGCACCGGGCGCGCCGTCACCGTCCCGGCCGGTGAGCACGAGGTGTCCGGCGCCCTGCCGGGCGAGCCAGGCGGCGACGCGGCCGCCCGTGGGCCCGGTGCCACCGACGACGAGCACCGTTCCGGACGGTGTCCAGGTGCTGCCGTCGGCTGTGGCGCGGACCAGGCGCCGGGCGAAGGTGCCGGAGGGCCGTACTGCGATCTCGTCCTCGCCGTCCCCGCGCACGGGTACGGAGGCGAACCGCCCGGACGTTCCCTGGCCGAGGTCCGCGGGAAGGTCGATCAGTCCGCCCCAGCGCTCCGGGTGTTCGATCGCCGAGACACGTCCCTGACCCCATACGGCGGCCTGTCCGGTGTGGACGAGGGGTTCGTCACCGACGGCGACGGCACCGCGCGTGACGCACCACAGCGGGGCGGTGATGCCGGACGTGGCGAGGACGGCCAGCAGTTCCGCGGGCCATGCCTGCCGCGGCGGCACATCCTCGGCGCCGGTGGCGAGGAGTGAGACGACACCGGTGAACGCGGCCCGTTCCTCCTCGTCCAACTCCGCCAGAGCGTCGGCGAGTTCGCCGCTCCCTGCCGGGTCGGCCGGTACGCGCAGCGTGTCCGGGCCGAGTGCGTCGGCGGCGGCCGTGGTCCAGTCCCCGGCGGCGGACCCGGACGGGACGATCACCAGGAGGCGGCCTTCCGCCGGCGACGCGACGGGTGCGGCGAGCGGCGTCCAGGTCACCTCGTAGCGCCAGCCGTCGACGGCGGACTCCTGGTGACGCCTGCGGCGCCAGCTGGCCAGTGCGGGGGCTACGGCGCTCGCCGTCTCCTCGTCCAGGTCGAGGACGGAGGCCACCGACTGCGGGTCCTCGTTCTCGACGGCCGCCCAGAACTCGGCGTCGGCGGGGTCGCCGGCCGCGGCACCGGGGGCCGGGGCGGTCTTGGGCCAGTAGCGCTCGCGCTGGAAGGCGTAGGTCGGCAGCTGGGTACGGCGGGCGCCGGTGCCGGCGAAGTAGGCCTCCCAGTCCACGGCCGTGCCCGGAGCGTGCAGCAGTCCCAGCGCGGTGGCCAGGACCGCCTCCTCACCCCGGCCCTCGCGCAGCACCGGTACGGTCAGCGCGTTCTCCGGCAGGACTGCGGCTGCGAGGGCCGACAGGACGGCGTCGGGGCCGAGTTCGACGACGGCGTTGACTCCGGCGTCGTGCAGGGTGCGGACGGAGTCGTGGAAGCGGACGGTCTCACGCACGTGCCGCACCCAGTACTCCGGCGAGGTCACATCCCCCCACGCCGCGACCGGAATCCGCGGCGCGGAGAAGGACAACCCCTCCACCACGGCACGGAAATCGTCCAGCATCGGATCCATCAACGGCGAATGAAACGCATGCGAAACCGACAACCGCCGCGTCCGCCGCCCCTCACCCTCAAAACGCTCCGCGACCTCCAGCACACCGGCCTCGTCCCCGGCCACCACCACCGACGACGGACCGTTCACCGCCGCAAGAGAAACCTCAGCGGTCAGAAGCGGCCGGACCTCTTCCTCCGTCGCCTCGACCGCGACCATCGCACCACCCGAAGGCAACGCATCCATCAACCGCGCACGCGCCGACACCAGAGCACAGGCGTCCTCCAACGACAACACACCCGCCACATGCGCAGCAGCAATCTCACCCACCGAATGCCCCGCCACATGATCCGGACTCACACCCAGCCACTCCACCAACCGGAACAGCGCCACCTCCAACGCGAACAACGCAGGCTGCGCCCACCCCGTCCGGTCCAGAACCCCCGCGTCGCCACCCCACACCACATCCCGCAGCGGCCGCTCCAACTCCACATCCACATACGCCGCCACCGCATCGAACGCCTCCGCGAACACCGGAAAACGCCCGTACAACTCCCGCCCC
>NZ_AUKW01000011.1:0-217256 GCF_000424965.1 Streptomyces sp. TAA204
GCAGCACCGGGGATCGAGGAGAGAAGCGTGCGACGCAGGGAGTTACCGAGGGTGTATCCGAAGCCCGGCTCCAGCGGCTCAATCACGAACCGTGAGCGGAATTCGTCGACGACCTCTTCGGTCAGGGACGGGCGCTGAGCGATCAGCATGAGGTAAGGCCTCCATTTTTCGGCGCCCGCTATTTGACGCCGTAGACACAGCAAGGATACGGGCAGTACGGCGTGACAAGAGGCCGCACGGCCCGGCTCGGGGCAAAGCACAGATTTCCGCAGGATGGAACGGCGCACAGGGGTGCTTGATCAGCGAACATCACGGGCGAGGACGTCTGGCTCCACTGCCGTGAACACGGCGCGTTCGTCACACGGAGCGGTCCCACCACCTTGCGGTCGAGCCGCGGACGACAGCAACAACGGGGCAACCAGGTCCCGGAGTTCATCAGGAACCAGACGCTTCGACAGATCAGCACTCACGACCGGCATCATGCCGCTCGAAAATCACGTCACCTCGTGGGGCAGCCTTCTAAGCCTTGGTTGGCGCGGCCGTCCTGACGGCCTGCTCGATCTTCGCGAAGTAGGCAGTACGGGCTTCCTCGTCGACCGGCCGCTCGTTTTCGCCGCGCACCCCGGTGCGGCCGTCGACGCCCTCGCGCAGGATGTCGGCGTGCCCGGCATGCCGGAGGGTCTCGCCGAGGACATGGACCAGGATGGGCAGAGGCATCTTCTGCTGACCTGACCACCTGCCGGACAACCCACTTCATGAAAGATCGAGGCTAGATCTTCTCGGCGCTGACGGACCGTTCGACCTCGGATACCGGCAGCCGTCGGCTGGTTGGTTCGATGTACCGAGCGGTGAAGTCCGGCGGGCCCGGCTGTTCGGCCACGCGCCAGCCGTACTCAGCGAGGAAGCCCGCGATCTGATCAGGGTTCAGCCCGAAATGCCACAGTCTGCGCTTGACCACGTACTCCTGGTACAGCTTCTCGGCGCCGTAGGAGGCGCGCCCGTCCAGGAAATCCTTGGCCAGGTGAGTGAAGACCAGTCGGCTGCCGGAGCCGGCCGTGGCGAGGAAGGCGAGGGTCTTCCGGACGCCGTCCTCGGTCAGGTACTGGGTCACGGCCTCCCAGGCGAAGAAGGTCCTCATGCCGCCGATGTCGTGACCGTGAGCGGCCAGCGCGTCCTTGAGGTCCTGGGTGTTGAAGTCGATGGGGACCAGGGTGACGTGGTCGGGGACCTTCCCGAACATCTTGTGCAGCAGAGCCTGCTTGCGGTCGATGTTCTCCGGCAGGTCGAGCTCATACACCGGAGTCTTGCCCAGGGCGGGCAGGCGGTAGGCCCTGGTGTCGAACCCGGCGCCCAGGGTGACGAAGGCGTCGATGCCCGCCTCCGCGGCGTTGAGGAGCTGGTCGTCGTTGTATCGCTTCCGGCAAAGGAAGCTCGCCCACATCCCGGGGACATTCTTCTCCATACCGGCCACCATCCAGCGCCGCACGGGACCCCAATCGGGGGGTGTGTACAACGAACGAACGGTGGAACTGCCGATCATGGAGTGACACCGGATGACTGATGTTGTGAATGGGGCCGAGGCCGCCGAGGAGCCTGCCAAGCCGTCGGAGCCGGCCGACGACCCGGGATGGCCGGTCGCTCCGTTCGGCGGTGGGCCAGGCGAAGGTGTACTCACCCGCGTTAGGTGTATTGACCTGATGCGTTGTTCACACGGCTGATCGGTGGGTGGCCTCCGAGTGCGGTGTGGCACCGGTGATGGTTGTAGCTGTGGAGGAAGTCGCCAGGGCGGCGGTGCGCTGGTGGTTGGTGGTGTAGGGCCGCAGGTGGCTCGCCCGTCTCACCGCGCGTGTTGGTCAGCTCGGTGGACAAGACTGCAACGAACGGAATGGAGGCGATCATGAACGACCAAGGACCTGGCCCGGTCCTACCGCCTGTAGTGGACAGAAAGACCTGGCAGGAGGCGCGGGACGCACTGTTGGCACGGGAGAAGGCGCACACCCGAGAAGGGGACGCGATCGCGGCGGCGCGCCGGCGACTGCCGATGGTGGAGATCGACGCCACCATCGAGGTGATCGGCCCTGACGGACCGGTCACGATCCTCGACGTATTCGAAGGCCGCAGGCAGCTGATCGCGTACTTCCACGCCTGGTGGCCCGGCCGGCCCGCCGCGGAGCAGTGCGAGGGCTGCACGTTCTTCAACTGCCAGGTCCGCGAGCTGTCCTACATCCATTCCCGCGACGCCACGTACGCCACGCTCTGCAAGGGCCCGTACGAGGCCGGCGTCCGCTACCGGGACTTCCTGGGCTTGGACATGCCGTGGTACTCGGTCGAGAAGACGGCGGCGCAGCTGCTGGAGGGTCGTGACTGGCAGCGTCACCACCTCGTCTGCTACGTCCGCGATGGCGAGCGCGTGTTCGAGACGTACTACACCGGCGGCCGCGGCGTCGAGATCATGTCCCCCACCCACGGACTGCTGGACATGACCGTCTACGGACGCCAGGAGGCGTGGGAGGACTCCCCCAGCGGCTGGCCACAGCCCTGGTACTCCGCCGAGAACCCTGAGGTCTGGCGTACGAACGGACGCCCCATCGCTCAGTGGTCCCGCATCGAAGCCGGCCGCTCCGACGAGCTGACGTGAGGATCAGGCAGCCTCCTGATCTCTGCCAGGATCCATGACGCCTACCGGAGATGAACGACGCCGGCGTCCGCGTCACCCCCTGCCGAAGTCCTCCGAGAGATGACGAGTCGTGCAGCGCGCTCAGTGGTCGTTGAACGGAAACCAGGCTGCCCCACGAACGCGAGCGTGATCCGGCCCAGCTCGATCTTCCGAATATCCCTCGTCGCGCCCGAGCCTTGTGCAGACGAATCGTCACGACCGTGCGGCGAAGTCAATCGACCACCGAATGCAGCAAACGCGCCACCACGAGCGGTCCCGGACCGAGCCCGAGACGGATCGCTCGGCCGCACGCTCGTCGCCCTCACCACGATCGAGCAATTCCGCTCGTCGCCTGCATGACGCAGAGTTCCACGCGTGAGAGTTGATCGGACAATCGCAGTTGAGGGATCCGTGTCCGCTCTAGCGCAGCATGCGCAACCCATCTCTCTGACTCATGTTTTACACCTGACACTATGTCAATTCGACTGGTGTGTACGGCTCTTGATTCGCTGGAGGTGTCGCTCGCTTTCAGTGAAGACGACCCAGCACGGGGACGAAGGATTTGCGAGAGGACCGGCCTCGGCTCAGGCACGGTGTACCCCATTCTCGATCGTCTTACGGAGAACGACTGGATCACCGCCCGACAGGAGCCCGAGCCGTCACCCGCCGCGAACTCCGCTGCAGAGCGGGGGAAGACACCCCCGACGGCAAGCATGCCGACTCGGGCGGGAAGCCGTTTGATCCCTCGTGAGGGCTACGCAATTGGCTGTGTCAGCTCTTTAACGTTCGTCTCAGGTTCGCTCGGTAGGAAGTAGGCATCCAGATAAGCGATGCAACCCGTATGCAGGAGGCTGGTGATGGCAGTCGACGCAGCACCATCGGGGAAAGCGCCGCCCGGGCGGTTGAGGTTCGGGCCGGCCACCAGGGCGCTGGCGACGGCTTTCCCTGTCGCCGCCTGCGGGTCGCACGCCGACAACAGTGCGGGGCCCGCCGCGGCCGGCCCGCACAGCGCGCACGCGGGCGGGTCGTCAGCTCCACCACAGCCGCTGCGCGCCGGCGAGCGGTTCCTCGACCTGAGCGCTGCCGCGGTGCGCGAGCAGGACGCGAAGACCCCCTGAAGCATCTCGCAGACGGATACCGCACGGATACCTCACCACACGAACGCCTGAAGAGAGGGACTGACATGAAGCCCATGGGACGCCGCGGCTTTCTCACCGCCAGCACGGCACTTGGCATCGGTGCCGGCTTGTCCACGCACGCCATCGTCTCGGAAGCGAGCGAGAAGGAGACTCCGGACATTTCACGGCGGGATCAGGACCTGCCTTTCATCGGCACGGAGGAGACCTTTACGACTCCCACGTTGCTCGAGCTGAACTCCATCAATCAGGATCACATAGCGTTCCTTGAGGAAATTGGTCTTTCGGATCTGGGCCAGCGCCGCATCGGCGATATGGATGCGGGGGGACTCAACGTTCAAATCCTCTCTGCTCATACACCCTCCGTACAAAATGTCCCTGGGCAAAAGGGCATCGACCTTGCCTATCGTCTTAACCGGCAACTTGTAGACGGGCCAATCGGCAAACATCCGGGCCGCTTCAAGGCTTTCGCCACCCTGCCCTTGCAGAGCCCGGAGGCGGCGGCGGACGAACTGGAACGCTCGGTCCGGGAAGATGGCTTCCTGGGCGCACTGACCAACGGACACATCGCGAAGAAGTATCTCGATCATCCCGATTTCGAGCCTGTGCTGGCACGTGCGGTCGCTCTCGATGTGCCGATCTACCTGCATCCCGGCTATCCAGCCGACGAGGTCTTCAAGATCTACTACAGCACCACACGGTCCAAGTACACGGAACAGTACCAGGACTACATTTTCAGTGGGTCTGGATATGGCTGGCACCAGGAGGTGCTGACCCAATGCGTTCGGATGATCACGTACGGGGTTTTCGACAGATTCCCCGAACTGAAAATCATCATCGGCCACATGGGCGAAGGTCTTCCCTTCTACTACGAGCGGATCGTCAATGACATGGGCGAGCCGACCAAAGACTCGCTCGAGAAGCCCATCGGGCAATACTTCCAGGACAACTTCTGGGTCACAACCAGCGCATTCCCCCAGACCGAACTGCTCGATCTTCTACTGAAGTACATAAGTGTGGATCGAGTGATGTTTGCAACCGACTACCCGTTCGCGGACATAAAGGAGCAGACCGACTGGTTCCGCGGGGTCGATTTGCCACGCGAAGACAAGGAAAAGATCGCGTTCCGAAATGCGGAAAAACTGTTCGGAATCAAAGTGCCCGTGAAGTGATGCGCCAGTGTCGGCAGAAGTGGAATGCTTGGGCTGTAAGGAGAAAGCACAGCCAAAGTATGCGATGCGCGGCTGCCGCATCACGCGGTTCTCATACAACGGCGGATCGCATGCTCTTCCGGAGAGATCGAAGTGTCGCGCTGGTTCGCTGTAGGCAAGCAAGACGAGCGTAGGAGCGACTCTCTTGAGATCCTCAGCGCGCTGGCCCGCCTTGTGATTGACGGCGCGGTTCGCAACGGTCTGCTGCGGGGCCCAGTAGCAGACCCTTGCCAGCGTGTAGTGCCAACGACTGGGATGGGCCAACACCGGACATTGGCTATCGGCTCAGTCTCCGCTTCCGGCTGAAACTCCCATCGACACCGCCGTCGCCCCGGGCGACACCGGAGACGTCTTCGCAGCCGCCTGGACCTGTTCCTGGTGGCGCTCGACGTCGACACAACATCTTCCTGGCCGGCCGGGCCCGGGAGGAGACCGTGCGTCTCGGCACCAGAGTCGGCACCAGAGAGGGCATGCTCAAGCCCTCTCCGCCACTGGTGGCGTCATCACCTCGGCAGGTCTGGTCCTGGCGGCCTGGTTCGCGGTCCTCGCCACACTTCCGCTGTTGATGCGAATCAAGGTCGGGTTCCTGGTCGCCTTCGGCGTGCTGCTCGACGCCCTGCTGGTGCGGTCGGTCCTGGTACCCGCCCTCACTTTGCCGATCGGCCGACGGATCTGGTGGCCGAGCCGGCTGTCCCGTCCAGCGGCGGAGCTGCCGGACGGCCAACAGCCGCTCGCCGACGAGGAGCCCGCGCTGCAACGGTGAGCGCGGCGGCACGGACGAGACCCGGGACGGGGACCCAAGCCCGTCCCCGATTTGTTCATGGGCCTGACGGTCGCCGCCCTTTGGCCCTGCGCCGCGCCGCCGGGGCGGATCAGTCCAGCGCGGTGTCCTCCCCGTCGGTGAGCCGCGCGACCGGGGCGGGCGGAGCCGCGGCCGGAAGGCCGACCCGAAGCAGCGCGCCACCGCGTGCGGAGCGGGCGACGGTGGCCCGGCCGCCGTGGGCGTCGACGACCCGCTGCACGATCGACAGCCCCAGACCGGATCCCGGCAACGCCCGGCCGCTGTCGGCACGGTAGAACCGGTCGAACACCCGCGGTACGTCGGCGGCGTCGATGCCCGGCCCGGCGTCGTCGACCTCAAGCACCGCCGACGCGCCCTCGGCACGGAGCCGGACCTGGACCGGCTGGTCCGCGGGGGACCACTTGCCGGCGTTGTCGATGAGGTTGAGCACGGCCCGCTCGAGCGCAGCGGGACGCCCGCTCACCCACACAGAGGTCACGTCGAGCGCGACCTCGATGTCGGGCACGCGTGAACCCGCCCGGGCCGCGGCGGCCACCACCACGTCGGCGAGGTCGAGCACCTCGGTGCTCTCGTCGCTGACGTCACCGCGCGCCAGGTCGGTCAGCTCGGCGACAAGGGTGCCCAACTCGCCCACCTGGGCGCCGAGATCGTTGAGCAGCCGGGTCCGGCTCTCCGCCGGCAGTGCGCTGTCCAGGGTGCCGCGCCGATCGAGCCGGATCAGCAGCTCGACGTTGAGGCGCAGGCTGGTGAGCGGGGTCTTGAGCTCGTGGGCGGCGTCCTCGGCGAGCAGCCGCTGGGCCCGCCGGGAGTCCCGGAGCGCGGCGAGCATGTCGTTGATCGACTGGATCAGCCGCCGGATCTCCCCACCACCCTCATCCGGGATGTCGGCGTCGAGATCCCGGGTGCGCGCGACACGTACCGCGGCAGCGGTCAGCCGGTCGAGCGGTGCCAGCCCGGTCCGCGCCACGGTCCGCCCGACTAGGGCGCCGCCGGCCACGCAGAGCAGCCCGATCAGCAGCATGCCGAACCCGAACCGGTTGATCGGGCCGTCATCGACGACGCGGGCCACCTGGACCGCGCCGTCGCCCGCCCGCAGCGTGTAGATGACGTAGCCGTCCTCGTCGCTGTCGTTCGACTCCAACAGGTCGGCCGACGCGCCCTGCGCCACCCGCTCGGCGTGCTCGCTGACCGGGGGCAGCGCGGGTTGGCCGGCCGGCGTCCGGATCGAGCCGTCGCGCAGGATGACCCGCACCAGCCGACCGGACCCGGGATACGGCGGTAGCGGGACCTGCGCCAGACCGGCGCGCTCCGCGTTCGTCGCCAGGACGCGGGAGTCGGCGCGCAGCTGATCCTCGGCGGTGTCCCGCAGCTCCCAGTCCAGCAGCTCACTGGCCACCTGGAAGGCCACGAACACGCTGACCGCGATGGCCGTCGCCGCGATCACCGTCAGCCTGGCCCGCAGGGACCGCCGGCGCCACCATCGGGTCAGCCGGCGCGGTTCCCGGCCGGCGGGCCTGCTCACGGAGGAGTCTCCCGCAACGTGTACCCCAGGCCGCGCAGCGTGTAGATCAACCGCGGCTCACCCTCGGCCTCCATCTTGCGGCGCAGGTAGCTCACGTACACCTGGAGATTGTTGGCGGTGGAGCTCATGCCGAAGCCCCAGATCGCCTCGAACAGCGCGTCGCGGGTCAAGACCCGGGTCGCATTGCACATCAGGACCTCCAGGAGGGAGAACTCGGTCCGGGTCAGGCGCAGCGGCCGCCCGCCCCGCCACGCCTCGAACCTGTCGGGATCGAGCCGGACGTCGGCGAACGACAGGACCTGCGACTCCTCGTCGGTCGTCGTGCGCCGGCGCAGCAGGGCCCGCACCCGGGCCAGCAACTCCTCGGTGGCGAACGGCTTGGGCAGGTAGTCGTCGGCGCCCGCGTCCAGCCCCGCGACCCGGTCGGAGACCTGGTCACGGGCGGTCAGCATCAACACCGGCAGATCCTGGCCCGCGGCCCGCAACCGCCGACAGGTCTCCAACCCGCCGATGCGGGGCATCATCACGTCGAGGAGTAGCAGATCCGGCGCGTCGCCACCGACCCCGTCGAGCACAGCGAAACCGTTGGCGACGGTGCTGGTGTCGTAACCCTCGACCTGGAGCACCCGCTCCAGCGACTCACGGATGGCCGCCTCGTCATCCGCGATCATGATCCGCACGTCGGCCCGCCCCCCTCCGGTCGATGCTCTTGCCGCTCATTGTCCTCGATCAACCTGAGGCCAGGATTAGAGCGTCGCGGCTGTGGTGCCCGCGGGCCGTGCTCCTACGGATGCCCAAGTGGTCCGCGCCGTTGATTCGTCGGGGGTAGGGACACCAGCCGGTGGGGTCGTTGAGGTAGAGGCCGCAGACGCAGTCGAGGGCTTCTTCGGGGCTGTCGGCAGGTGGGCCGCTGGGCAGGATGTTGTCTTTGACCTGCCCCACGGTCTGGGTTCCAGCTTGACCTGCCCCACCAGCCGGGGAGGTGGCAGTAACAAGCGGCCGCCGTCGCCACCCGGCCGGTCGGCTGGGCCGTTCCGGTGCCCGCAAGGTTTGATACCTGTCGGCGCGCTTGTCACCGTGACGTTTGTCGTGCCGTTGAGCGCCCATCGGCCCGGTTCACACACACACCTGCTCCGGCGCGTCGGCATTCTTGTCGGAAGCCGTGCGAACGGAGCGGCCCCGAGGGGCACCGGTGCGGGCGTGGGTCGCGTACAGGGTGAGACCCACGAAGGTCAGGCCACCGACCAGATTTCCCACTACGGTCGGGATCTCGTTCCACACGAAGTAGTCACCGACGGAGAAGTCCCCGCCGAGCAGCAAGCCGGACGGGAAGAGGAACATGTTCACGACCGAGTGCTCGAAGCCCATGTAGAAGAAGACCAGGATGGGCATCCACATGGCGATGACCTTGCCGGACACGGACGTCGACATCATGGCGGCGACGACGCCCGTGGAGACCATCCAGTTGCACAGGACACCGCGGATGAAGAGGGTGAGCATCCCGGCGGCGCCGTGCTCGGCGTAGCCGACCGTCCGCCCCTCGCCGATCGTGCCGATGGTCCGGCCGACCTCGTCCGGGCCGACGGAGAATCCGAACGTGAAGATCACAGCCATCATGAGGGCGACGGTGAGCGCGCCGGCGAAGTTACCGGCAAACACCAGCCCCCAGTTGCGCAGCACGCCGCGCAGGGTAACGCCCGGCCGTTTGTCCATCAGCGCCAGCGGGACCAGGGTGAAGACGCCAGTCAGCAGGTCGAACCCCAGCAGATAGAGCATGCAGAACCCCACCGGGAAGAGCAGTGCCCCCACGACAGGCTGACCCGTCTGCACCGTGACGGTGACAGCGAACGCCGCGGCCAGCGCCAGGATGGCGCCTGCCATGTACGCGCGAATCACGGTGTCCCGCGTGGACATGAAGACCTTCGCCTCACCGGCGTCGACCATCTTCCTGACGTACTCCGACGGATTCAGATAGGACATGACGACATTCCTTTCCTAGAGACGGGCTGGAGCGCCTTGGGCACCGCGGGGCACACGACCCAGACCCGGAATACGTCGAGGGTGAGCAGTGCAGATTACTTCCCGATGACCAGGGAGAACGGGTCGGGTCACATCGGCCTCACCACGGCTGGCCGGCGGCCGTCAGGTACTTCGCCCGCGCGTTTCGTCCTGTAACGGAGCGGCCCCACCGCGGGGGTACAGATGTCCCAGGCGTTAAAAGTCGATGTCAGCGGCCCCCCGAACATGGCTTTGCCGCGCACCGAACGGGATTCTGCTACAACATTCCCGTTTCAAGGAGCCCGGCATGACCCCGATCATGAGCAAGTCCGAAGCCGCCGCCCTCGTGCTCGCCGCCCGCATACGGGGCGGCCTGTCCTGGTCTCAGATAGCCGCGGAGATCGACGCCCCAGTTGTGTGGACGACCGCCGCACTGCTCGGTCAGCACCCCATGACCCGGGATCAGGCCCAACGAGTCTGCCGGTTCCTCGACCTGGAAGAGCCGGTCGCCGAGAGTCTGCAGCTTCAGCCCTCCCGCGGCACCGACCCGGCGCTGATGGCCGACCCAACCGTCTACCGCTTCGTCGAAGCGCTGTCCGTCTACGGGCCCGCCCTCAAGGAACTCATTCACGAGGAGTTCGGCGACGGAATCATGAGTGCCATCAACTTCCGCGTCGACTTCACCCGCCACCCGGATGCGGAGGGCGACCGCGTCGTCGTGACCTTCGATGGGAAGTTCCTCGACTACAAGTGGTGATCCTTGACCCGGTGCTTTCGGCGTACCCGCGGTACACGCTGCCGCTGACCGGTGCCACCGGCCCGCCGGTCCGACCGCTGGCCGTAGTGGGTCCGGGTCCGGATCATGCACCGGGCCACGGCCAGAGGCCCGACCGCGGCCTCGGCCGGACGCGACGGCGGTCGCACGAGGCGCGCTCAGCGCTGGAGGCGGAGTCGAGGGGGGTACGGAGACCCTGGAAGCACTCCTCGATCGCCCAGCGCTCCCCGACGATCCGCACCAGTTCCTGAACAGTGGTCCCCAAGGGGGCGTAAGCGAGGTAGTAGGCGATCTCGTCGGGTTTGCTGATACTGCGCCGGGCCGGCGTTCACCGCATCGGGCAGGGGACCTCGCCCTGGTAGTCGAACTCGGTGACGGCCGGAAGCCGCACTGCCGCCCAGTGATAGACGCGGGGCCCTTCGCGCCGTCGCCGCAGGAGATCTTCTTCCATGCCTCGGCCGGGGCCTGTGCGAACAGGCCCTCGATTCGGGGACAGCCCACGGTGAACCGGGCGCCGCGGCAGTGCGGTTCGGCCTTGACAACCTCGGCCGGGACACGGAGCTGTGCCCCCATCTGAGATGGAACGCGGTCACCGACCCGTGGCACGCCGCCGGCACCCGGTCCGGAACCGCCTGCGCGAAGGTGCCCAAGATCACGTCCGCGACCCGCTGGCGGGTGTCCGACCGCGGCCAGACGGCAGCAGGGGGCAGTCTCACGACGTTACGGTCGCGGAGGTGTGCAGATAGAGGACGGCGGCAGCCGTTCCGAGCGCTGGAACGTCGACAGGAATGGCGCGGTCCGGCTCCGGCGTGATGTCGCGCGGAGCCAGACCCAGGTAGTTGGTGCGGACGGCGCGGGCGACGGTGAAGGGGGTGCCCAGACGACAGGTGACGGGTGTATCGGCCACTGACTGAAGGCGCACCAGGAGTTTGCCGCTGTCGGGGACAGTCACCCCGACGAGCCGTACCCGGGGGTCGTCCAGGGTCAGGAATTGCGTCTGTGCCGGGACTCCGGCCCCGGCTCCGGCACGGGCGCGCACCGGCACGATGGGATGGCTGGAGACACCGGCGACCTGCACGGCGAGTTCGTCGGCGTGGGCCGCGCGGTTCTCCGCTGTCGTGGTGAAACCGATGCTGTAGCGGAAGACGTGGTCGAACGCCTGCTGTGCGGGGAAGTTCGTGTCCCAGATGTTGTTGTGCACCCAGGAGAAGATGGTGGCCGGCTCTTCCTGCGGCAGCGACTGAGGGTAGGGGACGTAAGGGATCGCGATCCCGCCGAGCTGGACGAGGGGGGCGTCGGCTGTCGCCAGTGCGGCGTGGTGGGTGCCGTCGCTCAGACTGATCCAGCGCCGGATGGCGCGCATATGGGCTGCCGAGCCCGGTACGGTCTCCCGTCCGGTGCCCAGGACGCCACCCGCAGCCTCCGTGTGCACGGCGGGGTTGTCCAGGGCGAAGGGGAAGGCGAAAAAGGCACTCTCCTTCGTGAGGGTCGCGTTCTTGTCGATGCGGTTCTCTATGTCGATGCGGGCCGCGTGGTGCGGAAGGTGCACCCTGACACGGAGCCGACGGGCGCCGGCCGGGGCACATTCGTAGACGAGGGTCTGCCCTGTGGCGTCCATGGTGCGGTCGACGAGCGCCGCGGTTCGCGCGGTGTCGCGTGACGCGAGCAGGTGCATCGAGTCGTCGGCGACGGTCTTGCTGGACTGGTGGTTGAACGCGCCGGCCGTGGCGTACTCGTCATAGACGTAGCCGTTGAAGCCGACGACGGCGTCCTGCCTGACCATCTCACGCCAGGTGCGCTTGTCGACGATGGACCCGATGCATGCCTCGCGCAGGTCGACCGTGACGCGCAGGTGGTCATTCTCCAGGACAGTGCCATCGGCGAGTTGTGCCGAACCCTCGTCGTGCTGTTGCGAGGGCACGGCAAAGGTGATGATGTCCAAGCGCACTGCGCCGCAGGCCGGTACGTCCGTCACGGGCACGAGCAGGAAGCGGCCGGCCGCGCGATGACGCTCGTTGCTCTGCGCCTCCTCGACGAAGGGCAGAGGTGCGCCAGTGCGTGCGTCGCGGACCTGGACCGGGGCGCTCAGCGCGACGGTGCTCTCCGGCAGGAAGAGCCGTACTGTTTCGGTGCGTACCCAGCTGCGGGTGTTCACGGCGTAGTACGACGCCAGTGCGTCGTCAGCGGGGGCGAAGGCTTCGCCGAGCAGAGCGGAGGCGGCGTCCAGGAGGGTTTCGGCGTCGTCGTGGGCGCGCATGGCCTGCGCGTACTTCCAGTGCCACTGCTTCTCGCCGGACCCGTGGCCGTGGTCGCCTTGGGTCCAGGGGTCGCCGGCGCCCCAGGTGTGTTCGTTGAACAGGGAGGCGGACCGGTAGACAGCCGGTGCGCTCGCGGTGACGGCCGGGCCGCCGGGTACGCCCATCAGGTGGGCGTACCCGGCCACGGTCTGTGCCTCGGCGAGGGCTGCCTGCCCGCGTCTGGTGGCGGCGAGCGGGACAGCACCGGCTCCGACTCCGTCGACCCACCAGTCGCTCCAGTCTCCCCGGTAGGTCTCCAGGCGGTCTCCGACGCGCTTCTCGGCGTCCTCGAAGAAGTCCTGGTTACGGGAGGCCCGCAGCTGCGGGTAGGCCCACTGTTCGTTCCAGCGGCGCACCGTGTCAGAGATGATGCGGCGCGGCGGGCCGTTGTCCGCGAACTTGCCCAGCACCCGCAGGTGCAGAACGTCCCACGGATAGGGCTCAGCCGTACCCGGCAGGTCCAGGGCGGGGAAGCCGGGTATCCCGCGTCCCTGGTGGGGGTAGGGGAATCTGGCCAGTGCGCTGAGGTAGGCGGGCAGCAGATCGTCGACGCGGTCGTAGGACTCGTCGAAGCCGAGGATCGATCCCTCCATGTAGGCCAGACCGTGCGGGGTGTCCGTACGCCAGACCAGGACGCTGCTGCCGCTCGGCGCCTGCCAGCGAAACAGACGAGGAAGATGTTCTCCGCCGGTGAGGTGGGGTACGGCGCGGCCGGCCCAGTTGTGCGCCACCGACAGGTAGCGGATGCCGTTGTCGGTGAGGACGTCGGGAAGGCCCACGACCTGGCCGGGCACGTCCGTCTGCATGGCCGTGGTGATGTCGATGCCGTGCCGGTCACGCAACTCGGTCACCGGGCGGACAAGTTCGTGCAGTTCGTCGGTGGAGCATGTCTCGGTGTGCAGGTTGAAGGGCATGGCGGTGAGTTCGACGCGCCCCTCGCGCACCCGGTTCAGGAAGTTCTCCACCTGGCGCTGGGGCCGGTTGGCCTGCCAGTCCTGGAAGGAGTGAAACCCTTCGACGGCCCAGCGGAACCGGGCAGGGTCCGGCCATTCGTCGGTGTCACGGCAGAGCTCAAGGAGAGCGTCCAGGTAGGCGCGGCTCTCGGCCATCACCCGGCCCTGCGGGTCGGTGTAGCCGATGTCGAGGTGGGAGTGCTGCACCAGATGCAGGGTCCAGTGGCGCTGAGGGCGTGCTTCGAAGGCGAGTCGGACGTCCGCTTCGAGTTCCGGCAGCTCGATCAGCAAGGGTGTGGGGGCTTCCACTTCCGGGACCAGGAGGCGTGTGTCGTCTCCCGGTCCCGGCGTGATCTCGCAGTGGACGGGGGTGCCACCGCTGGTGGTGACGCAGGCCCTGGTGATGCGCGGTTGCGGGGGTGCACCGGTGGGACGGCGTATCCGCAGCCGGATGGACTGCAGTAGTCCGCCTGCGCCGTCGTGGCGCAGCAGAGGCTCGTCCGACAGCTGTACCCGCAGGTCGCCGAGGTGGGTAGCGGTGGCCACGCGCTCCTTGAGTATGTCGCGCGCGATGTCGGAATCCCACCAGGACGGCCGGCTCAGCGGTGGCTTGGGCATGGTGCGTGAGTGTCCTTTGTGTTGAGGGTGCGGTGGTGCGGCCCGCCGGTCACGAATGGAGGCGGCGCTGGTGGGTGGCGTCGGCCAGAGTGGCGAAAATCTGGACCATGGCCGACTGGTTGAGCGTCGCGGCCGGTGCATCGGGGTCGTAGTCGCCGCCGCCAGAGGCCTGGAAGCGGAACAGCCCGTTCGTGCTGTCGCGGTTGGACTGGTAGGTGGAGTCCGCGTAGTCGCTCATGGCCGCCAGATAGACCGAGTTGGGGCGGACGTCGTCAAGGTCGAGCAGGTCCTTGAAATAGAAGGAGTTGAAGATGGCCGGCTGGTCGTGCAGCCGGCTGCCCTCGGTCCAGTACGCCAGGGAGCCGCGGGCGTCCTTCACCGCCTTCTCCAGGTACCCGGCATTCCCCGTGCCGCGGTAGAGAGCGGTCGCGGTGCCGATCATGGCACCCGAGTTGTAAGTCCACAGCGTCTCGTTGGTGCTGCCGTCGTCGCCGCGGTCGTTGGCGTACAGGCCCGGCGCCGTGCGCATGCACGAGTAGACCCAGCCGTACCACTGCTTCGCCTTGTCGAGATAGGTGCGGTTACGGGTGAGCTCGTGGAGCCGGGCGGCGAGCTGGGCCGACAGGGCGGTGACATTGGTGGCCCGGACGTTGTTGTCGGGCGAGTCGTACCAGTCCATCCCGCCCGGACATGGCTTGGTGGTGTCGTCGTCCCAGGCTCGGGAGACGACGGGCACGACCCGCTCGGCCCGCCGGAGGTACCGTTCGTCGCCGGTGGCCTCGTACTGGTCGAGCTGGGTCAGGGCGACCACGGCGTTGTCGTCGTAGTACACGTCACCGCCCGTGCCCAGGGGGGCAGGCAGGTACGACTCGTACCCGGGGCGCTCGCCGGCGGTGAAGTAGAGCTCGGCCGTGTCGAACCGTTCGGCCGCGTCCCGTCTGTAGGAAGGCCCGGTGCGCGGGAGTTCCTGCATGTCGACGGCGGCCTGCGCGGCCTCACGGAACGGCCACAGGTAGGAGTGCTCAGGGTCAGAAGGCTGTCGGGGTGTGTGTTCCAGGTACAGCCCGTGGTGGTCGGAGCCCTCGTACAGGTGCTTCTGCAGAGCACGGTAGGTGCTGGTGGCGCGGTCGGCCCAGGTGCCGGAGGACACCGGGCGTGCCTGTTCGGGCGCCAGGGCGTGTGCGGGGGCGGCGGTCCAGAGCAGACCGGCGCAGACAACGGGGGCGGTGGTACGGGTGAGCAGTGATCGCAGCACAAGTGTCTCCTTAGCGGCGATGAGGAGGGAGCAGACGGCGGGCGGGCTCAGCGGTGGAGCTTGAGACTGCTGACGAAGAAGCGCTGGGCGGAGAAGAACAACACCAGGGTCGGCAGCGAGACCAGGAGGGCGCCGGCCAGCACGATGGGGGGCCCGACGTTGGAGTAGTTGCCCTGCAGGTCGGCGAGCGCGGCCATGACGGGCCGGATGTTGCGGCTCGTGGCCATGGTGATGCCGAACATCAAGTCGTTCCAGACAGCCACGAACTGGAACACGAATACGGCGATCATGGCGGACCGGGTCAACGGGACGTGGATCTGCCAGAAGACCCGCCACCACGACGCACCGTCCATGCGCGCGGCTTCCACGACCTCCCGCGGCAGCGTCAGGGCGTAGTTGCGCATGACGAAGAACGCGAACGGGACCGCGATCGCCGTATAGATGAGGACGAGACCGATCTGGGTGTCGTAGAGCGAAGTGTGTGCATACGACAGGAACAGCGGCCTGATGAAGACCTGAAGGGGCAGGAGGGTCCCGGAGTAGATCAACCAGAACCACAGTGCCTGTCGCCTGACGGGCATGATGATCGTGGCGAAAGCGGCGAAGCCGGCGAGCACCGCAGCGGCCACGGCGCTGGCCACGGCGTATACGAGGCTGTTGCCGAGGGCCGGGCCCAAGTTGGCCTGGTCCCAGGCTTGGGACATGTTGTCGAACAGTCCGAAGTCCTGGGGAAGCCAGTGCGGGCTGCCGGAGTAATTCTCCGCGGGTACCAAGGCGTTGATCACCAGGAGCCATGTGGGCACCAGCCACAGCGCGGCGAGCATCGCGACGGTGGCGTTGCGCAGGGCTCGATTGAGGGACATCGTCATACGCCTTTCACGTCGAGCTGGCGGCGGAGATAGAGCCAGGAAGCCGCGAGCACGATCACGGTGAGGACAACGGCGATGGCGGCTCCCGCGCCGGGTCTCAGTTCAAGGAAGGTCTCGTTGTACATGGACACGGCGAGCGTCTCGGTGGCGCGTCCGGGTCCGCCTTGAGTGAGCACCCAGATCAGGTCGAACGACTTGAGTCCGTTGACCAGACTCATGCCGATCACGATGATCGACACCGGGCGGAGCTGGGGCAGGACGATGTGGCGGAACTGCCGCCAGCCGTCCGCGCCGTCGAGTGCGCCGGCCTCAAGGGTCTCGGCTGGGATGGACTGCAGCCCGACCAGGAAGAGGATGACGGCCACGCCGGTGGCCTGCCAGGCGTTGGCAAGAATCATCACGACGGTGTTGCCGGGCCAGGTCAGCAGCCATCCCTGTGCCAGTGAGTCCAGGCCCAGCGTTGTCAGGATCTGGTTGAGGGCACCGTCGGTGGTGAGCATGAAATTCCACACCACTGCCACTGCGGACCCCGACAGGGCATAGGGCAGCACGACGCACAGCCGCGCAAGGCGCGAGAAGCGGCCGGCGTTGGTCATACAGGCGACTGCGAGCCCGAGCACGAACGGCAGCGCGACCGTGCCCACCACCCACATCAGCGTGTTCTGGAGGGACCGGGACAACGCCGGGTCGGACGCGAACAGGGAGTAGTTCTCGAACCAGTTGAACGGTGAGGTCCGCGTGTCACTGAAGAAGCTGCGGTAGATGGTCCACACGAACGGGGCCAGGAGAAACAGCGCGACCAGAAGGACGGCCGGAGCCATGAACCCGCCGGCAAGCAGACGCTCGCGCGCGGTGCGCCACGCCCCGGGGCGTGGGGGGCTCCCGCGCCGCATGCGGGATGCTGACATCCCGCTGTCCGCGGGGGGTGCGGGTCGGTCGGTCATGGAAGTGCTCATGCTTCGTCTCGCCTCCATGCCGCCCATTCGTCCTGTGCACGCTCCTGCATCCGGCGCAGTGTGGTGGCCGCGGACGTCTGCCCGGCCATGAACCCGCCCAGATCGTTGGTGTTTCCCTGAATGAGGCTGGGCGGGCTGGCCTCCCAGTAGCGGACCAGCGCCCGCCGGCGCTCCTGGGCTATGTCCCGCTGAAGCCCGGCCACCACCGGGTTACTGGAGCGCACCTTCGGGTTGGCGGAGCTGTCCTGAAGAAAGTCGCTCCATACACGCTGCACGGACGGGGCGAGCCAGGCCCCGACGTTCGCCATCGCGGCGTCGTGCGAAGAAGCGCGACTGGGCACCATGAAGACGCCCGACTCGGCGATGACGCTCTTCGGAGTGGAGGAGCGCACCGTGGGGAGGATGAAGGCGCCGTAGTCGGTGCCCGGTTTCATGCCCGCCGCCGACATCCCCGCCGCCTGCCAGGTGCCGTGCAAGAACATGCCCACTGTGCCCTCCTTGAGCGCGCCGGGGCCGCGGGCCTGGTCGAAGTCGGGTGACGTCATCCATCCCTTGCGCATGAAGTCGTGCCAGATGTCCATGGCGCGGAGGGCGGGGTCGTCGGTGTAGGAGGCTTTGCCTGCCACCAGTTGCTGGTAAAAGTGCGGGTCGACCTTGCTGACCAATTCCTGGAACCACTCGATCGCGGGCCAGCCGCCCACCTGGCTCGCGAGGAACGGCGTGATCTTGTCGCGCTTGAGCACCTCGGCGCAGTGCAGAAGCCCGGCCCAGCTGTCCGGGGCGGACAGGCCCAGCTTCTTGAATACCGGTTTGCTGTAGAACAGCACGTAGTACGACTCGTACAGCGGGATTCCGAAGGCCTTGCCGCGGTAGGAGACGGCCCCTCTCGAAGTGCCGCGCACCCATCCTTTGTCCGCGTATCGCTCCCAGACCCGCGTCAAGTCGGTGAGCCCGCCTGCACGCGCCAGACGTTTGAGCTGGTACCCCGACGCCCACTTGATGAGGTCGGACGCCTTGGAGGTCTGCAGGGTCATCTGCACGACCTGCTGGTAGGAGGTCACCGACGGATTCGACAGCGGCCGAAGCGCGTAGCCGGTGAGCTTTTCCAGCTCGCGGCCGGCGGCTCGGTAGCCGTCGTCCCAGGTGGCGTTGTCGTTGGAGATGCTTGTAGTCCCCGGCTGCGCGGACGTGCTCACACCTCGTGCGCAGCCCCCCGCCGTCAGAGCCGCCGCACCGGCGGCCACTCCGGCAAGGACGCGGCGCCGAGCAAGCGGCACAGCCGCACTGCTGGTCCTGCCCGATGCTGACATTGATCACCTTCACGTAATCGGCCACCTGCATGGCCGGATGTGAACCACAGGGCACGTACGACGCTGGGGAACCCCGGAACTGGCCAAGGACGTCCGTGTTGCGTCGAAGTTAACGTCACCATTCCATCAGTTAGCAAGACTCCGGACGGAAGAGAATCTCCACCCGAAGGGAAGCTGAGGCAAAGACCAGTTCAGCGACCTGCAAGCACTTCGAAAGGATGATGGGACGCTCGCGGACACCTTCAACGCACAACTGTTATCGTTAACTAGTGCCGTGATGCCGAGTAAGGAGCAGATGTGTCCGCGTCTCGTTCGTACGACCCCCTCCCCAGCTACCGGCCAGAGGCCGGCAAGGTTGCTGCCGGCTGGCCGGCCATGGCCGCGGACCTTCCGCAGGGCCCGCTCCTCCTGGCCGTCGACGGTCCTGCCGCCCTTGACTGGGCTTCGTTGGCCGATGGTCTTGCGGGAGCTGTGCGCTTTGTGGGCCGCGACGTGGAGCTGATCGATGTCCGCGAGCACTACGCGGCGGGGGCCGGCGAACGGATAGCAGCCCGGCCTGTCCCCGCCGACGACCCGTTCTTCACCCCGCTGTCCCAGGCGCGGGTCGCGGACCTGTTCGACGCGCCTCCGCGGCCCGAGCGGCCCGTGCAGGATGGAGTGGTGGTGGTGTACGGGCCGGGCGCCTCGCTGTGTGGGCCGGATCTGTTGTGGTACGCGGACCTGCCGAAGCGGTACGCCGAGGCCGCTGTCTCGAAGGGTGAACTACCGGTCGGCGCCAACCTGGGGCGCCCCGCCGAGCCCGGCGATCTCGCGTGCCTGTTCTACACCGACTGGCCCGTGCTGGACCGGCATCGCGACGCGATCGCGGGACATGTCGACCGGTGGATCGATGTACAGGACACGGCCGGCCCGGCCTCACTGGACGGTGCCGCACTCCGCAGGACCCTGGCGCACCTGGCCCGGCTCCCAGTACGCACCCGCCCGTACTTCAACTCCACCCCGTGGGGCGGCCAGTGGGCGGCGAGTGAGCTCGGCTTCACCCCGCAGGCCGGCAATACGGCCCTCGGCTACGAACTGATCGCGCCCGAAGCGGGGATCATGGTCGGCGAGAGGGGCGGGGCTCAGATCGAGGTCCCCTTCCAGTTGCTGTGCGTCGAGCACCCCCAGGACATGCTCGGTGAAGACGTGCACCGCCGGTTCGGCACCTCCTTCCCGATCAGGTTCGACTACCTCGACACGATGGGCGGCGGCAACCTGTCCTTGCACCTCCATCCGCAGGCCCAGTACATGCGGGAGGTGTTCGGCTGGCCGTATACCCAGCACGAGACGTACTACGTCACAGCGAGCGAGGACGGTGCCCAGGTGCTGCTCGGCCTCACGGAAGAGGCGGATCTCGACGCCATGCGGCGCCAGGTGGAGGACGCCATCGACAACGGCATCCCGATGCCCGTCGAGGACCATGTCCAGTCACACCCGGCGACAGTGGGGCAACTGTTCATGATTCCGGCGGGCACACCGCACGCCTCCGGCGCGGGCAACCTGGTACTGGAAGTGAGCGCGACCCCGTACCTGTACTCCTTGCGGTTGTACGACTGGCTACGCAAGGATGCTGTCGGCACGTCCCGCCCCCTGCCCTACGAGCACGGCTTCGCCAACCTGGACACGGCCCGACGCGGGGAGGACGTCACGAAGGAGCTCATCCAGCAGCCGCGTACGCTCCGTGCCGGAGAGGGCTGGCACGAGGAGGTCATCGGCGCACTGCCCGAGATGTTCTACGCGGTGCACCGTCTCGTCGTGGCACGGGGCCGCGACATCCTTGACGACACCGCGGGCCGTTTCCACATCCTCAACGTAGCCGCCGGCGAAGGGGCCCTCATCGAAACCCCCGACGGCCGCACGCATGCTCTGGCTTTCGCGGAGACCATCACGATCCCCGCTGCCGTCGGCCCGTACCGCGTCCGCGCGCAGGGCGACGACAAGGTGCAGATCGTCAAGGCGCTGGTGGTCGAACCGTGACCCCCACGGGGCGGGCCCCGGCGCCGGTCCCGGTGCTCGACATCGGCGGTACGCATGTCACCGCGGCGCTCGTGGACCTCGGCACGGGCCGCTCCGTTCCCTCCACGGTGATCCGCAAGCCTCTGAGCTCGCACGCGGAAGCCGATGACATCCTGGACGCCATTGCCCTGGCCGCCTTGGCGCTGCCGACCGGACACAGCCTGCGCTGGGGTGTGGCGATACCTGGTCCCTTCGACTACACCACCGGCATCGGCCGCTTCGCCGACGTGGGAAAGTTCGAGTCTCTGTCCGGTGTCGATGTCGGAGCCGGCCTGCGCGAGCGGCTCAACGGCCGGTCCGAGCGGCTGTGCTTTCTCAACGACGCCGACGCGTTCGCCATCGGTGAGTACGTTTCCGGTACCGCCGCGGGGCACGAGCGGGTCATCTGCCTGACGCTGGGCACAGGTGTGGGGTCCTCGTTCCTGTCCTCCGGCCATCCTGTCCACACAGGCCCCCTCGTTCCGCCCAGCGGACACGTGCACCGTCTGACGGTGCGTGGCCGGCCGCTGGAGGACACGGTCTCGCGCCGTGGCGTGCGCACTCGCTACGCCTGCCTCTCCACTGCGGCGAGTGATCAGCACCTTCCCGATGTCCGTGAGATAGCCGCACGCGCCAAGAAGGGCGACGCCGCCGCGACAGAAGCCTTCCGCTACGCTTTCGACGCACTCGGCCGAGCCCTGGCACCATGGATCGACCGCTTCGAAGCCACTGCGGTGGTCATCGGTGGCTCCATGGCCCAGTCGTGGGACTTGATCCATCCTGCGCTCACCACAGGGCTGGCGTCGGCGGACAGACCGGATGTACCTGTTCTACCCGCCGGGCAGCCTGAGGAGGCCCCCTTGCTCGGGGCTGCCCGCTGGGCACAGGGCGTACCGGACGCCACATGAGGACCAGCGCACCGGTGGGTGCGGGCAGAGGAAGGGGCAGGGTCATGACCGCTCGCCGGGGCAGCGGGCCGACCATGCACGACGTCGGCAAGCTCGCGCAGGTCAGCGCCATGACCGTCTCACGCGTACTCAAGAACGACCCCGGCGTGTCAGAGGCGAGCCGCGAGCGGGTCTTCGCGGCGGTCGACCGACTGGGCTACCGGCGTAACCAGACCGCACGCAGTCTCCGCCTCGGCGGCAGCGGGATGATCGGCCTCGTCGTCACCAACCTCGCCAACCCCTTCTACTCACGCCTCGCACTCGGCGTCCAGGAAGTCGCGACGGAGTACGGCTTTCGCATGCTGCTCAGCAACTCCGACGAGCAGGCCGAACGAGAGCCCGAACTCATCAACGGACTTGTCGATCACCAGGTTGAGGGGCTGATCGTCGTTCCGGCGGGCAGCCAACAACAGCACCTGGCCAGTGCCATGCGGCACGTCCCAGTCGTTTTCGCCGCACGGCCGCCCGCCGGACTCGACACCGACTGCGTCCTGGTCGAAGACTTCCACGGCGCGCGCGAAGCCACTGCCTGCCTCCTGGACGACGGGCACACCCGCGTCGCCTTCCTCGGCAACCCGCCGGCGCTCTACACGGGCGCCGAACGCCTGCGCGGGTTCTGGGCGGCGCACGACGAAGTCGGCATCGCACCGGACAACGCCCTCATTCGCCAGGGCCTGGTCGACTCCGCGACAGCAGAGCAGGCCACGCTCGGACTACTCGCACAGGCTGAACGCCCCACCGCGCTGTTCTGCGCCAACAACCGCATCAGCCAGGGCGCGGTCCGGGCCCTGTACAAATCGGGAACCACCCTTCCCGTCGCCAGTTTCGACGACTTCGACCTGTCCGACATCCTCGGTCTGCCGCTGACGCTCGTCTCCTACGACGCCGACGAGATCGGCCGCCAGGCCGCACGCCTGCTGATCGATCGCCTCGAACACGACGGCACAGCGCCGCCGGCCTCCCGACGCGTCACCGTCCCCACCCACATCGTCCGTCACGGCACACTGTCCGGGGACGGACCGGGCCGCCCGCCCACGAGCGCCTGACGGGGATGCCCACGGGCATCGTCCACAGCGACTCTGCCGCCGAGCGTCTCAGCTGCCGCCACCGGACCAAGGTGCGGCGGGACGACAGCGTCTACGGCTGCGAAGGCGCCCGCTGCCGGAAGTGAGGCGGGACACCCGTTCGGGCACCGCGGCGGAAACCTGATGCGGCAGTGCCCGCCCTACGGGCTGGGGGTCAGGTCCTGGAGGCCGACGACCGACAGCAGTTCGAGCCGCTCGTACGGTTGTGTGCCGGGCCGCGCCGAATGCACGACGAGTTGCTGACTGTGACCGTCGCTGAGCAGCACCTCGCAGTCGAGGTCGAGGACGCCGACCACCGGGTGCAGGAACCGCTTCGGCGACGGACGGCGCACCACGACATCGTGCTCCCCCCACAGCGCTTCGAACTCCTTCGACCCGGCGCGGAGTTCGGCCACGAGCGCGGCCGGGCCCGGGTCGTCGGGGCGGGCTGTGGCGACCGCCCGCAGGCTCGCCACGTGCGCGCGGGAATGCTGCTCATGGTTCTCGGGCGGGGCCAGGTCCCGTGCGCCGGGCACGAGAAACCAGTGGCGAATGAGATTCGTCCCGGTGCGGTCTCCGGTCAGGGCCACGGACATCGCGTTCTGCGCGAGCATCCCGCCCCAGTCGCTGATCACCGATGCCGGAAGGTCGTGCAGCCGGTCCAGGATCAGCAGCAGTCCCGGGCGGACGTGGTCCGAGGAGCCGCCGGGCCTGGGCGGCTCCTCGCCCGCCAGGTGGAACAGGTGGTCGCGTTCGACGTCCGTGAGCCGCAGGGCGCGGGCGAGGGCAGTGAGCATCTGCCGCGACGGGTGGGAGCCGCGGCGCTGTTCCAGGCGCGTGTAGTAGTCCGTGGACATCCCGGCGAGCTGCGCCACCTCCTCGCGGCGCAGGCCCGGGGTGCGGCGTCGCGGGCCCGCGCTCAGGCCCACGTCGCCGGGCGCCAGGCGGGTGCGGGCGCGGCGCAGGTAGTCGGCGAGTCCGGTTCGGTCCATGACTTCAGGATCCCTCGGACCCGGACTGGTATCCAGGGACTGCCGGTCCCTGGATAACCGCGTCTCTCCCGCCGCTGCCGCCGCTCACGCACGCTGGCGGACATGGATACGACGACGAGGAGGCGGCCATGCTGACATTGGTGACAGGAGCGACGGGCCAGGTCGGACGGAGGTTCGTACCGAGGCTGCTGCAGAGCGCACCGCCCGGCGACGAGGTGCGGGTCCTGGTGCGGGACACGGCGCGGGGCGAGCGGTTCGCCGGGCTCGGCGCCCAGGTGCTCGTCGGCGATCTGCGCGACGCAGAGGCGCTCGGCAAGGCGACGGCCGGCGTGGACGCGGTGGTCAACGTCGCCGCCGCGTTCCGCGGGGTGCCGGACGAGGAGGCGTGGACGGTCAACCGGGACGCTGCCATCGAGCTCGGCCGGGCCGCGGTGGCCTCCGGAGTGCGCCGGTTCGTGCAGGTCAGCACCGGACTCGTGTACGGGTCGGGACGTGGCAGGCCGCTGGTCGAGGACGACGAGACCGTGCCGGGCACTCACCTCTGGGGCGCATACCCCGAGTCCAAGTGGGAGGCGGAGCGTGCGCTCGGAGAGCTGGACGGCCTCGACGACCTCCGCATCGGGCGGCTGCCCTTCGTGTACGGGGACGGGGACCCGCACCTGGCCGACGTCATGGACTGGGCGCCGGACTGGCCCGCCATGCAGCGCCTGCACATGGGCCACCACCTGGATGTCGCACAGGGCCTGAAGCGGCTGCTGTACGCACCGCCCGGAGCGCACGGCGTCTACAACATCGCCGACGACGCCCCGGTCACCACCATCGACCTCTTCCAGATCCACGGCCTGCCGGTGCCGCAAGAGGCTTACGACAAGGATGCCCCGGACCCCTGGCACAGCGTGATGTCGACGACCCGTATCCGTCGCGAACTCGGGTACCGCCCGCTGGTCCCGTCGGTGTGGACGGCGCGGGAGGCGGGGCTGCTGTAACCGGCGGTCATCACCACCGGACTGTCACGCGCCCGCCGTTGAGGCCATACCCTCGTGGGACCCCGCCGGGCTGTCCGGGTCGGGACTCCGCTGACCCGTCTCGCGGGCTCAGGTGTGCGCCTGACCGCATGAGCGCACGTCAAATCGCCGGCGGCCTACGGCTCTTGACGTGCTGGAGGGGCGGCTCTCCTCCAGCGGAGACTCCCGGCGCAGGGGACGGAGACGTACGGGGTGACCGCCCCGGCTCAGGCACGGTGCACCCCGTGGTGGACCTTCTCGCGGACATGCCGGGCGAGGTTCGGCGCCGGGCATGCCGCGACGTTCCGGGGCGCTCAGCGCGGGCGCGGACGGTGGCGCGCGGTCTCCCCGGTTCGCGACGCGTCAGTCCGTTCACACCGAGCCCACGAACGGGTGAAAACGGCCCCCCGTGCACCACGGAAGGTACGAACGTCGTGCAACCAGCGCCGCGGCCTTGGCCGCCGGTATCCGCCCGGCGGCTCCGCCGCCCGGCAGGGACACGGCCGCCGGTCCGCGCGCAGGATTCCGTGGACGCGAAAGGGACCCCCATGGCAGTGCTGACCAAGCCCCCCGAGGAGCACGCCCCCGAGCGCGCTCCCGGATCGGTGGTGGTGACCTGGCTGACCACGACGGACCACAAGAAGATCGGCTCGCTCTACATGGTGAGCTCCTTCGCCTTCTTCCTCTTCGCCGGGGCTCTCGCTCTGGTGATGCGTGCGGAACTGGCCAGGCCGGGGACGCAGTTGATCTCGAACGAGCAGTACAACCAGGCGTTCACCATGCACGGCACCATCATGATGCTCTTCTTCGCGACCCCTCTTTTCGCGGGGTTCGCCAACGCCGTCATGCCGCTGCAGATCGGTTCGCCGGACGTGGCCTTCCCCCGGCTGAACATGCTCTCCTACTGGCTCTACGTCTTCGGCGCCCTCATCGCCGTGGCCGGGTTCCTCACCCCGCAGGGCGCGGCCGACTTCGGATGGTTCGCCTACACGCCGCTCTCGGACGGGGAGCACACACCGGGGATCGGCGGCGACCTGTGGGTGATGGGGCTGGCGATGTCCGGCTTCGGGACGATCCTGGGTGCCGTCAACTTCATCACCACGATCATCTGCATGCGCGCGCCCGGGATGACGATGTTCCGGATGCCGATCTTCACCTGGAACGTGCTGCTGACCAGCGTGCTGGTGCTGATGGCGTTCCCCGTGCTGGCCGCCGCGCTCTTCGCCCTGGAGGCGGACCGCAAGTTCGGGGCGCACATCTTCGACGCCGCCAACGGCGGGGCGCTGCTGTGGCAGCACCTGTTCTGGTTCTTCGGACATCCCGAGGTCTACATCATCGCGCTGCCCTTCTTCGGTGTGGTGACCGAGATCCTGCCCGTCTTCAGCCGCAAGCCGATCTTCGGCTACGTCGGGCTGGTCGGCGCGACCATCGCCATCACCGGACTGTCCATGACCGTCTGGGCGCACCACATGTTCGCCACCGGCGCGGTGCTGCTGCCGTTCTTCGCCTTCATGTCCTTCCTGATCGCCGTCCCCACGGGTGTGAAGTTCTTCAACTGGATCGGCACCATGTGGAAGGGGTCGCTGTCGTTCGAGACGCCGATGCTGTGGAGCATCGGCTTCCTGGTCACCTTCCTCTTCGGCGGGCTGACGGGTGTGCTGCTTGCCTCTCCCCCGATGGACTTCCACGTCACCGACAGCTACTTCGTCGTGGCGCACTTCCACTACGTCGTCTTCGGCACCGTCGTCTTCGCGATGTTCGCGGGTTTCTACTTCTGGTGGCCCAAGTTCACCGGCCGCATGCTCGACGAGACCCTCGGGAAGATCCACTTCTGGGCGCTGTTCATCGGCTTCCACACCACGTTCCTCGTCCAGCACTGGCTCGGGGCCGAGGGGATGCCGCGCCGCTACGCGGACTACCTCGCCGCCGACGGCTACACCGGGCTGAACACGCTCTCCACCATCGGCGCGTTCCTCCTCGGGCTGTCCACCCTCCCGTTCCTCTACAACGTCTGGAAGACCGCGAGTTCGGGGGCGAAGACGGAACTGGAGGACCCATGGGGATACGGCCGTTCGCTGGAGTGGGCCACCACCTGCCCGCCTCCCCGGCACAACTTCTGCACCCTGCCGCGCATCCGCTCCGAGTCACCGGCCTACGACCTGCACCATCCGGCCGCCTCCGCCCTCCAGCAGCGGGAGAACGACCGCCGCGACGTACACGATCCGGAACCGCCCGGCCGGAGCTGAAGGAGACCCGGATGCCGCTCCCGGACACCGCACGGACCGAATCCGCCAGAGGTCTCCAGCAGCTGGAGGGCTACCTGCTGGCGCAGTCGCACCTGCGCACCGCGCGTGCCGAGGCGGAGGCCTTCGCCGGCAGGCTGCCCTGGCTGACGCCGGGACAGCACGAGGCCGTCGTGGAGCTCTACACCGAGAACCGCATGGCACTCACCCGGCGCGTCCTGGAGGGCACCGTGGAGCACTGCGGAGAGCTGCGGCAGGAATACACCGCCCGCTACGAGCAGTTGCGCCGCCGCCTGCTGTGCCGGGCCACGGCGGGCGTCCTTGCGGCACTCTGCGCGAGCGTCTTCGCGGTCTGCCTGGGTGCCCTGCGCTGAGGGTACGGGCACCGCCGGTGCCGGGCGGCCCGTACCTCAGCGCAGGGCACCGAGACGGTCGGGCGAGAGCGACTCGTCGGTCCGTACGCACCAGGCGGTGTGCCCTTCGGCGACGGTCACGGGCTCCACCGGCTCGGCGCACCGGCCGACCGCCAGCGGGCACCTGGTGCGGAAGACGCAGCCCGAGGGCGGATCGAGCGGGCTGGGCGGGTCGCCGCTGAGGAGAATGCGCTCACGGCCCCTCTCCACGTCGGGGTCCGCGTCGGGCACCGCCGACATCAGTGCCTGTGTGTAGGGGTGGGCGGGCCGGGCGTAGAGATCGTCCCCGCCGCCGGTCTCCATGAGTCTGCCGAGGTACATCACGACCACTCGGTGGCTCATGTGCTCCACCGCGGCCAGGTCGTGGGAGATGAACAGGTACGTCAGGCCGAGTTCGTCCTGGAGCCTGCGGAGCAGGTTCATGATCTGCGCCTGGACGGAGACGTCCAGCGAGGCGGTCGCCTCGTCCAGGACGATCAGCTCCGGGTCGGCCGCCAGCGCGCGGGCGATGCTCACACGCTGGCGCTGGCCGCCGGAGAGCTCGTGCGGGTACCGCCCGCTGATCTCCCCGGCCAGTCCGACGAGTTCGAGCAGTTCGGCCACCCGCCGGCCGCGGCCGGAACGGCCGGAACGCATCCGGTGCACGTCCATCGGCTCCCTCACGGTGGCGCCGATGGTGCGTCTCGGATCGAGCGAGGAGTAGGGGTCCTGGAAGACCATCGCGATCCGCCGCCGCAGCTCGCGCGCCCGGGCGCCGCGTGCAGCCAGGACGTCCTCACCGCCGAGGTGCACCGTCCCGGAGGCGGGCTCGACCAGGCCGGTCAGCGCGTTGCCCATCGTCGTCTTGCCGGAGCCGGACTCGCCCACCAGGCCCAGGGTCCGCCCCTTGTCGATCCCGAAGGAGACGTCCTCGACGGCGCGCACCCAGGAGCGCCTGCGCCCCTCGCGCGGGCCGGGGAACCGGACGCTCAGGTTCTGCACGTCCAGCAGCGGCGCGGACCGCTTCTCCAGGGACGGGGCGGCGCTCATGTGCTCTCCAGGCAGAACGTGCGGGCGTAATGGTCCGGTCCGGTCTCCGTCAGCGGCGGGACCTCGTTCTCGCACCGCGGATCCCCCTTGACGGGGCAGCGGTCGTAGAAGACACAGCCTGGCGGCAGAGCGCGCGGGTCGGGAGGTGTTCCCGGGATGGCGGTGAGTTCGCCGCGCTTGCTGCCCAGGACGGGACGCGCCCCCAACAGGCCGCGCGTGTAGGGGTGGACGGGGTCGCGGTGCAGGGTCCGGATCGGTGCCTGCTCGACCACCTGTCCTCCGTACATCACCACCACCTCGTCGGCCAGGCCGCCGACCACGCCGAGGTCGTGGCTGATCCAGACCACCGCCATGCCCATGCGCTCCTGCCGTTCGCGCACGACCTCGAGGATCTGCGCCTGCGTCGTGACGTCGAGTGCCGTGGTCGGCTCGTCCGCGACCAGGACGTCCGGTTCGCAGGAGAGTGCGATCGCGATCATCACGCGCTGGCGCATGCCGCCGGACAACTGGTGCGGATAGGCGTCGAGTCTGCGGCCCGGGTCGGGGATGCCGACCGATTCGAGGAGTTCCCGTGCGCGGTCGCGGGCCGCCCGCCGTGTGGCACCCAGGTGTGCCTCGATGGCCTCGGTGATCTGCCTCTCGACGGTGAGCAGCGGGTTGAGGGAGGTCATCGGGTCCTGGAAGACGAAGCCCAGCCGCCGCCCGCGTACGCCCTCGATCTCCCGCCGGGAGAGCTTCAGCAGGTCGGTGCCGCCCAGCAGGGCGCTGCCGGTGACGCTCGCGGGCGGCGGGACGAGACCGGCCGCGGCAAGGACCGTCATCGACTTGCCCGAGCCGGACTCGCCGACCACGCCGAGCGTCCGGCCCGCCTCCACCGACCAGGAGACCCCGCGGACCACGTGTGCGGCACGTGTGCCCCGGCCGAGCACGACGCTCAGGTCCCGCACGGCGAATCCGGGTGCTGTCATCGGCCTCTCCTGGACTCGAGAACGGAACGCTGCCGGGGGTCCAGGACGTCCCGCAGGCCGTCGCCCACGAGGTTGAACGCCAGCACCGTGAGGAAGATCGCCAGTCCCGGGAAGACGCTCATCCACCAGGCGTCGGTGAAGGCCTTGCCGTCGAAGAGCATCCGGCCCCACGACGGCTGCGGCGGCTGCACGCCCAGCCCGAGGAAGGACAGGGCCGCCTCGGAGAGGATCGCGAAGGCCAGGCTGAGCGAGGTCTGGACGATGATGGGAGCCGTGACGTTCGGCAGCACATGGGTGCGGATGATCCGCACGGGCCGGGCGCCGATGCTCACCGCGGCCCGCACGAAGGTCTCCTCGCGCAGCGCGAGCGCGCTCGCGCGGGTGACGCGGGCGAACACGGGGACGTACACCACGCCGATCGCGACCGTGGCGGTGTTCAGCCCCGGCCCGAGCACGGCGACGATCGCGATGGCCAGCAGCATGATGGGGAACGCGAAGAGCACATCGACGACGCGCATGACGACGGTGTCCACCCACCCCCGGAAGTAGCCGGCGACCAGACCGAGCGCCACCCCGACCACCATCGCGATGCTCACGCTGATCAGGCTGACCTGCAAGGAGACCTTGGCGGCCAGGACGACCCGGCTGAGCACGTCGCGCCCCAGGTCGTCGGTGCCGAACCAGTGCTGGGCGCTGGGCGGTTGCAGGGCTCGGCTGACGTCGACGGCGTTGGGCCCGTAGGGGGCCAGCAGCGGCCCCAGCAGGGACAGCACGACGAGCAGGGCGATGACGCCGAGCCCGGCCGCCGAGACGGGGCGGCGCAGCAGGTGGCTCCACGCGGAGGACGGCCGTGCGCTCATCTCAGGGATATCCTCGGGTCGATCCGGCCGTAGAGCAGGTCCACGATCAGGCTGACGAGCAGGAAGAGCGCCGCGACCAGCAGCACGGCCCCCTGCACCACGGGATAGTCGCGTGCGGCGACCGCGTCGAAGGTCAGCCGGCCCAGTCCGGGCCAGGCGAAGACCACTTCGACGACGATGACCCCGCCCAGCAGGATCGCCGCCTGCACGCCGATCACGGTGATCACGGGCACCATCGCGTTGCGCACCACATGGCGGCTCATCACCAGGCGGTGCCGCAGCCCTTTGGCGCGGGCGGTACGGGCGTGGTCGGAGCCGAGCGTCTCCAGCACCGCGCTGCGGACGAAGCGGGTGATGATCGCTCCCGAGACGAGCCCGACGGCCGTCGCAGGCATGACCGCCCGGGAGAGCCATCCGACGGGGTCCTCCGTCACCGGGACGTACCCGGAGGGCGGAAGCCAGCCCAGCGTGCCCGAGAAGAGCAGGATGAGCAGGATACCCAGCCAGAAGTCGGGGACGGAGACGCCGACTTGGCTCACGACACGGACGATCGTGTCGCTGATCCTGCCCTGGTGCGTCGCGGCGTAGATGCCCAGCGGGAAGGCGATCACCACGGCGATGACCATCGCGGCGAACGCCAGGGACAGCGTCGCCGGGAGGCGCTCCAGCAGGACGAGCGTGACCGGTTCGCCGGTGCGGAAGCTGACGCCGAGATCACCGGTGAGGGCGCTGCCGACGTAGTGGAAGTACTGGGCGACCAGGGGGCGGTCGAGCCCGGAGGCGGCGCGCAGGGCGTCGTAGGACTCCCGGGTGTACTGCGTGCCCAGGGCGACCCGCACCGGGTCGCCGGGGACAAGATGCACCAGGGCGAAGACGACGACCGTCACCCCTGCCAGGACGACCGCGGCGTGTCCGGTCCTCAGCAGTGCGAAACGCAGCATCAGTCCGCCAGTACCGCGTCACGGAAGCGGATCGCACCGTCGCTGCGGACCTTGTATCCCTTCAGCTGCGGCGCCCACGCCTGCACGATGTCGGGGTTGTAGAGGTAGATGTAGCTGGCGTCGTCGGCGATCTTCCGGGCGGCCTGGGCGTAGTGGTCCTTGCGGGCCTTCTCGTCGGTCTCCGACCGTCCGTCCTCGAGGAGCCCGTCGACCTCGGGGTCGGAGTACTTCTGGAAGTTGAAGTTGCCCTTGGAGTGGTGCTGGGCGTAGTAGAAGTCGTCCGGGTCCAGGTTGCCGAGCCAGCCGAGCATCAGCATGTCGTACTCGCCCTTGCCCTGCTTGTCGAGCCAGGTGGCGAAGTCGACCTCGCGGGGCTTGACGGTGATGCCGGCCTTCTCCAGCTGGGAGGCGATCAGCTGGCCGGCGGTGACGGTCTCGGGGTACTCCTTCGTCACCAGCATGTCGATCTTCAAATCGCTCACGCCGGCCTCGTCGAGCAGCTTCTTCGCGCGGCCGGTGTCGTTCGAGTAGGGCTTGTACTCGGTGTAGAAGGGGTTGGTCTTCGGGATGGCCAGCTGGTTGACCGTCGCGTTGCCGTACTGCGTGGCCTTGACGATGGCCTCACGGTCGATGCCGTAGGCGATGGCCCTGCGGACCCGGGGGTCGTCGAACGGCTTGCGGTCCTGATTGGCCGACAGGTACCAGTAGTCGTTGCCGACGGCGGAGTCGAGCTTCAGGGAGTCGTCCCCGGAGAGCTTCTTCACCTGCTGTGGCGGGATGTTGTCGGTCCAGTCGATCTCGCCCGCCTGGAGGTCGGCGAGAGCGGTGGTGGGCTCGGGTATGAAGCGGAAGGTCAGCGAGGGGATCTTCGGTTTGCCGCCCCACCAGCGGGAGTTGGCCTTGAGCTGGATCGACTCGCCGGGCTTGTGGTCGGCGACGGAGAACGGCCCGGTGCCGATGGGGCGCTTGTTGATCTTCTTGCTCTCGACGTTCTTCTCGTTGACGATCGACAGGCCCTTGTGGCCGCCGATCCTGGAGAGCAGGTTGGTCATGGGCTCATCGAGCTTGATCTCGACTGTCGAGTCGTCCGGGGCGGAGATGTCCTTGACGCCGTCGAACCGCCAGGCGTTGCCCAGCTCCTCATCGATGATGCGCTTGTAGGAGTAGACGACGTCGTCGGCGCCGAACTTGGAGCCGTCATGCCAGGTGACGCCCTCGCGGAGTGTGAACGTCCAGGTGAGGTCGTCCTTGCTGACCTTCCAGCTCTTGGCCAGCGCCGGCTGCATCTCCAGGTTCTCGTCCGGTTCGACCAGGGTGTCGAAGGTGTTCTCCAGCACCTCGAAGGAGAAGTAGGACGACGTACGGTGCGGGTCGAGCTGGTCGGGCTCGCCGGCGATCGCGGCCACGACGCCCGAACCGTCCTTGCTCAGCCCGCGGTCCACTCCACTGCCGGGCGAGCACGCGGCGAGCAGGCCCGTCGCGAGTGCCGCACCGGTCCATCGGACTGCTCGTCTCATCGCCGTTCCTCCTCGGCTTCGGCCCGCTTGCCCATTCGGCTCCCTCTCCATCACTATGATGAAGAGCCGTCATTATTGCGAAGCTTGGCGGCACGCTACGAACCCCCGGCACCCCGGTCAAGACACGGCCCGGATCTGTTACACGGAGTTGATGTCGGCAGCGGTCCGGCCGGGCAGCCGCTCACGGAGGAAGACGTGACCTATTCGCTCGTGGTCCGGGACGGCGACGGGACCTTCGGCGTCGTCACCGCGTCCAGATCGCTCGCGGTGGGCGCCACGGTGCCCGCCGTGGCCGCGGGCGCGGGCGCCCTGGTCACCCAGGCCCACACCAACACCTCCTTCGCCGGGCGCGGCACCGAACTGCTGCGCGGCGGACACGGCGCGGCGCAGGTGCTGGAGCGCCTCCTCGGCTCCGACCCGGGACGCTCACGGCGGCAGGTCGCGGTGCTCGGCCCGTCCGGCGACGCCGCGGCCTGGACCGGCCCCGACTGCACCGCCGTCGCCGGCCACCTCCTCGGTCCCGGCTGCGTGGCCGTCGGCAACTGTCTGGGCGGAGGGTCCGTACTGCACGCCCTGCGTGACGCCTTCACCGGCTCCGCAGGCGCGCTCCCCTCCCGCCTCCTCGCCGCACTCGCCGACGGCGAGGAGGCCGGCGGGGACCGCCGCGGCAGACAGAGCGCCGCACTGCGCGTCGTGGGCCCGTGCGAGGACGGGAACCTGCGCAGCACGTCCCGTGTCGACCTTCGGGTGGACGATCACAGCGACCCCGTGGGCGAGTTGCGCAGGCTCCTGGAACTGCACCACACCTTCGTTGGCGCCGCCGACACCGCCTCCGCCCTGCCGCTGACCGGCGAAGTCGCCCGCGAGGTCGCGGCGCTGCTGGCGGCGGGCGGTGCCTCTGAAGGGCCGCTGGAGGAACGGCTTGCCGGATGGGCCGGCGGTGAGAACCTCGAACACCGCCTGCTGCGCGGCCGGATAGACCTCACGCTGCTGGACAGACTGCGCAGCCGCGCCGGGACGCTCAGAACGCCAGAGGTGTGACGGCGCCCAGCACCACCGTGGTCTCCGTTCCCGGGTTGGCCCACCAGTGAGCCACTGTGCAGTCGTAGGTGACGGTGTCGCCGGGTGCCAGTTCGATGGTCTCCTGCCCCACGCAGACGGTCAGCCGCCCCGAGAGCACGACGACGCACTCCTGACCCAGGTGACGGTAGGAGCGTCCCTCGTTGCTGAAGCCGGGCGGCACCTCGCTGCGGATCACCTGCAGACGGCCTCCCGAGGGGGTCAGCAGTTCACGCAGCACCTGCTCGTCACGCGGGTCGCCGCTCGCGGAGGGGAGCTGGGGCCGCTGGCCCGCTCGGACGACGAGATGCTCCGGCGGCGTCGCTCCCTGCAGCAGCTGCACCAGGGGGATGCTCAGGGCGGCGGCCAGCCGCTGCAGCGTCTGCAGGGACGGGTTCCCCTGGCCCCGCTCCAGATGGCTCAGCGCTCCCGTACTCACCCCCGCACGTGCGGCGAGCGCTTCGACGGTCAGGCCGAGGAGGCGGCGCGTCGAGCGGACCGTGACGCCTATGGTGACCCCGAGTTCGGAGTCCGGGGCCCCGGCCGACTCCGCCGGCTGCGCCGCGGCGGCCTCCTCCGGCGCCCCGCGTGAGCCGTCGGGCTCCTCGGCGGGCCTGCTCGGCATCCTGACCCCCTCGGCGCATCGGTGCGGTGTCGCGGGGAATTCTATGCGTCCCGCCGGGAAAGGCAGCCGCCGTCGGGCCGGTTCCCCTAGGGGGTGTCTGACAAGTCCCGTCTGGGCCGCGGTGGCCGGCACGCACGCTCGCTGCGTTGTCGGTCGTCGGCGCAGCCCGCTGCGCTCTCCTCCCTCCGCCTTGCGATCGCACGCACCGGCCACCGCTGCCCCGCCCTCGCGGGCGAACGACGCCATTTGTCAGACACCCCCTCGGCGCAGGCCGGGGCGGGCAGCGGGAGGAGCCGGGTGCGGAGCGTGCGTTACGCCCTGACCGCGTGCCGGCCCGGGGAGAGCAGGGCGCTGACGGCCGGATCGGGACGGGAGGTGACCAGGTCGGTGATCAGCCGTCCGGTGGCGGGTCCGAGCATCAGGCCCAGCATGTTGTGCCCGGAGGCCAGATAGACGCGCGAACGGCCCGGCACGAGGCCGATGGCGGGCAGACCGTCGGGCGTGAGGACCCGGGCGCCGACCCACTCGTCCTGCCGGGCCGACCAGTCCGCCCACTTCAGACAGTTGCCGGCCGCCGAGACGATCGCCGAGACGCGGCGCGGGCGGAACACCTCGGCGTCGCTGTCGAACTCCATGGTCCCGGCGACCCGCAGTTGCTTGCCCATCGGAGTGAAGACCACCCGTGCGTCGCCGAGATGGACCGTCCGCCGCGGCATCGGGTCCGCGTCCACGGAGAAGCTGTAGCCCTTGCCCGGGAAGAGGCCGATGTCCGCGCCCAGTTGCCGGCACAGTTCGCGGGACCAGACCCCGGCCGCCACCACGGCCGCGTCGGCGACGAAGTCGCCGGCCGTCGTACGGACCCGGGTGCGGCCGCCGGACTCGGCGAGCGAGGTCGCGCGGGCACCCTCGACGATCTCCACGCCGCGTTCGCGCAGCACGCCGCCCAGCCGGTCGACGAAGAGCGAGGGGTCCACGGACCACTGGTCCTCGACGAGGAGTCCGGCCCGGACCCCTGGCCCCAGGGCGGGTTCCAGGTCGGCGAGTTCGCCGCCCTGGAGGACCCCCGACCCCAGCGGGGCGCCGATCTCCCGGAAGCCGCGCAGCGCGCGCCCGGCGCTCTCGGCCGAGCCGTAGGCGAAGACGAAGCCGCGCTTGACGGCGTCGCCGTCGGCGCCCGCGGCCTCCAGCTCCTCGAACAGCCGCAGGCTGCCGGAGGCCAGCCGGGAGAGCGCACGTACGCCCGAGGCGTAGCGCCGCCGCGTGGTGTTCCGGCCGAACCGCAGGAGGAAGCGCACGAGTGCGGCGTCCGGACGCGGCCTGATGTAGAGGGCGCTGTCGGGACGGGGCAGTCCGCGCAGCGCGGGGCCGATGATCCCGGGTGCGGGCAGGGGGGTGACCAGGTCGGGGCAGACCTCACCGGCGTTGCCGCGGGAGGCGCCGCTGCCGAGACGGTGGCGTTCCAGGACGGTGACGCGCAGGCCGGCCTCGCGCAGGTAGTAGGCGCAGCACAGCCCGATGAGGCCGCCTCCGATCACCGTCACCGACCCGGTCGCGCGTTCCGTGGTCACATGGCCTCCCGTGTGCGGGTGTTGCGGACGGTCCGGGCCGTCCGGTGCGGTCCTGCCTCGAACGACGGTAGGCAGCGGGCCCCGGCCGGGGCATCATGCGAAGCGTCCGAGAGCGCACGTGTACGGTCGTCGCTCTTCGTACGGTTGGTCCAACGACAGGTGGAGGCGGCCATGGCGGCTGTCAGCAGGACACCGGCACTGACCCCCGAGCTGGCGCAGGAGATCGCCGGTGAGACGAGCACCGTCATCGGGCTGAACGTCCTCATCACCGACCGGGAGGGGACGGTGATCGGCAGCGGCGACACCGACCGCGTCGGCACGGTGCACGAGGCGTCGTCCGGCGTCCTGCGGACCCTGCGGCCCCGGACGCACACCGCCGAGGAGGCCGCGGGGCTGCAGGGCGTACGTCCGGGCATCACGCTGCCCATCCTGCTGGACGGGGTGCCCGTGGGCACGGTCGGACTGACCGGGTCGCCCCGGCGGGTGAGGCAGTTCGGGCTGGTCGTACAGCGGCAGACCGAAATCCTGCTGCGGGAGTCGGTGCTGCTGCGCCACCGGCTGGTGCGTGAGCAGGCACGCGGGGATCTGCTGCGGGACGTGGCCTTCTTCGACCCGGACTCGGTGGACCCGGCCGTGATCGTGGCGCGCGCGGCGGAGCTGGGGGTGGATCTGCTGAAACGGAGGATCGCGGTGCTCGTGGTCACCGCTCCCCGCGAGGAGGTGCCCGGTTCCGGGCCGACGGGCGTCCTCACCACGACGTCCACGCCGCTGCGGACCGTACGGGAGGTCTTCGGCGGCGCCGAGGACGTCGTGGCCCCGATGCGGGCCGGACGTATCGCCGTGCTCTTCCACCCTCCCCCGGGCCGTGGCGGTCACGACGGGGCGTGGGACCTGGAGGCGACGTGCCGCGAACTGGTCCGTGAACTGCGCCGCCGCCACGGGGTCACGGCCTGCGCCGGCTTCGGGGAGGCCGCCGAGGACGTACCTTCCCTGCACGTCTCCTACGCGGACGCGGACGACGCGGTGCGCATCGGCCCGAAGGTCCTGCCCGGCGAGGAGGTCTTCGCTGCCCGTGCGCTGCGCGTCCCGCAACTGCTGGCGGGCGCCGGGCAGTACGCCCGCTCCCGGTTCAGCCGCGGGCAGCTGGGAGGGCTGGCCGCGGAGCCCGCGGGTTCGTCCCTGCGGTCCACCGTTGTCGCCTGGCACGAATCCGGATTCAATCTGGTGCGGGCGGCGCAGCGGCTGCACATCCACCGCAACACTCTTCTCTACCGGCTGGACAAGATCAGCACGCTCACGGGCAGCAACGTCCGGGAGCCGGTGGAGGCGACAGCCGTATACCTCGCCTGTCTGGTCGACCGGCTCGGTCGCACGTAGGACGCATCGTACGAAAGACACCTCTGAGAAGGCCCGAACACCGGCCACTTCGAACAGTGACGCGGGAATTGGCGCTGCCTAATCTGAGGGCCCTCTACCACTCGGAGGAAGGTGGGTGCCGTGGGGGTCATCGACTGGGTCCTGCTCGTGGCCTATTTCGTTCTTCTCGTCGTCATCGGAGTACAGACGGTCCGCAGGGTGAAATCCGCGGACGATTTCGCGGTGGCGGGAAACCGGATCATCTGGCCCGTGTTCTTCGGAAGCCTCGCGGCGTCGTTCCTCGGCGGCGGTGCGTCGATGGGCATGGCCGGGAAGACGTTCTCGGACGGCTATGTCTACATGTTCGCGTTCTTCGGGTACGCCGTCAGTTTTCTTCTGGTGGGTCTGTTCGTCGCGCCGCGGCTCAAGCGCTACGCCGGCGCGCACACCGTCGGCGACGTCATGGACGAGCACTACGGAAGGCCGGCCCGGCTGCTGACCGGTGTCCTGTCCATCCTGCTGTGCGCCGGGATTCTCGGCGCACAGGCCCTGGCGATCGGCACGGTGGTCAACGCCACGCTGGACCTGCCGCGCGGACCGTCGGTCATTGCCGGAATGGCGGTGGTGGTCCTGTATTCATCGTTCGGCGGTGCCTGGGCGGTGATCCAGACCGACATGCTGCAGTTCGTCTTCCTCGGTGTCTTCATTCCGGTGACGCTGATTCTGGCACTGCGCGAGGTGGGCGGAGCGGGAGCGTTGGCCGACGCGCTTCCGGAGGCGCATCTCACATTCGGCGGCAGTTACGGTCCAGCCGCCTTCGCCGGGCTGTTCATCGCGTTCCTGCTGGGCGAGACGCTCGTACCGCCGTACGCGCAGCGGACGTTCTCCACACCCGACAGCAAGCACGCGCGGCGTGGATTCGCGCTCACCGGGATCTTCTCGTTCCTGTTCTATTTCGTCGCCGCCACCATGGGACTGGCCGCGCTCGCTCTGTATCCGGACATACAGCCGGACCAGGCGATACCGGAACTGGTGATGAGGCTGGTGCCCGCCGGACTGGTCGGGCTGGTGGTGGCCGCGCTGCTGGCCGTGGTGATGTCCACCGCCAGCTCGTACCTCAACGCGGCGGCCGTGGTCTTCGTGAAGGACATCTGCCGGCCGCTGGTGCCGGGAGCGATCAGCACACGCCGGAAGCTGTCGCTGGAGCGCGGACTCACCCTGCTCGTCGGTGCGCTGGCCACGGGATTCGCGCTCGTCGTCCCCTCGATCGTGGATGCGCTGATCTACGCGTACTCGTTCTGGGCGCCGACCGTCGTCATACCGCTGCTGATCGCCGTGCTCTTCGGCAGCCGGTCCGTGGCCGCGGCGCTGAGCGCCGTCGTCGCCGGAGCGGCGGCCACACTGATCTGGCTGCTCTGGTTCCAGGAGCCGACAGGCGTGGACCCGATCGTCGTCGGCGCCGCGGTCAACCTGGCCGCCTTCCTGATCACCTCGCTGGTGACCCGCGGCCGCACCCCCGCACCGCCGGCGGTGCGGCAGCCGCTGAACCCGGCATGAGAGACCCGGCACGAGAGACCCGGCACGAGAAGAATGGAGGAGAGAGATGGCTCTCTACTCGGCGCTGCTGTACGGCGTTCCCGTACTCGTCATCGCGGTGACCCTTTTCACCGGCTACCTGGGCTTCAGGTTCTACATGGCCGAGGTCGTAAGGGAACCGCCCGAGTGACCGACCCCGCCCGCTCCGCGCCCCGGTGCCTGTGATGACCTGCTCACCGGGCCCTGCGAACCGGGGCCCGGGGACGCGGGGCGGGGACGCCCGGAGACGCGGAAAGAGGAGTTCGAGGTGCGCGAGCCGCAGGAGACGCGAACGGTTTTCGAAGTGCCCGGCCTCGCCCGTCCCGTGGAGGTCCTCATCGACCGGTGGGGCGTGCCGCATCTGTACGCGGACGGCCGCCGTGACCTCTTCCTCGCCCAGGGGTTCAACGCGGCCCGCGACCGCCTCTTCCAGATCGACCTGTGGCGCCGCCGCGGACTGGGGCTGCTCTCGGAGGTGTTCGGCGAGAGCTTCCTCGAACACGACCGCGCCGCACGGCTGTTCCTCTACCGGGGCGCCATGGACGAGGAGTGGCGCGCATACGGTCCCGGCGCCGAGGAGGCCGCCGGGGCCTTCACCGACGGCGTCAACGCCTTCGTGTCGCTGTGCCGCCGTGAACGTTCGCTGCTGCCGCCGGAGTTCGCCCGTCTCGGCTACCAGCCCTCCCTCTGGGACGCGTCCGACGTGGCCCGCATCCGCAGTCACGGCCTCCACTACAACCTCCACGAGGAGGTGGCCCGGGCCCTGACCCTGCGCGATTTCGGTCCCGAGGCGGAGGAGCTGCGGCGCGTACGCGAGCCCGGCCCGCACCGGCTGCGGGTGCCGGACGGGCTGGACCTGTCCGTCATCCCGGACGACGTGCTGCGCGTGTACCGCATGGCGACCGTCCCGCCGTGGGCGGAGCCGCCGTCCGGAAGCGGTGCGCAGACGGCGCCCCGCCAGGGACTGGACGGGAGCAACAACTGGGTGCTGGGCCCCTCCCGCACGGTCACGGGCCGCCCCCTGCTGGCCAACGACCCCCACCGGGCGCTCACTCTGCCCTCACTGCGCTACCTGGCGCACCTCTCGGCCCCGGGCCTCGACGTCATCGGGGCGGGCGAACCCGCGCTGCCCGGCGTCTCCGTCGGGCACAACGGCCGGATCGCCTTCGGGCTGACGATCTTCCCCGTCGACCAGGAGGATCTGTACGTCTACCGCACCGACCCGGCCGACCGGACCCGGTACTGGTACCGCGGAGGCTGGGAGTCCATGGTGCGGGTGAGCGAGACCGTCCCCGTAGCGGGCGGTGACGGCGCCGAGGTCGAACTGTGGTTCACACGGCACGGGCCGGTGATCCGTCAGCATCCGGAGAAGGACGCGGCGTTCGCGGTGCGTGCGGCCTGGCTGGGGCCGGGCATGGCCCCGTACCTGGGAAGCATGGACTACATGGGGGCGCGGGACGCCGATGAGTTCACCACCGCGATGCGGCGGTGGGGCGCGCCCGGTGAGAACCAGGTGTACGCGTCCGCCGACGGCACCATCGGGTGGTCCCCCGCGGGACGCGTCCCCGTCCGCCCCGGCTGGGACGGGACACTGCCCGTTCCGGGGGACGGCCGCTACGAGTGGGCCGGCTTCCACGACCCCGGTTCGCTGCCCTCCGTGCGCGACCCTGAGGAGGGCTGGCTCGCCACCGCCAACGAGATGAATCTCCCGCCGGACTACCCCAACGCGGAACGGACCGTCACCTACGACTGGTACGCCCCCTACCGGCGCCGACGGATCGCCGAGATGCTCGGAGAGCGCGGCACGTGGAGCGCGCGGGACTGCGTACGGCTGCAGACCGACCACGTCAGCCTCCCTGCCCGCGCCGTCCAGCCTCTGCTGGCGGACATCGCCGGCAGCGACGCACCGGCCACCGGCGCCCTGTCCGGAGCCCTGTCCGACGCCCTGGCGATGCTGCTGCGCTGGGACGCGCGGCTCTCGCCCGGCTCCGCCCCGGCAGCCCTCTTCGAGGTCTGGTTCCGGCGGCACCTGCGCCCCGCCGTGCTGCGCGAGGCGCTGACGCATCTGCTGCCCGCCGGGCAGGTCGATGCCGCGCTCACCCGCCTGCTGCCCGGCGAGGACGCCGCCTCCGACCCCCGCGTGACTCTGGATCTGCTGCGGTCGCCCGGCGACCGGCTCGGCCCCGACCCGTCCGGCACCCTGCGCCGCGTCGTCCTGCGCAGCCTCGCCGACGCCGTCGCCGAGACGGAGACGCTGCTGGGCGAGGACCCCGGCGGCTGGCGGTGGGGCGACCTGCACCACGCCCTCCTGCGGCACCCGCTCGCCTGGCGGGGGCTACTGGACGGGCCGGACGGGCGCGAGCCGGAGTGGGCCTCGGTGGGACCTGCGCCCCGCGGCGGCAGCGGCGACACGGTCGGCGCCGCCGCGTACACCTCCGACTTCCGGCAGAGCGGCGGCGCCACCTTCCGCCTCGTCGTCGACGTGGGTGCGTGGGACGGATCGCTGGCCATGAACTCCCCCGGCCAGTCCGGCGACCCGGCCGGCCCCCACTACCGCGACCTGTTCACGCCGTGGGCCCGGGACGAGGCGTTCCCCCTCCTCTACAGCCGCCCGGCCGTCGAGGAGCACACCGTACGAAGGCTCAGCCTGCGGCCCGTGCACGAGGGGCACGAGGGCGGCTGAGGGCGCGCCTCTCAGTCCCGCGGCCCCCAGGTGCGCGCGGAGGTGGTGTGCGCGGCCGTGGCCTGCCCGGACTCGGAACGGTCCAGCCATCCGGTGGTGATCAGATACTGGCCGAGGATGTAGCCGGCCATGATCAGCAGCTCCTGCGAGGGCACCTTCCGGCCCGCCGCCTGGAGCCCGATCAGCAGGTCCGACCCGAGGAAGGCGGCGGCGCCCGCCCCGACCCTCCCGCCCACCCCGAGGGCGGCGGCGCCCATCAGCGTCAGCGCGAGACTGTACCCGGCGACGGGCAGCCGCAGGTTCTTCTCCAATGACGGGCCGAGCACGGCGTTCACAGCGCCCCAGCCGGCAAGGCCGCCGACCGCCGGCCACGGCCTTCGGCGGACGGAGCGCAGCGCACCGAGCCGGGTGCAGCCCGCCGTGTAGCTGACCTGGGTACCGAGGAAGGCGGCCATGCCCAGGAGGAAGGCCGGCTCGTGCTCGTCGAGGAGGAGCGCGGTGTCACCGGCCGTCGCGAACGCGAGGCCCGCGAGGAGAGTGCGCGGTACCGGGGTCTGCTCGTCGGGGCGGCGGCGCAGGGTGTACGCGGCGAGGGCGGGCATCAGCAGGGGTTTGGCCGCCCGGCGCAGGCCGCGCGACTTCCCGCCCCGGACGGCCGCCAGGTCCGCGGCGGCCAGCGCGCCGAAGGCGACGAGCGCGCCCCTGCCGTGCCCGTCGGGGCGGGTGAGACGCGCGGCGGCGGTTCTGGCCGCGTCGATGAACGTGTGTCTGGTGGGACGCCCGGTGATCGTCATGCCGGGAGTCTGTCCGCCTTGTTGACAGCTGGTCAACAAGGCGTCGGGCGGAACGGGCGCGCGGCGCGGGCCCGCCGGCCGGGGTCATCCCCGCCAGGCACCTCGGGTGCCTGCCTCCCGGCGCGACAGCCCGTGCCCGCGGACCACCGCGTTCCACAGCGCCTGCGGCTCGCAGACGCCCAGCGGCCGGCAGACCTCGTCGCGCGGGCTCGTGGAGGGCTTGTCGAACTGGAGCCAGCTGCGTGCCTGCCGGTTCATCGACCGCCGTCCGGTGGTGCGGATCTCGGTGCAGTGCGCGGCGAGACCGCTCTTGTCGCGGCTGGTGATCTTCAGCGGGCGGATCCGGCCGGGGCGGGCCTTCATACGGATACAACGGATACAAGAGCTCTCGGGGATGCGTCTGCGCCACGGAAGGAGCAACCTGGAGATATGACACCTCCGATCGTCGTACATCCGCCCGCGGCCAAGGGCGGCAGACGCGTCACGGCTCACGCGGAGCAGCTCGGCACGGCCTTCCGGCCCGAGGACGTGGCCGAGTTCCTGCGGCACGCGGGCCTGAGCGACGACGAGGTCCAGCTGGACGATCCGAACCTGATCGAGTGGAGGGGCGGAGGCCAGGACGTCTGGCGCTGACGAGCCGCGCCGCACCCCCTTGGCCTCCCGGTCCGCACTGGGGTGCTTCCGCCTTTCCGATTCTGCGCCCTCTGCGCCCTCTGCGATGAATTACAGCTTTGCTTCCGGTCTGTTCCGGCAACCGGAAGAACGGCCAAGGAGGACGGCGCGATGCAGAAGATCACGACCACCCTGTGGTTCGACACCCAGGCGGAGGAAGCGGTGGAGCACTACACGTCCGTCTTCCCCGACTCACGGGTGATCGACGTGCAGCGGTACGGAGAGGCCGGCCCCCGCGAGGCGGGAATGGTCATGACCGTCACCTTCGAACTGGCGGGGCAGCGGTTCACCGCCCTCAACGGCGGCCCGGAGTTCACCTTCAGCGAGGCCGTCTCGCTCACCGTGGACTGCGAGGACCAGGACGAGGTGGACCGGTACTGGGCGCAGCTGGGCGAAGGCGGCCAGGAAGGGCCGTGCGGCTGGCTGAAGGACAGGTACGGCCTGTCCTGGCAGATCGTCCCCAGGGCACTGACCGACCTGCTGAACGACCCCGATCCGGCCACGTCCCGGAAGGTCATGGAGGCGATGCTGGGAATGGGGAAGATCCGCGTCCAGGGGCTGATGGACGCCGCCGGGCGATGAGCGCGGGAGTTGACGGGCCGGGCGGGGCCCTGCTGTGCCCTGCCCTGCCGGGCCGTCAACCGGCGGCGGCCCGGTGGGTGTCGGGCGGGCCGGCGGGTGCGGGACGATGTGCCTTCCGGCCCCACCCGCGCGCCGCTCGCGAAGGGGCGCTCCGCGAAGGCCGCTCTTCGAGGGGCCGCGCCCCGAAGGGAGTTGAGCGATGACACCGGAGCAGTGGGCGGCGGTCCGCCGCCTCGTGGACTGGCTCGACGAGGCCAACGGCACCGGCGAGCAGGAGACCGCGATGCGGCTGCTGAAGCTGACCGAGGAGGCCGGCGAGGTGATGCAGGCGTACATCGGAGCGGTCGGCCAGAACCCGCGCAAAGGCCGCACCCACAGCACGTCGGACGTCGCCGTCGAACTGTGCGACGTCATCCTCACCGCCGCCGTCGCCCTGCACCGCTTCACCGACGACCCGGCCGCCGCCCTGGACGGGAGGATCCGCCACGTCGCGGGGCGTTCGCTCCCGCAGAGCGCGCAGAGCGCCGTGAAGCAGACAGGGGGCAGAAGCGGAGAGGAGACCGCCAGAAGCTCAACGAGCCTGCGGTGACGGCCGTCCGGAGCCCGGCAGGGGGCAGGCACGTGGGGAGGAGACGTACGGCCCGGAGACGGACCACAACGGCCGCCGGGAAGTTCGGGCGGCTCCTCCGGCCGCTCCGCGGGCTTCACACGGGCAGTTCGCGCAGTCTCACCGAAAGGCACGTCACGCAGCCCTCCAGCTTCTCGAACTCGCCGATGTCCACCGGGACCGGCTCGTAGCCCAGTTCCGCGAACATCTCCGCGCTCCTCGGCGCGCTCGCCGCCGTCAGCAGCCGGTCCCCGCCCAGCAGCACGACGTGCGCGCCCGCCTCCTCCGGCACGGGACGGAAGTGCGGGAAGAGCGAACGGAACTCGGCCAGCGGCGGGTACCCGATGACACTGCCGTCGGGCAGCGCGGTGACCGCCGACTTCAGATGCAGCACTCTGGAGACGGGCACGGGTCTCACACGTGCCCCGAGCGGTTCGAACACCTCGCGCAGCCGGCGGATGCCCTCGTCGTTGGTGCGCCCGCCGCGCCCCACGTACACGGTGTCGCCGGTCTTGAGCACGTCCCCGCCGTCGAGGGTGGCCGGTTCGTGCATGCGGTGCACCGCGTACCCCAGGGCCCTCACCGTCTCCTCCACGGCTGCCGTCTCGGGCCGGCGTGCCGGTGCGCCGGGACGGCAGACGAGAGCCGTACCCCGGTGGACGACCACGGCGTCCTCGACGAACACACTGTCGGGGCAGCCGTTCTCGGGCGCCACCTCGACCGTCTGCCAGCCGTGCTCGCGCAGAACCCCGACGTAGCGCTCCCACTGGCGCACCGCCGCCTCCACATCGACCGGAACCCGTTCGAGATGGGTGACCAGCCCCTCCGCGAGCCGCGGACCCGGCCTGCGCACGAGAGCCTTCCGACTGGGCATGGGCACTCCTCCCGGCAGCGGCCGCCAGGAACGGCGGGCTCCCATCGTGGCAGACGCTCCCGGCCGCACGACCCGCCGTCGAGGACCGGCCGGGAATGCCCGAAGGCGTGCGTGGAGTGGCCTGGTGAGGCGGAGGCGGTGCGGTTCCCGGCAGTCGGGCGACCGTCTCCGGCAGGCCGACGTCACAGAACCGTAAGCCGCGGGCGCATGGGTACGGCCGGGGGGTCGGCCTAGATTCTATGCCGACGATCCCGACCACCAGGAGCTGTCCATGCGTGCCCGTTCCCTCCTCCCGGCCCTGCTGACGACTGCGGCGCTCACCCTGACCGGCTGCGGCACGGACGGCGGCCCAACCGCGGGCGGAGGCGACGGCCGGGACAGCGCGGGGAGGTCCGCGGCCCCCTCCTCCGGGGACTCGGCCGACGAGGGCCCGGCCGACGGGGATTCGGCCGAGGGGAACTCCGGTGCCGGGGAGGGCGAGGCGCCCGAGGTGCTGCGCTTCACCGGCACGACCGTCGACGGAAAGACCTTCAAGGGCGCGTCCCTGGCGGGCAGGCCCACGGTGCTGTGGTTCTGGGCCCCGTGGTGCCCCAAGTGCAGGGCGCAGGCATCCGAGACGGCGAGGGTGGCGGCGGAGTACGAGGGCGAGGCCCACGTCGTCGGGGTGGCGGGTCTGGACAAGAACGCGGCCATGAAGGACTTCGTGAAGTCCCAGGACGTGGGCGCCTTCTCCCACATCGACGACGAGGTCGGTGACGTCTGGAAGAAGTTCGGGGTCTCGCAGCAGAGCACCTATGTCGTCCTCGACAAGGACGGCGAGACCGCCTTCACCGGGAACCTCCCGGCCGGCAAGGGGCTGGCCGGCAAGGTCGGCGAGCTCGTCGGCTGACCGCGATGTACGACCTGCCTCTCGCACTCGCCCTCACCGCCGGCATGCTCGCCGCGGTCAACCCTTGCGGCTTCGCCCTGCTGCCCGCCTACTTGTCCCTGCTCGTCCTGGGCGACGACAGCCCCACCCGTACGGCCGCGCTGACCCGCGCTCTGGCCGCGACGGCGGCCATGACACTCGGTTTCGCGGGCGTCTTCGCCCTCTTCGGACTCGCCGTCGCGCCGGTGGCGGGCCAGGTGCAGGAACACCTGCCGTGGTTCACCGTCGTCCTCGGCGTGCTGCTGGCCCTCGCCGGAGCCTGGCTCGTGGCAGGACGCGACCTGCCCGCTCTCCTCCCCAGGCTCCGCCGCGCGCCCGCGGTGACGCGCTCCCTGCCGTCGATGGCGGCGTTCGGCGCGGCGTACGCCGTCGCCTCCCTGGGCTGCACCATCGCGCCGTTCCTCGCCATCGTGGTCTCCGCCTTCCGCAGCGGGTCGGCCCTGGAGGGCGTCGTGCTCTTCACCGCGTACGCGGGCGGGATGGGCGTGATCGTCGGCGCTGCCGCGGTGTCCGTGGCCCTCTCCCGCTCGGTCCGTGTCGGCCGGCTGCGCGGTCTGGGCCCGGTCGCCTCCCGCCTCGGCGGCGGGCTGCTGCTGCTCGCCGGGGCGTACGTCGCCTACTACGGCTGGTACGAGATCCGTGTGCTGCGCGGAGGCGCCGGCGCCGACCCGGTCGTGGATGCCGCGGGCGTCGTGCAGAGGCACGTCGCCGAACTCCTCGACGGTCTCGGCTTCACGGCGGTCGCGGTCATCTTCGCCGTGCTGCTGCTCGCCGCCCTCGTGCTGCGCGCGTACAGGCACCGCGAGGACGCGGGCACAGGGGAGGACGGCGCAGCGGACGCCCCGGCCGGGGACGGTGCCGCGGGAGAAACCTCGCCCCCGGACGCCTCACCCGGGGGCGCCCGGCCTGTCCGGTGAACGGAGACCGCGCCGGTCAGGTGGCCTGCTCGGCGGAGACGGCGGGCAGCGGCGTGTCCCAGTCGAGCTGGCCGTTCAGCTCCTCGTCCGCGCCGGAGGCGGAGGACTCGGGGCGCCTGCGGGCCCGGTAGTTGCGCAGGGTCCGCTGGAGCCGGCCGGGCGACCGACGGGGCGTCAGGCGGGCGCTGTTGACGATGTTGCGCTCCACGCGCGGGCGGCGCAGCTGCTCGTACATCTCCATCGCCGACTGCGTGGTGGGCGCGTCACGCAGCGACTTGGCCAGCACGACCGCGTCCTCCAGGGCCATCGACGCCCCCTGCCCGGTGGCGGGCGAGGCGGCGTGGGCGGCGTCGCCTACGAGCAGCATGCGCTCCGTACGCCACCGTGTGACCGTGGACAGGTCGCGGGCGTTGGTCACCATCAGCCGCTCCCCCGTGGCCGCGACGATGTCCGCCGCGGCGGTGGCATCGGGCCGCAGCATCGGCAGGAGACGCTCCCGCCACTGCGCCGGCGTGGTCTCCGCGATCTCGGCACGGGTCAGCTCCTCACCCGAGACGCGGGCGAACCAGTAGGTCTCACCGCCGGGCGAGACCGCGTATCCCATCGCGGATGAGCTGCCCCGGAGCATCTCGATGCGTCCGGGCTGGTTCGGCGGTGCCGCCTTGCTGGTGTAGCCGTAGAAGACCTGCTGGCCCGCGTAGCGCGGCGCGGTGGCGTCAGGGTCGGCCAAGGTGCGGACGGCGGAGTGGATTCCGTCGGCGCCCAGCAGCAGATCACCGCGAGAGGTGCTGCCGTCGGCGAAGGCGGCGGTGACGCCCTCCCCGTCCTCGGTCGCGGAGACGAACCGCTGCCCGTACCGGACGGCGATGCCGCGGCGTGCCGCCTCCGAGCGCAGTGCCGCGCCGAGTTCGGCGCGGCGCAGGCAGCGGAACCGTCTGAGCGGATGTTCGCTCTCGCCGAGCGGCACGGTGGAGACGACCGTTCCCGTGTCGCCGGTGATGCGCATCGCCGTCAGTTCGAAGCCCGTGTCGGCGACTGCCTCCGCGGCGTCGAACTGCGCGAGCGCGAGCATGCCGTTGCTGGCGAGGGTGAGAAAGGCGCCGGTGTCCTCTCCGCTGTCGGGGTGCGCCTCATGGACGGTGACCTCGATGCCCGCCTTGTCCAGGGCGAGCGCCGCGGCGGTTCCGGCGATGCCGCCACCGATGATCAGGATCCGCATCTTCCGCACCCTCATTCGCTGGTCGGTGTCCCGGGCGTCCCGCACCGGGCGGCACAGCCCGACGGCGGACGCCCTCTGCGAGCACCTCCGGAGTCGTCCCGGTGAACGGTACCCGGTGGCTGCTGCCGCCGCCGGGACAGCTGTCACTCGGGTGGGGTTTCCGGCTGCTCCGGCCCGCACGTCACGACCGGGCGCGGTGGTTCGGCGGCCGCGTACGGCCCGTGTGAACCCAGCGGCATGCGACGGGACGCGCCAGGGTCACGGCGGCGGGACGCGGCGGTCGCCCAACTTCCGGCCGAGCCCGCCCAGTACCGGCGTGCTCGCCCCCGCACCGGTGCCCGCTCCGGCCGGGGGGCGCCACAGCGGACAGGGGACGAGGCCGGGCTCGACCGGTTCCAGCCCGTCGAAGAAGTCCGCGATCCGGGCCGGTGAGCGCAGCCGGTAGGGGACGGCGCCGCTGCGGCTGTAGTCGCGCATGGCGGTCCTGTACTCCTCGTCGGTGTCCGTGCCGTCCCGGATGGCCAGGAAGCTGCCGGCGGGAAGGTCCTCCATCAGCGTCCTCACGATGGAGCGGGCCTCGGCGTGGCTGTCGATGTGGGCGAGGAGGCCCATCAGCATCACCGCGACCGGCTGTTCCATGTCGAGAGTGCGCGAGGCGGAGGTGAGGATGCGCCGGGGCTCACGCGCGTCGGCGTGGATGTAGTCGGCCGCGCCCTGCGGGGAGCAGGCGAGCAGCGCGTCGGCGTGCGCGAGGACGAGCGGGTCGTGGTCGACGTAGACGATCCGGGACTCCGGAGCGATCTGCTGGGCCACCTCATGGGTGTTGCCGGCGGTGGGGAGGCCGGTGCCCACGTCGAGGAACTGCCGCACGCCTTCCTCGGTGACCAGATGACGTACGACGCGTCCGACGAACTGCCGTGAGACGCGGGCCAGTTCCCTCATGCGGGGGAACGCGGCGAGCACTTGCTCACCTGCGCTGCGGTCGGCCTCGAAGTGGTCACAGCCGCCCAGCCAGTAGTCGAAGATCCGGGCGGAGTGCGGACGTGCGGTGTCGACGGGCGGCGGCCTTCCCTCGTGGCCGCTCACGGCAGCCCCCGTGCGGGCGTGTACGGACGCGGGGCCGGATGCGGGGCCGGATGCGGGGCCAGATGCGGGGCCGGCAGTCCCGGTATGCGCTTGAGCGACGCCGCACTCCCCCGTGGTGCGGCGTCGCTCACCCCCGATCCCGGCACTGGGCCGGTCTGTTGGTCGTCTGGGCCTCGGGCCCCGGTGAAGTGCGTCACCTTTGACACTATGTCCATGTAGGCTTCAGGTCGCAAGCTTCGTTCTGATAATTTCAGAGGCAAGTCGCAAGGAAAACGCTTGTGTTGGCAGACCGGATGACGGCTGCGATCCGCCGGGATCAGCTGCCTGAGGGCGGTCGCAGGAAGTCCCTCACGTGTAACCCGTCGCCGGCTGCCGAAACGTGCCGGGACCCCGGACGTACTGATCCATCCGCGTAAGGAGTTCGAGAGATGAACCCCGAAGCCGACACCGAGACCGCCGCCGACCGCGCCTACAACGGCATGCCCGCTCGTGAACTGGGCTCCGAGGGCTGGCACAAGCCCTGGAGCGGACAGAACGGTGGCGCCTGCGTCGAGGCGAAGAAGCTCCCCGACGGCCGCGTCGCACTGCGGCAGTCCACCGACCCCGACGGGCCCGCGCTGCTCTACACCCCGCACGAGATCAGCGCCTTCATAGCGGGCGCCAAGTCGGGAGAGGCCGACTTCCTCACCGGCTGACGAGCGAGTGCGCCACGGCGGCGGGCGGTGCCGTACGGGGGAATCCGGGAACCGCCGGCCACGTCACCGGTCCGCTCACTTGCCTTGGAGCGCGCTCCAATTCGTAGCGTTCCCGGTATGACCACTCCTCAGCACAGCATCGGCTCCGGCTTCGGGGCCCGCAGCACCGCGGCGGAAGTCCTGCGCGGCATCGACCTGTCCGGGAAGCTCGCGGTCGTCACCGGCGGCTACTCGGGACTCGGCCTGGAGACGACACGCGCGCTCACCGCAGCGGGCGCGCATGTGGTGGTGCCCGCGCGGCGGCACGAGGCCGCACGGGACGCCGTCGGCGACATCTCCGGTGTCGAGATCGACACTCTCGACCTCACCGACCTGGAGTCCGTGCGTGTCTTCTCCGAGCGCTTCCTCGGCACGGGACGCGGCATCGACATCATGATCAACAACGCCGGGGTCATGGCCTGCCCCGAGACGCGGGTCGGTCCGGGCTGGGAGGCCCAGTTCGCGACGAACCACCTCGGACACCACGCCCTCGTCAACAGGCTCTGGCCGGCGCTCGCGCACGGCGGCGGCGCCCGCGTCGTCTCCGTCTCCTCGGCCGGACACCGCCGGTCGGCCATCCGCTGGGACGACGTCCACTTCGAGCGGGGCTACGACAAGTGGGAGGCGTACGGGCAGGCCAAGACGGCGAACGTCCTCTTCGCCGTCCGGCTCGACGCGCTCGGCCGCGACTCGGGCGTACGCGCCTTCTCGCTGCACCCCGGCGGCATCCTCACTCCGCTCCAACGCCACCTGCCCGCCGAGGAGATGGTGGCCCTGGGCTGGATCGACGAGGACGGCAACCCGCTGCAGCCCTCGTTCAAGTCCCCCGAGGCCGGCGCTTCGACACAGGTGTGGGCCGCCACCTCCCCGCAGCTGGAGGGCATGGGCGGGGTCTACTGCGAGGACTGCGACATCGCGGAGGTCTCGACGGGTGAGCCCGTCTCCCCCACGGCCGCGGGGGTCCGCGACTACGCGGTCGATCCCGCCGAGGCGGCCCGGCTGTGGACGCTCTCGGCCGAACTGACCGGCCTCGACGCCTTCGCGGCCTCCGCGGAGGGCTGAGTACCGGCGGGCCCGGCTTCCCTGTACGGGGGAAGCCGGGCCGCCTCGCGTGAGGCGGGAATCGAAGGGGCATGGCCGGGGGCAGGATCTCTACCGGGGCAACGGCGCGTCCGGCGAGCCGCACCGCGGTGCCACGGCCCGCCGACCGCCGACCGCCGCCCGACGACCACACGCGACAAGGGGCCTTGACCATGACCGACACGCCCGCCTCCGCAGGCACCCGCGTCCGCCTCGCCGTGGCCGGGCTGGGAGCCGTCGCCCGCACCGCGCACCTGCCGCTGCTGGAGCGGCGGAGCGACCTCTTCGAGATCACCGCACTGTGCGACCTCTCGCGCAGCGCGCTCGAAGGGATCGGCACCCGCTTCGCGGTCCCGGCGAAGAGGCAGTACACCAGCACCGGGACACTCCTGGCCGCGGGAGGGTTCGACGCCGTACTGCTGCTGACCTCCGGGTCGCACGGCGACGACGCCGAGGCGGCTCTGCGCGCGGGGTACGCGGTCCTGTGCGAGAAGCCCCTGGCATTCACCCGCGCCGAGGCCGGACGCGTCGCCGCCGCCGAGCGCGAACAGGCGCGCGGGCCGCGGCTGATGACGGGATACATGAAGCAGTACGACCCCGCCGCCGTACGCCTCACCCGGCTGCTGGAGGAGGCAGGCGGACCCGGCGCCGTACGTTCCGTGGAGGTGTGCGTCCTGCACCCCACGACACGGGCCCAACTGGACTTCGCGCGCCTCCCGTCGCCACCGGCCGACGTCGGCCCGGACGCGCTGGCGGAACTGCGCGAGAGGGATGCCGCGCTCATCGGTGAGGCCCTGGGCACCGACGCCCCGAGCTCCGTCCGCTCGCTCTACGACATCGTCAACTCCTCGGTCTGCCACGACCTTTCACTGATGAGAGCCGTCGACGGCGCGCCCGAGACCGTCGACTTCGCCGCGGCGTGGCCCGGGCCGGACCCGGCGCTGCCGGGCTCACTGGAGCTTTCCGGGCGCCTTCCACGCGGGGCCCGTTACGGCATCCGCTGGCACTTTCTGCCGGGACACGCCGCATACCGGGAGACCTTCGCCGTGCACCACGAGGGCGGCACCCTCGAACTTGCCTTTCCCTCGCCCTACTTGATGAACGCACCCACGGTCCTGACCGCCACGGACAGCGCCGGGAGCTCCGAGCGGCGCTGCGAGTTCCGCTCGGTCGGCGAGGCTTTCGAGGAGGAACTCGTCGCCTTCCACGCGATGGTCACCCGGGGCGAGCCGCCCCGAACGGGCGTCGGCGGCGCCCTGGAGGATCTGACCACGGCGCAGCGGGCCGCCGCCCGGTTCGCTGCGCTCGGCCGGCTTCCGCTCGGAGGAGAGGCGGCGTCCGTGTGAACGCCGCCTTCGCGGGACGCGGCGTATGCCCGGCGGCCGGTGTGGGCACCCGTACGGCGTAGCAGCCTGCGCGCACGCCCGGCGGTCCCCTCCGGCACGGCACCGGTGTGTACGGCGGGCGCTCAGCTCCGGTGCCGGCGTGTCACCTGACGGGGCGGCAGGCGATGCCCCACCTGCGTCCGGCGGCGCGCGGCGGTCCGGCGCCCGTCCGTGCGGAGCTTTCACTGGGTCAACCACGGGAGGCGCGGCCCGGTTCGCTCTGCTACAGGTGATTTCGTGGCCCCCGTTTCTTTCAGAACCGGCAGAAAGTTCCGACGCGTTGCCCCTACAGGGTTGTCGCGTTCATGGCGGGTTGCTTTTACTGGCGAAGCGCGGAACCCGATTTCAGCCCGTGCGGGAGAGAGCCACCGGCTCGGCTCCCGTACGGGTCCCCCCACTCGTCGGTGACGGAACTCCGAGCTCGCGAGCCTCCGTTCCCACACCCGAAGGAGATCGAGATGGCTGCACAGCCAGGTTTCGACCGCCGCTCACTGCTGCGCGGAGGCGTGGCGGCCACCGCCGCCGGGGCCATCGGCCTGAGCGCCGCCGGCACCGCGAGCGCCGCCGGGACGGCAGGAACGCACGGCTCGCGCGCGACACGCGCGAAGGCGGCGGCCGAGCCACGCATCTACAGCACCGCGGAATGGGGCGCCCGCGCCCCGTCCGGCGACATCCTCGTCCTGGACCGCGTCCCGACCTACATCGTCGTCCACCACACGGCCGAGCCGGGCAACAGCGAGGACTACTCGCTGGAGCACGCGATGCAGATCTGCCGGAGCATCCAGAACTTCCACATGGACGGCAACGGCTGGACGGACTCCGGGCAGCAGTTCACCAACAGCCGCGGCGGCTTCATGCTCGAAGGGCGCCACAGGAGCCTGGAGGTGGTACGCGGAGGCACCCAGCACGTGCAGGGCGCCAACGTCGGCAACCACAACAGCGAAGTCATCGGTATCGAGAACGAGGGCCTCTACACCGACGTGGACGTCCCGCAGGCGCTGTGGGACTCCCTGGTGCAGCTGGTCGCGTGGATCGCCGGACAGTACGGCACGAGCCTGGTGAACATCCAGGGACACCGCGACTTCAACTCCACCGAGTGCCCCGGCGAGGTCCTCTACGGCCGTCTGCAGGAGCTGCGGGACGCCGTGGGCGGCGCGCTCGGCCTGGCGTCCGCCGCCGAGCTGCTGACCTGGCCGCTGCTCAAGCCCGGCGCGGTCGGTCCGCAGGTGCGCGCCGCTCAGCACCTGCTGCGCGCCAAGGGCCTCTCGTCGGTGCCCGTGGACGGTGTCTTCGGTACGGCGACCAAGCGTGCCGTCGCCGAGCTGGCCGACAGGCACGGCATCGAGAAGCACTCCTGCAAGGCGACGGCCCACAGCAGGACCGACGAGACCGGCTACCTCGGCTCCGACATCTGGCCGCTGATCACACCGCCGGCGCGTGCCGGCGGGAGCGGCGACGTGGACGACGCGGTCACCACGCTGCTGCGCAAGTCCCGCGGCAAGGCGCCCTCGGCCGGCGGGCTCAGCCAGTCCGACTGGAAGCGCCTGCTGGCCTGACGTGCCCGTTCGGCGCGGGCCGGACGGGAGACGGACGAGGGAGATGCCCCTCGCCGCGTCCGCCCGTCCGGCCGCGTCCTCGCCGGGAGGCAGGCAGGCGGCCGCGGGGGCTGCCCGGCGACCGCGGCGGGTCCGGGCAGGTCGGGCAAGGCCGTACAGATCCGGGGCACAGCGCGGAGCGTGTCGCTCCAGGGATGGGAGGTGCCGGGGTCTTGGCTGTTCAGAGGCGTGATTGACACTCCCGCACCCCTGGCCGTACAAAGCTCGGGCCGGTGGCCGAGGTACGGCCGTCGCTCCCGCCGCCGATCCGAAGGGGATGCGAAGGATGGTTCAGCGCCCGCTGGACGGGGTCACCGTCGTCAGTCTCGAACAGGCCGTTGCCGCCCCGTTCGCCACCCGCCAGCTCGCCGACCTCGGCGCCCGCGTCATCAAGGTCGAACGCCCCGGAGGCGGCGACTTCGCCCGCCGCTACGACACCACCGTGCACGGCCACTCCAGCTACTTCGTCTGGCTCAACCGCTCCAAGGAGTCCCTCACCCTGGACGTGAAGGACGAGCGGGGCCGGGCCGTCCTCGGCCAACTCCTGGAACGGGCCGATGTGTTCGTGAACAATCTGGCGCCCGGGGCGGCGGCCCGGCTGGGGCTCGCCCCGGACGACCTCACCTCCGCACACCCGCGGCTGATCCCGTGCACGATCTCCGGGTACGGCACGAACGGCCCGTGGGCGGACCGCAAGGCCTACGACCTGCTCGTGCAGTGCCAGACCGGGCTGGTCTCCCTCACGGGCAGCGCCGGGGAACCGGCCCGCGCCGGGGTGTCCGTGGCGGACATCGCGGCCGGCATGTACGCCTACAGCGGGGTCCTGACCGCGCTGTTCGCACGAGCCACCACGGGCGTCGTCCGGCCGGTGGAGGTCTCGCTCTTCGAGGCCCTGGCGGAGTGGATGGGCCAACCCGCCTACTACACGCAGCACTCGGGCACGCATCCGGAGCGGATCGGCACCCAGCACCCCACCATCGCCCCCTACGGCGCGTACTCCGCCGCCGACGGCAGGGACGTGCTCTTCTCCATCCAGAACGAGCGTGAATGGGCCGCGCTGTGCGCGGAGTTCCTCGAACAGCCCGAGCTGAGGGACGACCCGCGCTTCGCCACCTCCTCCGCACGCGTCGCCAACCGGGACGCGCTCAACGCCCTGCTCGCGGAGCGCTTCGCCCGCTCGGGCTCGGCAGAGATCATCTCGGTCCTCGACCGGAGCGGCATCGCCTACGCCGAGGTCAACTCCGTCGCGGACTTCCTCCGTCACCCCGTGCTGAGCGGCCGCGACCGCTGGCGCGAGGTCGCCGTGCCGGGCGCGACGGTCCAGGCACTGCTGCCGCCTGCCGACCTGGGCGGGACCAGCGCACGGATGGACCCCGTACCCGCCGTCGGTGAGCACACCGGCGCCGTCCTCGGCGAGCTCGGCCACTCCGAGGCCGGCATCGAGGCACTGCGCGCCGAGCACGTCGTCTGACGGCGCCCCGCACCTCCTCCGGCGGGCCCCGGCCACACCCGGGGAGTATCCCGCCCGCCCCGGCGGACCCGCCGCGCAGGCCACCGGCGCGGCGGGCACCCGACGGGAGGCGCCGTGCGGAGTGCGGGCTTACCGTCGGACCATGGGCTCTGCCGAACCGCACTACGACATCGTCCTCAAACCGCAGACGGCCGACACCGAGGGCCACCCGGAGCACGGCCCCGTACTGCGCGTGATGAGCGTCCGGGCGACCGGCGCCAAGGGCGAGACGGGGTACCCGCGTTACGCGGGCGAAGGCGTGGAGGCCGACATCGACCCGCGCACCCGCACGGTGGAGGCGATCACCGTCGACGGTGAGGAACTCCCCTACGGCTGGGTCGCGTTGGTCGACGACGAGGACGGTTCCCGCGCCGTCTGAGCCCGTACGGCCCGGAGCACCCGCCCTCACCCGTGCGCGGTGCCTGCCCGTACCGCACGGGAGGCCGCCGTACGGTACGGACCGTACGGTGCGTCGGCCTGCCCTCAGCCCGCCTTGTCCCCCCGCACCCGGACCTGCTCGGCCAGCCGGTCCAGGCTCTCGTCGAGCGCTGCGGTGATCCGGTGGTCGGGCGGTGCGTGCCCCTCGTCGAAGAAGGACAGATGCACGGTGACCGCGCTGGCGCCGCTGCCGATCCCCTCCACCTGCAGCCAGCCCGCGTAGCTCCCGTCGTCCCGTGTGCCCCACTCCAGACGGAGCTGGTCCCGCCGTGCGCGCAGCAGCGCGCGGGCGTCCCGGCCGGTGTCGTCGTCGTGCACGGTGACGGCCGGGGGCTCCTGCGCGTGCACGTGCAGCTCCCGCGGCAGCCACGTGTCGATCTGGTCCATGTCACACGCCTGCTCGAAGACCTCCTCCGGCAGCGCCGCCACGGTGCGGGAACGCTCGTGTTCACTCATCGGCTCCAGGTTCCCTTCCGGTGGAGGACAAAACGGGCGGGTCCTCCTGGCTGCGCCGGATTCCCCCGGGGAGCGGGGCGGCAGTTGCGCGCGTGCCCGAACAACCCCGGCGGCCACGTCCGGCACGCGCCCGGCACACCTCCACACGCCTCAGCCGCGTACGCCGGCCGACGCCAGTTCCGCGACACGCTGCGCGGCGTCGGCACGAAAGAGGGCGCGTCCCTGTGCGACTCGCCGGTCCCGCAGGGGCCCGGGACGCAGGAGTCCGACCAGTGCGGCGGCCAACTCCTCCTCGTCCCCCGCGAGTTCCGACAGCCCGGCAGCGGCCATCTCCCGCAGGCCCTCGGCACCGTGGCCGGGCAGCGGCCGGTAGCCGATCACGGGCAGACCGGCGGCCAGCGCCTGCGCGGCGGTCTGCCCGGCGGCGTTGTCGACGAGCGCGCGGGAGGCGGACATCAGTCCGGCCATGTCCCCCACCCAGCCCAGGGCAAGCGTCCCCGGCAGCGCGGCGGCACGGCGGCGCAGCCGTTCGTCGCGGCCGCACAGCAGTACGGGGAAGACACCGTGCCCGGCCAGCCGCCTTGCCGTTCCCGCCAGTTGCGACCCCACTCCCCACGCGCCCGCGGAGAGCAGGACGGCCGGACGGCCCCCGGCAAGGGCCTCGAACTCGTGGCGCCACGCCTGCCCCGACTCCCCTGCGCCCCCCTCCTCCGTGCCACCGCCGGAAGCACCGCGGCCACCGGAGACGCCGGAGGCACCCCCTTCCCCGGCCCCGCCCCCACCGACGGCCGCACCGGCCTCCGCCACTCCGGCGAAGTGCGGCGGCACCACGGGCCCCGTTGCCTCCGCCGGCCTGCCCGTGACCGTACGGGCGGTGCGCGCCGCGCCCTCGGTGACGCACAGGTGCGCGTCGTTCCCCGGGTGCAGCCAGCCGCGGTGCACCGCGAAATCGATCACGGTCACCACACTGGGCACCCGCAGCGCCTGCCGCCCCCGAAGCCTGCCGGTCACCTGTGCCGACAGATGGAAGGTGGAGACGACGGCATCGGGCTGCCACGTCTCCACCAGTCTCATCAGCGGACGCTCGGCGAGTGCCGCCAGCGGCGCGCTCCCCGGCCTGGGCACGGCCCCGGTGTCGCGGCCGCGCCCCGGGCCTGGTGCGAGGAACGCGGCGTAGACCGCCCCGTAGAGACGGGGCACGTGCCGGACCGTGCCCCGGTAGCCGGCGCGCAGCGCCGCCCCTACCCCCGAGGGGAGCAGCGCGAGTACGTCCTCCACGACCACGCTGTGACCACGCGCCCGAAGCCTGCCTGCCAGCTCACCGGCGACGGCGTCGTGGCCCGCGCCCATGCTCGCGCTGAGCATCAGGAACCGTTGCCGCATAAGGCTCCAGAGGTTGGCTGGTCCGGCGCACCGCCGGCCGGCACGGTGCCCGCACCGGGTGGCTGGGTGCCGCGGTACGGGCACGCCGAACCGGGTCCGCTCGGGTGATTGGTGCGCCAGCGCGAACACATGCGCGCAGGCGAGCCGGGCGGATAGCCAGCATTCTGGGAGTCCTGCTCCTGATCACCGGAGGACGTCATGTTCGACAGTTCTGGGCGGCTCGTGCAGCGCGGCGCGCAGCGGCCGGTGGCGCTCGTCACCGGTGCGTCGTCGGGCATCGGCACGGCTGTCGCCGAGCAGCTCGCCTCGGAGGGCAGCTGGCGTCTGCTGCTCAACGGACGTGACGAGGACAGGCTCGCCGACGTCGCGGTCCGCACCCGGGGCACCGCGCTGCCTGCCGACCTCACCGACGCGGACGCGCGGGCCCGGCTGGCCCGGGAGGCACTGGCACACGGCGGACGTGTCGACGCGCTGGTGTGCGGAGCGGGAATCGGCTGGGCGGGGCCCTTCGCAGGCATGCCGGCCGAGGCCGTCGACCGTCTGCTCGCGGTCAATCTCTCCGCCGTACTCCACCTGGTGCGCCTGCTGCTGCCCGGCATGGTCGCCCGGCGCAGGGGCCGGGTGGTGCTCATCGGCTCCGTCGCCGGATCGGTCGGGGTACGCGAGGAGGCCGTCTACGCCGCGACGAAGGGCGGCCTGATGGCCTTCGCGGACAGCCTCCGCTACGAACTGGCCTCGTCCGGCGTACGGGTCTCGATGGTCATGCCCGGCCCCGTGGACACCCCCTTCTTCGGCAGACGCGGCGTTCCCTACCGCCGCACCCGCCCCCGGCCCGTGCCCCCCGCACAAGTGGCGGACGCCGTGCACCGCGCCCTGGTGTCCGGACGCCCCGACGCGTACGTACCCGGCTGGCTGAGCCTTCCGGCACGGGTGCACGGTGTGGCGCCCGGTCTCTTCCGCAGTCTCGCCCAGCGGTTCGGCTAGGGGGTCGTGACCACGTGCTGCTGCTGACGGTCTCTGTCGTACTGGCGCTGATGGCGGCGCTGGCCAACGCGGCGGCCTCCGTGCTGCAACGGCGGGCTGCCGCGACGGAGCGTGTCAGCTCCTCCGGCAGACGCTTCTCCTGGCTGGGCCATCTCCTCCACCGGCCCGTGTGGATGTGGGGATCGGCGATGCTCGTGATCTCCGGCATCTGCCAGGCGGGCGCGCTGGCGGCCGGGCCGCTGGCGGTGGTGCAGCCCGTGATGGCCACCGAACTGCTGTTCACGCTCGTGGTGGGCAGCATCTTCTTCCACCGCCGCCCGGATCCCCGCGCCTGGTGGGCGTTCCTGGCCATGGTGCTCGGTCTCGCCGTGTTCCTGATCCTCGTCCACCCCACGGTGGGCACCACGCGGGTCCCGGTGGGCAGGTGGTTCGCGGTCGGCGGCGGACTGCTCGCCGCCGTACTGCTCCTGCTGGCCCTGGCCTCACGCCTGCCGTCGGCCCCACGGGCCACGGTGCTGGGTGCGGCGACCGCCGTCGGCTTCTCCGCCACCGCCGCGTTGATGAAGGACGCGATCTCACGGCTGTCCGACGGTCTGGGGGCTCTGCTGACGGCGTGGCAGACCTACGGCGTGGCGGTCGTCGGGCTGGTGAGCTTCCTGCTGCTGCAGGTGACGCTGCGCGCGGGAACCCTGGTGGCCTCCCAGCCGGCGCTCACCCTGGGCGACTCGCTGGTGAGCCTGGTGCTGGGCGCCGTCCTCTTCGACGAGAAGCTGACACTCGGGCTGCTGGTCATTCCGGAGCTGATGGCCCTGGCTCTGGTCGGCGCCGGCAGCGTGCATCTCGCACGGACGCCTGAGGTCTCCGGGAAGCAGGAGGAGACTGTGTGGTGAGTACGGCTGCGCGCAGGCGTACCGCCAGAGGCGCCATGTGGGCCTCGGCCGCCGCTCTGGCGACCGCCGGATGGCATCTGGGCCCGGCGGCGACGTGGCTTCCGTGCGTGCGGGGGGTGCTCAGCCCCGCCCTGGACGGCCGCGGCGACGCCGGGCACGTCGCCCTCACCTTCGACGACGGCCCCGACCCGCGCAGCACCCCGTACTTCCTGCGGGAACTGGACCGGCTCGCCGTACGTGCCACGTTCTTCGTGCTGGGCGCGCAGCTCGAGCGGTACGCGGACCTGGGCCGGCGCATCATCGGGGAGGGGCACGAACTCGCCGTGCACGGATGGCGGCACGAGCACTTCTGGCACCCCCGGCCGGTGTCCGACGTGCGTGACCTGGCGCGGGCCGTGGCTGCCGTGGACCGTACGGCCGGGTCGCGCCCCCGGTGGTACCGGCCGCCGTACGGCGTCCTGACGGCGACCCGCTGGAGTGCCGCCCGGCGCCTTGGCCTCCAGCCCGTGCTGTGGACGGCCTGGGGCCGCGACTGGACGGCACGGGCGGACGCGGACAGCGTGCTGGCCGAACTGGCCGAACGGCTGTGCGGCGGGGCGACCGTGCTGCTGCACGACACCGACCGCTCCAGCGTCCCCGGCGCGTGGCATTCGGCGCTGGAGGCCCTGCCGCATCTGGTGGGACGCTGCCAAGCCGAAGGACTGAGCGTGGGGCCGCTGGCCGAGCACGGTCTGCGCCCCGCCGGCGGCACGTACCCCTGCCGCAGCTGAGGCACGGCCGCCGGCGGCATCCTCGCGCACGGACGTCAGCAGATTCGCGGGAGCTGCTCCCCCACCGGGAGGTCGACCACACGTGTGCCGCCCAGACCCGTACGGGCGACGACCATGCCGGGGTGCGCCTCGACGCACTCGCCGATCACCGCCGCCCCCGCACCCAGGGGGTGCTCGCGCATCGCCGCCAGTACCGCCTCGGCATGCTCGCGCGGCACGAAGGCGACGAGCTTGCCCTCGTTGGCGACGTACATCGGGTCCAGGCCGAGGACGGCGCACGCGTTCGTCACCGGCGGCGGAACGGGCACGGCCTGCTCCTGTACGACGACACCGACCGGCGCCGCCACCGCGATCTCGTTCAGGGCCGCCGCCAGCCCGCCCCGTGTCGGGTCGCGCAGGACGTGCAGATCCGGCGTCACGGCGAGCATCGCCTCGACGAGCCCGCCGAGCGCGGCGCAGTCGCTCTCGATCTCGACACCGAACTCCAGCCCTTCGCGCACGCTCATGACGGCCACACCGTGAACGCCGATGTCTCCGCTGACGATGACGACGTCCCCGGGCTCGGCACGCTGCGGGCGGATGTCGACGCCGTCGGGGATGAGGCCGATGCCCGCCGTGTTGACGTAGATGCCGTCGCCGCGTCCCGACTCGACCACCTTGGTGTCACCGGTGGCGATCTCGACGCCGGCGCTGCGGGCCGCCGCGCCGATGGCTTCGGCGACCCGCGAGACCAGCGGGACCTCCACGCCCTCCTCGAGGATGAACCCGCAGGAGAGATAGGCGGCGCGGGCACCGCTCATGGCGAGGTCGTTGACGGTGCCGTTGACGGCGAGGTCGCCGATGCTGCCGCCGGGGAAGAACAGCGGCCGTACGACGAAGGAGTCGGTGGAGAAGGCCAGCTTCGCGCCGCCCAGGGTGAGCGCCGCGGAGTCGGCGAGCCCGGCGAGCAGGTCGCCGCCGAAGGCGGGGGCGAAGATGTGCTGGACGAGTTCGGAGGAGAGCGCTCCGCCGCCGCCGTGGCCCATGACGACGCGCGGCTGGTCACGCAGCGGCGCCGGGCAGGTGAGCCCGGAGAAGTCGGGTCCGGCGGGCTCGGTGCGCGGGCCTGCGAGGCCCGTGGTCTCAGACAACGGAGCTGCCCTCCAGCGGTGCGGTCGCGGCCGGGGTGCGCGAGCCGTCGGACGGGGCTCGCGAGCCGTCAGCCGAGGGGGTGCCCCCGGCGGCGGGGGCCTTCCGGTGCGCACCCTCCAGCCGGCGGTAGAGGTAGTACGCGGCGCAGGCGCCCTCGCTGGAGACCATCGTGGCGCCCAGCGGCGTACGGGGGGTGCACAGTGTGCCGAAGGCTTCGCACTCGTGGGGCTTCAGCAAACCCTGCAGGACTTCCCCGCTGCGGCACTCGTCCGGCTCACGGGTGTTGACGCCGGTGACGGAGAAGCGGTGTTCGGCGTCGAATTCCCGGTAGCGGGAGGCCAGTTGCCAGCCGCTGCCGGGAATCACACCGATACCCCTCCAGGAGCGGTCGGTGACCTCGAAGATGTCGTCGAGCATCGCCCGGGCCGCCGGGTTCCCCTCGGGCGGCACGACGCGGGCGTAGGCGTTCTCGAGGGTGTGCTCGCCGCGCTCGAGCTGGCGCACGGTGCGGCGCACCCCCTCCAGCACGTCCAGCGGCTCGAAGCCGGTGACCACGATCGGCACCCTGAACCGGTCCGCGAGGGCCGGGTATTCGCCGGTGCCCATCACGCTGCACACATGGCCCGCGGCGAGGAATCCCTGCACCCGGCAGGAGTCGGACTGCATGATCGCCTCGATGGCCGGGGGCACGCGCACATGGGAGACGAGCAGGCTGAAGTTGCGGATGCCCAGCTTGCGCGCCTGGTGCACCGTCATGGCGTTGGGCGGCGCGGTGGTCTCGAAGCCGATCCCGAAGAAGACCACTTCGCGCTGCGGGTTCTGCTGGGCGATGCGCAGCGCGTCCAGGGGCGAGTAGACGACGCGAACGTCCCCGCCCTCGCCCCTGACCTGGAAGAGGTCGCGGCCGGTGCCGGGGACGCGCAGCATGTCGCCGTAGCTGCAGAAGATCACCTCGGGACGGGAGGCGATCTCCAGTGCCTTGTCGATGACCTCCAACGGCGTGACGCAGACGGGACATCCCGGGCCGTGAATCAACTCCACCGCATCGGGCAGGAGTTGGTCGATGCCGTGCCGGATGATGGAGTGCGTCTGACCTCCGCACACCTCCATCAGCGCCCATGGGCGGGTGACGGTGGCGTGGATGTCGTCGAGCAGCTTCCGTGCCAGCTGCGGGTCCTGGAACTCCTCGAGGTACTTCACTTCGCCGCCTCCCTGGCTGCCAGCTCCCACGGATCACCGAACTCCTCGTCCAGCAGCCCGAGTTCTTCGAACAGCGCGAGCGTCTGCCGCGCCGATTCCTCATCCAGCCGCTGCAGCGCGAAACCGACATGGACGATGGTGTACTCGCCCGGCTGCAGGTCGGGCAGGTATTCGCAGCACACGTCCTTCGCCACCCCGCCGAAATCGACGGTGGCCATGCGGGTGCCGTCCCGCTCCTCGATGTTCAGCACCTTGCCGGGTACCGCCAGGCACATGGTGTTCTCCTCGCTTCGCGTGATCTCAGGGGGTGACCGTCGCGGGGCCGGGTGTCTCCCGCATGCCGTCCGCCGCCGCGCCCGTGCGCGCCGCGACCATCAACTGGCCCAGGGCCAGGCCGCCGTCGTTGGGCGGAACGAGGCGGTGTCGCAGCACCGTGAACCCGTCCTCGCGCAGTGCCCGGGCGCAGCCGGCGGACAGCAGGGAGTTGGCGAAGACGCCACCGCTGAGCGCGACCGTCTCCAGTCCGTGGCGCTGCCGGGCGGCTTCGCAGACGCGGTGTACGAGCGCCGTCACCGCCAGGTGGAACCGGGCAGCGATCAGGCCGGCGGGTCTGCCCGTCCTGACGTCTCCGGCGATGCCCGCCAGTACGGAGGACGGCCCGGCCTCCAGCGTGCCCTCCCCCGTCGGGCGCACGTCGAACCGGTAGCCCTCGCCGTCAGGAGACCCGGGGTGGCCGAGGGCGGCCGCCTCGAACTCCATGGCTGCCTGCGCCTCGTACCCGGCGTGGTGGCACACCCCCGACAGCGACGCCGCGGCGTCGAAGAGCCGTCCCATGCTGGTGGTCGGCACGCAGCCGAGTCCGCGCTTCAACTGCACCGCCAGCGTGCTCAGTTCCGGCTCCGGGCAGGCGCGGGTGCAGGGCAGGTCGTCCGCCCATGGCAGCCCCGCGGCGTGCAGATGGGCCAGCGCCATGCGGTAGGGACGGCGCACGGCCGCGTCACCGCCGGGCAGCGGGACGGGGCTCAGGTGCGCGAAGCGCCGGTAGCCGTCGTAGTCCGCGATCAGGAACTCCCCGCCCCACACCTCGCCTTCGCCGCCGTAGCCGGTGCCGTCGAAGGCGACGCCGATGACGGGAGTGCCGCCGTCGAGGCGGTGCTCGGCCATCACGGACGCGACATGGGCGTGGTGGTGCTGGACGCGGCGCAGCGGCCTGGAGCCGGCGTGGTGCTCGGCCCAGCGCGACGAGCGGTAGCCGGGGTGCCGGTCGGCGGCCAGCAGCGCGGGACGTACCCCGGTGATCTCCTCCATCTGCTGCTCCGCCCCTTCGAAGGCCCGCAGCGTCGCCAGGTCGTCCATGTCACCGATGTGTCCGGACAGCCAGGCGCGGTGGCCCTCGCCGACGCAGAAGGTGTTCTTCAGATCGCCGCCCACGGCGAGCGCGGCCGTGACCGGCCGTGGCAGGTCCAGTGGCATGGGCGCGTATCCGCGCGAGCGGCGCACCGGGATCTGTTCACCGCCGGCGACCCGCACCACGGAGTCGTCGCAGGGCACGTGGATCGCGCGGTCGTGCGTGAGCCAGGCGTCGGCGAGCGGGGCGAGCACGGCGAGCGCCTCGTCGTCCCCCGTGACGATCGGCTCACCGCCGAGGTTGCCGCTGGTCATCACCAGTACCCGTGGCCCGTCGGGGTCGCCGGGAAGCCCCAGGAGCAGGTGGTGCAGCGGTGTGTAGGGCAGCATGATGCCCAAGTCGGCACTGCGGGGGGCGACTTCGGCGGCGACCATCGGCTGCTCCCCCGGCTGCCGCGCGTCCGTCCGCCTGCGCAGCACGACGACGGGCCGCCGCCGGCCGGTGAGCAGGGCCCGGGAGAGGGGGTCGAGGTGTACGAGACGTCCCGCGTCCTCCTCGTCCCGTGCCATCAGCGCGAAGGGTTTGTCGCCACGGGCCTTGCGCTGCCGCAGCTGCCGGACGCTGTCCGCGTTGCCCGCGTCGCAGGCGAGGTGGTAGCCGCCCAGTCCCTTGACCGCGACGACTGCGCCTTCGGCGAGCAACTGCCGTGCGGCCGCCAGTGGTTCGGTGTACTGTGCGCCGTCGCCGGTTTCGAGCGTCCCCGCCAGGTGCAGCCGCAGCCGGGGTCCGCAGTCGTGGCAGGCGACGGGCTGGGCGTGGAAGCGGCGGTTCCCCGGGTCGCCGTACTCGTGCGCGCACCGGGCGCACATCGTGAACCCGGCCATGGTGGTGTGCGCGCGGTCGTAGGGCAGCCCCGTCACGATGGTGAAACGCGGCCCGCAGTTCGTGCAGTTGATGAACGGATGACGGTAGCGGCGGTCGCCGGGGTCGCGCATCTCCGCCAGACAGTCGGCGCATGTCGCGGTGTCGGGCGCCACCAGCGTGCGGGCGGCGGCGCCACCCGTACGGGAGGGCGTGATGCTGAACCCGCTGTCCCCGGCGAGCGCCACCGGCTCGTGCGTGACGGACTGGACGACCGCCAGCGGCGGCGCGTCCGAGCTGATGCGTCCGCAGAACGCCCCGAGGGCCGACGGGGCGCCCTCGACCTCCGCGACGACACCGTCGCCGGTGTTGGCGACGTGACCCGAGAGCCCGAGCTCACCGGCGAGCGCGTGGACGAAGGGGCGGAAGCCGACACCCTGGACGACGCCGCGCACGGTGACCCGGCGGCGCTGCACCACTCCGGCGACGGTGGCGGTGACGGCCCCGGCGCCATGCCGCGCCGTCACGGGCGGCTGCCGGCCGGGACGCCGGTGCCGTGCTCCTGGACGTACGCGCCGGCGGCCGTCCCGGCGTCCGCGTGGCCGTGACCGTCCGCGTGGCCGTGTCCGTCCGCGTGGCCGTGTCCGTCCGCGTGACCGTGACCGTCCGCGTGTCCATGCCCGCCCCCGTGACCGTGGCCGTGTCCCTCTGCGTGACCGGGCGCGGCGGCGGCACGGGCCATCACCGGCCGGTGCACCGGGGCCCCGTCGGCGGCAGCCGTCGCCCGCTCCAGCAGCAGGCCGACGCCCTCCCCCCGCCGGGCCGAGGTGAGCACCACCTCGACACCGGGGTTGACCTGCCGCACGTTCTCGCGGAACGCGTCCTCGTCGAAACCGACGGCGTGCGCGATGTCGTTCTTCGTCACCACGACGAGATGCGCCAGCCCGAACGCCGTCGGATACTTCAGCGGCTTGTCCTCGCCCTCGGTGACCGAGGCGAGCACGACGCGCAGCGACTCCCCCAGGTCGTAGGAGGCCGGACAGACGAGGTTTCCGACGTTCTCCACGAACAGCAGGCGGGTGCTCCGGGGCAGCCAGCCCTCCAGGTGGGCCCGGAGCATGTCGGCCTCCAGGTGGCACAGGCCGTCCGTGAGCACCTGCTTGACCGGTACGCCCGCGCGGGCGAGGCGCCGGGCGTCGTTCTCGGTGGCGAGGTCCGCCGTGAGCGCCGCCACGGGCGTCCCCCGGGCGGCGGCGAGGGTGAGTTCCGCTTCGAGCAGCTCCGTCTTGCCGCTGCCGGGGCTGGAGAGCAGGTTGATCATCGCGGTCGGACGGGCGGCCAGTTCCCTGCGCAGTGTTCCGGCGCGCTCTTCGTTCTTGGCGAGCACCGCCTGCTGCAGATCGACGACTCGGCACATGGCTATCGGCTCTCCTCGGTGGCCGGTACGGATACGGTCGCGCCGCCGGAGGCGGAGGCGGAAGCAGCGTCGGGGGCGCTGCCGTTCCACCGCACGCCGACGATCTGCATCTCGCGCCCCGACAGCAGCTCGGACGTCCCGCCGCCGCACTGCGCGCAGCACAGCTGCGGAGGCATTCCGGTGGCCCACTCCGTGCCGCACGGGGAGCAGCGGGCGCGGCCCGGTACGTGATCGACGAGGAGGGCGGCGCCCTCGAGGACGGTCCCCGCGCAGGCGAGCGAGAAGCAGAACCGGAGCGAACCGGGAACGACGCCCGCGAGTTCGCCGAGCCGGAGCCGTACGGCGGAGACCGTGGCGGAGCTCTCCCCGCCGGTCGCCTCGCTCACCTGCTCCACCATCGCCACGGCGATGGACATCTCGTGCATCTCAACCCTCCGCTCGCGGTTCATTACAGAGCCGGGCCCGCACGGGACGTTCCTGACACGCCGCCGGGCGGGGCGCCGTGGTCCGTTCGGCTCAGCTGCCCGGCGCGCTGCCGTTGAGGCATATATGCCTGTATGTCAGATTTGACGGCAATGCTTCGACCAGCTGTCCCGCCGGTCGGCGACGGGCACGGAAGGGATCGGTCCCATGGACGACGAGGCGTCAACGACCGCGCTCGACGAGATCCATATTCTGTGGACCTCGGAGGGCATGAGCTGCGACGGCGACACGGTGTCGGTGACGGCAGCATCGCTCCCCAGCCTTGAGGACGTACTGCTGGGCTCGGTCCCCGGCCTTCCCAAGGTGCATCTGCACAACAAGGTGCTGGCGTACGAGAACGGCGACGAGTTCATGGAGGCGTTCCGCAAGGGCGCACGCGGCGAACTCGGCCCGTTCATCCTCGTCGTCGAAGGCTCCGTCCCGAACGAGAACATCAACGGTGACGGCTACTGGACGGCCATGGGCAACGACCCGGACACCGGAGAGCCCATCCCCCTCAACACCTGGCTCGACCGCCTGGCACCGCACGCCTGGGCGGTCGTCGCCATCGGCACGTGCGCCACGTACGGCGGTATCCACGCCATGGCGGGCAATCCGACCGGCTCCATGGGCCTCGCGGACTACCTCGGCTGGGACTACCGCTCCACCGCGGGCCTGCCGATCGTCAACGTGCCGGGCTGCCCCGTACAGCCGGACAACTTCACCGAGACCCTGCTGTGGGTCCTGCACCAGGCCGCCGGGCTCGCCCCGACCATCCCGCTGGATGAGAACCTGCGGCCCACCTGGCTGTTCGGCAAGACCGTCCACGAGGGCTGCGACCGCGGCTCGTACTACGAGCAGGGCGACTTCGCCAAGGACTACAACTCCCCCAAGTGCCTTGTGAAGATCGGCTGCTGGGGCCCGGTCGTGAACTGCAACGTCACCAAGCGCGGCTGGATGGACGGCATCGGCGGCTGCCCCAACGTCGGCGGAATCTGCATCGGCTGCACGATGCCCGGCTTCCCCGACAAGTTCATGCCCTTCATGGACGAGCCCCCCGGCGCCACCCTCTCCTCCCACCTGATGAGCGTCTACGGCCCCTTCATCCGCAGCATGCGCTCGATCACCAACCGGTCCGCCGACCGGGAACCCAAGTGGCGGCACAACGAGCCCGCCCTCACCTCCGGCTACCAGCGGCGCTGGACCGGCCGCAAGTAACACGCGAAGCGACCTGCGAGAGGAACGACCAGTGGCGACCGCTCAGGACACAGCTCAGGAGTCCGGCCCGGGACAGCGCGAACTGACCGAGGTGGCCTTCGACCCGATCACCCGGATCATCGGCAACCTCGGCATCTACACGAAGATCAACTTTCCCGGCCGCGAGGTCGTCGAGTGCCGCAGCACCTCGTCCATCTTCCGGGGCTACAGCGTCTTCATGAAGGGCAAGGACCCGCGGGACTCGCACTTCATCACCAGCCGCATCTGCGGGATCTGCGGGGACAACCACGCCACGTGCTCCGTCTACGCGCAGAACATGGCCTACGGAGTGAAGCCGCCGCCGCTCGCCGACTGGATCATCAACCTCGGCGAGGCCGCCGAGTTCATGTTCGACCACACGATCTTCCAGGACAACATGGTCTTCGTCGACTACTGCGAACGCATGGTCGCCGAGACCAACCCCGGCGTGCTGGACCGCGCCGAGCGCACCCCTTCGCCGCGCGGCGACCAGCACGGCCACCGCACCATCGCCGACATCATGCGCTCCTTCAACCCCTTCGAGGGCGAGACGTACAAGCAGGCGCTGGTGATGAGCCGGCTCACGCGTGAGATGTGCTGCCTGATGGAGGGGCGGCACGTGCATCCCTCGACGCTCTACCCGGGCGGCGTCGGGACGGTGGCCACTCCGCAGCTCTTCACCGACTACCTCGTGAGGCTGATGCGCTGCCTGGACTTCATCAAGCGCGCGGTCGCCATGAACGACGACGTCTTCGACTTCTTCTACGAGGCACTGCCCGGCTACGAGGAGGTCGGCCGCAGGCGCACCATGCTCGGCTGCTGGGGCAGTTTCCAGGACCCCGAGGTGGTCGACTACGACTACCGGACGATGAACACCTGGGGCAACTCCATGTTCGTCACCCCCGGAATCATCGTCGACAACGAGCTGGTCACCACGAACCTCGTCGACATCAACCTCGGGATGCGCATCCTGCTGGGCAGCAGCTACTACGAGGACTGGACCAGCGAGGAGACCTACGTCGAGCGGGATCCGCTGGGCAACCCCGTCGACAAGCGCCACCCCTGGAACCAGACCACCCTTCCCACCCCCCAGAAGCGCGATCTGGAGGGCGGCAAGTACAGCTGGGTCATGAGCCCCCGCTGGTACGACAAGCGCACCGGGGACCATCTCGCCCTCGACACCGGCGGCGGGCCGATCGCCCGCCTGTGGTCGACGGCGCTGGCCGGCAAGGTCAGCACCCCCTACGTCCGCTCCACCGGGCGCAGCGTCCAGATCGACCTGCCCAAGACCCCCTCGACGCCCGAGACCCGCCTGGAGTGGACTCCCCCGCCCTTCCCGAACACCCTGGAGCGCAACCGCGCCCGCATGTACTTCGTCGCCTACGCCGCCGGCATGGCGATGTACTTCGTCGACCGGGCGCTCGCGGAGGTACGGGCCGGACGCACCAAGGTCTTCGAGGACTTCAAGGTGCCCGAGGAGGCAATCGGCGTCGGCTTCCACGAGGCCGTGCGCGGCGTGCTCTCCCACCACCTCGTCATCCGCGACCACAAGATCGCCAACTACCACCCGTACCCCCCGACCCCGTGGAACGCCAGCCCCCGCGACCACTACGGCACCCCCGGCCCGTACGAGGACGCCGTGCAGGGCATGCCGATCTTCGAAGAGAACACCCCGGAGAACTTCAAGGGCATCGACATCATGCGCACCGTCCGCAGCTTCGACCCGTGCCTGCCGTGCGGTGTGCACATGTACCTCGGCAACGGCCGCACGCTGCGGCAGAGCCACTCGCCCACCTTCGGTGCGCTGGCGTAGGGGCGGCGCCGGATGTCCTGGAACGAGAGCGAGGCACGCGAGAACGTCGCCCGCACCGAGAAACTGCTGTCGGGGCTCGAGGAGCTGCCCGACACCACCGCGCGCGAACATGCCATGGACGCGCTGCACGCGCTGGCGGAGCTGTACGGAGAGTGCCTGGCCCGCGTGATGCGGCACGCCGACACCGCGGCGTCGGCGGCCATCGCCTCCGACGAGCTGGTCAGCCACCTCCTCCTCGTGCACGATCTGCACCCCGAGTCCGCCGAGCGGCGTGTACGCCGCGCCCTGGACGGAATCCGGGGCGTGACGGTGCTGGACGTGCGGGAGCCGGAGGTCCGCGTCCGGCTCGATCCGCAGGGCTGCGGCGCTCCCTCCGCGGAGCAGCTCTCGCAGTCCGTACGGGAGGCGGTGGCCTGGGCGGCGCCCGAGATCGAGCGGGTCGAGACCGAGGCGGCGGAAGCGGATACGGCCACGCTGATCTCCGTCGACTCCCTCTTCCGGGGTGCGCAGCCGGCCGGGAACAGGTGAGCGCGGTGGGCACCGTGCCGGAGACCGTCGCCGCGGCCCGACTGCGCGGCCTGCTGCGCAGACCCCGCAACGACCGTCCCGAGCCGGAGCGCTGCGACCTGTGCGCGGAGCCTCTTCCCGAAACGCACCGCCACATGCTGGACGTCCCGAAGAGCGCGGTCATGTGCACGTGCAGGCCGTGCTCGCTGCTGTTCGACCACGGCGCCGCGGGCGGCAGGCACTACCGGCTGCTGCCCGAGCGGCGGACCGAGCTGACCGGCTTCCGTATCGACGACGTGCTCTGGGCGGCCCTCGGTGTTCCGGTCGGGCTGGCCTTCTTCGTGAGGGACGGCGCGACCGGCGAGGTGAGCGTGGGATACCCCAGCCCGCTGGGCGCCACCCGGGCCAGTGTGGAACCGGAGGTCTGGGAGGAGGTCGCCGCGGGGTACCCGGGCCTGGTGGATCTCGCGGACGACGTGGAGGCGCTCCTGGTGCACCGCTCGACGACGGCGCAGCAGCACTGGATCGTCCCGCTCGACGACTGCTACCGGCTCGTCGCCGTCGTCCGCACCCACTGGCGCGGACTGTCCGGCGGCGAGGAGGTCTGGGAGCACATCGAGGGGTTCTTCTCCGGACTGTCCCAGAAGGACTGAGCAGCACGACCAGAGGAGTTGGCATGGCTGACATCAGCATCGGCACGCCGCACGTACGGATCGACAAGGCGGCGCACGTCCCGGGGGTACGGCAGGGCGGCCACGAGGGCGCCGTCAAGCGCCAGCCCGGCCACCTGGAGGACGACACCTCCACGGCACGCCGGTCGACGGGGATCAGCCCGAAGGCGAAGGACCCGATCGTGCCCGGCATGCCCAACCTCTCCCCCGCGTGAACGCGCGAGCGGCTCGGATCGGGCCCGGTGACGGCGCGGCCGGGGGGCACGAGGTGCCCGAACTCGACTTCGCCGTCACAGGTGCGCGTCCGATGGCGGACACGGCCGTCCCCACGCTGGCGTTCCGCCTCGCCATTCGCCGCACCGGCGGGGGGCGCGTCCGCTCGGTCAGCCTGAGCACCGCCGTGCGTATCGCGGTGACGCGACGGCGCTACGACAGAGCCGACAGGCTGACCATGGCCCGCCTGTTCGGGCAGCCCGAACAGTGGGCCACCAGCATGCGGCCGCTGACCTGGGCACGGATCAGCACCGTCGTCCCCCCTTTCGAGGACAGCACGGAGATCGATCTGCCGGTGCCCTGCACACGGGACACCGAACTGGCAGTCACCTCCTACTTCCACGCCGTGCGCGACGGCGAGGTGCCGCTGGACTTCCTCTTCAGCGGAACGGTCTTCCACGACGGCCCCGACGGGAGGCTGCGCACCGCCCAGATCTCCTGGGAGAAGGAGACCACCCACCGGATTCCCGCCGGGATCTGGCACGAGGTGCTGGGCCGCTACGGCCGCGGCACAAGCTGGGTGCCGGTCTCGGCACAGGCCTACGACGCGCTCGTCGCCCACCGTGACCGACACTCCCTCGCGGGCTGGGAGGAGACGGTGGCGGACCTGCTCGGCCGGGCGCGGCCGGGCGCCGCGCCCGGCACGCCTCTCCCCTCGGCGGACGGCCCCGGGCGCCACGAGGACTCCGCAGTCACCGCAGTCGCCGCAGGCACCGCAGTCGCCGAGGACGATGAAGGGCAGGGCCGGAACGGCGGGACACGCGGCCGGGCGTCCCTCCCGGAGGGGGACGGGCAGCACCGGACCGTACGGGGAGCAGCGTGGACGCCGTAGAGAGGATCGCCCGCGCCTGCCTGTACGAGGGCTACCTGCTGTGGCCGTACCGCAGGGCCGCGCTCAAGAACGCCCAGCGCTGGACCTTCGGCGGCGTCTACCCCCGGCGGTGCGCCGCGGCGCTCGGCGAGCCCTCGGCGATGCGCACCCAGATCCTGCTCCAGGCCGGCCCGGCCGCGAAGCTGAACGTGCAGGTGCGGTTCCTTCAGGTCTTCGACCGCCAGGTCTACCGCAACGGTCCGGGCGGCCCGGTGCCCGTGGACGAGCTGCGTGTGGACGGGAACAGCCATCTGACCTGGCAGGAGGCGACCGAACGGCGCTGGGTGTGCCCGCCGTGGTCGCCGCGCCGGGGCCCGCGCACCACGACCGTCGACATCGCCGCGGGAAGCGACCGCGAGGCGCTGCGCGCGGAGTCCGGAGTGGTCGCGGGCACGCTGGTGCGGGGCTGGCAGCGGCTGACCGGGACGGTGCGGCTCGACGCGGAGCCCGTCACGGACAGGGTGCTGCGCGTCACCGTGGAGGTCGAGAACACCTCGCCCTGCCCCCTCCCGGCCGCCGGGGCCCGCGGCGCCAGGGAGGCGATGGCGCCGTACGCGTTCGCCTCCACCCACACCGTGCTGCACACCGACACCGGCGCCTTCGTCTCACTGACCGATCCGCCGGGGGACCTGCGCGAGGCCGCCGCAGGATGCCGCAACACCGGCGCGTGGCCCGTCCTGGTCTCGGAGGACCCCGACGCCGCGCGGCGCAGCCCGCACCACTCCCGCGAGGTGCTCTCGTCCCCGATCACGCTCTACGACTACCCCTCGGTCGCCCCGGAGAGCCCGGGCGACCTCTTCGACGGGGGTGAGATCGACCAGCTCCTCATCCTCGGCATCCTCAGCCTCACGCCCGAGGAGCAGGAGGAAGCACGGGCGACCGATCCGCGCGCCAGGGAGATCCTGGACCGCTGCGCGGCTCTGGGCCCCGACGAGCTGGCCGCACTGCACGGCACGATCCGCGGCTTCCGGCCGCTGCAGGAGGAGAGATGACGAGCCGGACGGGACGCACCGTGACCGTAGGGGGTGCGGAGCTGGGGCGGGGCAGCCGGGTGCGGCTGCGGCCCGGGGGCAGGGCCGACGTCCTCGACCTGGCGCTTTGCGGGCGTACCGCCGAGATCGACGCCGTCGAGGAGGACCTGGAGGGGCGCGTCCACGTCGTGGTCACGCTGGAGGGCGACGACGGGCGCGACTTCCGTACGGGCCTGGGGCACAGGTTCTTCTTCACCCCCGAGGAGATCGAGCCGGTCACCGGCCCCGGCGGGGGGCCGCGCGTACTGATCGCCGGCATCGGCAACATCTTCCTCGCCGACGACGCCTTCGGCCCCGAGGTCATCACGGCGATGCGGGAGGAGGAGCTGCCCCAGGGCGTGCACATCGCGGACTTCGGCATCCGCGGCATGGACCTCGCCTACCGGCTGCAGGACGGCTACGACGTGGCCGTGCTCGTCGACGCGGCGCCGCGCGGCGGGACGCCCGGCACGCTCTACCTCATCGAGCCCGGGGAAATGCCCGAGCCGGACGGTGCGGCGGGGACGCTGCCCGAGGCGCACGGCATGGACCCGGTGCAGGTCCTCAGGCTGGCCCGGTACCTGGGCGGTGAGGACCTGCCGCGGGTGCTGGTGCTGGGCTGCGAGCCAGCCGTACGGATGAGCGGCGACGAGCCCGATGTGGTGGTCGGACTGAGCGGGGCGGTGCGGGCGGCGGTCGGCGAGGCGGTTCGGATGCTGGGGTCGCTCACCGGAGAACTGCTGCGTGATCCGCGCGGCGAACTGAGCAGCGGGACAGTGAGGAGCTGAGGAACATGCGAAAGGGCATCTTCATTCCGGCGTCGGCAGTGCGCATCGCCGTGAGCGCGCTGGCCGTGGCGGTGGTGGCGGTCGCCGCGTCCAGCGCACCGGACGCCGTGCGCTACTTCAAGATGAAGACGATGTAGACGGTCCGGCCGCGGGGCACCGCATGCCCGCCGGCAGCGGTGTGCCCGGGGTCCGGCCCCGGGCACACCGCTGCCGGCGGCGGGGCGGGTTCAGACCCGGCGGTCCGTCCGGTTCGCCGGGTCGTGCACGGAGTGCACCGTGAACAGGCCGCCCTCCGGATCGAAGAGGCCCGCCGAGCGTCCGAAGGGATCGGTGCCCGGTGGTCTGGCGACGGCGCCCCCGGCGGCGACGGCGGCCTTCGCCGCGTCCTCGACGTCGTCCACGGCGAAGGAGACGTGCCAGCGGGGCCGGATGTGCGGGTCGGGCGCCGACTCGATCGCGCCGCCGCGCAGGGTGGCGACGGCACGGCCGCCCACACGGACGACGACCGCTTCGTGCTGGTAGTCGACCTCGCACAGGCCCGTCGCGGACGCCCAGTCGAAGACCTCGGCGTAGAAGATGGCCGCCGCGAAGGCGTCCCGGGTGCGCAGCTCCAGCCGGGCCGGGGGGCTGTGACGTGCGGCGTCCCAGCTCGGCGGCACCTCGCCCTCCCAGAAGCCGAAGGTCGCTCCGGCGAGATCGGCGGCCAGGCCGGTGCGGCCCTCCCCCATCCGGATGGGACCCACCGCGACAGTCGCGCTGCGCTCCCTGATCCGCGCCCCGGCCGTGCCGGCCTCCTCGGCGGAGAAGAACGGCGTCCACTGGACCGCGACGCCCATGGTGCGGGCGATGGCGCCCATCCCGGCGACGAGCACGTCGCCCGCGTAGGCCACGCAGAAGTTGTCCCCCAGCCGCCCCGGCCGGAAGGACCAGCCGAGCACCTCGGCGTAGAAGCGCTGGGCGGCGTGCAGGTCACCCGTGGCAAGGCTGACCCAGCAGGGCGCTCCGTACACGGGAGGCACGGTGGAGGGCATCCCCGCGCTCCTCGTCTCCGCCGCGAAGCCGATCAGCGGCCGAGCGCCTTCTCGAGCTGCCGCTTGTTCATCGAGGAGCGGCCCTCGATGCCGCGCTGCCTGGCCTCGTTGTAGAGCTGGTCGCGGGTGGGGCCGCCCCTGGGGCCCATGCCGGTGCCGGAACGCTTGCCGCCGCGTGCGGAGGCGGACTTGCCCTTGACGGAGGTACGGCTGGCCCGGCCGGCCTCACCCGTGCGTGCCCGCTCCTTGTTCACGGTGCGGGAGGCGATCTCCTTGGCCCGTCCTGTGGAGGTCCCGCGCTTGCGGGCGTCCTCCTTGATGTGCTCGTACTGCCGCTCACGCTTGGCATTCGACCCTGCAGGCATGACTCCTCCAGTTTCCGCGTTCGAATCAGTGGCCCGATTACCCCTCCACTACGGCAGCTAACAAAAGGAGACGAATCGGTTCACACCGAACCGGCGGGTAGGGGGCAGGAGCCGGCCTACGCGCCCACGGCTGCCGGCGCCGCCTGCGCTTCCGGGCGGCTCAGGGCATTCGGGCCGCGTCTGGCGCAGCAGGAAGCTCCGCGCCGGTGCCCCGTACCGCCCCGCCCCGGGGGCGGGACGCCGGCGGTGGGTGGCCGTGATGCCGGACTCCAGCACCCAGCCGTCGAAGAAGCGGGCGGTCTCCTCGCGGGTGCTCCTGCGGGTGCGTGGGCACTCCGGCGCAGGTACGGCCGGGGGAGCGAGGTCGGGCGTGACGTGGCCGATGGCCAGTGTGCTGCCGGGGGGCGGGGTGTCCTTGAGGATGTCCGGGCTCATGTCCGGGCGACACAGCCGCCGTCGTGCGGCACTTCGGCCAACTTGCCCAGTCCGCACGGGAATCGGGGAAGAAGACCGGCCATTCTCCGGCTTGGAGGAGTAAGGGTGCGCAGGAGCGAGAAAGGAGAGGGTGGCCGGACTTTCACTCTCCGTGCAGTGATCTCTCCCTCCGCATCCCGGCCCGTCCGGCCCGGCACCGGCGGCCGTACCGCCGACTCTCCCGAGAGGCTCCTCCATGGGCGCCCAGGACACACCGTTGCCGGCTCCGCCGGACGCTCAGGCGGCTCACGCCGGCGATGCGCGGCGGCTGATGCTGTCCTTCGACGCCTTCGACTCCGCACACCACCGGCTGTGGCTGCGCTACGCCCACACGCAGGTGGGCAGCCGTGCCGTCGCACGGCGCGTCGTCGAGGACGCCTGCCGCCATCTGCTGGAGCACTGGGAGCACGCCCTGCGCCAGGAGTCGCTCACCGAGTACGCGTGGACCGTCCTGAAGGAACACCTCGCCGGACGGCTGAGCGCACAGGCGCCGCGGCCGGCACCGGCCGAGACCGCCGTGTTCCACGCCGCCGCGCGCAAGGCCCTGCTGTTGGAGACCTGCGACGAATCCGCGGTCCCCGAGGGCGAGATGAGGCTGTACGCGGCCATCGCGCGGCTCCCCGAACGGAGTTACGACGTGGTCGTGCTGCGGTACGTCCTGGGATGCTCCGAGGAGGAGATCGCCGGCAACCTCGGCTTCGACACCGCCACGGTGCGCTCCCATCTGCGCTGTGCGAAAAGGAGGCTCGCCCGGGAGCTGCGCAGCGCGGCCGCGCCGGACACGGGAGCCGGAGAACGCGGGGGCACGAACACCGCCCCGTCGACGCGCCTGCCCAGCGACCGGCACGGGGGCGGTCATCCGCGGCTGCCGCACGCTCTGGTGGCCGCCATCCGCCGTCCTCCGGTCACGGACGACGGCGAGGACTTCGACGAGATCCCCCAGCCCGCACGGGACTTGCCCAGCGGCCTGACCGCCCCCTGACCGTACTCGGGGCATGTGACGGACACCTGGCCGGCGCCGGCGGCGCCCCCTCTCCGGCTGCCGCGTGCGCCGCCGGCCGTCCGCGCACGGCGGTTACAGCCGTCCGCCGGTGATACGGGTGAAGGGGCCCACGTGGCGCCTGGCCGAGTAGCGTCCCGCCACGAAGGAGGCGGCGACAGCGGTGACCGCTCCGGTGCCGACACCGGCAACGACGGCCTTGCGGTGCTTCACGGCCGTCCAGGTCACGGAAGCGGCGGTGGCGGCCGTGCTGGAGACGGACGCGAACTTCTGGCGGCCGGCCTCCGCGCCGCGGCTCGCCACGTGGCCGACACGCTTGGTCGTCTCACCGACGCTGCGGCCCCCGCCCTCGACGGCGTCGCCCACGGCGTGCGTCGCCGAGCCGGTCCTGGATGCGGCCTTGCTGATGCCGCGCTCCGCCTTCTCCCCCGCCTCGGCGGGCTTCTTGGCGCCGTTCGCGGCGGCGGTGTTCGCGGTCTTTCCTGTGGTACGTGTGCTCTTGCCGTTGTCAGTCATGGCCAACGGGTTGCCCTCAGTGGCCGGTTGAAACATGCCGGGTCAACTGCGGCCCAGGGGCCGTCCCGCTCAGCCGTCCTGACGCGGAAGCAGCGAACCCAGGGGCCCGAGGTCGAGGTTGAGGTCCTCCATGGTCAGCCCGTAGCGGTCGCACAGCTCCGTCATGCGCTCCTGAAGGATCATCAGCGTCATCCCGACCCGCTCCTCCTGGTCCTCGCTCAGGTCGCCCTGGTCGACACGGTTGAGCGCGGTGCGCTCCATGAGCTGACGCAGCAACTCCACGATCGTCAGGACGAGTTTCATCAGGTCGCGTTCGACGGTGTCGGGGTCGGTGCGCAGGCGCTGGGCGAGCCTGCCGTCGGCGCGCGGGCCTTCCTCGTCCGGGCCGGCCGGCAGGAGGTCGAAGGCGCGCGCGGCCGACCGTGCGACGTCCTCCAGCCTGCCCGCCGCGGTGTCCGTCCCCGGGAGCAGGTCCGGGCGGGAGTGCGGGACTTCGCCCCGGACCTCCGCCTCCCCGCGGACGCCGCCGGGGACTTCATCGGATTCGACACCCATGGTTGTGCCCCTCTCCTGCCCGCGCCTCACCACGGCGCCGGATCGTCCGGCGTGACCGAATGGATGACCGCGCGCAGGTTGATGCGTACGAGGTCGATGTCGGCGATGGACAGCACCACATCACCGGTGAGCACGGCACCGCCCGACAGGAGACGGTCCAGCAGGTCGATCAGCGCGACCTGCCGGCCGGCGAGTGCGTCCTCCTCGGCGAAGCCGTTCGAGGCGGACCGGGAGCCCGCCTCGACCGCGTCGGCGAAACCGCCGCCGGGCATCGCGCTGTCCACCGGCCTCACTCCCGGGTGCCGCCCGCGCCGGCGTCCGGCTGCGGAGCGGCGGACGGCGTGGCGGACGGCGTGGCGAAGGAGTACGGCGCCCAGGGACCGGTCACTTCGACGTGCACTCCCGGTACGTCCTCGGCGACGGTGCCGACGGCGGCTCGGAACTCCTCGCCGCGCTCGGCCGGCACCAGATAGGCGTCGTTGACGACGTTCTCGCCCGGCCCCGAGGCCAGTTCACCCTGCTGCGGCCGGTGCGCGACTCTGTCCGTCGCGAACCCGGCCGCCAGTTCGGCGACCCGCTCGGCCACGGCTCCCGCGGCTCGATGGGTGTCGCGGTGCGTGCTGCGCTGCTGTCTGCGCTCCTGAAGATACGCACGTCCCGGGCTGCCGCCGGAAGGGGCGGGGGGCTGCCGCGAGACGGCCGCGGCCTGCCCGGGGTCGGCGTAGACCTTGATGCCCCATTCGACGTGTCCCTCCAACCGCCCCAGCAGGGCGTCGAATTCCTCCGCCCTCCCGGTCAGCATCGCCTCGGCCCCGGCATCGTCGAGGTAGACGGTGGCCAGGCGCATGGGCAGCAGGCCGGTGTGCTCGCCGGCGTCCGCGACCACGCCGTGATGGGCGCGCGCCAGGGCCTCCAGCCGCTCCAGGTCCTCCAGTTGGGCCTTCAGCCCCTCCTCGTCGTACAGGCGGGCCGGGACATCGCACACCAGCGCGCCCAGCCCCGCCGCGGACACGGTGCGCACGGCGGAACCTTCCGGCCCGGTCAGGCCGTCGGCCGCCTCGCGCAGCCGCGGTCCGTCCCGGCCGACGGCGACGACGTAGCAGACCAGGGACGTGCCCTGCTCCGCCGAGCGGTTTCCCGTTTCCTGCACGTCCGGCCCACCCGGCACCGGCATCACCCTCTTCACTCTCCGCGCCTGCGCGCACGTTCGCCACCGGACCCGTTCACGGGTCTGCGGGGACGCTCGGGACGCTCCTTGCGCGCGGGCCGCTCCCCGGAGGACTTCTCGCCCGAGGGCCGCTCCTTCGGGGATTTCTCCCCCGAGGACCTGTCCCCGGCCGGGAGTTCGGCAGCCGCACGCAACCGCTCGACCTCCTTGCGCAGCCGCTGGTTCTCCTCGGTCAGCGCGTCCTGTCCGTCACCGTCCGCGACGGCGTCCCGCCCCGGTGAGGTGCGCGTCACGGACGACTGGGGCGCCCGTGACGACAGCGAAGGATCGTGCTCCCACCAGTCGATCCCCATCTCCTTCGCCTTGTCGACGGAGACGACGAGAAGCCGCAGCTTGATGGTGAGCAACTCGATGTCGAGCAGGTTGATCTGGATGTCGCCGGCGATGACGACACCCTTGTCGAGCACCCGCTCGAGGATGTCGGCGAGGTTGGTGGAAGAGCTCTGCTGTCCGTATGAGGCCGCCCTGTTGGGCGACGGCCCCATACGGCCGGCAAGTGAATCGGACACGGTGAATCAGCCCTGTCTGCTCGGTGCCGGATGTGTGCTGTCCGGGCGTCAGTGACGGGCCGAGGCGGTGCGGCGGCGGTCGGGTTCCTCGTCCTCCGCGTCTTCGTCCTCGTGCTCGGGCTCGTCGTCGTACTCGTACTCGTGCTCGTACTCGTCCTCGGGCTCGTCGCCGGACTCACGGTCCTCGTCGAACTCGCCCTCGGGGCCCGGGTCTTCGTCGTGCTCGTCGTGCTCCTCGTCCCGGTCCTCGTCCTCCTCCTCGTGGTATGCGTCTGCGGGCTCGCGGTCCTCGTCCAGGTCGTCCTCGTCCAGCTCGTCCTCGTCCAGCTCGTCCTCGGCATCGTCGTGGACGGACCCGTCCCGCCCGTCGGACTCCTCGGAGGCGTCCTGGGACTCGTCCGAGTCCTCCGCGGCGCGCTCCTCCTCCTCGACGGCCTCGTCGTGCTCGACGACCACCTCGCCGTCCCGGATCTCCCCGCGCCAGCCGTCGGTGGCCTCGCCCCGCATCATGATGAACTTGCGGAACAGCTTCAGGTCCAGGCGCGCCCGGCGGCCCTGTGCACGCCAGATGTTGCCGGTCTTCTCGAACAGGCCCTTGGGGAAGTACTCCAGGACGAGCAGCACCCGTGTCAGGTCGTCGGTGAGGCGGTGGAAGGTCACCACACCCTTGACGGTCCCCTTGGCGCCCTCGGTGGTCCAGGTGATGCGTTCGTCGGGGATCTGCTCGGTGACGTTGGCCTTCCAGCTCCGTGTGGACTTGGCGACCTTCACCTTCCAGTTGCTGCTGACGTCGTCGGCCTTCTCGACGCTGACCACGCCCTTGGCGAAGGTGCTGAACTCCTGGAACTGCGACCACTGGTCGTACGCCTCACGCACGGGCACGCCGACGTCGATGTCCTCGACTATCGTCACGCTCTTGGACTTGCCGCCGCCGCTCTTGCGTCCCTTGCCGAACAAGCCCTTGACCTTGTCCTTGACCATGTCCTTGACGTGCGAGGTGCCCACAGCCATTGCCGCCTGCCCGGGTGACTTCCCCTCGCTCAGCGCCTGACCGCCCTTGGCGATGCTGCCGACGAGACCGCCGGGACCGCCCTGGCCGGGGGCGGCGAGCTTGGTGACGCCCTCGCCGAGCTTGCTGCCGAGTCCGGTGACGGCCTTGTAGGCGCGTGCCTGGAGGTAGGACTGGAGTTCCTGCTTGAGACGGTCGGTGGCCGGGTCGTTGGCCACGTCCTCCTTGAACCTGCTCATGGCGGAGTCAGCCATTGTCGCCTCCCCGCTTCGTGGTCTTCCGCGCCCCGTCCGACGCCGCCTTGGCGGTCGTCTTGCGGGCACCGCCGGTCTTGCGCGCGCTGGAGGATGCCGTCTTGCCGGCACCGCTCCGCGCCGTGCCCCGGCCGCCGGAAGCCGCCTTGGCCGCGGAGGACTTGGCGCCGGAGGCCCGTTCGGCGCGCGGGGCCTGCTTGCTGCCCGCTGCCGGCCTGGAGCCCTTCGCGCCGCCTCCCCCGCGCGAAGCGGACCTGCCCTGTGCCCGCGGACGCTCCTCGCGGGCGTCCTCGCGTGTGTCCTCTTCCTCGTCGTCGGTGCCCGCGTCCCGGCGTGCCGCCGAGCGGCCTTCGGCGGCCTCCGCGTCATCGGTGCCGTCGCGGCCGTCTTCGTCGGCCTCGTGCGTGCTCCGCCCGGGGTCGTTGATGCCGAGCGTGCGCTCGTGGAGTGAGTCGGCGAAGCTGCCGGCCCGGCGCGTGACGGCCGAAGTCAGCGCGGATTTCGTGTTGTCGAGCAGGTCCTTGCGCACCTGCTCGCTCAGACCGCCGATCACGGGCGAGTTCGCCGCCATCTTCGCGAGCTGCTGCGGTGTCAGGTTGAGCCTCTTGCCGGCCAGGACCATGCCCAGACCGATGGCCATCTTGGCCTTCTTGGTGCGCCCGAGGAGGTATCCCCCCACCAGCGCCACGCCTATCTTGCTGTTGTTCATCATCTCTCGATCACCTCTGGCTCCCCGCGAACACGGCGGGTGTCTGCCTGTCTAGGACTGCGCCCCGAACTGACGCTGGTAGGCCTGACGCCACTCCAGCTCCTCCAGCAGGTCGTCCTCACGCTGGTCGAACTCCTCCTCCGTGATGCTTCCGTCGAGCAGCTCCTGCTCCAGTGCCGCGAGTTGCTGGAGGACGGGCTCCGGGTCGTAGTACTGCCGCTCCGCGGTGAGCACCACCTGGTCCAGCACCCAGACCGTGCCGCGCACCGGAGCGAGTGGCAGGGTCAGGAGTTGAGTGATCAGGCCCATTGCGGAGTCCTCCGATCACGGCTTCACACGAAGCTGTAAGGGGGCAGCGGGCCGTAGAGGTTGAGCGAGTACGCGTCGCCGCGCCGCTCGGCCTCCTCCTGCACGGCCTGGGCGAATGCGGCGGCGGCGTCACGCCGCACCAGGAAGGAGACGTTCACGAAGTGCGACTGCGTCGGCTCCGCGGCGGTGTGCCGCTCGGCGCCGCCGGCGAGCCGGGCCACCAGTTCCTGTCCCTCCTTGTCCTGCCGGGCCTGCACCTCCTGGGAGACCAGTTCACCCAGCCGCACCTTCTCCTCCTGGGCATCCGGGTTCTCCCGGGTGACCTCACGGAGACGGCGGACCTCCTCGGAGCCTGCGATGACCTCGCGCAGCAGGTCGTCCTCCTCGCGCGCGGCCTTGAGGTTGTACTCCAGGCACCCGTCGAGCTCCGACAGCCGCTGGAGGTAGGCCTCTTCGTTCTCCTCCAGCACCGCCTCCACGGAGGCCTCGTCCGGGCCGACGAGGCCGAAGCGCATCGGCAGCGCGGAGCCGTCGGCCATCAGCTGCTCCAGGACGGCCTGATGGGCGGCGAGATCACGCCGTTTGGCACGCAGGTCCTCCGGCGCCTCGCTGACCACAGCGCTCAGCGCCCCCGTCCTGACCGTGCGCAGGGCTGTCCCGGAGTTCCCCACCGCGCTGAGCCCCTGGAGGTTCTGCGGGTGTTCGGCCGAGGTGATGGCGTAGATGTAGGTGGACACTCTCAGTCCTCCCTTCGGCGGGTGGTACGGCGGCTGCCGCTGGAGGAGGACTTGCGGGGTTCGCGCTCCCGCTCGTCCTCGTCGTCGTCGCGGCCCTTCTGGATGGATTCGCTGAACGCCTCGACGGCTCCGGTCAGCGCGCCCTTGGACTTGCCCTTGGCGCCGCTCTCCACGGTGTCGCCGACGATGTCGGTGAGCTGCGTGGGAGCCTTCCGGCCCGCTTCGAGGTCCAGCCGGTTGCAGGCCTCGGCGAAGCGCAGGTAGGTGTCGACGCTGGCGACGACCACGCGCACGTCGATCTTGAGTATCTCGATCCCGACGAGGGAGACCCGCACGAACGCGTCGATCACCAGACCCCGGTCCAGGATGAGTTCGAGTACGTCGTAGAGGTTTCCTCCCCCTCCGCCGCTCGATGCGCCGCTTGTCTGTGGAACTACACTCACGCTCACTGTCCCTTCTCATTGAGGTGGCCCACGGGGCCGTTTCACGGGTGGGAACGGGCGGGGCCGCCCGCGCCGTCACTTCCGCTCGCCGACCTGCCCCCGCGCGTAGCGTTCGGTGCGCTCGTAGCCGAGCAGGTTGCCGCGGCCGTCGAGCTGCACCCGGTAGGAACCCATCACGCTGGTGGTCTCCGGGATGCGCTCGACCTCGACCACTTCGACGCTGGCCGTCCAGCCTTCGCTCGTCGGCTTGACGGAGGAGACGGAGCCGGGCTCGCACTGGAGGAGCTCGGCGAGCTGTGCGGCGGCGCGCCGCATCGCCTGCCCTACGGAGACGCGTTCGTCCTGGGCCTCGCGGTCGCGTTCTCGGTCACTCTCGCGGGCGCGCTCGCGGGCGGGCTCGCGGCCGCGGTCGGGCTCTTTGCCCGGCCTCGCCCTGTCACGGTCCGAGCTGCTCCTTCGCTCTTTGTCACCTGTGGCCGCCATCTCATCACCCCTGTCTCAACGGCAGGTTCGAACCCTCTTGCGGGTCTCTCCGCGACGTGCGGAGTCGGCTGGGTGCCCAGGGGGCGCACACCTATGCGCCGCGACGGCCACGAATCGCACACGAGTTCCGCCACGGCACACACACGACGGGCACACACCGGGCGGCGGAGGCAGGAAGAAGGGGCGGAGACCAGGGCCGGGCCGCCCTCCCGTAACGTTCACGCATCGCGCGGTGACCGTCTGCGCGGTGCGGGGCCACGGACCCGGTCAGTGACGCCTCCACCCGGACCCCGGCCTCGGTCAGTGCCTCTCGCCAGCCCCGGGCGCGCTGTTCGGCGGAGCCGGCTGATCGGCCCGGAGGCGCTGCCGCCGGCGGTGCGCGGCCCCGCGATGAGCCTGGCTACGACGGCGGTGTGGGGATTCGACCTGCCGATCGCGTTGACGGCTCTGACGGCCGTGGACGCCTTCGGGCGTACGGCCACGTTCCTCGTCCACGCGGCGATGAACGCGGCGTGCTGGATCTTCGTGCTGCGCCGGGTCCCGGAGACGCGGGGACGCACGCTGGAGGAGATCGAGCAGGCGCTGCGCCGTCCCTCGGGCGGAGGCAAGCAGCACACGGACGTGTGAGGGAGGCCGCTTCGAGGCGGCGGGCTGCGAGAAGGAGCCGGGCGGTACCGCCGCCCTTGAGTCTCCAGCAGGTGGAAGGTCCACACTCCCGGCATGAACGACGAACACCCGGACCGTCTCACCATCGGGCAGCTCGCCGCCCGGACCGGCGTCGCCGTACGCACCGTCCGCTACTGGTCGGACAGCGGGCTGCTGCCGCCCGCGGAACGGTCCGCCGGCGGCTACCGGCTGTACGGCGCCGAGGCCGTCGCCCGCCTCGAACTCGTCCGCACCCTGCGGGAGCTGGGGCTGGGCCTGGAAGAAGTGAGCCACGTCCTGGGCAGCGAGTCCACGGTCGCGGAGGTCGCCGCGGCGCATGTCGCCGCTCTCGACGCCCGCATCCGCGCCCTGAGGGTGAACCGGGCCGTTCTGTCCACCGTCGCACGACGCGGTTCCACCGCAGAGGAGACAGCACTGATGAACCAGCTCGCACGGCTTTCGGTCGACGAACGCAGGCAGATCATCGAGGACTTCATGAAGGAGGTGGCCGAGGGACTGGACAGCGCCCCCGGCATCGCAGAGCGCCTGGAGCGCTCGCCGCTCGAACTGCCCGACAGCCCCACGGCCGAGCAGGTCGACGCATGGCTCCAGCTCGCCGAGCTGATCCAGGATCCCGGCTTCCGCTCCCGGATGCGCAGGATGCTGGAGCTGACCGGTCCGCGGAACCGGGCGGCCGGCTCCGTGTGGTGGGCCCGCCAAGTGGTGGAGACCGTCGGTGAGTCCAGGGAGGCAGGAGTGGAACCCGAAGGCCCGGGCGGTTCCGAGGTACTGGCCGAACTGTTCGGCGACGCCGACAGGGCCGCGATTCTGGTGGCCGTGGAGGCGGGGCTGGACGCGGACGCCGAGCGGTACTTCGGCCTCTTCCGCGCCGTGAAGGGGCACGAGCCCCTCCCCTCGCGGGCCGACGACCACCTCTGGCTGGCGCGGGCGCTGCGGGCCGAGGTGCGTGCGGCGTCGGCGTAGACCGTGCGGGGCGGGTCCGTGGTGCCGGGGCGCTCCCGCACCACGGCCCCTGCTGCGTCGCCCGTCACCGGGACGACCGGGCGCCCCACCGGGACGGGCGCCGCCCACGGCTCATTCCTTCACCGCTCCGGTCAGCATCCCCTCGATGAACCGCCGTTGCAGCGCCACGTACACCACGACCACCGGCAGGGCGATGAGCACCGAGGCCGCGGCGAGGAGTGCCGTGTCGGAGCTGTGCTGTCCCTGGAAGAAGGCCAGGCCGAGCGGGACCGTACGGTGTGCCTCGTCGCTGACCATCACCAGCGCCATGAGGAACTCGTTCCAGGTCCACATGAAGACGATGACCACCATGGTGGACAGCGCGGGCCGCCCCACGGGAAGCAGGACGCGCCACAGCACGGTCCAGCTGGAGGCCCCGTCGATACGGGCGGCCTCGATCAGGGAGCGCGGGCTGCCGCGGAAGTACGTACGCATCCAGAACACGCCGAATGCCAGCGACTGCGCGGTCTGCGGGAGGATCAACGCCCAGTAGGTGTCCGTCAGTTCCCAGTACCGCAGGTCGAAGTAGAGCGGGACGACCAGGGCTTCCTGCGGAAGGGTCAGGCCGAGGACGAAGAGGTGGAAGAGCAGGTTCGAGCCGGGGAAGCGCATCGCCCCGAACGCGTACGCGGCCGGCACCGCCAGCACGACGGTGGCCGCGACGACGGCCGCGGTGACGAGGAGGGAGTTGCCGAGGTACCCGCCGAAGTGGCCGCGCGTCCAGGCGTCTGCGAAATTGGCCCAGTTGAGGCCGTCCGGCAGGGAGAAACCCGTGGCCGGGGAGGTCCGGCTCCCGAAGGCGGAGGAGAGGATGCCCGCCACCGGTGTGAGGCTGATGACGGCGAAGAGAGCCAGAATGCCGTAGGTGACGCCGCGTTCGAGCCGGCCGGTCATCGTTCCCGTCCTTCCGCGAGCCGGGCGACGGTGACCGTCAGGGCGAAGATCAGCACGGTCAGGCCCACGCCCATCGCCGCCGCGGAGCCGACCTCGTTGGTCTCGAACGCACGGCGGTAGACCTCGTAGGCGGGAACCGAGGTGGAGTTGCCGGGGCCGCCGCCGGTGGTGACGTAGATCAGGTCGAAGTTGCGCAGCCCGGCGATGATGGTGAGGGTCAGCGCCACCGCGATCTGGGGGCGGAGCCCGGGGAGGGTGACGGCGGAGAACTCCCGCAGCGCGCCCGCCCCGTCCACGCGTGCCGCCTCGTACAGTTCGCGCGGTATCCGCTGCGCGCCCGCGAGGAAGAGCACCACGCACAGACCGGTCCCCACCCAGGTGCCCACGGCGCCGACAGCGGGAAGCGCCCAGGTGTGGTCGCCGAGCCAGGCGCGGGTCAGGGACTCCAGACCGACGGCCCTCAGGATGTCGTTGAGCAGACCGTCCGGCGCGAGGATCGAGCGCCAGGCGACGCCGACGACGACGAGCGCCAGCACCTGCGGCAGAAACAGCACGGTGCGGAAGAACGTCATCCCCCGCACCCGGAAGCGGGTCAGCGCCGCGGCGAGCAGCAGACCGAGTGCGACGGGGAGCGCGGCGTAGAACAGCAGCAGCACCAGTGCGTTCACGAACGGGGCGCGCAGCGAGGGATCGGTCAGCAGGTCACGGTAGTTGCCGCCTCCGGCCCAGGTGGCGACGGTCAGGCCGTCCCAGTGCAGCAGCGAGAGCCACACGGTCTGGCCGAGGGGGACGAGCAGGAAGACGGTGTAGAGGGCGAGTGCGGGCAGGACGTAGAGGTAGCCGACGGCGCGGGGCTGCCCCGGCGAGCGACGGCGGTAGCGCTCGGCGGCCCTGCGCCGCGCACGCCCGGCAAGCCCGGTCCCGGTCCCGGTCCCGGTCCCTTTGCCGGCTCGCCTTCCGGCTCCTGCGCCGCCCTCTCCGCCCGCGCCCGGCGCGTCGGAACCGGCGGGGGACCCGGTGACCGGCGGGTTCGCCGGCGGAGTGGTGGACGCGCCGTTCACGGCCGGGACTTCCCATCCGCGCGCTGCTCGTCCCGGAAGTCGGTGTACGAACGCTGCATCCTCTCCGCCAGCTTCCCGGGGGAGACGCCGCCGTCGATGACGCCCTGCAGGTCCGCCGAGAGGGAGTCGTAGAAGGTGGGTGTCGTGTAGTCGAGGTACGGAACGAGTCCGTCGGACTCGTTCAACTCGCGCCAGCCGTCGACCATTCGGGCGTCGACACTGCCTTCGGGCACCTCGTCGGCGGCCGCGCCGGGAACCGCGGGCAGCACCCCTTCCGCGGTCATCACGCGGGCGGCGTGCTCGTCGGTGATGAAGTCGAGGTAGGCGGCGGCCACATGGGGGTGCCGGGAGCGGGAGGTGATGGACCATGCCAGCCCCTGCCCGCCGGTCGTCACCGGGGCCGCCCCCTCCTTCACCGGCGGTGGCGGCATGAAGCCGAGCTTGTCCCCCATGGGCTTCTTCAGGTCGGCGAGCTGCCAGGTGCCGGTGATGAGGAAGGCCCCCTCGCCGCCTGCGAACTTCTTGGCCGCGGCGTCGTATCCGGTGCCGTTCGCGCCGCCGGGGATGTAGCCGCGCTTCTTCCAGTCGGCGAGCGTACGTGCGGCCTCGCGCGTCGGGTCGTTGTCGAAGCCCTTGCCGCGGCCGAGGACGCTCGCGCGGGACTCCTGGGCTCCTCCTGCCTGGTTCTGCAGCACCCCGAAGGTGTGGATCGCCGGATACTTGTCCAGGTTGCCGAACTGGACGGGGAGTTCGCCCTCGTCCTCGATGCGGGGCAGCGCGGCGGTCAGGTCGTCCCAGGTCTTCGGCGGCTGCACGCCTGCCTTCTCCAGCACGTCCTTGTTGTAGTAGACGCCGATGTACTCACCGGTCTGGGAGATGCCGTAGAGCCGTCCTGTGCCGAAGTGGCGGCCGTCGGCGGAGACGCGGTTGAGGTTGAGCAGGGGCGCCGGATAGCGGGTGTTCCAGGCGTAGATGCCCGCGTAGTTGTCGAGCGGGCTGAGAAGTCCCGCCTTCACGAACGCCACCATGTCGGAGTAGCCCTGGTTGGCCTGGACGACGTCCGGCGGCCTGTTGCCCGATATGGCCAGCTTGAGGGTGGTCTTCAGGTCGGAGAAGCTGCGGGCGACGCGCTTGATGCGGACGTTGGGGTACTTCTCCTGGAACTCCTTGTTCAACTGCTCCAGTTCGGCGTTCTGCCCCCCGCGCACCTCCTGGTCCCAGACGGTCAGCGTGACCTTGCCCGCCCGTGCCGGGTCCGGCACGGAGGTTGCGGCCGAGCCCGGGACGCCCGCGCCCGCCGCCCCGGAGCCGTCGGTGCCGGGCACGCACGCGGCGGCGAGCAGGGCCGCACCGGTGGCCAGGACGAGCGGGACGGTGCGCCGGCGGACCGCGGCGGCGCGGCCCGTGGTGGCCCTCCGGCTCACAGGGCGCATGGTCTCTCCTCTCGGCGTCCCGCACGCGGTGGTACGGGCGGCCCGCGCCCGTACGGCCGCGCCCGTCAGGACGAACGGAATCCGATGGTCGGTGTGGCCCGCCGCAGCGAAGCCGCCCGGTCGGCTCCGGGCAGCAGGTCGGACAGGAACCGGTAGCGCCGCATCACGTCCTCGCCCTGTCCTCCGCAGCGGGTGGCGTACTGCCACCAGGCGGCGACCTCGGGCCAGCCGGGCGCGGAGAGCGAGCCGCCGAAGTGCTGCACGGACAGCGCGGCGGTGAGGTTGGCGAAGGCGAGACGGTCGGCGAGCGGCCAGCCCGCGAGCGTTCCGCTGATGAATCCGGCGACGAAGACGTCGCCCGCGCCCGTCGGGTCCAGCGCCTCGACGGACAGTGCGGGGACGTCGGCCCTCTCGCCCGTCAGGGAGTCCACGGCGACGGCACCTCCCGCCCCCTTGGTGACCACGGCGATCGGGACGAGTTCGGCCAGCGCCCGCACCGCCGCTTCGGGGCTGTCGGTACGCGTGTAGTGCTGCGCCTCGGCGGCGTTGGGCAGGAACGCGTGGCAGTAGGAGAGGTCGGCGAGCGTGTCGGGGTCCCATGCGCCGGTCTCGTCCCAGCCGACGTCGGCGAAGATCTTGCTGCCCTCGTCGTGCGCCTCGCGTGCCCAGCCCTCCAGCCGCCCGGGGCTCAGCGCGGTGAAGCAGGCGCGGGAGCGGGGGCGTTGGGCGACGCTCACGCAGGGTGCCGGGGCCTCGTGGCCGTGGGAGACCATGGTCCGCTCCCCCTCGTAGGCCATGGAGACGGTGACCGGCGAGTGCCAGCCGGGGGCACGGTGGGAGGGGGCGAGATCGATGCCCTCGCTGTCGGCCAGCGACTCCCAGCAGTAGTCGCCGTAGACGTCGTCGCCGAAGGCCGCGGCCAGCGAGGTGCGCAGGCCCAGGCGGCGCAGCGCGGTGGCCATGTTGGCCACCCCGCCGGGGCTGGAGCCCATGCCGCGGGCCCAGGACTCGGTGCCGCGGACGGGCGCGTGGTCGAGGCCGGTGAGGATGATGTCAAGGAAGACGGTTCCGGTCAGGAAGACGTCCCGCTCCGGGCCGCCGTCGTCGCGCAGCTCGGCCAGCGGGTCCAGGGCCGCTGTCGTCGGCGCCGGATGCGCGCTCCCCGTCGTGCTCACTGCTCTTCCGCCCCTCCCGCGACCCGGTCGCCCCCGTCCCGGTCCCCTCCCGGGAGCCGGCGACCGGGAATGTCGTTGCTGAGCGGTACCTTGCACGTCAGAGCTGGGACTTGCAAGAGCCCGCTCATACTCGCGCAGAGTCGCTCAAGCACGCTACATTGCCGAGCATGTTGCGCGAGATCCGCCACGAGCGGCTGCTGCGGCTGCTGCGCGACGAAGGCGTGCTGCCGGTCGGGCAGATCGCCCAGCGGCTCGGCGTCAGCGAGGCCACCGCGCGCCGCGACCTGAACGACCTGGGCAGAGCGGGCAGGCTGAGGCGGGTCTACGGCGGCGCCGTCGTCAGCCGCCCCGTGGAGCGGCCCTTCGCCGACGAGGAGGGCGACGACCTCGACGACAAGCACGCACTCGCCCGCCGTGCGGCCGCGACGGTCGAGGACGGGGAGGTGGTGCTCCTCGACATCGGCACCACGGTCCTTCAGCTGGCGCGGCACCTGCGCGGGCGCCGGATCACGGTGGCGACGAGCAATCTCGCCGTCTACGAGGAGCTGCGGGACGACGCCGAGGTCTCCCTCGTCCTGCTCGGCGGCCGGGTGCGCCGCAACTACCGTTCGCTGGTGGGCCGTCTGACCGAGTCGAGTCTCGCGCAGCTCTACGCCGACCGGCTCTTCCTCGGCACCAGCGGCGTGCTGCCCGACGGCCGGGTACTGGACACCACCGACGTCGAAGTGCCGGTCAAGCAGGCCATGCTGGCCTCCGCCCGGCAGGCGGTGCTGCTCGCCACCGCGAAGAAGTTCCCCGGTACGGGGACGGCCCGCGTCTGCGGGCCGCAGGACATCGACGTACTGATCACGAACCGGACATCCGACCCGGGCACCCTCGCGGTCTTCCGTGAGGCCGGGGTGGAGGTAGCTGTGGAGGGGACCGAGTCATGAGGCTGACCGTGCTGGGCGGCGGCGGATTCCGGGTGCCGCTGGTGCACCGGGCGCTGCTGGAGGACTCCGGCGATCCGGCGGGGCGCGTCACCGAACTCGTCCTGTACGACACCGACCGGGGGCGGCTGGACGCCGTCGGGGCGGTCCTCGCCCACCAGGCCGAGCGGCACCGTGCCGGGCCGCAGGGACCGGGGCCGCACCAGGGACGTCCGGCGCCCGCCGTGCGCACCACCACCGACCTCGACGAGGCGCTGCGCGGCGCGGACTTCGTCTTCTCCGCCATCAGGGTCGGCGGCCTCGCGGGCCGTACGCGTGACGAACGCGTCCCGCTCGCCGAGGGTGTCCTCGGCCAGGAGACGGTGGGCGCCGGCGGAGTGCTCTACGGGCTGCGCACGCTTCCCGTCGCCGTGCGCATCGCCGAACGGGTCGCCGAACTGGCCCCCGACGCCTGGGTCATCAACTTCACCAACCCGGCCGGCATGGTCACCGAGGCGATGTGCCGCGTCTTCCGCGACCGGGGCCTGGGCGACCGGGTGATCGGCATCTGCGACTCCCCCGTCGGGTTGTGCCGCCGCGCCGCACGCGCCGTCGGCGCCGACCCGGACCGCGCCGACTACGACTATGTGGGCCTCAACCACCTCGGCTGGCTGCGCCGCGTCGTGGTGGACGGACGTGACCGACTGCCCGGACTGCTCGCCGACACCGGCCGCCTGACCTCCTTCGAGGAAGGCAGGCTCTTCGGTGCGGACTGGCTGCGCACCCTGGGCGCGCTGCCCAACGAGTACCTGCACTACTACTACTTCAACCGGGAGGCGGTGGCCTCGATCCGGCGGGCCGAGGCCACCCGTGGAGAGTTCCTCCACCGCCAACAGGCCCGTTTCTACGACGAGTCGGACCCCGGCAACCCCTCCGGGGCGCACGCCGCGTGGGAACGTACGCGCAGGGAGCGCGAGGAGACCTACATGGCCGAGAGCCGTGAGGCGACCGGCGGCTGGGAACGCGACGCCTGCGACCTCGAAGGCGGCGGCTACGACCGCGTGGCCCTGGCGCTGATGCGCGCCGTCTCCCGCAACGAGCGCACGACGCTGATCCTGAACGTGCCCAACCGCACCGCCGTTCCCGGCCTCGACGCCGACGCCGTGGTGGAGGTGCCCTGCCTGGTCGACGCGGGCGGCGCCCGCCCGCTGTCGGCGGGTGCCGTCGCCCCCGACCAGCTGGGACTGATGCTCACTCTGAAGTCCGTCGAACAGGCGACGATCGAAGCGGCGGCCGGCGGCTCACGCGGCGCCGCACTGCGTGCGCTCGCCCTGCATCCGCTCGTGGACTCGGTGCGGGTGGCGGAGCGCATCCTGGACGCGGCGGGCGGCTTCTGAGCGGAGCGCCCGCCCGGCAGGAGGGCCGGTCACGAGGGGGCCCGGTCACTGTCCGGGGGCCTGGCCACCGCCCTCCAGCACGGACTTGAGCTCGGAGAGGATCATCACCCAGCCGCCGCTGACGGCTCGCAGCATCCTGCTGTCCCAGCTGTCGAAACCGTCGTGCGTGATGGTGAGTTTCACGCCCAGCCCGGGCTCCTCGGCGGGAGCGATGTCGAAGGTGACCTTCGAGGTCTCCTTGCGCGCCTGCTCGAACTCCTCGTCCGTCATCTCGATCATGCCGCGGTGCGCGGGCTGCATGGGGTGCCAGGTGTAGGAGAGCCGCCGGCCCGGCTCGGCCTCCAGCACGCGCTGGCCCAGCTCCTCGAACTCCCCCGCGGGGTCCGACTTCCAGCGCACGGGCGAGCCCACCTCCCAGGTGGAGTCCGGGCCGGTGCCGTGCATGTACTGCTCGATGAACTCCGGGTCCGTCAGGGCCCGGTAGAGCTCCTCGGGTGTGGTGCGGATGTAGATCACGTAGACGAACTCGGGCTTCGCCCCTGGCTGCGGCATGGCGGGTCCTTCCTCCAGCGAGTGCTTCAGCGTGCCGAGCGCCGCCAGCCGGGCGCGCTCGTAGCGGCCGATCCAGCGGTCGGCCACTTCGTGGATGGGCACGGGGTTGAGGTAGTGCAGCTTCTCGCGGCCGTGCCGGACGGTGCTGACCAGGCGAGCCGATTCCAGCACCGCCAGGTGCTTGGTCACGGCTTGTCTGCTCATCGCCAGGCCCTCGCCGAGTTCGCGCAGGCTCTGCCCGTTGCGGGCGTTGAGTCTGTCGAGCAGCCGTCTGCGGCTCGCGTCGGCGAGTGCCCTGAACACCTCGTCCATGGTCATGCGGAAAGAATAAGCAACCAGATGGTTGCATGTCCAGCGCCAGGCGGGACAACGTCCTCCCGCGCCTCACACCAGGTGTGCGGCGCGGGAGGGAGGGTCCGTCCGGTGCGGGCGCGGGGAATGCCTCAGTCGCGGGGAAAGGCGTTCAGCAGCGGCTCACCGGCGGCAAAGCGGCGCACCTGCTCCACGATCAGCCGCTCCGCACGGGGCCGGAACGCGGCGGAGCCGCCCGCCACGTGCGGAGTGATCAGCACGCCGGGACAGTCGCGCAACGGGTGGCCGCCCGGCAGCGGTTCGGGGTCGGTGACGTCGAGGGCCGCCCGCAGCCGCCCGGTTCGGGTCTCGGCGAGGAGCGCCGCGCTGTCGAGCGTACGGCCCCGGCCGACGTTGACCACGAGCGCGCCGTCCGGCAGCGCCGCGAGTTCCTTCTGGCCGAACATGCCTGTCGTGGCCGGGGTTTCGGGCAGGACGAGCACGGCGATGTCCACGTCCGGCAGCAGCCGGGGCAGGTCGGTGACGGGCCGGACGTCCTCGTCCGGACGTGCCCTGCGGGCCACGCGTACGACCTCCGCCTCGCAGGCCAGAAGCCGCCGCTCCAGGGCGGCGCCGATGGAACCGTAACCGATGACCGCCACGCGGCTGTCGGCGAGCGAGCGGGTGAAGTGCGGTTCCCAGCGGCCGGCTTGCTGGTCGGCGACCCATCGGGGCAGGTCGCGCTGTGCGGCGAGGACGAGGCCGAGGGCGTGTTCGGCGGTGCTGGCGTCATGCAGTCCGCGTCCGTTGTGCAGACGGACACCGTCGGGCAGCAGCGGCTGCAGCTTCTCGACCCCGGCGCTGAGCGACTGCACCGCGCGCAGCGCGGGCAGCCGGGGCAGCAGGCGTTCGGCGCCGGGGACCGCGTACGGGACAACCCACAGACGGGTCGACTCCAGTGCCCTCGCGGGCAGTTCGTCCTCGGGCGTGAGCCCGTCCCAGACGTGCGCGCGCACGCCCTGCGGCCACGGTCCGTGCCGCCCCTCGAGGCCGGACCAGGGCAGCAGTACGTCGACGGTCTTCTCGTGGTGCTCGGGCATCGGTGGGCGGCCTCCCGTTCCTGGGGCTGATCACGTCGGCGTTTCCGGACGGCGCGTGCGACGAGGGAAACATGCACACGGCATTGACCGGCCGGGGCGCCCGCTCGTAACGTCCTTCCCGCCCAGTGAAACACTTTCCATCCCACGGAAAAAGGGGGTCCGGGAATGACGGCGGTCTCTCCCTCCCGCGCCGGAGGCGGCGGCTTCTGGTCCTCGACCCGCGCCCGGTATCTGATGCCGATCGCGTTCGTCACGTACTCGCTCGCCTACCTCGACAAGTCCAACTACGCGATCGCCTCCGCCGGCGGCATGGCCGAGGAGCTCGGCCTCTCCGCCGGGCTCGACTCCCTCATCGCCGCCTCCTTCTTCCTCGGATACTTCTTCTTCCAGATCCCGGGGACGATCTACGCCGAGCAGCGCAGCGTGCGCCGCATGGTCGCCGGGTCGACGATCGCCTGGGGCCTGCTCGCGACGGTCCAGGGCATGCTCAGCAGTCCGGGCCAGCTGATAGCGGTGCGCTTCATGCTCGGCGTCGTCGAGGGCGCCGTACTGCCGTCCCTGGTGGTGCTGCTGAGCCGCTGGTTCACCAAGGGCGAGCGCGGACGCGCCAACACCCTTCTCATCCTGGGCAATCCGATCACCGTGATGTGGCTGTCCGTCGTCTCCGGATGGCTGATCGAGATCTCGGACTGGCGGATGATGTTCATCGTCGAGGGCCTGCCGTCGGTCCTGTGGGGCCTGCTGTGCCTGCGCCTCATCAAGGACCGTCCCAGCGAGGCCCGTTGGCTGAGCGAGGAGGAGCACGCCGACCTGCGCGCCCGCCTCGCCCAGGAGCAGCGCGCCGCCGCCACCGCCCCCGGCTCGGCGATGACGGTCACCGACGTCGACGCCGGTACGCCCCGCTCCCCCGGCCAGAAGCACGACCCCGCAGCGCACGCCACGACCGCCGACGCGCCCCGCGCGACGGCCGCCGACTACCGCAGGGTGCTGCGTTCCCGCCCCGTCGCCGTGCTCGCCGCGCAGTACTTCTTCTGGTCGTTCGGCATGTACGGCTTCGTGTTCTGGCTGCCCTCCATCGTCAAGCAGGGCTCCGGCCAGGGCATCGGCGCGACCGGGCTGATCAGCTCGATCCCCTACGCCTTCGCCGTGCTGGCGATGCTGCTCAACTCCCGTGTCTCCGACCGCAGCGGACGACGCCGCGCCGCGGTGTGGCCGTGGCTCGGCGCGGGCGCCCTGGCGCTGTTCGCCTCCTATCTGGCCGGGGACAACTTCCCGCTGGCGCTGACCCTGCTTGTCGTCGCCGGACTGTGCATGTATGCCCCGTACGGCCCGTACTTCGCGCTCGTCTCCGAACTGGCGCCCGCCGGGGTCGCCGGAGCAGCCGTCGCCGCGGTCAACTCCTTCGGCGCCCTGGGCTCCTTCGCGGGCACCTATCTGGTCGGCTGGGTACGCGGCACGCCGCTGGGCGACGCGGGCGCCTTCGGCCTCATGGCTGTGTGCACGCTGATCTCCTCGGCTTTGATGTTCGGCGTACGGGAGCCGCGGGCGTCCGTGCCCGCGGGTACGGTGAACGGGCATTCACCCACGCATGCGGGCAGCGGCAGCCGGCGCGGCTGACCTGTACCGCACGACCACCGAGGAGCACCGACGGTGACCGCACCGCCCGGCGACGACATGCTCAGCCGGGGCCTGCGCCTGCTGACCGTACTCGCCGGCAACCCCTCGGGGCTGGGAGTCAGCGCGGCCGCACGCGCGGCCGGCCTGCCCGTCAGCAGCGCGCACCGGCTGCTGGGGCGGCTGGCCGCCGAGCGGTTCGTCGCCTACGACGAGGACACCCGGCGCTACGCCCTGGGCGTACGCGTCCTGGACTTCTCCCGCGGCTTCCAGCGCTCCCCCGCCGGCTATTCGGCGGCGGCCGGCCCGATGCGCCGCCTCGCCGCCCGTACCGGCCTGCCGGCGATCGCCGGAATCCTGGACGGCGGCGAGGTGCTGCTCGTCCTCAGCGTGCAGGGCAGCCAGCACCTCCAGCTGCGCAGCGCGGAGGGCACGCGCAACCCGTGGCACGCCACGTCGCTGGGCAGGGCTCTCGCCTCGGCGCTGCCCGGCCGCGAGGCGGAGGAGCTGCTCGGGAAACCCCTGCCCGCGGTAACGGCACGCACCGTCACCGACCCGGAGGCGCTGCGCGAGGAGCTGGCGCGCGTACGGGCGCGGGGCTGGGCCGAGGTGGAGGAGGAGAACGAGGTCGGGGTGCGCTCGATCGCGGCACCGGTGCCCTTGGCGGAGGGTTCGTCGCGTCCGCGCCTGGCGGTCTCGCTCGGCGCCACGGTCGTCCTCACCCAGAAGGAGGAACTCCACGGCCACGTCCCGGCGTTGCGGGACTGCGCTGAGGAGATCGCCGCCCTCATGGCCTGAAGTCTCCACCCTTTCGTGTGATCGTCCGCTGTGCCGGGTCGATCGCCGCGAGCAGGGTAGGGAGGTCAGGGACCGAAGCTGACCGGGCCCTCGGGCCGTGGGGGAGGAAACGAACAAGTGCGTACGGGCATCAAGACCTTGACCTTCGTCGTCGGCACCGGACGCAGCGGCTCGACCGCGCTGTCCGGGGTGCTGCGACTGCACCCCGACGTGCTCAGTCTCAACGAGCTGTACTCGTGCGTCGACGGCCCGCCGGCCCTCAGTGAACAGCCCATGACGGGGGCGGAGTTCTGGCGCTGCCTCCTGGAGCCGATGGAAGTCTTCGACCGCATGGTCCGCAGCGGCACCCCGCTCCCGGAGTTCCTCTACAACCGCCACCCGGAGTGGCGTTACTCGGCCGGGACGACCGGCATCCCCGCGATCAGCCTGATGACGCTGCCACATCTGAGCGACACCCCCGACGCGCTCCTGGACGCGCTGGAGCCGGAGGTGAGGGCATGGCCCGAACGGCCCGCGCCCCAGCACTGGGAGGCCCTCTTCGGAGCACTCGCCCACCGCGTCGGGGGCCGCGAGGCCGCCGTCGAACGCTCCGGCTACTCCCTGCACCGGGTGGACACCCTCCACCGGCTCTTCCCCGAGGCCCGGTTCGTGCACCTCTTCCGTGACGGCCCCGACTGCGCCCTGTCCATGAGCCGCCACAACGGCTACCGGATGATCTCGCTGCTGCGTGAGATCGGCAGGCGCTCCGGAGTCGGGTCGCTCTCCGAGCTGACCGAGGAGCACATCAAGGAACTGCCCGACGATCTGGCGCAGTTGCTCGGCCAGAGTTACGACCCCCGCCTCGTCCTGGACCGCGAGATGCCGGTCACCGGATTCGGCACCCTGTGGTCGGAGCTGATCACCGAAGGCATCGGCCACCTCTCGGCGGTCCCCGCCGAGCAGCGGACGACCCTGTCCTACGAGCGGCTCCTGGACGCGCCCCGTCAGGAGCTGGCGCGGCTGGCCGGTTTCATCGGCGTTCAGCCGCTGGCCGAGTGGCTCGAAGAAGGGGAGGAGCTGCTGGACGGAACGGGGCGGCGCGGCTCCGCACTGCGGCTTCCCCCGGCCGAACTGGCCGCGCTGCGTGAGAGTTGCGCGCCGGGCGAGGAGGTGCTGAATACCTCAGGGGGCTGAGAGCGGCACTCGGCAGTGTGAGCACGCTGCGCCCGCGTGTCACCGCCGCTGAGCCGGCCCCGGCACGGCGGCCCCGCGGGCGGCCTTCGTCCGGGCCCGTCCCCGCCGCCGGAACAGGCCCGCGCCAAGACCCGCCACCAGCGCGTTGAGGACGGCCAGGGTCGCGATCCAGACCGGGACACCTGCCCACGTCATGAGGCGGTCGTCGTGGATGACGGTACGGAACGGTGCGTCGGAGTGCGCACGACGCAGTACGTGGTCAGCGCCGGGCCGTACGGGCACCGCCAAGTTCTGGGCGTACTCGGTCAGATAGGCGCCTTCTCCCGCGAAGTCGCGGAGCGGGCCGGCGGGCGCGTCGATCCGGCCGGCGAACCTCAGCGAGGGCCCTTCGCCGCCGGGGGCGCCGCCCGGCGGACGCATCCGGTGTGCGGCCAGCACGTACAGGTTCAGACGCCGAGGCTGCTGCGTGCCGCGGGACAGCAGCACCGGCCGGATGAGCTCGTGGGAGGCGAAGGTGATGTGCAGCGGGTCTCGCGTCGTGCCCGGCGCGGTCCCCTCCTCGCCGTTCCCGGGCTCCGGCCGGACAGCGACGTACTCCCATCCTCGCTCCGCGTACGGCCGCAGGTCTGCGTCGAGCGAGGACGGCGGATCGAAGCCGTTGCCCCGGAGCCAGTCGCGCAGCGCCCGGGGGTCGGTGCCGGTGAGCCGCGCGACGTCACGCTGTCCGAGGCGCCTGCGCTCCACGACCTGGACCGGTGACGAAGAGGCCCGCCGCCCGGCCGGTCCGGCGGCCGGTGCCGGCGGGCCCGGGGAGCGCTCACCCGGCTCTGCGACCTCCCCCGGTGCGTCGGGGCGGGGCCAGTCGCCGGGCCGCGGCCAGAAATGACGCCGGTCCCGGTGGAGCGAAGGGGCAACCCTCGTCAGCTGTGTGAACAGCAGGCGGTCACCCAGGCGCACGCTCGCGCGGTGCGGCACCGGCATGATCCAGGCAGGCTCACCGGAACCGCCGCCGGCCGAGAGGCTGATGGCGACCTGCTGGGTGCGGCCGTCCCAAGTCACCGCCGTGGACTGCTGACCGGCCGCGACCGGCGGCCGGTACCGGGCGTCCGGGTCCGCGTAGGCGTGGGCGGGCCGTGCCGGCGCTGCGAGCCAGGTCACCAGCAGCATGGTGACCACGGCCCCGGCACGGCCGGGCCGCCCGCTCCCCCGCATCGTCCTCACGCCGCTGTGGACGAGGACGGGGAGGCGGCCGGTTCCGCGGGCCGGGATGCGGCGGTGCGGCGGTGCGGCGGGTAGAGCGGTACAGCGGTCGGGATGCGTACCGCCGGTGGAAGCCCGCCATGGGATGATCCGTGCACAGGCCGCACAGGCCGCACAGAGACGACGAGCCCCCGGGGCTCGTTCGCCACCTCACCGGGAGAGGAATGAGGACGAAGGACCTTCGCCGCCCCCCGGGTGGTCCGTACCGCCCGGACCGCGGCACGCCGCTGCGCGGGGCGGTCCGGTGAAGGAACCAGGCGTGGAGCACGAGCACGGCGGGGAATCCGGCACGGGCCCCTCCCCCGCGGTGCGGGAAGAGGAGCGCGCCGAAGTCGCCGCCTTCCGCCGGTCGCTGGGTCTGAGCCACCTCATCGACGTCCACACCCACTTCATGCCGCAGCGCGTACTGGCCAAGGTGTGGGCCTACTTCGAGGCGGGCGGCCCCCTCGTGGGGCGCCCCTGGCCGATCGCGTACCGGCACGCGGAGTCCGAGCGGCTCGAGGTGCTGAGGGGGTTCGGCGTCCGCGCGTTCACCTCGATGCTGTACCCGCACAGGCCCGGTATGGCGCGCTGGCTCAACGACTGGGCGGCCGGCTTCGCTTCACGGACGCCGGACTGCCTGCACACCGCCACGTTCTTCGCGGAGGCCGGGGCCGCCGACGACGTGCGCCGCGCACTGGACCAGGGCGCGCGGGTGTTCAAGTCGCATCTCCAGGTCGGCGGCTACGACCCCAACGACCCTCTCCTGGACGGCGTCTGGGGACTGCTGGCCGAGGCGGGGGTGCCGGTGGTGACGCACTGCGGTTCGGGACCCGCGCCCGGGGCGTACACGGGCCCCGCTCCCGTGGCGCGTCTGCTGCGGCGGCATCCGCGGCTGCCGCTGGTCGTCGCCCATCTGGGGACTCCGGAGTACGAGGACTTCCTCGCCCTGGCCGAACGCCACGAGCACGTCATGCTCGACACCACCATGGCGTTCACGGAGTTCGTCGAGGCCGTCGCCCCGTTCCCTCCGGAAGCCCTGCCGCGTCTCGCGGACCTCGGGGAGAGGGTCCTGCTGGGGACGGACTTCCCCAACATCCCCTATTCCTACGCCGACGCCCTGCGGGCACTGGAACGGACGGGGCTGGGCACCTCGTGGCTCCGCGCCGTCTGTCACGACAACGCGGCGCGGCTGTTCTGCCTGTGACAGGCACGTGCGGCGGGCCTTCGGCCCCGCCGCGTCCGGTCACGACTCCGCCTTGATCTCCCCGAACTTCGGTGCCGTCTCGACCAGTCCGCTGCTGCGGTGGAAGCGGCGCGCCGTCTCGTACGGTCCGCGCTCGACGGCCGGGGACTCGGGCATCTCCTTGCGCAGGATCGGCACCAGTGCGTCCAGCGCCTTGCTGTCGGTGTCCTTGAGGTACTTCTCCAGCAGCTCCCGCACCTTGTCCTCGTCACCGTGGATGTCGGCCTGCGCCCGCTTCATCGCACTCTGGAACCCGGCCACTTCGTCGGACTTCTTCTTGAGCAGCTCGTCCGTGGAGAACACCACCCCGTGCAGCGCACCCTTCATGTCGGGCACGTCTCCGGCCGCGGGGGATATCAGAATCCTGCCCGCGCCGTCCGCCTCGGCCTGCTGGCCGATGGGCTGGAAGAACGAGAGCGCGTCCACGCGGCCGGACTTGAGGGCACCGATCGCCGAGGTGGCGGCGCTGCCGAGGTTGACGAGTGTGGCGTCGGTCTTGGCCTTCCGCCCGATGCCGTCGAAGAGGTGCGCGATCAGAGCCTCCGTACCGCTTCCCGGCCCGGTGATTCCGATCTTCTTCCCGACGAGTGCCTTGGTGCGCTCCTCCAGGCTCGCCCCGTCGGACACGTCGAGCGACTTCCCCGCGACGATGTCCACGTAGTACTCGGTGACGAGGCTGGAGAGGACTCGGGCGCTCGGGTCCGACTGCGCGAGGTTGAAGGCGTCGGTGAGTACGCCCGCGCCCAGGTCGATGGAGCCGGACTTCAGCGCGGCGGCCACCTTCGCGCCGGTGCCCAGCCGCGGACGGTCGCCGAGCTTGATGCTCTCGTCCTTGAAGTAGCCCTTCTCCTCGGCGACGAACAGCGGGAAGAAGGCCACGGAGTTGCTGATCTGGCCGATGTTGAGCGTGCCTGCCTTGGTGGTCGACTGCTGCTTCGCGCAGCCCGCGGCCACCGGTGTGAGGAGTACGGATGTCGCCGCGAGAGACTTCAGCAGCGTCCTGCGCTCGATGTGAGTGTTCATGTTTCCAGCTCCAGTCGCTGAGGAATCGCGGAGGGATCGTGGGGGCCGGTGGAATCGGTGTAGGGCGGGATCCGGGACCGGTGGGACCGGCGGGGCGGGTGACCCGCCGGGGCGGACGGGACGGGGCGGTGGTGGAGCAGCCGGAGAGTCAGCCCTGTGCCTCGACCGGTTTCCACCTGTTGACGCGCCGCCCGATGAGGCCGACGAGGACGTTCAGGACCGCCGCGATGACACTGAGCACGACCAGCGTCGCGAACACCCCGGCGGTGTCGAACTGCGCCGCGGCGTCGTTGATGAGGTAGCCCAGGCCCTGGTTGGAGGCCACCAGCTCACCGATCACCGCCCCGATCAGTGCGTAGGGGATGGCGACCTTCAGCCCGGTGAGCACACCGGTCATCGAGGACGGGAGCACGACCTTCAGCGCGATGTCGCGGCGGTTTCCGCCCATCAGCCGCACCGCGTCGACGAGGCCCCGGTCCACTTCCCGTACGCCTGCCGCCGTGTTGAGGAAGACCAGGAAGAACACGGTCGCCGCCGCGAGCAGCACCTTCATGTGCATGCCGATGCCGAACCAGACGATGAACAGCGGCGCCAGGGCCACCTTCGGGATCGAGTAGAGCGCCATCATGAACGGGTCCACCACGCGGTAGGCCAGCTGGAGCGAGGCCAGCAGGAACCCCGCGAGCGCGCCCGCGGCGGCGCCGAGGAGGAAGCCGTAGACGATCTCCTGGACGGTCACCCAGCTGTGTTCCCAGAGGGTGCCGTCGCCGGACCACTCCCCGAGCCGTGCGGCGATGTCGCTGGGCCTGCTGGTGAAGGTGAGGTCGAAGAGGCTGCCCGCGGCCATCTCCCAGCCCGCGAGCAGCACGACGACCAGCGCAAGGCGCAGACCCCACACGGTCGTGGTGCGCCCGTGCCGCTGCCACCAGGTGCGCTCCACGGGAATGCGCACGGGGCCGCCGCTCCCGGAAGCCCGCTCCTGCGGGGTCACGAGCTGTTCCGTCATGACGAACCCTCCTTGAGCGCGGCGGCCATCGCGGTGTGCAGGCCGACGAACGCCGGGTCGACGCGCAGCGCGTCCACGGAGCGCGGGCGGGGCAGATCGATTCTCTGGTCGGTGACGACCCGGCCCAGTCCCCCGAGCACCACGATGCGGTCCCCGAGCAGCAGGGCCTCCTCGATGTCGTGGGTCACGAACACCACGGTCTGTCCGCTGCCCTGCCACAGCCGCAGCAGCTCCTCCTGGAGCTCGGTGCGAAGCTGTGCGTCCAGCGCACCGAACGGCTCGTCCATGAGGAGCGTGCGGGGCGTGCCCGCGAGCATGCGCGCGAGACTCGCGCGCCGCCGCATGCCACCGGAGAGTTCGCGCGGGTAGTGCTTCTCGAAGCCGTGCAGGCCGACGCGCTGCACGAGTTCGGCAGCCGTGCCCCGGCGCTCGGCGGCAGGGACACCGCGGATCTCAAGCGGCATCTCGACGTTGCGCAGCACGTCCCGCCAGGGCATGAGCGTGTCGGACTGGGTGAGGTAGCCGATGTCGTTGTCCGGTCCGCTCAGCTTCGCCCCGCGGTAGGAGACCGTGCCCTCGGTGGGCCGGGTGAGTCCCGCGAGGAGGTTCAGCATCGTGGACTTGCCGCAGCCGCTGCGTCCCAGAACAGTGAGGAATCCGCCTTCCTCGACGGTCAGCGAGAAGTCCCGCAGGGCGACGATCGCCTGGTCGTCCTTGGCGAACTGCTTGGTGAGGCCCTCGGCTCTCAGTACGGCTGTCATGACGGGGCTCCCGACCGCGGCTTCCCGTCCGCCTCGCGCATGCCGTAGGCGTCGTAGCTGAACTCGCCGGCGGCCCAGCGAGAACGCAGGCCCTCCTCCTTGGCGAGCCGCTGCCGCACGGCGTGGACGGTCTCCTCCAGGTCACCGGCCGCGACGGCGGTGACTCCGTCGTCGTCGAGGACGAGGACGTCGCCGGGCTCGATCACCGTGCCGCCGATCTCCACCGGTGTGTTCACGCTGCCGCGCTCGCTCTTCGCGGCGCCGCGGGCGCGGCGCCAGCGCGTCCACACGCCGTAGTCGAGGCGTGCCAGCTCGGCGCTGTCGCGCACCGCCGCGTTCACCAGCACCGCGGCGGCTCCGCAGGCGGCGGCCTGGGTCGCGAGCAGGTCACCGAAGAGGGCCACCGGTTCGGGCTCCGGCATGGTCAGCACCAGGACCTCACCGGGGCGCAGATGTGTCATCGCCTCGTGCACCGCCCGGTTGTCGCCCTGGCCGCACAGCGCGACGCGCGCCGGCCCGGCGGTGCGGCGGCCGGGGCTGAGCGGGGTCCAGTCGGTGTCGAGGAGGCCGCGCCGGCCGTACGCCTCGTAGACCGTGGCCACGCCGGCGTCCGCGAGCTCGGTGAATGCGGCGCTCACAGGGCACCGACCACGTTCGGCAGGAGGCGCTGGAAGGCCTCGGCCTGGCGGATGTCCTGGTCACCGGTGACCTTGCGGGCGTGGTTGCCGCGCTGGTCGGCACGTTGCGCGTAGTACTCCTGGAGATACTGCTGAGCAGCCATGCAGCTCATGGCGTCGACCTTACGTTTGAATACGGGCGTTATGTCCACATAGACGGATGGTGTGAAAGCACACAGCTCGGGCTGATGCGGCTCGAAGACCAGGAACTCCGACGGCGGAGCCGTACGGAAGCCGCTGGCGACGCCGGCCCCGGAGGTCAGCAGGCGGGCACGGGCCACCGCCTCGTGCGCGACCGGATGGTCGGGGTTGAACGGGTCCTTCTCGGGGTGGGTGAGCACCACATGAGGGGCGAAGTCGCGCATCAGCTCCGCGAGTTGACCGACGGCCTCCGCGTCGACGCGGAGCGGGTAGTCGCCGAGGTCGAAGGCGCGGAACTCGGCGCCCACGACAGCGGCGGCCCTGGACGCCTCCTCGTGCCGGATGCGCTTGACGTTCTCCTCGGTCTGGCCCTCCTGCTTCCACAGCACCCCGGATTCGCCACGCTCACCGTAGGAGAGCGCGACGACGAGGGCCTCGCCCCCCGCCGCCGTGTGCGCGGCGACGGCGCCGGCGGAGCGCCAGACGAAGTCGGCACTGTGGGCACCGACCACGAGCATGCGGCGCCCGTCCGCGCCGTTCCCGCCGCTGCCGTCCGCAGGGGTCCCGTTCATTCCCGGCCCGCCTTCCCGTGGTGTGCGGGGGCGCCCGGCAGCGGGTCCGCGCCGACGAGCCACCGGCTGTTGTGGACGGTCATGGTGCGCACGTCCTCCTCCCCGAAGCCCTCGGCGAGCAGGAAGTCCGCGCACAGGGCGAGCCCGTCCTCGACCGGGGGGTTGAAGGGCTGGCCGAGGTCGCTGGAGATCACGGAGTGCTCCGGACCGGCCTCCCGGATGGCGTGGAACCACACGTCCCACGCGACTTTGCCGGTGTACGGCGTGGTGAAGCAGCGCTCCAGGAGCGCGCCCTTCCGCGCGAGCTGCTGCTGGCGCTCGACGGCGACGCGCTGCGAGGTGAACTCCGGGTGCGTGACCACGATCCGCTCGACGCCCTCCTCGGCCGCCGCCTCCACGGCCACAGCGATCTCGTCGGCGTGCAGGTGGCCGGTGGCCAGAACCATGCCGTGCCGTGCGATCAGCCGGAAGACCTGCCGCGCGGCGGGCACGACGCCGCCGTCCGCGCCGATCACGTGCACGGGATCGGCCGCCATGCCGTCCGCGCGCAGGTCGTCCTGGAGCCTTGCCCACATGGGAGGAGTGGCTCCGGGCGGCTCGGCGGCCTGGCACTCACGCTGGTTGGCGCTGTCGACCGTGGGCAGCCAGACGAACTTCGCACCGCCCCTGCCCGCGATCTCGACGGCGATGGGGTTGAGTCCGCCGACGGAGGCGTTCAGCGTGATGGCGCCGAGCGCGGTGGCTGACTGCTCGGCCCGGCGGACGACGGCGGCGCGCTCCGCGGTCGGGGCGTAGTGCGACTTGAGAACGAAGCCGGCCAGGCCGACCGCTGCGAATCTCTCCGCGAGAGTCACGTCGTCGATACGGCGGCCCATCACATCCGGTGCCACGTGGATGTGTACGTCGTACGCCCCCCGCACCAGTTCCCTGGCTCGGTCGGACGGCTGGGGATGCTCGGCCATGACTCTCCTTCGCGGCGCCCCGTGCGGCTTCTTTGCAGCCATAATCTCCGCTCAGATTGTTAACAATCTTGGCTACAGCGGTCAAGGGGTCGTGCACAGCGAGAAGGGAATCGGGAGGCGCCCGGCCTTGCCGCCCCGGCCGCCGGGCACGCCGGACGGCAGCGGACCGGGGCGGAGGACCCGCCAGCGCGGGCACCCGTCGGCAGGAACACCGCACCCCGGGTGGGAGCCGCGGCGCGGCTTCCACCCGGGGTGCGGGTACCGGCAGGGTCAGGCTCCGGGTACGGAGCCCGAGCGGTCCACCTCCCGGAGCGCCTCGATGACGCTGCGCAGGTGGGCGCGGGCGGCGCGCTCCGCACTCTCCGGGTCGTGACTGCAGACGCCGTCGATGATCGCCAGATGCTCGGGCAGGGACACCGAGGGCCGCCCCGGGTGCATCGCCAGCCGGAACTGGTGACGGACGTTCTGCCCGCGCAGCCGCTCCAGCACCTGGGAGGCGGTGCTCTGGCCGGCGATCTCCCGTACCCGGCGGTGCAGTTCCTGGTTGAGCGAGGAGTACCCGAGAAGGTCCCCGTCCCCCACGGCCCGGCGCATGGACTGGCCCAGGGCACGCAGTTCGCCGATCTCCTCGCCGGTGACGACCTCTGCGGCCTTGGCCGCGCAGAGCCCCTCCAGCACCATGCGGACCTCGGAGATCTCGATGGCCTCCGCCAGCGAGACCGCGCGCACGCGGGCCCCGCGGTTCTGTATCCGCTCGACCAGCCCTTCGTTGGTCAGCTCCAGCAGCGCCGAGCGCACGCTGGCCCGGCTGGCGGCGAACTGCGTGGAGAGATCCGCCTCCACGAGCCGCTGGTTGGGCACGAACTCGCCCCGGATGATCGCCTCACGAATGGCCTCCACCAGCGGCAGCCCGGCCCCGTTCCGTGCCCCGTCCTCTGCCACGATCGCCCCGGTTCCTCTCCGCTCCACAGATGCACACCGATATTGTCAACAATTTTGTGCAGGCTTAGTGTAGCGGCATGCTCCCGGACGGATCACCGAACGCCGATGCCCCCGGCCCACAGTCCCCCACCGTCGTAGCCGTCCTCGGGCTCGGAGAGGCCGGCGGCTCGCTCGCCGCCGGTCTGGCGCGCGCCGGTGCGATCGTACGCGGCTACGATCCCGCAGCGCTGTCCGCACCGGCCCACGGTGCCGGCGTACCGGGCATCACCACGGCGCGTGGCGTGACCGTGCCGGAAGGCGTCACCGCGACGGACAGCGAGGCCGCCGCGGCGGACGGAGCCGGCCTCGTGCTCAGTGTGAACAGCGCCTCGGCCGCTGACGGCGCACTCCGTGCCGCCCTCCCTTCAGTGCGGCCGGGAGCCCTGTGGGCAGACCTCAACACCGCATCGCCGGGCACCAAACGGGACCTCGCCCGCACGGCCGCCGAACACGCCGTGCCCTTCGCGGACGTGGCCGTCATGGCCCCCGTGCCGGGTCGCGGACTGCGGGTGCCGATGCTGGCGAGCGGAGACGGCGCAGCGCGGACGGCCCGGCTGCTGGGCGACCTGGGGGCGTCCGTCGAGTGCGTCGAGGGCGGGCCGGGCACGGCAGCCGAGCGCAAGCTGCTGCGCAGCGTGTTCTTCAAGGGGCTCGCAGCGGCTGTGGTCGAGGCGCTGACGGCAGCACGCGCGGCCGGCTGCGAGGACTGGCTCCGGGAGAACATCGCCACGGAGCTCGCACGGGCGGACGCCTCGACGGTCGAGCGCCTCGTGGAGGGCACCCACCGGCACGCGGTCCGCCGTACGGCCGAGATGGCCGCGGCGGCGGCCATGCTCGAAGAGCTGGGGATTCAGCCCTCCGTCGCCGGTGCCAGCCGGGACCTGCTGGCTCGGCTGGCGGCCGGGTGACGGACACCGGCGTCCCGCTCGCTACGCCACCGCCTTCGCGGCAGCCCTCCCCGCCGTGCGCCCGGAGAAGAGGCAGCCCCCCAGGAACGTCCCCTCCAGAGAGCGGTATCCGTGGACGCCTCCGCCGCCGAAGCCGGCCGCCTCCCCCGCCGCGTACACACCCGGCAGCGGCTCTCCGCCCTCCGTGAGCACCCGCGCGTCGAGATCCGTCTCCAGCCCGCCGAGCGACTTGCGCGTCAGGATGTTCAGCCGTACGGCGATCAGCGGCCCCGCCTTGGGGTCGAGGAGCCGGTGCGGACTCGCGACCCTGATCAGTCTGTCCCCCAGGTACTTGCGCGCACCGCGGATCGCCGTCACCTGGGAGTCCTTGGTGAACGGGTTGCGGATCTCCCTGTCGCGTGCCTCGATCTCGCTCCGCAGCACGGCCTCGTCGATGAGCTTGTCGCTGGTCAGTTCGTTCATCCGCCGTACCAGGGCGCCCAGTTCACGCTCGATGACGAAGTCCGCACCGTGGTCCATGAACGCCTGCACGGGCCCCGGCGCACCCGAACTCGCCCGTGCCAGCACGCCCCGGACGTCCTTCCCCGTCAGGTCGGGGTTCTGCTCGGACCCGGAGAGAGTGAACTCCTTCTCGATGATCTTCTGGCTGAGCACGAACCACGTGTGGCCGTGCCCCGAGCGCATGATGTGGTCGAGCGTGCCGAGGGTGTCGAAGCCGGGGTGGAGCGGTACGGGCAGCCGCTTGCCGGTGGCGTCCAGCCACAGCGACGACGGGCCGGGCAGGATGCGGATGCCGTGCAGGTTCCAGATCGGGTCCCAGTTCTCGATGCCCTCGGTGTAGTGCCACATCCGGTCGCGGTTGATCACACGGCCGCCCGCCTGCTCGGTGACGCCGAGCATCAGGCCGTCCACGTGCGCGGGCACCCCGGAGAGCATGCGCTCGGGCGGAGTGCCCAGCCGCCGCGGCCAGTTGGCGCGGACGAGGTCGTGGTTGCCGCCGATGCCCCCCGAGGTGACGATGACGGCCTGCGCGCGCAGTTCGAACGAGCCGGCGACGTCGCGGCTGCTCGCCCTGCCGCGTTCCGCGTCGCTGGGGCGGAGGATCTCGCCGGTGACGGTGTCGACGCTGCCGGACCCCCGGGAGAGCCCCGTGACGCGGTGCCGGAAGCGCAGTTCGACGCTCCCCCGCTCGGCACCCGCCCGTACGCGCCGCTCGAAGGGCTCGACGAGCCCGGGACCGGTGCCCCAGGTGATGTGGAAGCGGGGCACAGAGTTGCCGTGTCCGTTCGCGCCGTAGCCGCCGCGCTCCGCCCACCCCACGACGGGGAAGATCTTCAGACCCTGCTGCCGCAGCCAGGCGCGCTTCTCAGCGGCCGCGAAGTCGACGTACGCCTCCGCCCAGCGGCGCGGCCAGTGGTCCTCGTCGCGGTCGAAGCCCGCCGTGCCCAGCCAGTCCTGCCAGGCCAGTTCGTGGCTGTCGCGGATGCGGAGCCTGCGCTGTTCCGGGGAGTCGACGAAGAAGAGACCTCCGAAGGACCAGTGGGCCTGACCGCCCAGGGACTGTTCGGGTTCCTGGTCGAGGAGGATCACTCTGCGTCCGGCGTCGGCCAGTTCGGCCGTGGCGGCGAGCCCGGCGAGTCCCGCTCCGATCACGATGACATCGGCGTCGTAGGCCATGCGTCCCACCTGTTCCACCCGGTCCGCTCCCGGCTGCCCACCGGAAGATCTGGTGACCGGAGAGTAACCCCCACTCGACGTGCTGGGCACCCCGCCGCGGATGATGGGATGGCCCCATGCGGGAGACCGGATGACGCAGCAGCCGCACCAGGCCGACGAGTTGCTCGACGTCGTGGACGCGCAGGACAGGGTTGTCGGGCAGGCTCCGCGCGGAGAGGTGATGGCCCGGCGGCTGCGGCACCGCTGCACCGCCGTGCAGGCACGCGATCCGAGGGGACGGATCTTCGTGCACCGGCGCACACCGGGGAAGCTCGTCTTCCCCTCCATGTACGACGTGGTGGTCGGCGGTGTCGTCGGCGCCGGCGAGAGCTACGACGCGGGGGCGCTGCGCGAGGCCGAGGAGGAGCTGGGCGTACGCGGGCTGCCGCGTCCCGAGCCGCGCTTCACCTTCCTCTTCGAGACACCCCGGCACAGCTGGTTCGTGCGGGTCTACGAGGTGCGGTGCGCCCTGCCCGTACGGCCGCAGCCCGAGGAGATCGGCTGGTGGGACTTCCTGCCGGCCGAGGAGGTGGAGCGGCGGCTGCCGCAGTGGGACGTCGTACCGGACGGGCTGGAGTGCCACCGGCGGCTGCGGGCATGGCACCGGCAGCAGGAGGGGCCGTAGGACGGGCTCAGGCGCCCGCACGGCCGCGGCACCGCATCCGCGGCACCGCCTGGGCCGGAGCGCGCCGGGAGGCCGGGCCGTAGGCTCGTCCTCATGATCGACCGGCTCAGGGCGGCTCTCCGGCTGTGGTTCGCTCCGCAGGACCTCCGGGCGGAGGGCAGCACGCCCGACTACCGCTTCTCACTCGCCAACGAGCGCACCTTCCTGGCGTGGATCCGCACCGCGCTGGCGCTCGTCGCGGGCGGCATCGCCGTGGACCAGTTCCTCACAGAGCTCCGGACGGACGTACGGACTGCGATCTCGGTGGCCGTACTGGCGTGCGCGGCGCTGTGCGCGTTCCGCGCGGTCAACCACTGGATGCGCTGCGAGCGGGCCATGCGGCGAGGCGAGGACCTGCCGGTTTCGCGCTTCCCCGTGCTGCTGGCGACAGCCACCGGCACCGCAGCGCTCCTGGTGCTGGTCGCGGTGGTGCTGGGGGCCGGCAGGTGAACGGCGCCGGCACGGCTCCCCAGGCTCGGGACCCCGCCGCGCAACCGGAGCGCACCCGCTTCGCCTGGCGGCGCACCACGCTCACGTTCGCCGTGGCCGTCGGGCTGGGCGTGCGGCACGCCCTGTACGGCAGCGGCGGCGTCTCCCCCTTCGAAGCGGCCGCCGCAGCGGCGGGTGTCCTGGCCTGGCTCGCGTTCCTGGGGCTGGCACACCGGCGGATCGCGGCGATGACGGCGGGGCGTCCGGCGGGCTCGGGGCCCGGGTTGGTGCGGGCCGCGGCACTGTGCACGGTGGCGATGGTGGCCGTGGGGGTGCTGCTGCTGTGGTGAGCGGGACCGCCGCGGCCGCGGCGGCCGGACGGGTGGGCCGGCGGCGCGTCCCGGACTGCCGGAGCCCTCAACGGGCTTTGCACGCACTGCTGTTCGGGGTGTCACAGCGTGCACTGCGAGCGGGCCGAAGCGGTGGCATCCACGGCGTAGCCTCGCGATGCCGACTGCTGACACGCTGTGCAGCACCACCGCCGCGGACCACGCACGGGCGGTGGCATACGCGAGAGAGAGGGCCACGGATGACGTCAGGGGCAGCGGTCACAGCGCACGGGGACGAGCCGTTGGCCTCGGAGCCGTACACCGAGAAGCTCGCGCACGGCGTGCACGCCTACATCCAGCCGGACGGCGGCTGGTGCCTGAACAACGCGGGCTGGGTCAGCGACGGACGCACGACGCTGCTCGTGGACACCGCCGCCACCCTTCCCCGTACGCAGCGGCTGCGCGAGTCACTGCTGGCGAGCGGCGCGCCCCTGCCGACCGTGGTGGTCAACACTCACCACCACGGGGACCACACCTACGGCAACGCCCTCTTCACACCCGGCGCCACCGTGATCGGGCACACCGCGTGCCGCACCGAGACGCTGCGGGCGGGACGCCAACTCCACATGATCTGGCCGGACGTCGACTTCGGCGACGTGACCGTCACCGCCCCCACCCTCACTTACCACGACGAACTGGCGCTGCACATCGGGGAGACGGAGGTGCGGCTGCTGCACCCCGGCGTCGCCCACACCACCGGGGACACCGTGGTGTGGCTGCCGGAGCAGAGCGTCGTCTTCACCGGTGACATCGTCTTCCACCGCGGAACACCCTTCGTTCCGATGGGTTCGCTGAGCGGGTCGCTGCACGCGCTCGACCGGCTGCGCCGCTTGGATGCCCGCACTGTCGTACCCGGGCACGGTCCGCCGGCGGGACCGGAGGTGTATGACACCGTCGAGCGCTATCTGCGGTTCGTGGACGGGCTGGCCCGCGCCGCGCACCGGCGCGGGATCTCCCCGCTGCAGGCCGCACGGGAGGCCGACCTGGGTGAGTTCGCGCAACTGGCGGAGAGCGAACGGCTGGTGGCCAACCTGCACCGTGCCTGTGCCGAGTTGGAGGGACGTCCGCTCGGCGAACCGCTGGACATCCTGGCCGTGTGGGGGGACATGGAGCAGATGAACGGCGGCAGGCCGGTCGAGTGTCACGCCTGAGCCCGTGCAGCGCTCGGGGCGGGCGCAGACCGCTCAGGAGCGCGCCGGGAGGCCGCGCGGGGCGTGGGCCTCGTCACATGAGGGGCTTTCGGGGCCGCCGGCCGCCGTACACCCCTAGACGCCATACCGACTAGTCGGCATGATCGAGGCGGTCGTCCGTCCGGTCCATGCAGCGAGGCCGGCGCAGCCGAAGCCGTCCCAGCGAGGCTGTACCCCGTCGACGCAGAGGAGCGCGCACGCATGAGCAAGGAGAATCCGCCCGGGCTCGACCTCGGGCGGCTCGCCGCACATCTGGACCGGGAGTCGCCCGGCCTGGTCCAGGGGCCGCTGCGGGCCGAGGTGATCCAGGGCGGCCGCTCCAACCTGACCTACAGAGTCACCGACGGCCGGGGCCGCTGGGTCCTGCGCCGTCCGCCCCTGGGCCATGTGCTGGCCACCGCACACGACATGGCACGCGAGTACCGGGTCATCACGGCACTGCGCGGCACGGACGTGCCCGTGCCCGGGACGGTTCTGCTGTGCGAGGACGACGACGTGCTCGGCGCGCCCTTCTACGTCATGGAAGAGGTGGAGGGCACGCCCTACCGTACGTCCGGTGAGCTTGCCGCGCTGGGCCCGGAGCGCACACGGGCGCTGGTGCTGGCACTGCCGGACACTCTCGTCGCCCTCCACGCGGTGGACCCGCAGAGCGTGCAACTGGAGGACTTCGGACGCCCGGAGGGCTTCCTGGAGCGGCAACTGCGCCGCTGGGGCAAGCAGTTGGGGGCCTCGCGCAGCCGGGAGCTGGCCGGGATCGACGAACTGCACGACTCCCTGGGGCGGCAGCTCCCCGTCTCGCCCCGACCCACTGTCGTCCACGGCGACTTCCGTCTGGACAACGTGCTGGCGAGCGCGGACGACCGTATCGCCGCGGTACTGGACTGGGAGATGTCCACACTCGGCGATCCGCTGACGGACCTCGGGCTGCTGGTGATGTACAGCGAACGCCTCGACGTCCCGGACGCACCGGTCAGTACGACGGCCGAGGCCGCGGGCCACCCCCGGCCCGAGGAACTGATCGAGCGCTATGCGGCCGCCTCCGGACGCGACGTCTCACGCATCAACTGGTACACGGCCTTCGCCTGGTTCAAGCTCGCGGTGATTCTGGAAGGCATCCACTACCGCTACACGCTCGGCCAGACCGTCGGCGCGGGATTCGACCGGATAGGCGACCTCGTCCCGGTCTTCATCGACAACGGACTCACCACGCTGCGGAAGGGATGAGGTCAAGTGGACTTCGCATACGACGCCCGTACGGAAGAACTGCGCAGGCAGCTCGGGGCCTTCATGGACGAGCACGTCTATCCGGCGGAGGCCGTCGCCGACGAGCAGCGCGCCGAGCTGGAATCGCCGTGGCAGACACCGCCGGTGGTGGAGGCGCTGAAGAAGGAGGCACGCAAGCACGGCCTGTGGAACCTCTTCCTGCCCGACCGTACCTACGGTGCCGGGCTGACCAACCTCCAGTACGCGCCCCTTGCCGAGATCCTGGGCCGCAGTCCGCGACTGGCGCCGACCGCCGTCAACTGCGCGGCCCCGGACACCGGCAACATGGAGGTGCTGACGGAGTTCGGCAACGCCGAACAGCGCAGGAAGTGGCTGGAGCCGCTGCTCAACGGTGAGATCCGCTCCGGCTTCGCGATGACCGAGCCGGACGTGGCCTCCTCCGACGCGACGAACATCGAGACGCGCATCCGGCGGGACGGCGACGAGTACGTCATCACCGGCCGCAAATGGTTCATCTCCGGCGCCATGCACCCCGACTGCAAGATCTTCATCGTCATGGGCAAGACCGACCCGGACGCCGCCGACAGCCGCCGCCAGCAGTCCATGGTGCTGGTGCCGCGCGACACCCCGGGGCTCGAGGTGCGCCGGGCCATGCAGGTCTACGGCTACGAGGACCACTACCACGGCGGGCACGCCGAGATGGTCTTCGACGGCGCGCGGGTGCCGGCGTCCAACATCATCGGCGAGGAGGGCGGCGGTTTCGCCATCGCGCAGGCCCGTCTCGGGCCGGGGCGCATCCACCACTGCATGCGGCTGATCGGGATGGCGGAGCGCGCGATCGAGCTCATGTGCCGCCGGGCTCACGCGCGTTCGGCATTCGGCAGGCCACTGGCCGAGCAGGGCGTGGTGCGCGAGTGGATCGCCGACGCCCGGGTGCAGGTCGAGCAGTTGCGGCTGCTCGTCCTCAAGACGGCCTGGCTGATGGACACCGTCGGCAACAAGGGTGCGCACACCGAGATCCAGGCCATCAAGATCGCCACACCGCGGGCGGTCGTGGACATCCTCGACCGGGCGGTCCAGCTGCACGGCGCGGGCGGCGTCAGCCAGGACTTCCCACTGGCGGAACTGTGGGCAGCCGCCCGCACGCTCCAGCTCGCGGACGGACCGGACGAAGTTCACCAGCGCTCGCTGGCACGCCGGGAGTTGAAGCGCTACGCCGCTGCCGCCGAGTAGTCCTCCGCGGCCTGGGCGCCGGATGCCCTCCGGGCGCTGCCGTACGGACGGGCGGGCGGGGCGGCAAGGAGACGCCCGTTCCCTCCCGGACCGGGGACAGGCGCCAATCGCAGGAGGGGAGGGACCGCCAGTGGGTGTGTGCGGGTTTCCGCCGCACCACCGCCTGCGGTGCGTCCGTTTCACCGGTCGGCGGCGCTGTTCTTCTCCTGTGTCGCGACGAGTCTGGCCATCAACTCGCTGAACCGGGCCACCTCGTGGGGGGTCCACCCGGCGGTCAGTTCGGCGAAAGCCGCCTCCTGCCACGCGTGGGCATGGGAGAGCAGCTCGCGGCCGGCATCGGTGACGTGAACGACGCGGCGGCGCGCGTCGGTTGCGGAACTCTTCACGAGATAGCTGCGATCGACCGCCTGGGCGACCATGCGGCTGGCTCCCGACTGGTCGATCCCCAGCTCGCGGGCCACCTCGTTGATGGTCGCGCCGCCGTCGGCGTGGGCCGAGACCGCTTCGGTGACCATGACGTCCCGTCCGCGTTCGGCTTCGACACCGGACCCGGCGCCGGTCCATCGCCGCGCCCAGAACCTCACGAACCGGAACAGCGTCTGGCCCGGCCCGGCGTTCTCGGTCATCGTTGCCTCCTCACAGCGGCCTTTCCATGTGATACGCATATACAGTGTATGCGTATCGCATGGAAGGGTGGAGAAGTGGGTGAGGACTGGCCGCCGGTGCGCAAGTGGCACAGGGCCGTGAACGAACGGGACTTCGACGCCGCACGATCGGTGTCGGCGGACGGCATCCTGCTGGGAGGTCCCCGGGGCGAAACCACCGGAATTACCCTGCTCCTGGACTGGATCGGACATTCGGGCATCCGCCTGACCCCCGTCTCCTGGCACCCGGTGGACGAAGAGACGGTCGTCGTCGAGCAGGACGCCACATGGCCGGGCCGTCCGGACGCCGGGAGCGGTAGCGCTCCCGTACGCCTCGCGACCCTCTTCCGCGTCGAGGACGGCCGCGTCACGGCGGTGCTGCGCTTCGACGGCCTCGACGCTGCGCTGGCCGCGGCCGGGAGCCGGGGCCCGGCAGCTCAGTGACCCGCCGAGGGCGAGGCTGAAGCTGTCGAGAAGGTCGTGACCGGCGACGGGCGGAGCCCACAGTCACGGTTCTCCGCGCCCGGATTCGGGCCGGACCCGTACAGGGCCAGGCCCTTCTCGCAGGCGACCGGAGGCGCAAACCGCGCTCCGCGTCGAGGAGTGGGAACTCCGGGTCGGTCCGGGGCGGCCCCGGCGGCCACCAGCGGCGGCGGGCGGCCGCCGCCCGCTCAGGGCTGGATGACGACCCGTCCCGTCGTGATGCCGTCGAAGACCCGCTGGACAGCGTCGGCGCCCTCCTCCAGCGGCACCCGCTCGCTCACCAGCGGCTTGACCGATCCGTCCGCGGCGAGCGCGGTCAGTTCCCCGTGGCAGGCCTGCACCGCGGCGGGGTCCTTGGTGTTGTACAGGCCCCAGTGCAGTCCGAGGATCGCGTAGTTCTTGATGAGCGCGTGGTTGAGGCCCGGTGTCGGCACGGCGCCGCTCGCGAAGCCGACGATCACGACACGCCCCTCGAATGCGATGCACTTGACGGACTTGGCGTAGGCGTCGCCGCCGACGGGGTCGTAGACCACGTCCGCGCCGCGTCCGTCCGTCGCCTCCTTCACGGCCGCCACGATGTCGTCCTGCCGCCGGTCCACGACGACGTCGCAGCCCAGCTCCCGGGCCACCCGGGCTTTGGACTCCCCGCCGACCACGCCGATGACGCGCGCGCCCGCCGCCTTCCCCAGCTGCACGGCCGCGCTTCCCACCCCTCCGGCAGCCGCGTGCACGAGAAGCGTCTCGCCGGGCTGGAGCCGCGCCCTGCGGTGCAGCCCGAACCAGCCGGTCTGGTAGCCGATGTGGAGTGCGGCGGCCTCCGCGTCGTCCAGCGCCTCCGGCGCGCTGCGCGCACTCGCCGCGCTGACGACGGCACGCTCCGCGAAGCCCCCGGCGGGCAGCGAGGGCTGGGCGATGACGCGGGCGCCCACGGCCGGCGCCTCTTCCCCGCTCCCCTCCCCCACTGCCAGCACCTCGCCGCACAGTTCGACGCCCGGAGTGAACGGGAAGGACGGCTTGACCTGGTATTCACCGCGGCACATCAGCGCGTCGGGGAAGTTGACGTTGGCGGCGCGCACCCGCACCAGCACTTCCCCCGGGCCGGGTTCGGGGTCGGGCACGTCCTCCAGACCCATCACTTCGCGCGGCTCGCCGTTCTTGTGGACCCGCCATGCCTTCACCGTGCTACCTCCGGGGTGTCGTCGCGTTGCTTGGTTCGTCGTGCGTGGGACCCAGGTGCACGTGCATACCCGGGTGCGGGGACGTGCATGACGTGCCCGGCCGGCTCCGCACTGTCCGGCCGCGCACGGCCGGACAGTGCGGAGCCGCGGGCGTCACGGTCGCAGCGCACGCAGCAGCAGGTCGGCGAGATGGTCGGCGACCTGCGGCGGTGTGAGCGGACCGTCCGGCCGGTACCAGCTGCTCAGGTGGTGGACCGATCCGAAGTGGTAGTCCACGACCAGGTCCGGCGGCGTCGCGTCGTGGAAGACGCCGGAGCGCTGTCCTTCCGCCACGAGGTCACGGAACCGCTCGTGGTAGCGGCGCCGTTCCGCCCGCACCTGCTTCTGCTTCTCCGGGCTGAGCTGGTGCATGGAGCGGAAGAAGATGCGGGCGTCGTCGAGGTTGTCGATGGTGGTGACGACGACGTCCGCGGCGGCACGGCGCAGCCGCTGCTCGACGGGTTCCTGCGCGTCCGCGTACGTGTCAAGCCGCTCCTGCTGGAGCCGCAGCAGCCGGCCGTAGATCTCGTGCAGGAGATCGTCCTTGGAGCCGAAGTAGTGGTACAGCGCGCCCTTGGTGACGCCGGCTGCCTCGACTATCTCCTGCACCGAGGTTCTGTCGTACCCGCGCTCGGAGAACAGGCGCGTGGCGGCGGCCATCAGCCGCTGCGGGACGGGCGGCGGCGCACCGCCCGCCGGCGCCTTGCCGCCCACGTCGCCCCGGGATGTCGTTCTCGGCGTGGCCATGAGCCTCACCTGCCTCTCTTGTGTGCGCCCGTCCGCCGCGTGCGCGTGCCGGGTGCCGGAACCGCCGGCCGCACGGTCACGGCTGGTCACCGCTGTCACCGCTGTCACCGCTGTCACCGCGTGAACGCAGTTCCCGTCTCAGGATCTTCCCACTGGTCGTCTTGGGCAGATCCGCCAGTACCTCGATCTCGCGCGGGTACTTGAACGCCGCCAGCCGCTCCCTGCAGTGGCCGACCAGTTCCTCCGGCCCCGCCGACGCGTCCGGGCGGAGGCTGACGTACGCCTTGACCGTCTCGCCCCGGTAGGCGTCGGGCACACCGACGACCGCCGCCTCCCGCACCGCGGGATGGCTGTGGAGGACGTCCTCCACCTCACGCGGCCAGACCTTGAACCCGGAGGCGTTGATCATGTCCTTCTTGCGGTCGACGACGTAGAGCCAGCCGTCGCTGTCCATGAAACCGATGTCGCCGGTGCGCAGTTCACCGTCGGGGATGGCGGCGGCCGACTCCTCGGGGCGACGCCAGTAGCCCGGCACGACCTGCGGTCCGCGCACCGTGATCTCGCCCGGCTCCCCGAAGGGCACCGGCCTGCCGTCCTCATCCAGGATGCGCACCACCGTGTCCGGGCCGGGGACGCCGACGGCGAGGGTCCCGGACGCGGGATCGACGGGTGCCCTCAGGTGCGGCGGCACGGACGCGCAGGGCGCGGTGCACTCGGTGAGCCCGTAGCCGTTGCGCAGGTACGGGCCGAAGGCAGCGCTCAGCTTCTCCACCAGCGCCGGCGGCACCGGCGCCCCGCCGGAGGAGAGGACGTGGAAGGAGGCGAAGTGCTCGCGCGTGGCCTCCGGCCGGGCGACCAGAGCCATGAAGGCGGTGGAGGGGCCGACGGTGAAGGCGGGGCGGTGTTCCGCGAACGCGTCCAGTACGGCGCCGGGTTCGAAGCGGTAGGACATCGCCAGGGTGCCGCGTCCGGCGATGCAGGCGGACAGCTCACAGACCATCCCGGTGATGTGGAAGAGCGGCGCGAGCACGAATATGCAGGCACCGTCCGGTAGCTGGAGGCCGGTGTGCTGCCGTTCCGCGTTGTAGGCGATGTTGGCGTGGGTGTTCATGGCGCCCTTGGGGGTGCCGCTCGTACCGGAGGTGTAGCTGATCAACGCCGTGTCCGCGCCGGTGAGTTCACGCCCCTGGGGGGCGCCGCCGCCCGAGCGGGCGACGGTGAGGAGATCGTCGGCGTCGCCGGCGGGCGCGGCACGTTCGAAGTCGAGCACCCGCTTGTCGTCACGGGTCTGCAGGTCGAGTTCGCAGGCGGTCAGCGCGATGCGTACGGACGCGGCGGCGGCGCTCGCGCGCAGCCCGCCCTCCCACGCGCGATCGGCGCACACCAGCGCCGCCGCGCCGGCGTCGGCGAGGACGTGCGCGACCTCGCCGGCCTTGTACATGGGGTTGACGGGCACGACCGTCGCCCCCGCCTTCCAGGCGCCCAGCAGCGCGATCACGAAGTGCGGGCTGTTCTGCAGCATCAGTGCCAGCCGGTCACCCCGGTCCAGGCCGCGGGCGGCGAGGTGGGCGGCGACGCCGTCGGAGAGGGTGTCGGTCTCGCTGTAGCTGAGCCGTCCGTCGAAGTAGGCAAGTGCGGTGCGGCCGGGTACGGCGCGTACGGCGTCCCGGAAGGCGTGGAGCACGGTCTCCGGCGGGTGCACGGGCGCACGCTGTACGTCGTTGAGCTGTGCCAGCCAGGGCTTGTCCTCGTAGGTGACCGTCAACGCCCGGCCTCCTTCCGCGACTCGGCCGTCCCGTCCCCGGCCGTCCCCGCACCGTCCTTGCGCTCGCGCGCCTCCTGCTCCAGCAGCTCTTCGAGCCTGCGCTGCATCTTGTTCATGCCGCCCAGCCAGTGGTCGGGGTCGCCGGCCCGCGCCGCGTAGTATCCGGCGGTCTCCGGGTGCGGCAGTACGAGGAAGCGGCCCTGCCCCATCGCCTCGAAGAGGCTCTCGGCCACGGCCTCCGGCTCGATGGCGGTCTCGGCGAGCACGAGGTCGCCGGCTGTCCCGGTCCCGGCGAGCATGTCGGTCCGCACGCCCTGCGGGCACACGGCGTGCACGTCGATGCCCCGGTGCCGGTAGGTGACCGACAGCCACTCCGCGAAGGCCAGTGCCGCGTGCTTGGTCACGCTGTAGGGGGCCGAGCCGAGCATGGTGAGGATTCCCGCGGCGGAGACGGTGGCGACGAAGCGGCCCCGGCCCTTCTCCAGCCATTCGGGGACCAGTTCGCGCGCCGCCCGTACGTGCGCCATCACGTTGACGTCCCACGCGGTCTCCCACGCCGTCTCGAGGGCTTCCGGCCCGCCGTGCGGTGCGACACCGGCGTTGGCACAGAAGGTGTCGATCGTGCCGCCGAGTGCTTTCCGGGCGGCCGGCACGACGGTCGAGGCGTCACCCGGCACGGCGATGCCGCCTATCTCCCCGGCGACGGTCCTGGCCTTGGCCTCGTCCAGATCGTTGACGACGACCCTGGCGCCCTCCGCCGCGAAGCGCCTGGCGAGTGCCGCACCGATTCCGCCGCCCCCACCGGTGACGACCACGCCGCTGTCGCGCAATGACTCCATGCCCGCAACTCCCCTTCGCTGGTTCGCTTCGGCTCTCCCCGCTGCGGCAGACTAACCAGTCGGTATGTGCGGAGGGAAGGGCGGGTCCCGGCCGGTATCGCAACAGCGGCCGCACTCGCGCGTTCCCGCCCGGCTGTCAGACCGTCCGCCGCTGCCCACTTCGACGGCCGGGATGGCGCCGCACGCGCGGGAGCGGGCGGACGAGGTCCCGCACGGCGCGGGCGGCGGGGAAGCGGCGGGAGCGGTGTGCGGCGTCGACGGTGCCGGGGAAGATCCCGGCGAACTCGCCCCCGGGCTCACGGTCGACGGGACAGTTGTCGGTGCCGTCCGGCCAGTGGTTCCGGATGCGGGCCGGACGGGGCACCGTGGTCTCGATCTTCACGGACGGGTCCGCAGCGGTACGGCCTTCCGTCACGGTGCCCGCCTCCCCCTCTCCGCGGTTGCTCCCGGCTTCAACCGTACGGCCACCAGCAAGCGCTTCCCCTCCGGAGCCGGAGCACGCCCGCAGCGATCCGCCGATTCCCTCCCCTCGGCGGACGCCGCCCGCCGTCGCGAGGTCTTCACGGCTCATGAGAGATCCGTGAGGACTCATGAGTACCCCGTGAGAATCCCCGCCGTGGGGGCGTGCCGCTCCCGCCGCGGGGTAGTTCACCGATTCCGGAAGGCTGGTGCCGGCGAACAGCCGGGACGACATGACGCATACGAACTTCGCAACGGGGGGATCCGATTGCGCGGCAGTTACGTCACATCGCCGACGAGTCGGGTCCAGTCCGTCGGAGGTGGGATGATTGGCCGGTTTCAGAGCCCTCGCAGAGCAGGTTCGCGACCCCTACAGGGCACCGTCCCAGCGCCGCCAGGCGCTGCGGAAGTGCCTTGAGCGCTTCGCGCCGTACGGGCACCGCGCGACATGGCAACACCTGTGCGCCCGCGCCGGTTTCGAACCCGACGACCGTGAACCCGATCCCGAACTCCTCGTCTCGGCGCTGGAGGAGCTGGAGGAGGCGCGGTCCGTCTGGCTCGCGTACGAGTCCGAGGTCGCCTCCCGCCGCAGAGCGGAGAAACGCCTCGGGATCAGACAGCCGGCGCCGCACGACGAATGGCACCGCCTGACGTGGGGCGGCCGGTCACTGTTGCCGTGTGACCCGTCGACGCCGCCCACACCTCGGCTCGCGGAAGTGCTGCGCCGTATGATCACCGCCATGGACAAGGACGTCGGGAAAGACGTCATCCGCTTCGCCGGCCGACGGAGCTTCCGCTCCGGACGGGAACCGATGGCCGCCGCGCGGGCCTGACCCTCACACTCCCCCGGATCACCTCAGGGCCGACCTCCGTCAGGCCGTAGCAGCGGACCGGAAGCAGCCGGAACGAGGCCGCGCCGGAACGGGGCCGCGCCTGCGGCAGTACGCCCGGGCAGCGTTGACACACGCGGCGCCGCCCAGCATGCTGAGCGAGCGCTTAGCAACGCGGCGGCGCACGACGCATGCGGGAGGTTGCACCGATGGCGGAGCCCCGTCTCTTCACCTCGACCGACGAGCTGGTGGCAGCGGTCGGTCAGGAACTGGGCGTCAGCGACTGGGTGGAGATCGACCAGAAGCGGATCGACATGTTCGCCGACGCGACGGGCGACCACCAGTGGATCCACGTCGACCCCGCCCGGGCGAAGGACGGCCCCTTCGGTACGACCATCGCGCACGGCTATCTGACCCTCTCCCTGCTCCCCGAACTCGTACCGCAGATCATGCGCGTGGACGGCGTACGCATGGGCGTCAACTACGGCGTCAACAAGGTGCGTTTCCCCGCACCGGTGCCGTCCGGCTCGCGGGTGCGCGCCCGTGCGGAGCTCGTGGACGTCAGCGAGGCGGGCGGGGGCATCCAGGTGGCGGCGAAGGTGACTGTCGAGCGGGAGGGCGGCGACAAGCCCGTATGTGTCGCGGAGACCCTCAGCCGCTACTTCTGGTGAGACGCGGCGCCTTCGCAGCCGGCGGCCGGCTGCGGGGCGACCATGCGCAGGACGAGGTCGGCGTAGAGCGTGCCGATCTCGTCGGGGGTCCGGCGCCCGGAGGGGCTGTACCAGCGGGCCACGTCGATGCACAGCGACATCACGGCGAGCGTCGTGCCGCGCAGGTCGGCCACTTCGAACTCGCCTGATTCCCGGCCCCCGGCCAGCACTCCGCGCAGGATCTCCTCGCTGCGCCTGCGCAGTCCGACGATCTCCTCGTAGTGCTCCTCGCCGAGCGCCGCCAGTTCGTACTGCACGACGCGTGCGGTGGTGTGGTGCTCCGCGTGCCAGCGCACGAACAGCCGCACGGCGCGTGCCAGCCGGTCCGCGTCACCGCCACCGCCGTCGGCGGCCTCGGCGAGCACCCTGACAGAACGTTCGTGGCCGACCTTGCTGATGTGGAAGAGCAGCTCTTCCTTGGTCTTGTAGTGGATGTAGAGCGCGGCAGGGCTCATGCCGGCACGGCTCGCGATGTCCCGGGTGGTGGTGGCGTGGAAGCCGCGCTCCGCGAATGCCTCCACCGCGCCGAGCAGCAGCCGCCGGGCGGCGTCCGGGCTGACGCCCTCGAAGGATTCGTCGGCGCTCGCCCGGTTCTCCTCCTCGGACCTCACGGCCCGGGATGCCGCCTTGGATGCCATCGCGTCCGCCCTTCCTTCGACCGGCGAACACCATACAACGGGCCACTGAGCAGCTGCTTAGCTCCTGCACATCGGATCTGCCCGGCCGCCACGGCGCGGCCGCGCCCCGGACGTCGCAGCGATGCAACTAGCGGTGCTAGTTTCCGGCTCCGGCCGCTCTAGTATGCGTCCCATGGCCAGACCTCCCAAGCCCCTGCTCAGCCGCGAACGGATCGTCGCGTGCGCGCTGTCCCTCGTGGACGCTGAGGGGCTGGAGGCGGTCTCCACACGGCGCCTGGCAGCCGAACTCGGAGTGAGCGGGCCCTCGCTCTACCACCACTTCCGCAACAAGGACGAGATCCTCGACGCGGTCGCGGACACCGTCTGCGAGGGGGTGGAGGTGTCGATGTTCTCCGACGGCACCGACTGGCGCCGGGCCCTTGTGGAGTGGGCGCGCTCCTACCGTGCGGCGCTGTCCGCGCACCCGAACATCGTGCCTTTCCTCGCCCGCGGACCCGGCCGGCGCCCGAGCCAGCTGCGCATCGCGGACGCCGTGTTCGGCGGCATGACGAACGCGGGGTGGCCCAAGGCGCAGGCCACCCACATCGGCGCCCTCATGCGCTACTTCGTGGCGGGCTCGGCGCTCGGCTCGTTCGCCCGCGGGTTCATCGACGACGCCGCGCTGTACGCGCGCGACTACCCCCACCTCGACCAGGCGCACCTGCTGGCCGAGCACCAGCAGCGGGTGGACGAGGGCGCGTTCGAGACCGGACTGCGCGCCCTCGTCGACGGGCTGGCGTCCCGCTTCCCCGGCTGAGGCGGCGGATACACGGCAGGCACGGCGGCTGCGCGACCCGCGCCGCTCAGGCGGTACGGCGGCGGAAGAGTACGGCGGTCAGCACGAGGGAGACCACGGTGATCCCCGCGCACCACGCCACGGCCGTCCACCACTCCGGGCCGACCGGTGTGCCGTGCAGCAGGGCGCGCAGCGTCTCGATGACCGGCGTCACCGGCTGGTTCGCCGCGAAGCCCTGGATCCAGCCCGGCATCGACTCGACCGGCACGAAGCCGTCGCTGGCGTAGGGCAGGAAGAGGATGACGAAGCTGAAACCGCCCGCGCCCTCCGGCGTACGCGCCAGCAGGCCGAACACCGCCGCCAGCCACGAGACCGTGACCACGAACATCACCAGCAGACCGGCCGCCGCCAGCCACGCCGGCACGCCGGAATGCGAACGGAAACCGATGAGAAGCGCCGTGACCAGCATCAGCGCGGACGCGTAGCAGCAGCGTACGAGGCTTGCGACGACGTGGCCCGCCAGCAGGGATCCGCCCGCCACCCCCATGGAACGGAAGCGGTCGACTATCCCCTCGCTCATGTCCCGGGTGACGCTGGTCGCCGTCAGGGCGGAGACATATCCCGTGCACATCAGCAGCACGCCGGGGAAGACGAAGTCGACGTACTGAGCGGTGGGGGTCTCGATGGCCCCGCCGAAGAGGTAGACGAACAGCAGCATGATCATCACGGGCAGGATGAGGGCCGTGAGCAGCCCGTCGACCTCCCGCATGGTCAGCCGTACGCTGCGCTGCGACATGGTGAGGGTCTCCCGCAGCGGCGCGAAGGGCCGCGCGGCGCCGTCCTGATGAGCCGCTGCGTGGGTGCTCGCGACGTCAGACATGGGTCGCCTCTCTGCCGTTCGTACCCGTCGTACCGTCCGTGCCGGTCGTGCCCGTCGTGCCGGTCGTGCCGGTCGTGCCGGTCGTGCCGGTCGTGCCCGTCGCACCGTGGGCGTTCGTCGTGCCGTTCGCGTCCGCGCTGCGGGCAGCGTGCCCGCCGGAGACCGGTGTGCGCCCGGTGAGCGCGATGAAGACGTCGTCCATCGAGGCACCGTGCGTGCTGAACCGCTCGATGTCCTCCCGTGCGGGATCGAACTCGTCGAGCATGGCGCGCACTTGTGCGGCCGTGCCGTCGGTGGCGACGCTCAGCGTCCGCTCCTGCTCGTCGGCCGCGACCGCCCGCGCCCCCAGTTCGGCGCGCAGACGGCCGAACGCGGCGGCGCCGGACATCGTGAGGTCGAGCCGGTGCCCGCCGACGCGCTGCTTGAGCTCGGCGGGGGCACCCTCGGCGACGATCCGGCCGCCGTCCAGCACCGCCACCCGGTCCGCGAGCTGGTCGGCCTCCTCCAGGTACTGCGTGGTCAGCAGCACCGTCACGCCCGAGCGTGCGAGGCCCGAGACGACGGACCACATCGCCTGCCTGCTGCGTACGTCGAGGCCGGTGGTCGGCTCGTCGAGGAAGATGACCGAGGGACTGCCGAGGAGACCCGCCGCGATGTCGAGCCTGCGGCGCATGCCGCCCGAGTACGTCTTCACCCTCCGCCCCGCGGCGTGTGCGAGGTCGAATCGCTCCAGCAGTCCGGCGGCGCGGGAGGCTGCCTGCCTGCCGCTCATTCCGGCGAGGCGGGCCATCATGCGCAGGTTCTCCGTGCCGGTCTGCAGTTCGTCGAGTGCGACGGACTGCCCGGTGAGGCTGATCCTGCGGCGCACCCGGGCGCGCTCCCGCCGTACGTCGCAGCCCGCCACCGTCACCTCTCCCGCGTCCATCGGGCTCAGCGTGGTCAGGATGCGCACCATCGTCGTCTTGCCCGCCCCGTTCGGCCCCAGCAGCGCGGTCACGCTGCCGCTCCGGACCGCGAGGTCCACTCCGTCCAGGACACGCACCGCGCCGTAGGACTTCACGACACCCGCCGCGTCGATCGCCGCGTCCAAGGCCCCTCCCCCTCTCCGCTCGGACCCTTACTGCGTATTCCATACACAGTACCTACTGTGTAGGTTATACGCAGAAGCGTGGGTGTCAACCGTCCTTCCTCAGAAGCGGGAGCATGAGCGAGAAGACCAGCACCGGACTGCCCGTCAGCATCGAGCTGGCGTGGGGATTCCGGCAGCAGCCCAAGAAGGGCCCCAGGCGGGCACTGAGCCTGGCCGGGATCGTGGAGGCCGGCGTGCGCGTCGCCGGTTCGGAGGGGCTCGCTTCGGTCTCCATGAGCAGGGTCGCCCAGGAACTCGGCGTCGCGACCATGTCGCTCTACCGGTACGTCGCGGCCAAGGAGGAGCTCCTCACACTGATGGCCGACTCCGTCTTCACCCCCGTCCCAGAGACGGAGGAGGTGCACGACTGGCGGGAGGGACTGGTCCGCTGGAGCACCGAGCAGATGGCGGTCTTCCGCCGGCACCCGTGGGCGGTGGAGGTCTCGATCAGCGGACCGCCGGTCACTCCCAACTCGGTCAGGTGGATGGAGGCCGGGCTGCGCTGCCTGCGCGCGGCGGGGCTGGCCCCGGGTGAGCAGATGGGCGCGCTGCTGCTGGTCAGTCAGTACGTGCGCAGCCAGGCCCTGCTGGAGAACCAGCTCGCCGCGGCCATGCGCGCCTCAGGCGACACCGACGAGACCTTCCTGCTGGGCTACAGCACCCGACTCGCCATGCTCACCGACGCGGAGGACTTCCCCGCCCTGCACGGAGTGATCGACGCCGGTGTCTTCGACGAGCCCGTCGAGGACACCGACGAGGACTTCCGCTTCGGCCTCGAACGCATCCTGGACGGTATCGAGGTGATCGTGCCGCGGGCGCCGCACACCGGGGGCTCGTAGGGCCCCTCGGCCGGGGGTGCCAAGCGCCCCGGCTCGCGGGCCGCCGGAATCGCGATGGCCTGCCATCTCATCGAGTCCGCCCGAGCCAGGTGGCGTGCGGTGAATGCGCCCGACCTCGTCGCCCTCGTCCGCACCGGCGCGAAGTTCGAGAAAGGGCAAGCTGGTCGAACGAGACCACGAAATGCCCGACAACCATGACCAGGGAACAGGAGGTGACGCTCACGCCGCGTGACCCGCTGATCCAGAGGTCTTGACCATCCCTCCCGCCCCTGCGCCGGACGGGGGCGCTGGACGGCACATAGGATCAGAATCCGGAGTGGTGCGACCAGCAGGACCGGAAGGAGCCGCCGATGGAGGACTGGCGGAAGGTCAAGCGGGCGGTGTTCGCGCGGCACAGCAATCCGTGGAGCATGTGGACGAGGTGGGCGAGCACACCGCTGATGCTCGTACCGGTGTGGCGGCGCAGCCGGCGCGACGCCGCGCTGGTCGCCCTGTGGATGGCAGTCAACCCGGTGGTGTTCAGCCAACCCGCGCACGACCGGGCATGGGCGACCCGGGCGGCGCTTGGTGAGGAGCAGTGGATCGCCGAGCGGCCGATGGACACCGCGATGGCGGTCAACGCAGCCGCGACCGCCGCCTTGCTGGCCGCGATGGTCGCCGCCCATCAGCGCCGAGCAGTACCGGCCGCAGCAGCGACAGCACTGGAGATGGGGCTGCTGATGGCGTACTGGGAACTGATGGCCCGCTACTACGACCACAACGTGGCGTGAGTCGGACATCCCGATCATGACGCTCGGCACCGCAGCCGCGTGACATGCGGATCCCACAGATCTTGACTCTTCCTCAGGAGGAAGTACCGCCGCCAGCTTCGGACGCTTGGGCCAGTCCTCTCCTCGAACGGTGTGAGCCGGGACGCCCGGCCTGTGTCTCCACCCCGACCACTTCCAGTTCCGGTTCGACGGCCGGCCTCCCTTGGGGCCGTCCGACAGTCCGGTCTCCCCGACGTGTCGCACCGCCGGTCCCACACCGTTTCCGGAACGGCTGCCTACCGTTGCCTGGCGGGCCTGCGTCGACCTCAATCCCTGGACCGGCTGCGAGCCGCACGCATCGCGCAAGCCGAGCCCCCGCACTTGGTCCGGGGGGATCTCAACAGGCCACGCCGGTGGTCTTCCACAGCGCGGTCCTGGTCCACCTGCCGAGCGAAGCCCGGAGTGCCTTCACTGGGACGATGCGGCGCGTTCCGGGGCACCGGGTCACGAACGACTTCCGCGCTCTGCACCGCCGGACCTTTCCCCCGGGACGGACCTGCGCGTCCCCTCAGTCGAAGACGACCAGCGCCCGCCCGCCGCGCCCTGCCAGCATCGCCTCGAAGGCGGCGGGGATGCCGTCCAGGCCGATCCGCCCGGTCACCAGGGCGCCCAGGTCCAGCCGCCCCTCGCGTACATGAGCGGCCAGCACGGGCAGGTCGCGGGCCGGATCGCAGTTGCCGTAGACGCACCCGGTCAGGGTGCGCGCGAAGTGGAAGATCTCCAACGCGGAGAGCTGCACCTGCTCTTCCTTGCCGCCGATGCCCACGACCGTCGTACGGCCGCCGCGCCGTGTGGAGTTCCAGGCGGTGCGGATCGTCCCGCCGCGTCCCACGCACTCCACGGCGACGTCCGCGCCGAAGCCTCCGGTGAGCTTGCGCACCTCCTTGGCGGTCGTCTCCGACGCGAGGAGATAGTCGGTGGCTCCGGCGGCACGCGCCAACTCCTCCTTCTCCGGGGAGACATCGACAGCGATCAGCGGGCCCGCCCCGGCCAGGCGGGCCGACTGCAGCGTGGCCAGACCGACCCCGCCGACGCCGAAGACCGCCACGGACTCGCCCACGCGTACACGTGCGCTGTGGTGCACCGCGCCGTAGCCGGTCAGCGCAGCACAGCCCAGCAGCGCCGCGTCGGTGAGGGGGACGCCCTCGGGCAGCGGCAGCACGGCACGTGCCGATACGACGGTCTCCTCCGCGAAGGCGGCCGAGGACAGTCCGGGATAGAGCTCCTCACCCTCCTTCGTACGGGCGTAGGGGACCGTGGTCGCCCGGTTCGCGTTCATGCACAGCCACGGCTCGGACAGCCGGTCGCAGAAGTGGCATTCGCCGCACGGCGGCGCCCAGTTGAGGACCACCCGGTCCCCGGGCGCATGGCCCTCGACGCCCTCCCCGACCGAGACGACGGTGCCCGCGCCCTCGTGTCCGAGCACGGCAGGTACGGGCTGGCGCAGCGTGCCGTTGGACAGGGACAGGTCGGAGTGGCAGACGCCGGCGGCGGCGAGCCGGACCCGCACCTGTCCGGGCCCCGGCTCGGGCAGTTCGATGTCGGTGACCCGGAGAGGCGCTCCGACGGCGGGAAGTACAGCGGCGCGGACCATGCGGGGGCTCCTGGCGTGGAGGGGAACGAAGGGACGGCGGGGCCGGGAACGGCACGTACGGACGCGGGAGGGCGTCCGCCCGGGCCGTCTCAGAACTGCAGCGACTTGGTCTGCAGGTACTCCCCCAGCCCGTGCCTGCCCAGCTCCCTGCCGACACCGGACTGCTTGTAACCCCCGAACGGGGCGACCGGGTTGAAGCGTCCGCCGTTGATGTCGACCTGGCCTGTCTCCAGCCGGCGGGCGAAGGCGACGGCCTCCTCCTCGTCCTCCGACCAGACGGCGCCTGCGAGTCCGTAGACGGTGTCGTTGGCGATGCGGACGGCGTCCTCGGTGTCCTCGTACTTCAGGATGGACAGCACCGGGCCGAAGATCTCCTCCTGCGCGATGGTCATCTCCGGCGTCACACCCGCGAAGACGGTCGGCCGCACGTAGCAGCCCTGTTCGTGGCCCTCGGGTGCGCCGGGGCCTCCGGACACCAGCGTGGCGCCCTCCTCGATGCCCCGGGAGATGTAGCCGGTGACGCGCTCGCGCTGCTTGGCGTTGACGACGGGACCGAGCCGGGTGTTCTCGTCCGACGGGTCGCCCGGAACGTACTTCGCGACGGCCGCGGCGGCCGTCCGCACGGCCTCGTCGTAATGGTCGGCGTGGACGAGCATCCGGGTCCAGGCGCTGCACGTCTGGCCGGAGTTGGCCATCACGTTGGCGACACCGACCTTGACCGCCTTGGTCAGATTCGCGCCCGGCAGGATGACGTTGGCGGACTTGCCGCCCAGCTCCAGCGCGACGTGCTTGACCGAGCCGCCCGCGACGGCACCGATCTTCCGTCCGACGGCGGTGGAGCCTGTGAAGGAGATCAGGTCGATCCCGTCGTGCGCGGCCAGCGCCTGTCCCGCGACCGGACCGAGGCCGGTGACGAGGTTGAAGACCCCGGAGGGCAGGCCCGCTTCGTGCACCGCCTCGGCGAAGAGCTGGGCCACCAGAGGGGTGTCCTCGGCGGGCTTGAGCACCACCGTGCATCCCGCTGCGAGAGCGGGGGCGACCTTCGCGACGATCTGGTGCAGCGGGTAGTTCCAGGGCGTGATCGCACCGACGACACCGACGGGTTCGTGGAGGACGCGGGAGTTGCCGATCTCCTCCTCGAACGGATAGCCGGCCGCCAGCTTCGCGTAGCTGGCGCAGACCGCGATCGGCACACTGGCGTGCACCGCCTGGGAGAAGGCGAGCGGGGAGCCCAGCTCCTTGGTGACGGTCTCGGCGATCTCCTCCCTGCGCCGCTCCAGCACGGCGTGCAACGCGCCGAGCAGGGCCGCGCGTTCGGCGGGCGGAGTCGCGGCCCACCCGGGGAACGCGGCGCGGGCGGCCCGTACGGCGGCGGACACGTCCTCCTTGCCGCCGGCGGGGACCGCGGCGACGACCGTGCCGTCGGCGGGGTTGCTGACCTCGATCTTCTCCGGCCCGGCCGCGGACTGCCATGAGCCGTCGATGTACATACCGTCGTGTGCCTGCATGGACCCAAACTAGCGCCGCTAGTTTGGGGTGTCAGTACGGCCTCACGTGCCGTGGCTCACTCGTCGCGTACAGCGGCCCGCTCCCGCACCGCCTCCGTACCGCTGCCGGTTCCACTTCCCGTTCCGCTCCGGTCCTCCTCTGCGCTCCCGCACGCCTCCGCGCCGCCCCCGGCACCGTGCGGATTCCGCGGTCGGCCGTACGCCTCCTGCGGGCGGGCCCGTGCCGGGGTGCGGGCCGCCGTGGCCGTCGCGCACAGCAGCACCGCGCCGAGCAGCACGAAGGGCGCCGCCGCACCGGCCGAACCCGCCAGCAGTCCCGCACCGCCGGGAGCCGCGACCTGGCCCAGCCGGTTGCCGGTCAGCCGCAGCGCCAGAGCGGTCGACCGGGCGCGTTCCGGCGCGGCCTGTACGACCGTGCTCATCGTGAGCGGCTGGCCGACGCCCAGGCAGAAGCCGAGCAGCAGCAGCGCGAGGGCCAGTCCCCACAGGGGCAGGCGCACCGCCAGCACGACGCACAGTGCGCCCGCGGCAAGGCAGCTCACCGTCAGCAGCCGCTGTCTGCCCAGCCGCCGCGTCATCAGGGGCAGAGCGAGACGGGAGAGGACGGACGCCGCCGCACGCAGGCTGAGCAGCACACCGACCACGCCGGGCGCGATGCCCCGGTCCTCGCCGACGACCGGAAGGTAGGCCGTCAGCACGTCGGTCGTGGAGAGCACCGCGAGGGAGGTGAAGATGCCCGCGGGCACGCCGCGTGTCCGCAGGATGCGGGCGACCGGCACGGCGTTCGCAGCGTCGGCGTGCCCGGCCCGTACGGAACGCGGGTTCAGGCCCGCCCGTCCAGCCCGTTCCACCCGTCCGGCCCGCCCCGGTCGCAGGTCGGTCCGTGCGGCGGCCCGTGCGGCCCGTGCGGCAGCTCGTACAGCGGTCCGCACGGGCTTCCGTGATGCCCGCGCCGGCGGCGGCCACTCGATCCGCCACAGCGTCGCGTACGCACACAGACTCAACGCGCCCGACGCGAACAGCGCGAGGTCGCTGCTGTGCCCCGCCCATCCGCCCGCGCCCCCCGATGCCGCCCCCGCGCCGCCGACCAGCACACCGGAGAGCGCCGGTCCGATCAGCTGGCCGAGCGAGCCGCCGATCGTGAAGTGGCCGAAGTTGCGGTCGTGTTCGTCGGGACGGCTCTGCCGCGCGACCAGCGACTGCGCGCCGATCATGAACACCAGGTGCCCGAGACCGAGCAGCGCGCTCCACACGGCGAGCGCCCCCAGTGACGGCGCCGTACCGCACAGGGCGCAGCCGGCCGCGATGAGCGCGACCCCGGCGGGCAGCAGGGGTGCGCACCGTCCGCGGTCGGTGCGCCGTCCGAGCGGCACCGCGACGGCCAGCGGCAGCAGCGCGAAGGCCGCGGTGACGACACCGACGGCGCGGGCGTCCGCCCCCAGTTCGAGCGCGTGGTACGAGACGGCCGGCCGCGCCATGCTCACCGCGCCCTGCGAGAAGGCGAAGGAGATGACGAGGCGCAGCAGCCAGCGGCGGCCGTGCGGCCCGGAAGGGCTCACCCGGATCCCGGAGCGCTTCGGGTGGAGTCCCCGGCCGTGACGGGGACGTCCGCTGCGGCCGCCTGGGTCTCCCCGGCCGTGGCCGGTGCGACCCGCACCGGGAAGCCGTTGAGGACGGCGGTGCCCGAAAGCGGATCGAGGAGGGTTCCGTCCAAGAGCTGGTTGACGTTGACGCCCGGCTCGGCGGCGGCCACCCGCATCCGCGTACCGGGACGGTCGTGGCCCCAGCCGTGAGGCACGCTGACCACACCGGCGCGTACGGCGTCGGTCACCTCCGCCGGCACCGTCACCTCTCCCCCGGCGCCCGCGACACGCGCCGGCGCACCGTCGGCGAGGCCGAGGCGGGCGGCGTCGTCCGGGTGGAGCTGCAGGGTGCACCGGTTGGTGCCGCCGCGCAGTGCGGGGACGTTGTGCATCCAGCTGTTGTTGGAGCGCAAGTGGCGCCGTCCGACGAGTAGGAGTTCGTCGCCGCCGGACCTCCGGTGCAGGGAGGCACGCAGCCGGGGCACCTCCTCGCGCAGCGGCCCGGGGCACAGTTCCACCGTTCCCGAGGGGGTACGGAGCGCTCCGGGCAGCCGCGGCCGGAGCGGGCCGAGGTCGATGCCGTGCGGGTGGGCGAGGAGCTTCTCCAGGGTCAGCCCTGCAGGATCGGCGCCGAAGCCCTCTCCGTACGGTCCCAGGCGCAGCATCAGATCCAGGCGCCGCTCCGCGCCGTCCCGTCCGGTCAGCCGCCCGGCGAGTTCCTCCGGGTCGCGGCCGTGGACGTACGAGCCGGGGTCGGCGACCGCCTTGCCGAGGAGGCGGCGGATCACCGCCGCGTCGACCTCGTCCGGGTCGCCTCCGGGGGTGCCGCCGAGGCAGAGCAGCAGCCGCGCCATGATCTCCGCCTCGGCCGGCTCGCTCCCGTCCGGTTCGATGACGGGCCGGGTGTAGCGGACCTGGTTGCGCACGGCCAGGGCGTTGAAGGCGAAGTCGAAGTGCGCGGTGCGGCTGGGCCTGGGAGGCGGCAGCACGACGTGGGCGTGGCGTGTGGTCTCGTTCAGGTACGGGTCGAGGCTGACCATGAAGTCCAGTTCGGACAGGGCGCGTTCGAGCCCCTCGCCGTCGGGCGCGGAGAGCACCGGGTTCCCCGCCAGGGTGATCAGCGCCCGTACGCGGCCCTCCCCGGGGGTGGTGATCTCCTCGGCGAGGGCGACGACGGGGAGTTCCGATTTCGCCTCCGGATGTCCCGACACCCTGCTGTGCCAGCGGCCCAGCGCGAACCCCTTCCCGGGGGCGGCCCCCTCCGCCCGTGGCGGACGGGCGGTGGCAGAGAGAGGGAACATGACGCCGCCGGGACGGTCGAGGTTGCCGGTGAGGGCGTTGACGACGTCCACGAGCCAGTTGGTGACGGTGCCGAACTCCACGGTGGAGGAGCCGACCCGCCCGTAGACGGCGGCGCTGGGGGCGCGGGCGACCTCCCGTGCCAGGGTGCGGATGTCCTCGGCCGGGACGTCGCAGGCGTCCTCGACGGCCTCGGGTGTGAACTCCCGGGCGAGCGCCCGTATCTCGTCCACGCCCGACAGATGCGGGGCCAGTGCGCCGGTGTCGGTGAGCTCCTCCGCGAAGAGCACATGCACCATGGCCATCAGCAGCAGCGCGTCGCTGCCCGGCCGGATCGCCATGTGCCGGTCGGCGAGCCTGGCCGTACGGGTGCGGCGCGGGTCGATCACGGTGAGACGGCCGCCGCGGCGGCGCAGCTGCTTGAGCCTGCCGGGGAAGTCGGGGACGGTGGCCAGTGACCCGTTGGACTCCACGGGGTTGGCGCCCAGGATCACCAGATGGTCCGTGCGGTCCACGTCGGGAACGGGAATGGCCTGCGGGTCGCCGTAGAGCAGGCCGCAGGAGACGTGCTTGGGCATCTGGTCGAGGGTGCTGGCGGTGTAGAAGTTCCGGGTGCGCAGGGCGCCGAGGAGCTGGGGCGGGTAGAGGGCGCCCGCCATGGTGTGCACGTTCGGGTTGCCGAGGTAGACGGCGACGGCGTCCCGGTCGCCGTCGGCGAGCACCCCGCCGAGGCCCTCGGCGACCGCGGCGAACGCTTCCTCCCAGCTCGCCGCGGCGAGGCGGCCGTCCGCGCCGCGCACCAGGGGGCGGGTCAACCGGTCGGGATCGGCGTCGAGTTCGCCGAAGGAGGCGCCCTTCGGGCAGACGAAGCCGCGGCTGAATACGTCCTCCCGGTCGCCGCGCGCATGCGAGACGCGGTCCCCGGTGACGGTGACGGTCAGGCCGCAGGTCGCCTCGCAGAGCGGGCAGATGCGCAGTGCGGTGCCGGTCGGCTCCGCCGCACCGGCGCTCCCGGCGGGACGGGCGGTCGGACTGGACGGGCCGGACGGGCCGCGCCCGCCGGACGGACTGGACGGGCTGGGGGTACCGGTCGCGGTCATCGCGCTCCCTCGGACGGTGCTGATGTCACTCCGTGCCAGGCACTGTAGACCCGGTGAACGGCACACCGCCGGTGCACTCCGCGAACGTGACGGGCCTTACGGCGCTGCGGCACCCGGACCCGCCGCCGAATCCGCCCCGTGCAGGCCTCATTGACGCGGCGACCGCGGATTCCTATGGTCTTACGCAGGAATCCAGGGGGACACATGAACGGCGGGAGCAAGTGATGAGCACCGGTACCGGTCCCGGCAGCGGCACCACCGGCCAGGGCGCCCAGGAACGGGCACGCAGGACGGCGGAGCGGCTGAGCTACCTGCCCGGCTTCGGCAACGAGCACAGCAGCGAAGCCGAACCCGGCGCCCTTCCGCTGGGCCGCAACTCCCCCCAGCGCGCACCGCTCGGCCTGTACGCGGAACAGCTGAGCGGCACCGCCTTCACCGAGCCGCGTGCCGTCAACCGCCGCTCCTGGCTCTACCGCATCAGGCCCTCCGCGGCGCACCCCCGCTTCGAACGCACGGACAACGGAGGCCTGCGCAGCGCCCCCTTCACCGAGGCCGTGCCCGACCCGAACCGCCTGCGCTGGAACCCGCTGCCCGACCCGCCGGGCGGAACCGACCTCCTCGACGGACTGTGGACGCTCGGCGGCAACGGGGACGCGGCCCGGCGCTGCGGAATGGCGATCCACCTCTATGCCGCCAACACCTCGATGCACGACCGGATCTTCTGCGACTCCGACGGCGAACTGCTGATCGTCCCGGAGCGCGGAGGGCTGCTGCTGCACACCGAGTTCGGGATGCTGCGAGCCGCACCGGGCAGCATCGCGCTGATCCCTCGCGGTGTGCGCTTCCGCGCCGAACTGCTGGACGCCACCGCCCGCGGCTACGTGTGCGAGAACTACGGATCGCCCTTCACGCTCCCCGAGTTGGGACCGATCGGCGCCAACGGCCTGGCGAACCCCCGGGACTTCCTGGCCCCGGTCGCCGCGTACGAGGGCAGTGACGCCGTGGACCGCCCCGTCGAGGTGGTCAACAAGTTCTGCGGCAACCTGTGGGCGGCACGCTACGACCACTCGCCGCTCGATGTCGTCGCCTGGCACGGCACCCACGTCCCCTACGTCTACGACCTGCGCCGCTTCAACGTAATGGGCAGCATCAGCTACGACCATCCCGACCCGTCCGTCTTCACCGTGCTCACCTCGCCCTCCGACACCCCCGGGCTGGCCGGCGTGGACTTCGTGGTCTTCGCGCCGCGCTGGCTGGTGGGCGAGGACACCTTCCGTCCGCCCTACTTCCACCGGAATGTCATGAGCGAGTACATGGGCCTGGTCGAGGGCGCCTACGACGCGAAGGCGGAGGGCTTTCTGCCGGGCGGCGGCTCCCTGCACAACATGATGTCCGCGCACGGGCCCGACCGGGAGACCTTCGAGAGGGCGAGCGCGGCGGAGCTGGAACCGCAGAAGGTGGACGACGGGCTGGCGTTCATGTTCGAGACGCGGTGGCCGGTGGTCCCCACCGCGCAGGCACTGGATGCCGGCCATCTCCAGTCCGGGTACGACGATGTGTGGGAGGGTCTGCAGCGCTCGTTCCGTCCGTGACGCCCACCGGCGTCCACGGCGTCCACGGCGTCCACCGGCTCACCGGCGCCGGCCCGGCCCGGTGGGTCGTCCGCCCCGATCCGTCCGCCCCGATCCGTCCGCCCGAGCAGAACCGCCGCACGTGAGTGCGCGTTCGCGCTCCCGTGCCCGGCGCGCCCCGGAGGCACCGTGACCGTCTTCGCTCCCGACTCGCTGGAACTGAACCGGAAGCTGCCGCTCTGGTATCAGGTCTCCCAGTCGCTCCGCGCCTCCATACTCGGCCGTTCCCCTCAGGCGCCGCTGCGGCTGCCGACCGAGGAGCGGCTCGCGGAGCACTACGGCGTGAGCGTGCTGACCATGCGGCAGGCGCTCAAGGAGCTGGAGGCGGAGGGGCTGATCTCCCGGCACCGGCGGCGCGGCACGTTCATCGAGCCGGAAGCGTGCCGGTCCCGTCCGGTCAGGCTGCTGGGCTCGGTGGACACCATCGTGGCCCAGCAGTCCGGGGAGCGTACGACGCTGCTGCACAGCGGGCCCGCCGCCGTACCGGCCGAACTGGCCGAGTACTTCCCGCAGATCACGCAGACCACCGTCTTCCGGCGGCTGCGGCACGACCCGGACAGCGGCGAGGCCACCAACTGGGCCGAGAACCACATCCACCCCGCCGCCGCCCCGCACATCGACCCCGCCGACCTGGAGCGGGGCTGGCCGATGACGAAGGTGCTGCGGGACGTCGTGGGCGTACGGATCAGCCGGATCACCGACACCGTCGAGGCGCGGCTGGCCGATCCGGAGACGGCGAAGCTGCTGGACGTGCCGCTGCTGAGCCCGATCCTGCACTACACGGGCGTCTCCTACGACGAGGACGGACGCGTCGTGGACGTCGCCCTCATCCACTACCGGGGCGACCGCTTCTCCTTCTCCGTGACGGTCGAAGCACGGTGAGACCCTCCCCGCGCCCCGGGAGACCCCGACTCGCCCCGGCCGCAGTCCGGTTGGCCGCCTGCGGGGCCGCACCGCCCACCGCCGCCCCGCTCAGTGGCCCAACGCGCCCCTGACGGCGGCAGGCACCCCCTCGTAGCATCGAGCGGTGAGCGACGACGGCCCCGCCCCCCATGACACCTCTCTCCTCGGCGCGCCCCTGCTCGACGAAGTGATGCCCTGGTCCGTGGCCCCGCTGAGGCTCGGACGGGGCTGGGTGCGGGCGCCCGAGGCGGCCTGGCTGCGCAGCCGTTGGGACGCCCTGACGCATGCCGAGGACGAGGGTTCACGTGCCGCTCTCTTCGGCCCGAGCCGCGCCCGCACGCTGCACGGCACGCCGGCCCCGCTGCCCGGCCTCCCCGCCTGCGACCGCCCGCTCGCGCGGGAGCGGGGCGGGTGTCCGCCGCCGGTGCCGGTACTGCACGGGCCCTACGACCACCAGTGGCTCATCCCGGACCAGCGGCTCATCGACGCGGCCCGGCCCGAGCTGTGGCGGGTGAGCGACACGAGGCAGACGCATCTGGTCGAGACCGCGCACGATCCGAGGAGACCCGGGCCCGTGGTCACCTTCAGCGCGCTGCTGCCCGACGGCCACTCCCCCGCCGGACGGCCCGGCCGCATCCGTCCCCTCTACCGGCGTCCCGGCGGGGGCGAACCCAACATCCTTCCAGGGCTGCCGGATCATCTGGCCGGTCTCCTCGGCACTCCCGTCGGGGCGCAGGACGTCCTCGCCTGGATAGCGGCCGCCACCACGGCGGGGCCGAACGGCCGGGCGGTGCCGCTGACTTCGGATGCCGCGCTGTGGCGGCGGGGCGTGGAGCTGGGCCGCCGTCTGATCCGGCTGGACACCCGGGGCGCGCGGTACGGGGACGGGGACGGGGACGCACCGAGGCTGCCGGGAGGCCACCGCCCCTACGTACGTGCGCCGTTGCCGCCCGGACCGGGGCCGCAGGACCTGGCCCACGACGCCGGCGAACGTGCGCTGCACATCGGGGAGGGACGCGTGGCCCCGGTGGACCGGTCGGCGTGGGAGTTCGAAGCGGGAGGCGCTCGCGTGCTGGAGACGTGGTTCGCCCAGCGCACGGAACCGGCACCGCCGGACACGCTGGCGGCCGTACACTCGGCCCGCTGGCCGCAGGAGTGGACCTCGCAGCTGCTGGAGCTGATCACCGTTCTCACACTGCGGGCCGAACTGGAACCGCAGCAGCAGGAGTTGGGGCAAGCGCTGAGGATGCGCGACGACAGGCACGTCATCACCCGCACCGGGCTGGAGCGCGCAGGGCTGCTCCCGCCGTCTGCGGCATCGCGCCGCCCGGCCTCGGTCCTCGATCTGCGCGAGGAGGGCCCCGGCGGCCAACTGGCTCTGCTTTAGGAGGCTTCCGCGCGAACCGGCCGGCTCCGCGGAGCACGGCCCTGCCGGCCCGCGCGCCCGCACCACCCCTCTGCGTCGGCGCCCGCCTGCCGTCCGCGCAAGCAGGCAGAAACGACCCCGGGGCGGCAGCCGCTCGGGCCGCCGCCCCGGGGCAGGGGAGGGTGGGTCTCGGGAAGCGAACTCAGCCGCGCCCGCCGAAAAGCGTGCGGCGCAGCTTGCGCAGGGGCGCGAACAGAGAGACACGCGCGCTTCGGCTGACGTTCCGCTCCCGCCCCGTGTCACGTCGCGTGATCTCACGCATCAACGTCGTTGCTTCTTCCGTCTCACCCTGCGGCACGGCGGGGCCCGCGAGCACGGACAGATGCCGGTCCAGGCGCGAACTCGTCGCGCTTGTACCGCATTTGATCGCAGGCACTCGCGCCCTGCCGCTCACCGTTATCTGTTCCATGACACTCCCCACCCGTACGAGGGCACCCTGCCCGGGCAGAGTAACCCTATCGCCCGACCGCTACTCGCGTGTATCCCGGTCACAGGATTCACCTGCCCCACAGGGGCGTTGACGAACACCGGACCGTACGAACCGTGACAGGACGCCCGCCACGCCGGCAGGGAATCCGCGTGCCTCCCCACCGGTGATGCCGCGCCGGGAAGGGCCGCACCCTGGCGCCCGCGGGCGGCAGGACGGTGCAGGAAGGTGCGGACGTCCCCCGACCGCGGCCGGCGGCGAACTGGCCGAAAAATGCCTGGACGAGGCCGTGAAGGGCGCCGGGGACGAGCCGGAGCCGCAGTCGGTGAGGTCTCGATGAGATCTTTCGCGCTCGGCCGATAACTGGTCGAACGATGTCTGTGCCCGCTGCAACAATCACCGCATGGTGGAAAACCTCGCTGAACTCGCCGCGCGCACGAAGCAAGGGGAGCGCTTCAAGTACCTCTACTTCTGGGGGCATCGGCCGCAGCGCGACGGAAGCGTCGGCAAGGGCTGCCTCAGTCAGTGGTGGCCCGCCCCCTTCGAGGTGGAGGGCGTGGAGTACGCCACGGCGGAGCACTGGATGATGGCCCGTAAGGCGCGTCTGTTCGGTGACGCGGAGGCGGAGCGCCACGCCCTCACGGCGGCGCACCCCCGGCAGGCCAAGGCCGCGGGGCGCCGTGTGCGCGGCTTCGACCAGGCGGTATGGGAGCGCGAGCGGTTCGGGATCGTGGTCGAGGGAAATGTGCGGAAGTTCGGTCACCATGACGAGCTGCGTGAGTATCTCCTGGGTACCAACAGCCGTGTGCTGGTGGAGGCGAGCCCGCTGGACCGGGTGTGGGGCGCGGGACTGGCCCTGGGCGACGAACGCTTGCGCGACCCGGCACAGTGGCGCGGCCTGAACCTGCTGGGCTTCGCCCTGACAGAGGCCCGTACGAGGCTGCTGACACGGACGGGCACGCTCTCCTGACGCGGGAACTCCCCCCGGCCGAAGAGCGGTCGAGCATGCCGCGTCTGCCCGCCCTCACCCGGACGCACAACCTTCGGGCGGGGCCGGCGGTCTGTTGTGGCGACAGTTCCGACACGGGGGAGAAGGTTTTGAATATGCGTACACGTCCCTTCCGTTCCGCGGCCTTCGGTGGGCTCGCGACGCTCGCCGCCATGGGCCTGACACTCGCCGCGAGCGGCCCGGGAGCCGCCGCGGAAGCGGCGAAGAGGATTCCGGCCCCGGGATTCCTGGCCCCGTCCGACCTGCCGCCGCACCCCTCATCGCCCTGGTCGGCGGGAGAGGTCACGGCCGGCCTGCCCGACCCGGAGACCTTCTGCCTGGAGGGCGCGCTGCCCGCGCGGGGCAGCCACCACCGGGAGTACCACACCGAACTCGACACCAACGCCACACAGGTCAGCGTGGTGGCCGCGAGCGGGAAAGCGGCCGCGAAGCTGGCCGGGGAGCTGCGGAAGTCCGTCGCACGATGCGCGGCCGACTGGCTCCGCGGCACCCCGGGCGGCACCGCCTCCTGGCAGAAGTACGGCAAGGTGGCCGCAGGAGACGGCGCACACGTCTACGGCGTGCACATCTCCAATCCCGAATCCGCCCCCGACGTGCACCTCTTCGGCGTCGGCCGCGACGGCAGGACCGTCACCGTCGTGCGCTGGGGACAGATGGGCGACCTGGGCCAGGCGCCGGTGGCCGCGTTCAAGAAGACGACCGGCACGGCGGTGGACAAGCTCAACTGATCCTCCCGCCCCGGCCCTTGAGGCGGTCCGGTCAAGGGCGTACCGGGAAGTGGGCCCTGCCCGGGATCGGTTCCGCCCTCCGGACGGCCGCCCGCCGCCCCTGACGCACCGGCTCCAGCTTCTGCAACGGGTCTCCCGCACATCCCGGCCCGACCGTCTCCCCCGCCCTTGCCTCGAACCGCACCGGCGCGTCCGGCCCCGCCGCTCACGCGGCAGGGCCGGAACTCCGAGGTCGTGGTCAGTCCTCAGCTGCCGTGAGCTGCCGTGACCGGGAAGGCCTGCCGGGCAGCCCGCAGCTTCCGGGGAACGCGGCGAGGCGCCGTGCCGGACGCCGCGAACCGGTGAACCCTCCCGTTCGCAGCGCTACTCCCTGGGGTGGCGGAGCCAGAGGTCCTGGTCCTCTCTGTCCGTGCCGGCCACTGCGACGGCCTCCGCGACCGGTGGGTAGCTGCTGGCGACGAGGGTGTACTCACCGTCGGTCAGGTCGCCGAAGTCGTATCCTCCGTCGGAGCCCGTGGTGGCGGCGCGGACCATGTTGCCGGCGGTGTCCAGCAGCGTGACCTTGGCGTCGGGGAGCGGGCGGCCGTCATCGACCCGCACGGTGCCGCTGATCCTTGCGCGGGGCCGCAGTTCGACGTCACACGAGGTCCGGCCGCCGGCGACCTCGACCGACTCGGCGGTGGGCCGGTGCGCCGAAGCGCTGAACGCGAGTGTGTAGCGCCCGGTGGTAAGTGCCGTGAACGCGTACTCGCCTTCGGGGCCGGTCTTGGCGGTGGCGATCACCTTTCCGTGGATATCGGTGGCCGCGATCACGGCACCGCCGACCGGGAGGCCGTCCGTGCCGCGCACTGTGCCGGTCAGTTCGCAGGAGCCGGTGAGCACCAGGTCGAAGTCGACCGACGTGTCGGTGACCGCCAGGCTCGCGGCCTGCGGGGCGCGGTGATCTGCGGCGGCGATCAGCACGTAGTCGCCGTTCCCCGGCGCCGGCAGCGTGTACCGGCCGTCGGCCTCACTGGTCGTCCGGACGAGCTGGTAGCCGCCGGCGTCGATCAGGGTCAGCGTCGCGGAAGCCACCGGGTCGCCGTCGGCGCTCCGGACGAGGCCGCGGACCTCGCTGACGTCCGGGGTGCTGACGGCGGGAGGCAGGCCCGGTGCCTTCTCGGCGACCGGCGCCCCGGTCCCCGCCGGATGCGGCGCGTGCCCGTCCGGATCTCCGTCTGCGGGCGCATCGCGAAGCCGCTCGCCCTCGACGTCGACGTTCGGCAGAGCGCGGCCGAGCCACTTCGGCAGCCACCAGGCGCCCCTGCCGAGCAGTGCAAGGGTCGCCGGGACGATGGCCATACGCACGATGAACGCGTCGAAGAACACGGCGACGGCGAGACCGAAGCCGATCATCTTCACCATCGACTCGCTCGACCCTATGAAGCCCGCGAACACCGCGATCATGATGACGGCCGCGGCGGCGACCACCCGGGCACCGTGCCGGAATCCCGTGACGACCGCCTGACGGGGCGTTTCCCCGTGGATGTACGCCTCGCGCATCCGTGTCACGAGAAAGACCTCGTAGTCCATCGCAAGGCCGAAGACGACACCCACCATGAAGATGGGCATCATCGACATGATCGGGCCGGTCTCCTCCACGGCCATCACGTCGGCGAGCCAGCCCCACTGGAAGACGGCCACCACGGCGCCGAACGCGGCGAGGACGGAGAGCAGGAAGCCCAGCGCGGCCTTGAGCGGCACCAGGATCGAGCGGAAGACGACGATCAGGAGCAGGAAGGCCAGGCCGACGACGAGCGCCAGATAGGGCAGCAGCGCGTCGTTGAGCTTCTGCGAGACGTCGATGTTCATCGCGGTGGTGCCGGTGACCAGCACCTCCGCGCCGGCGTCGGCGCGGATGCCGTCGCCCGCGTCGCGGACGGCCTGTGTCAGGTCCTCGGTCTCGGTGGACGAGGGCTTGGAGTCGGGCACCACAGTGATCATCGCGGTGTCGCCGGGCTTGTTGTACTGCGCCGGCGTCACCGCGGCCACGTCCTCGAGGCCCTTGACGGTCCGGGTCACCTCTCCCACCGCGGACTTCGGGTCGTCGGCGGACTTCGCGTCGACGACGACCATCAGCGGACCGTTGAAGCCGGGCCCGAACCCTTCGGAGAGCAGGTCGTACGCCTTGCGCTGCGTGGTGGACGTCGGCTGCGATCCGTCGTCGGGAAGGCCCAGCTCCAGCGAGGAGGCCGGAACCGCGGCCGCCCCCAGGCTCACGACGCCGAGCAGCAGCAGAGCGACGGGGTGGCGGACGACGAAGCGGGCCCACCGGGTCCCCATGTTCGGCTTTCCCGTGGCACTCGCGGCTTTCTTGCGGCCGCCGCCCAGCAGTCTGCTCTTCTGGCCCGCCGGCCGCACCTTCCGGCCGGCGAAACCGAGCAGTGCCGGGATCATGGTGAGCGCGATGAGGACGGCGATGACGACGGTGCCCGCGGCCGCGACGCCCATCTTGGTGAGCATGGGGATGTTCACGACGGCCAGGCCCACCAGCGCGATGACGACGGTGAGACCGGCGAAGACCACGGCAGAACCCGCGGTGCCGACGGCCCGGCCGGCCGCGTCCTCACGTTCCCGGCCCTCGGCCAGCTCGGCGCGGTAGCGGGAGGCGATGAACAGGGCGTAGTCGATGCCGACCGCGAGGCCGATCATCATCGCCAGCGTCGAGGTGGTGGAGCCCAGGTCGAGCCTGCTGGCCAGCACGGTGATCGTGGAGATGCCTATGCCCACCCCGATCAGCGCGGTGAGCAGCGGAAGCCCGGCCGCGATCAGCGAACCGAAAGTGATCACGAGGACGACCGCAGCGACGGAGACACCGATGACCTCGGTGGTGCCGGTCTCCGGCACCGCCTGGAGCGCGTCACCACCGACCTCCACCGTCAGCCGGGAGTCCCTCGCGTCCTGGGCGGCGTCCTTGAGGGCGTCTCTGGAGGAGTCCTCCAGCTCCATGCCCGAGACCTTGTACGACACCTGCGCGTAGGCGGTCGCCCCGTCCCGGCTCACGGCCTTGCTCCGGAACGGGTCGGTGACGGCGGCCACCTGGGAGTCGTCACCGAGTTCCTTGACGGTCTCCCCGACGACCGACTTGTTCGCCGGGTCCGTCATCTTCTCGCCGTCGGGTGCCTTGAAGACGACGCGCGCGGTCGCCCCGTCGGCGCTGGAACCGGGGAAGCGCTCCTCCAACAGGTCGAAGGCCTTCTGTGCCTCGGTGCCGGGGATGGAGAAGGAAGTGGTGCCGGCCGTGGGCGCCTGTGCCGCGCCCACGCCCGCGAGTGCCAGCAGCGCCACCCAGAACAGGGCGACGAAGTGCCGTCGCCGGAAGGCGAATCGACCGGCTTTGTAGAGGAATGTGGCCACAGGACTTACTCCCGGTTGATCTGTCAGGCAGGGGGCATCGGACCGACGGCGAGAGCGGTCGCGTCAGGTGAATCGGGCAGGGGCGGGGAGACCCGGGTCAGGCGCCGAGGGCGGGGAGGACCACGGCATCGATGTAGGAGAGCAGGAAGGCTTGCGTGGGAGGCCGGGCATCGATCATGGTCCGGGCCGCGAAGGCGCCGACCATCATGTGCAGGACATAGTCGAGTGCGGGGTTGTCCGCACGGACCTCGCCCCGGTCGACCGCGCGATGCAGCACCCCGCGGAGCTCTTCCAGCTCCGGCTCGATCAGCAGCTCACGGAATGCCTGCAACAGGTCGGGGTTCGCATGGACCGCCATGGCCAGTCCCCGCATCAGCGCGGAGTCCGCTTCCATCTGGCTGTCACCCTGGCACATGGCCAGGGCGTGCAGGTCTCCCCGGAGGGACCCGGTGTCGACGTCGGCGAGATGCAGCGGCTTCTCGTGCCGCAGCGCCCGGACGACCAGCTCGGCCTTGCCGCCCCACTGGCGGTAGAGGGTGGCCTTGCTGGACCGGGTGCGGGCGGCCACGGCGTCCATGGTGACGGCGTCGTAGCCGACCTCCCGGAGCAGGTCGAGCACGGCCGCGTACAGCTCGCCCTCGCGCTCGGGCGTGATCCGGCTGCGGCGCGCCGCTGCGGCATCAGCCATCATCGACACTTCCCTCTGAACGAAACTGTTTCGTACACGAGGACTGTAGCGCACACCTCGCGCGAAACGAAACCGTCTCGTACCGCGGGGGCGCTCGCGGCTGCGCACGAAGGGCGTACGGGACGGAGAAGGCCCCTGGCCTGCGCCGAGCCGGAAGGCCGTCCCCCACGCCACTTCAAGATCACCTACCGGTGGCCACCGTCACCAGCCTCCGTGGACAGAACACCTAGCCGTAGGCGGCGCGCAGCGCGTCCTCCACGGCAGCGAGCGCGGCGCTCCGGTCCAGGCCGAGCCGCCGCACCCGCTGCACGTACGACTGGGCTGCCTCCGCGGCCTCGCGGGCGGCGGCGTCACCGGCCGCGGCGATGTAGGTGCCGTGCCGCCCTCTGGTCTCGATCACGCCGTCCGACTCCAGGGCGCGGTACGCCTTCGCGACGGTGTTCGCGGCCAGGCCCAGCTCCTCCGCCAGCCCGCGTACCGTCGGCAGCTTGTAGCCGGTCGGCAGGGTGCCGCCGCGTGCCTGGTCGGAGATCTGGGCGCGCAGTTGCTCGTAGGGCGCCTCCGGCGCGGCCGGGTCGATGTCGATGTCGATCTGCAGCGGCACGGGGTCTCCGGATCTGTTCGCGGGTGCGGTGGCGCGTGGAGTTCACGCGGTTGTGCGCTGCCGATTCTCTCTCAGGCGGCGGAGAATCCTCAGCGGCCGCCGCTCGCGGTCGGCTACTGTGCGGCGCCATGAGACCGCCGGTCGCCGTGGAGGGGTTCCGCGCCGAGGACGCCGGGGCCGTCGCCCGTGTCAGACGTGCCGCCGTTCCCCATCTCGTGTGCACCGGGGAGTCGGTGGCCTGGGAGGCCGCCTCCTCCCCCGAGGGGAAGCGCACTCGGTGGCTGGTCGCCCGTGACGCGGTCGGCCGGATCACGGGGTGCGCGGACGCCGGGCTGCTCACCGAGAGCACCGAGCCGGGTGGGAGCGCCCTGCACACCGCGGTGCTCCCCGGTGTGCAGGGTCAGGGGGTGGGCGACGCCCTGGCCGCGGCCGGGGAGGAATATCTGGCGGGACTGGGCGCACGGCGGGTCTACACCTGGGTCCCGGACGACGGCCGCTCCCCGGGCTTCGCCGAACGGCGCGGCTACACGCGCGGACGCCGCGCCTGCTTCCTCGGCCTGGATCTGACGCGGGCCGGGCTTCCGCCGCTGCCGGACCCCCTGCCGGCGGGCGTCGAGCTGCGCACCGCGCAGGATTTCGACGGCCGTCAACAGCCCCTGTACGAGGCGGACCTGGAGTGCACGGCCGACGAACCCGGAGACGTGCGGGCCGGGTTCGTGCCCTACGGCGACTGGCTCCGGCTGAACTGGGAGCGCCCGGACATCGATCACCGTCTCAGCTCGGTCGTCCTGCTGGAGGGCCGCGTGGCGGCGTACTCGGTGGCCCGGACGGACGGACGCGAGCGCTACTGGTCGGGGATGACCGGCACCAGGCGCGCGTACAGGGGACGTGGCCTGGCGCGGCTGGCGAAGCTCGACTCGCTGCGCCGCTCAACCGCCGCGGGCTACGTCCACGCCTTCACCGGCAACGACGCCGGAAACGCGCCGATGCTGGCCGTCAACGAGAGTCTCGGCTACGCGCGGACGGGCGCGGAGTGGCGGTACGTCAAGGAGCTGTGAGCCGGAGAGGCGCGGGCCGGCCGCCCACGGCGCGGCACGCGGACAAGGCGTGGCGCCCCGTCAGGCGCCCCGTCACAGGGCCGGCCCCCTCGCCCGCGCGGCGCCCCGTCACAGCGCGGCGCGGTTGCCGGTGCTCACCGGCTCCGAGGAGGCGAGACCTCTGCGCGCGTGGTCCCGTACCTGTTCGGCCGTGAGCGCGTAGCCGGTTCCCGCGTCGCTGGTGGAGCGGGCGAAGATCACCCCGTGGACCCGGCCGTCCGTGGTCAGCAGGGGCCCGCCGGAGTTTCCGGGGCGGACGTTGGAGCGTATGGCGTAGATGTCGCGGGTGCTGGGGCTGTCGCCGTAGATGTCCTGGCCCTGCGCCCTGACGCGCTGTGCGACGGCGGCCGCCCGCAGATCGAGAGGCCCGTTCTCCGGGTAGCCCGCGACCACACCGGGGTCGCCACGCGAGGCGGTGCCCGCGAACTTCAGCGCGGGGGCCTTGAGTCCGGGCACGTCGAGCACGGCGACGTCGGTCGTCGGGTCGAACTCCACGACCTCGGCCGGATAGGCGCGGCCGACTCCTCCGACGCGCACCGTGGGTTCGCGTACGCCGGCCACGACGTGCGCGTTGGTCATCACGTGCTCCCGGGCGTAGACGAAGCCGCTGCCTTCCTGGCCGCGCACGCTGCCCTCGACGTTCGCCACACCCTCGACCTTGACGGTGCTGCGCTTGGCGGCCTGCGTCGCCGCGGGGGTGACGGAGTCACCGGAGGGCTCCGCGACGGTGGCGCCGGGCTCGTTCTCGAACGGGTTGAAGACCGGCGGGAACCCGGCGGTGGTCAGCGCCCCGCTCGCGTCGTTGAACCAGGTGGACGCCTGGTCGGGCATGCGGTCCTGCACCGTGCCGAGGACCGCGGAGCCGCGGATCTCCTGGTTGAGTGCGGGTGAGGGAGAGGTGGACAGGGCGCTCGCCGCGACCCAGCCGACCAGGAGCACCGCCACCGCGTTGGCCGCCACTCCCCCGGCCCCGTCGACCCAGCGGACGGGGGTCCAGTGCAGGGCGCCGCGCAGCCGCCACCCGATCGGGGCGGCCAGGGCCTGCCCCACTGCGGCGGGGAGGAGCACCGTGAGCAGCGCGGCGACGGTGGCTTCCGTGGTGCCGGAGGAGACCCTGCTCAGTACGGACGGCAGCGCCCACACACCCACGAGCGCACCGCCGACGAAACCCGCCAGCGAGACGAAGCCCGCGACGAGGCCCCGGTGATAGCCGGACACGGAGAAGACCAGCACTGCGAGCAGCAGCAGCACATCCAGCAGGTTCACCCGTGCACTCCTCTTCGCCCAGTGGGCTGTTCGTCGCTCTCCGTACCAGCCGTGCCCCCCGATTGTGCCCCGACCGTCCGTGTGTCTTCCCCGCTTCTCCGGAACGACGCGGAAGTGCGCCAAGTCGGTTCCTCACCGGCCTCGCGCGGGAGCGGGAGCGGGACACGGGACAGGCGGTCGGGGCGTCGCCGGTGTCCGCCCGTGTCCGCCCACGCCCTCCCGCATCACTCCCGCGTCGACTCCCGCATCGACTCCCGGTCACTCCCGGGCCGCCACGGTTCAGGGTTCGGCGCGGGCGGCGCCGATCGCCTCGTCGAGGATGGCCAGGCCGAGCGAGAGCTCTTCCTCGGTGGCGGTCAGCGGCGGCGCGATCCGGAAGACTCCCCCCATGCCGGGGAGCTGGACGATGTTCATGTGGAGGCCGAGTTCGAGGCAGCGCCGGGTGACCTGAGCCCCCAGCTCGTCCGGGCTCCGCTCCGTCACGGGGTCGGCGGCGAGTTCGAGCCCTGCCAGCAGACCCCTGCCGCGGATGTCTCCGACGACTGCGTGGCGCCCGGCGATGTCCGCCAGGCCGTCACGCAGGAACGAGCCGAGCGACCGTGCGCGCTCGTCGAGCTCGTCGTCCGTCAGGACGTCGAGGACGGTGTTGCCGACCGCGGCCACGAGGGGGTCGGCGACATGTGTGGTGAAGAACAGGAACCCGCGCTCGTACGCCTCCTGCTCGATCTCGGCGCTGGTGACCACGGCCGCGAGGGGAAGTCCGGCACCCAGCGTCTTGGACAGCGTGAGGATGTCGGGAACGATGCCGTCGCGCTCGAACGCGTACCACGTCCCTGTGCGGCACAGGCCGGTCTGGGCCTCGTCGAGGATCAGCAGCATGCCGCGTTCCCGGCACTTCTCCCGCAGCGCCGCGAAGTATCCGGCCGGCGGCTCGATGATTCCGCCCGAGCTGAGAATCGGCTCGACGAGGCACGCGGCGAGGTCGCCGGTCGACTGGGCGTCGATCAGGTCGAAGGCGAAGTCGAGCTGGCGCTGCCAGTCCAGCGAGCCGTCGGCCGCGGTGAAGTCCGGCCGGTAGGCGTTCGGCACGGGGATGGCGAAGTTCCCCGGCGCGGCAGGTCCGTAGCCCTTGCGACCCGCGCTGTAGGTGGCTGACGCGGCTGCCTGCGTCATCCCGTGCCAGGACCGTGCGAACGAGACGATCTCGTGCCTGCCGGTGACGAGCTTGGCCATCCGGATGGCGGCTTCGTTCGACTCGGCGCCCGTCGTCAGCAGCAGCGCCTTCTCCAGCGGCGCGGGCAGCGTGCCGGCCAGCCGCCGGGCGAGGTCGACCGCCGGGCGGCTGAGCATGCCGCTGTAGAGATGGTCGAGGGTCGCCACCTGCCGCTGGACGGTCGCGACGATCTGCGGATGCGAGTGGCCGAGGATCGCGCTCATCTGGCCGGAGGTGAAGTCGAGGATCTTCCGGCCGTCGGCGGTGAAGAGGAAACTCCCCTCCGCACGGTCGATGATCTCGCGGGTGAACTCGCCTCCGTAACGCACGAGATGCCTCCCGGCATCCGCCCAGAAGGCTTCGGTGGAGGACGGGGCGGTGGTCGCGGCAGTACTCGCGGCGGTGGTCGAAGAAGCCATGTCCTCGACGGTAGGACGCACCCGAGCGACACGTCCATCTCACGATTCCGGCTGTCGTGTTCGGCAAAACCGCACAAGAATGCGGGCATGATGAACCCTTGGAGACTCCGTCTGCTGAGCCGGCTGGACACGCTGGGCACCGTCCGGGCGGTCGCCCAGGCCGCCGACCTCAGTCCGTCCAGCGTGTCCCAGCAGCTCGCCGTGCTCGAGGCCGAGACACGCACACAGCTCCTGGAGCGAACGGGACGCCGGGTGCGGCTGACCTCGGCCGGGCTGATCCTCGCCCGGCGGGCGCGGGCGATCCTCGATCACATGGACAGCGTCGAGGAGGAGCTGCGCGGTTTCGGGGAGAAGCCGGCCGGGCTGGTGCGGCTGGGGGCCTTCCAGAGCGCGATCCGGACCATGGCCGTACCGGCGGTGACCCGGCTGGCGCGCGAGCATCCGCACCTGGACGTCGAACTGCTGGAACTGGAACCGCACGAGAGCGTGCCCGCGCTGCGGGGCGGCGACGCGGACATCGTCATCACGACCACGGACTTCGACGAACTGCCGCTGGGGCCCGACCTCGACCTCGTTCCGCTGACCACGGACCCGGTGGTGCTGGTGGTCCCGCCCGAACACCCCGCGGCCGGCCGCGGCACCGTGGACATCGCGGCGTACGCGGACGAGTCGTGGGCGTTCGACATGCCCCAGTCCTACATGGCGAACCTCGCCCTGCGCCTGTGCCGTCAAGCCGGGTTCGAACCGCGGGTGGTGTGCCGGTTCAGCAACTACCTGATGACTCTGGAGCACGTCGAGGCCGGACTGTCGATCGCGCTGCTGCCCGACCTGGCGGTCGACAGCCGGTATCGCGTCGCCACCAGGGAGCTGGCGACCCCGGTGACGCGGACCGTCACCGCAGTGATCCGCCGCGGCGCACCACCCCGGGCCGCCGTGCGCGCCGTGCTGGACGCGCTGCGACACCACGAGGCAGCCCCCGGCCCCGTCCGTGGCGGCACTCCGGCCACCGGCTCACCGCCGGAGGGGACGGGCCCGGCTCTCCGGGACTGATGCCGCGCCGCCCGGCCGCCGTAACCGCCGTACCGCTCTTCGTTCGCGGGACCGGGACGGCAGGCGGTCCCCGTGCCTCCGGCCGGGCACTCCGCACGGCCCGTCCGGCCGCCCGAGCTTTAACCGCCCGTGAGCCAGTCCTTAAGCGCACCATAAGGATGGGCGGTTGGGGCTCCTGGACGGGGAAATTGCAGCTGAGCGGGGTTAGCGTGCTCATGGCGGCCGGGGCTTCCCGACATCCCCCACGGGAGGCCACGGCCGCCGGCGGAACCGCCCCCCACCGTCAGGAGTTCCATGTGTCCGCCCGTCGTACGGCCGCCGGCGTCGAGCTGCCGGGCGTCGCGCACCACCCCCGGGTGTGAGTGACCGTGTCCGTAGAATGCCGGTACGAACCGGAGCCCGTGGGAACATGCCCCGCGTGCAGGGAAGGTGAGGCCGGGTGGAGTCGGTGGAGCAGCCGTCGGCGGCGCGGGAGGTCACATCGGAGGCCGAACTGCGAGAGCTGCTGGGCGAGCCGGCCCCGCACGCCGCACGGAAGGCCCGGAGCGCGCTGCACGCGATGGACCGCGAATGGCTTGCACACTCGCCGCTGTGCCTGATCGCGACCTCCGGCGGCGACGGTTCGTGCGACGTCTCCCCGAAGGGTGACCCGCCCGGATTCGTCAAGGTGCTCGACGAGCACACCGTCGCGATCCCGGACCGGCCGGGAAACCGGCGCATCGACGGTTTCCGCAACGTACTGGCCAATCCGCACGTCGGCCTCATCCATCTGGTGCCGGGCCGCGGTGACACGCTGCGCATCAACGGCAGGGCCCGGATCGTGCGTGAGGCACCCTTCTTCGACAGCATGACCGTCAAGCGGAACCGGCCCGTGCTGGCGCTGGTGGTGGAGGTCGAGGAGGTCTTCTTCCACTGCTCGAAGGCCTTCCTGCGCTCCGGCACCTGGAGTCCCGGCAGCTGGCGGCCGGACGCGCTGCCGAGCCGTGCGAAGGTGTCCAAGGCGCTGGAGCGTCAGGACGACCCGCTGGAGGTGCTGGAGGAGTACTACGGCCCCTCGTACGCCGAGAAGCTCTACAGGTGGTGACGGCCGCGGGGCGGGTGGCGGTGACGGGCGGCGCGGGTCGCGGTGACGGGCGGACCGTGCCTGCGGACGTCCCCTCCCCACCGGAGCGGGGAGGGGCACCAGTGCCCTCACTGCACTAGGAAGTGCAGGTGGTCGGGGTCGCGTTGGCGGGATCGAGGGCGTTGGCCGTCTCGTGGAAGGCCACCCTGTCGAAGAGCCCGATGGCGAGGTGTTCGGAGATGTCGGCGGGGCACAGATCCTGCACCACGACGTTGTTGACGTCGGGCCCCTCCAGGAACTGCGTCTTGTAGGGCGTCACGATCTGGTCGTACTTGGTCGCGATCACGGTGTACCGGACGCCGGGAACGGTGTCGCCTCCCTCGTTGAGGCGGTTGATGAACTCCGAGCCCTCTTTCTGCTGCATCAGCGAAGGACCGAGGTCCTCGATGACGTCGCCGACGGGCGGGATCAGATCGACGAGCTTGGTGAGCCCGCTCAGGGTGGTGCCGTGGTTGCTGGGGGCGATGCCGACGAGAGCGTTCACCTTCTCCGCTCCGTCGAGGAACTTGAGGTAGTAGCGGGGCATCATGCCGCCCTGCGAGTGGCCGACGATGTCGACCTCGCCGGTACCGGTGGCCTCCAGCACCTTGTCGACGTACGCGTCGAGCTGGTCGGCCGAGTCCTCTATGGGGCCGAGGCCGTAGACGAGCGGAATGCCGTTGTACTGGCCGTAGTCGAGGGAGAAGACGCAGTATCCGCGGTTCTTCAGGTACGGGGCCAGGCCGAGCCAGTTGTCGACCGCGTTGCCGCCCGTGCCGTGCACGAGCACGACGGGGCGCGGGTGTCCGGCCGAGGGCTTGCAGTCGTAGTCGTTCCAGCCGCCCTCAGCGGCCTTCGGTTCCGGAGCCGCCTTCGTGGCGGGGGTGGAGGAGGGTTCCGCCGCGGAAGCCCCGGCGGCCGTGAGGGGGAGTGCCATGACGATCGCGACCGCCGCCGCAGCGGCTGCCGTCCCGTGGGGATGTTTCCAGGAGATTTTCACTGTCGTCTCCTCATGGGGGTGAGACGAACGCTCCTCGTGGGGGTGAGGTGGGCGTTTTCCTCATGGGGGGTGACCTGGGCCACATTGATGAAGCCATGTCAATTTACGCAGGGGTAACATGGCGGGGCCATAAGCGTGCTTGTGAAGATTCTGTGACCGCCTCCGCCGTGTAGGCTGCCGCGGCAGCAACCCGAGAACGGATCATGGGCGGGAGGAAGACCGGTGGCTGTGCGGATCACCTCCCGCAACGCCCGTTTCCAGCAGTGGCAGTCGCTGCTGACCAACCGGAACAAGCGCCTGCGGGCACGGGAGTTCCTCGTACAGGGGGTCCGTCCCATCACCGTCGCCCTGGAACGCGGCTGGCCCGTACGGACGTTGATCCACTCGACCGCCCGGCCCCTGTCGCGCTGGGCGGAGGACCTTCTGCGCGAGACCCGTGCGGAGCGCGTCGCGATGGACCCGCGGCTCCTCGCCGAACTGGGCGGAAAGAGCGAGAACGCACCCGAGGTGATCGCGGTGCTGGAGATGCCCCCGGACGACCTCTCCCGCATCGGCGGGGGCGGCGACTTCCTCGGCGTGCTCTTCGACCGGCCCACCAGCCCCGGGAACATCGGCACGGTCATCCGCTCCGCGGACGCCTTCGGCGCGGACGGGCTGATCGTCACCGGGCACGCCGCCGACGTCTACGACCCCAAGTCGGTGCGGGCCAGCACAGGTTCACTGTTCGCGCTGCCCGCCGTCCGGGTCCCCTCCCACCGCGAGGTCCTGCACTGGCTGGAGGAGCGGAGAGCACACGGGCCGCGGATCACCGTGGTCGGTACGGACGAGACCGGCGAGGCCGACCTCTTCGACTCCGATCTGACCGGGCCCGTACTGCTGCTCGTCGGGAACGAGACCGCGGGACTGAGCACGGCGTGGCGCGGGCTGTGCGACCGCACGGTGCGCATTCCGATGGCGGGGTCGGCCAGTTCGCTCAACGCGGCCGGCGCCGCGACGGCCGTGCTGTACGAGGCGTCCCGGCAGCGTGTCGCCGCTGCCCGGGCCAGGGCAGCCGGGGACCGGCCCACAGACTGAACCGGTCGAGGCGCGGCCCGGACGCGGCGCTGGGAGGCCCGGGGCGGGAGTCCCCGGTCCCGCACCCGCCCATGCCGCGTCCGGGACCCCGACCCGCCTATGCCGCGTCGGAGAACCCGCCGCCGGAGGGCCCGCCGCCGGAGGGCCCGCCGGACGCCCGCGCCCCCTCCGGTTCTCTCCCGGAGAGCGCCGCGGGGTGCGCCGCCGCGGCACCGAACCGAAGCCGCGCCCGGTCCGCCGCCGCCTCGGCGCGTCTGGCCTTCTCCTCACGGGGATCCAAGGAGAGCTGCCGGGCCGCCATTTCGGCGGGCATCAGCTCCTCCGCACGCAGGGACACCGCGCGCACCCGGGCCCGCTGCAGTCCGAGCGCGTCGTGCAGTGCGTAGGCGGCGGCGGTCAACGCCGGTGTGTGCGCCGAGGGTTCGGCGAGCGTGCGGGTACGGACGGTGGTGGAGCGGTCGGCGTAGCGGACGGTGAGACTCAGCGCGCGGGCGGCCTGCCCCTCCGTACGCATACGGAAGCCCAGTTCGTCCGCGAGGGTCAGCAGCGCGCGGCGGCGCCGGACGGTGTCGAGTTCGTCCCGGTCGAAGCGGTACTCCGAACTGACAGAGCGTGCGGGGGCGCTGGGGACGACGGGGGCCGGGTCGATACCGCGGGCACGCTCATGGATGCGGCGTCCCGTCTTCGCTCCGAGCACCCGCTGCAGGGTGGCGGGTGCCGCGTCCGCGACACGGCCGACGCTGTCCAGGCCGTACGCGCACAGTGTGCGGGCGGTCGCCGGGCCGACGCCGTGCAGGGACGCGACAGGCCGGCGGGCGAGGAACTCCGCGGTCTCCTCGGGGCGCACCACGCGGACCGTGCCGCGCGGACCGGCCTGCGCGGCCATCCGTGCCAGAAGCGGGTTGACGGCGACGCCGACGGTGCAGTCGGTGCCGTACAGGGCCAGGGCGCGGAGGCGGACGAGCCGGGCCAGGGCGGGGGCGTCGCGGTCGAAGTAGCGCAGCGCGCCCCGTACGTCGGCGAGCGCGGCGTCGGGCGGGAGGGCCTGTACGACGGGGGTGAAGCCGGCGAGAAGGCCCAGGAGCTCCGGGAATTCGGGGAGTTCGGGAAATTCGGGGAGCCGGGGGAATTCCGGGTGGTCCGCCTCCCCGTGGTTCTCGAAGCGCACGTACAGCACGTGGAGTCCGGGACGTGCGGCGGCCCCGGTCATCCCGCGCTCCCCGGGCTGGAATGCCACAGTTTGCGGAGGGCCTTCGGGGAGCCGGCGGAATCGCCGGGCGGACGCAGATCGGCCCAGGGGTGCATCTCGTACCCCTTCGCCACCCGGACCGTGCGCTCTCCGGCTCCCTCTCCGGAGCCCTCTTGGGATCCTTCTCCGGCCCCCTCTTCGGAGGTCCCTCCGGAGCGGGAGACCGGTCCCGCCCCCTGGTCCCGCCGCCCGGGAGGTTCCGCCAGCCGCGCGGCGACCGCGTCCAGACCGCCGGTGCGGCGCAGTTCGGCCAGTTCGGCCAGGTCCCACGCGGCCGCTCCCACCACGCTGAGGCTGCGCGGTCCGCGCCGCTGGACCACACCCCGCACCAGCAGCAGCCAGGAGTGGAAGACGGTGTGCGCGCAGGCCGCGTGGCTGTCGTCGAAGAAGGCGAGGTCGACCAGCCCGGTCCCGTCGTCGAGGGTGGCGAAGATGACGCGCCGCCCGGACCGGATCGGCGGGGTCTGGGTGGCGGCCTTGGCGCCCGCGACCAGGACCGTGTCGCCGTGCCGGGCCTCGCGCAGGCCATGCGCCGGGTGCACGCCCAACTCCCGCAGGAACGCGGTGTGGTCGTCCATGAGGTGCCGCGAGGCGTCCATGCCGAGAACACCGAGTTCGGCGCCCAGCCGTTCGTCCGCGTCGAGATCGGGCAGCCCGGCGGGTTCGGGCACGGCGGCCTCGCCGAGTGCCAGCTGACCCTCACGGGCCCCGGCGGCCCCCCGCTGCTGCCGGTGCAGTTCGGCGATGTGCAGCAGCAGGTCGCGCCGGTTGCCGTGGGGCGCGAAGGCGTCCAGTGCCCCCACCTGCGCGAGTCTTTCGGCGACGGGACGGGACGGCCGCGCCCGGCGCCACAGGTCGGCCAGCGAGTCGTAGGGCTGCCCGGCGGCGATCCGCTCCGCGTCGCCCTCGCTGATGCCCTGCACCTCGGAGAGGGCGAGACGCACACCCCACCGGCTCCGGCCGGGTCCCTCAACACCCTTGAAATCAGACACCAGTTCGATCCGATAGGCGACGGACGACCGGTTCACATCCAGCGGCAGCACCGGCACCCCGCGCCGGCGCGCGTCCGCCAGCAGCAGCCTCTTCGGGTACATCCCCGGATCGTGCTCCAGCACTCCCGCGTAGAACGCGGCCGGATGGTGGGCCTTCAGCCACGCCGACTGATAGGTGGGTACGGCGAAGGCCACGGCGTGCGCCTTGCAGAACCCGTAGGACCCGAACGCCTCCACGATCTCCCAGGTGCGCTCGACGGCCCCGGCCTCGTACCCGCGCCGCGACGCCTCCTGCGCGAACCAGGCCCGCACCCTGCCCTGCCGCGCCTCGTCCGAGAGCGCACGACGCGCCTCGTCGGCCATCGCACGGCCGCAGCCGGTCATGACCGACAGGATCTCGATGATCTGCTCGTGGAAGACCACGACGCCGTACGTCTCCCGCAGCGCGGGCTCCAGGTCCGGGTGCGGATAGCTGGCCGGCCGCCGCCCGTGCCGCGCCTCGATGAACGGCCGCACCATGTCGGCGGCGACCGGCCCCGGCCGGAACAGCGAGATGTCGACGACGAGATGGTGGAAGCTCTCCGGCTGCAGCCGCCCGACCAGGTCGCGCTGGCCGGGCGACTCGATCTGGAAGCAGCCGAGCGTCTCCGCGGAGCGGATCAGCTCATAGGTCCGCGGATCGCCCTCCGGCACCTCCTCCAGCACGACCCTCTCCCTGCCCGAGGCGGGGGCGCCCCCACCGCCGGAGGCCCGCTCGACCTCGGCCACCGCGTGCGCCATCGCGGACTGCATCCGCACCCCCAGCACATCCAGCTTGAGCAGCCCCAGCTCCTCCACGTCGTCCTTGTCGAACTGGGACATCGGGATGGGGGAACCCCCCTCGCCCGGAGAACTGTGGGGCACCTCGCCGCTTGTGGGCACGACAGGCGTACGGGCGCGGAGCGAGGAGTCCGACAGCAGCACACCGCACGGGTGCATGGCGACCCCGCGCGGCAGCGCGTCCAGCGACTCGACCAGGTCCCAGAAGCGGGGCCCGTACCGTTCGGCTTCCACACCGCGCAGTTCGGGGAGTTCACCGAGTGCCGCGCGCGCGTCACGCGCCCGGATGTGGGGGAACGACTTGGCGAGCCGGTCGGTCTCGGCGGGGTCCATGCTCAGCGCCGCGCCCACGTCCCGGATGGCGTGCCGCACCCGGTAGGTCTCCGGCATGGCGACGGCGGCGACGCGCTCCTCGCCGAAGCGGTCGAAGACCGCGCGGTAGACCTCCAGCCGCCGGGCGGACTCCACATCGATGTCGATGTCCGGGAGAGCCGCGCGGCGCGGCGAGAGGAAGCGTTCCATGAGCAGGCCGTGCTCGACCGGGTCGGCGTGTGCGATACCCAGCAGGTGGTTGACCAGCGACCCGGCACCCGAGCCGCGTGCCGCGACCCGTACGCCCATCGCCCGCGCGTCCTGCACGACCTGGGCGACGGTGAGGAAGTAGGAGGAGAAGCCGAGCCCCTCGATGATCCGCAGTTCGTGTTCGAGCCGGTCCCAGCGTTCCCGCTGCCCCTCGTACCGCCGTGCGACCATCCCGGCCGCGCAGCGCGAGCGGAGCACGTGCTCGGCGCTCCTTCCGCCCGCGCCCCGGCCCGCGCCGCGGACGCCGGTACCCGCCCCGACCAGCCACGGCTCCGGGAAGTGCACCCGTCCGATGCCGATGTCGTCCTCGGGGTCGACACGGCAGGCACCGGCGGTCTCCTCCGTCAGCGTCAGCAGCCGGTGCGCGGTCCCCCGCCGGTACCCCGCGGCTTCCGCGACGCGCAGCGCGGCCTCCGCCATGGCCTCCGGCCCCTTCAGCCAGCGCTCCCCTCCGTCCAGTCCCCTGCGCGGATCGACCGGGACCAGCAGGCGCGCCGAGTCCAGTACGTCCGCGACCGGCCCCTGGCTGGGGTCGGCGTAGCGCACCGCGTTGGTCAGTACGGGGCTGACCCTCTGCTCGGCTGCGAGCCCCAGCATCCGCGCGGACTCCCGCAGCGGTACGTGGCCGGTGACCTCCAGCCGCAGCGCCGTGCCGAAGATCTCGCGCCAGCCGTCCAGCTGCCGTGCCGCACGGTCGGGGCGCCCGGCGGCGAGTGAACGGCCGACGTCGGATGCGGGGCCGAGCAGGACGGTCAGCGCACCCTCCGACGCGCCTCCCAGAGCCGCCAGGTCCGCCCACTCCAGCCGTGGACGCTCGCCCCCGCCGGCGTGTGCGGCGCTGACCGTCCGGCACAGCCGGTCCCAGCCCGTGGCTCCCTGCCCGGCGAGGAAGACGACCCGCTGTGCGGACTCGTCGACAAAGGCACCTCCCTTGACGGGGGTACGCCGCCGCCGTACGGCGCTGTGCCCCTCCGGCCGCTCCGCCACGGCCAGCTCCGCTCCGTAGACCGGCCGCACTCCGGCGCCCGCGCTCGCCCTGGCGAAGCGCACCGCACCGGCGAGGGTGTCCCGGTCGGTGAGCGCGACGGCGTCCATCCCGCGTTCGGCGGCGCGCTCGGCCAGCGTCTCGGGGTGCGAGGCTCCGTACCGCAGGGAGAACCCGGAGGCGACGTGCAGGTGCACGAATCCCGGCATCGCACGCACCTCCCGCCGCACTCGCACCTCTGCTTGCCCCGGTCCGACCCCCACCATAGACCAGCTCTCGAACTTTCGTTCGAACGACTTTCCGGCGCCTCTCCGCAGCTCACCACGGGTGCACACCCCCGTCCGGACAGCCCGCGAGCCCGAAATCACGGGCCCGCAGAGGGTGTTCGAGCCAGGTGCACACCGGCCCGGCGGTGCCGCCGAAGCACACCTGCGGCCGGCGCGCCGTCGTCAGCCGGTGATCCCCTCACCCCGTGTGACCGATGTCAAAGAAGTGGCCGGTCGTAGAGGCGGCAGGGCAGGGTAGGAGAGCCAGCGCCGATCCCGTACGCACACCGCAGAACGGGACGACACGGACCCACACGCACACAGGAACTCACAGAAGGAGCCCCATGAGGATCGGGATCGTCGGAGCCACCGGCCAGGTCGGCAGTGTGATGCGGGAGATTCTGGCCGAGCGGAAACTCCCCGTCGACGAGCTGCGGCTGTTCGCCTCCGCCCGTTCCGCCGGGCGCACCCTCGACTGGCAGGGCGGCGGGATCACCGTCGAGGACGCGACCACGGCCGACTACTCCGGGCTGGACGTCGTCCTCTTCTCCGCCGGCGGTTCGACCTCCAAGGCCCTCGCGGAGAAGGTCGCCGCCCAGGGCCCGGTCGTGATCGACAACTCCTCCGCCTGGCGGCTCGACCCGGACGTGCCGCTGGTCGTCTCCGAGGTGAACCCGGACGCCGCCAGGCAGCGCCCGAAGGGCATCATCGCCAACCCGAACTGCACCACCATGGCCGCCATGCCCGTGCTGCGTCCGCTGCACGAGGAGGCCGGGCTGACCGGGCTGGTCGTCGCCTCCTACCAGGCGGTCTCCGGCAGCGGCCTGGCCGGCGTCGCCGAGCTCGACGAGCAGGCGCGCAAGGCCGTCGGGAGCGACGCGACCCGGCTGACCTTCGACGGCGAGGCGGTGGACTTCCCGCAGCCGGAGAAGTACGAGCGTCCGATCGCCTTCAACGTGCTGCCGATGGCGGGCTCGATCGTCGACGACGGCCTGGAGGAGACCGACGAGGAGCAGAAGCTCCGCAACGAGAGCCGCAAGATCCTCGGCATCCCCGGCCTGAAGGTCTCGGGCACCTGCGTGCGCGTGCCGGTCTTCACCGGCCACTCGCTCCAGGTCAACGCCCGCTTCGAGCGCGAACTCACCCCCGGACGGGCCCGCGAGCTGCTCTCGGCCGCTCCGGGCGTCGAGCTCTCCGACATCCCCACCCCGCTCCAGGCGGCGGGCAAGGACGCGAGCTACGTCGGCCGCATCCGCGGCGACGAGACCGTGGAGCACGGCCTCGCGCTCTTCCTCACCAACGACAACCTGCGCAAGGGGGCGGCGCTGAACGCCGTACAGATCGCGGAGCTGGTCGCCGCCGAATGAACACCGGCACCGACGGGCGTGCCGGGCACCCCTGACGCCGCCGGATGCGCAAAAGACGGAACCCCCGGGCAATGCCCGGGGGTTCCGCCGTGTACTGCGACAGTGCTCAGTGCGAGATCAGTGCGACATCACACTGCGGTGTGCGGCGCTTCTTCAGGGAAGCTCGGCACCGGTGGCCTCGAGGGCCGTGGTGACGGGCTGGAAGAAGGTCTCGCCACCGGAGGAGCAGTCACCGCTGCCGCCCGAGGTCATACCCAGCGCCTGGTCGCCGGCGAAGAGGGAGCCGCCGCTGTCGCCGGGCTCGGCGCAGACGTCGGTCTGGATCAGGCCGTTGACGGTGCCCTCCGGGTAGGTGACGGAGGCGTCCAGGGCCTGAACGGTGCCCTCGTGAACCTGCGTGGTGCTGCCGCTGCGGGTGACCTGCTGGCCGACCTCTGCCTCGGCCGCCGCAGTGATCTCCTGCGTGCTGCCGTCGTAGAGGTTGACCTCGCTCGGGGCGTCGGTCTCGCCGGTGTAGGTGGCGATGCCGTAGTCGGCACCCGGGAACTCGCCGTCACCGCTCTCGGCGATGACCTCGCCGCCCTCGGTCTCCGACCACTGGGCGATGGCGGTGGAGCAGTGGCCCGCCGTGAGGAAGGCCGGCTGTCCGTCGAGTGTCACGTTGAACCCGAGGGAGCAGCGTCCGCCGTCACCGTGGATGGCGTCACCACCGGCGATCTTGGTGGTGAACTCGCCCGAGGAGCGCTTCAGTTCGACCTTGCTGCCCTCGGACTCGACCTGCTTCTTCAGCTTGGCGAGCTTCGCGCCCTTGACCGTCTTGTCGGCGGTGACCACGACCGTGTTGGACTTCACGTCCACGGCGCGGGAGGTGCCGACCATGCCCTCCTCGGTGAGGGTCTTCTTGACGGAGTTCAGCTGGCCCATCGTGTGCTGGACGACCTTGGCCTCGGCACCGGCGGCCTCGACCTGCTGCTTGGCGTCCTGGTCGGTGACGTTGACGACCAGCTTCTTGGCCTTGGCGTCGTAGTACGACCCGGCGTCACCCTTGACGTCAGCCGTGAGCTTCGAGGCGAGCTTCGAAGCCGACGCGCTGGAGAGGGTCTTCACGCTCGGTGTCGACTCCTCCGCCGCGTTGGCGCTCGTCCAGGTCAGCGACCCGGCGACCAGGGCCGCGACACCCGCGCCCGCGATGGCCATCCGCCGCTTCGTTATGTGCTTCTTTTCGCTCAACTCAAGAACCTCCAGTGGGGGGTTGGGGCCGCCCGGGTCTTGGGGGGACAGCCCCGGAGGAAGTACGGACACAGCCTTCGTTGCCCGAAGGAATCGCGTCCATGCCAACTCGTACTGCCGAGTATTACGAGAATGACGCTTGTCACACAAGGCCAAGTTCGCCTCGACCGAGGAAAATCTGGCCCCGTCGCAGCTCGACGCTACACACGAATTCACAGAACCGTCGATGTTTCGTCTGAACACGCCGCGTGACAGGTCACAGTCATCGCCCCAACTGGCACAAGAAGCGGACTTGTCCTGTTCTGTCCACCAATTGACCCCTCAGCCAATGGATTTCGGCCGGGGTTGTCGCGAGTGGGCCGGAAGGTAATTCCGCATATGCATCCGGCTGCTTCGACGGCTGAATTCCCGAGGCGCCCGGCGCAATTGCGGCAAGCAATCGCCGCACCCATGAAGGGCATTCACCGCATCCGCAACCGCACTTGTGGCACAGGCTCAGCCGCCCCTGCCGGACCCGCCCCGCGGGGCACGGGAGCGCGAACCGGCCACCGTCCGGCAGGACCGGCGGGAGGCGGGAGCGGCGCCGCCACCGGTCGTGCTTCCAACAGCGGGCCGCCGCGCAGGACATGACCCCGCGCTCCACAGCTCTCCGAGCCGGAGCGCAGCTTCACCGAAAAACGTCACCCGGGGGCGGACCGGCCGGGCTCGCGTCTCCGTCCGTGGGACCGGCGACCCGCCCGCGAGCGCACACGGCTTCGAACACCGCTTCACCGCCTCACCGTTGACCCCTCGCACAGTGTTTCGTACGCGTCGCGCCGCGGCATCACCCTGGCAGCAGGCCACCATGGTCGCGGGGCAGCCCGCACCCCTGCCGCACCGCCGAACCGCCCCGCGGGGACGTGGCGACCTGCACTCCGTCACCGAGCGGGCCCCCGCCAATTCCTGACCGAGCGCCACGTGTTCTGCACCAGTAACGTCACGAATCCCGTTCTGGGCAGGTATCCGCTTGGCGCAACATCCGCATCATGGACGACGATAGGGATGCGGACCCGTTGCGGAGCCGCTGGACGTCACTGCGGACGACCGCGTTAGAGGAGAGGAGGCGTCCATGGGATCGGTGCGCAAGGCGAGTGCCTGGCTGGGCCTCGTCGATGACAGCGAAATGCGTTACTACGACGACGACTACGCCGAGGGGCCGGAGCCCGGGGACGCCGCCCGCGAACCCTGGGTCACCGACCCGAGAGTCCGGGTGACGGCCGAGGCGGCACAGGACCAGGGCACCCGCATCGCGACGGTCACACCGGACGGATTCCGCGACGCGCGCGGCATCGGCGAGCTCTTCCGCGAGGGAGTCCCCGTCATCATCAACCTCACCACGATGGAGTCGGCGGACGCCAAGCGGGTCGTGGACTTCGCCGCGGGTCTCACCTTCGGGCTGCGCGGTTCCATCGAACGGGTGGCGACGCGGGTGTTCCTGCTGACCCCCGACGACTACAAGATCGTCGGAGGCCAGGACCGCCGCGCCGAAGGAGGCTTCTTCAACCAGAGCTGAGACGGGGCCGGTTCAGGGGGCGGGAACGGGCAAGTCCGTCACCGCGGTCCCCGTGGTCCCCGTGGTCCGCCGGACACCGGCCCCACGTCCGCCGCGCCTGCCCTGCCTCCGTCACGTCCACCCCACGTCCGCGCCCGGTGCTTCCGCTCCTCCTCCGGCCCGGGCCGACGTTCGTCCGGCGGCGTCAGGAACTCGTCAGGAGCTCGTCAGGACGACGAGCCGCCGGGTCGCCCGGGTCATCGCGACATAGCGGTCGACAGCGCCTTCGACGCCCTCTCCGAACGCCTCCGGGTCGACGAGGACGACCAGGTCGAACTCCAGCCCCTTCGAAAGCTCCGGCGTCAGCGACCGCACGCGGGACGTCGCCCGGAAGCCGGGTTCGCCGATGACGCAGGCGATCCCGTCGGTGTGCGCGGCGAGCCAGGTCTCGAGGAGCGAGTTCAGGTCCGCGGCGGATCCGTGCACGACGGGGTCGCCGCTGCCGCGGACGGAGACCGGCACGTTGGCGTCCGGGAGCACGGCCCGGATACCCGGCTCCGCCTCCGCCATGACCTCTTTCGGCGTGCGGTAGTTGATGCTCAGCGAGGCCACGCCGACCCGGTCCAGGCCGACCCGCTCAAGACGTTCCTGCCACGACTCGGTGAACCCGCGCCTGGCCTGGGCACGGTCCCCGACGACGGTGAAGCTCCGGGACGGGCAGCGCAGCAGCAGCATCTGCCACTCCGCGTCGGTCAGTTCCTGGGCCTCGTCCACGACGATGTGCGCGAACGGGCCCGCCAGCAGGTCGGGTTCGGCGCCCGGCAGTGCGGACTCGTCGATCAGGCTGTCCTGCAGATCCTGTCCCCGCAGCATGGTCACCGCGCCCTCGCCGTCGTCGTCGGCCTCCAGCAGACCGTCGATGACGTCGGCCCTGCGCGCCCGTTCGGCGGCGACAGCGGCGTCGTGCCGGTGCTTGCGCCGTGACGCCTCCGGGTCGCCGAGCCGCTGCCGTGCCGCGTCGAGCAGCGGCAGGTCGGAGACCGTCCAGGCCCGGGCGTCCTTGCGCTGCAGCCTCCGTACGTCCTCGGGGCCGAGACCGGGAGCGCACTTGCGCAGATAGGCGGGGACCGACCACAGATCCGAGACGAGGTCACCCGCCTCGATCACGGGCCAGGCGCGGTTGAGGGTCCTCATCAGCTCCGTGTCCCGCAGCAGCGATCTGCGCAGCAGATCGGGCGGGGCGTCGCTGCCGTCCTTGTCCAGCAGGATCGTCAGCAGCTCCTCCCTGATCTGCTCGCGCGCCTCGTTGTGCGGAGTGCCCGGTTCCACTGCGTCGAACGCCGCTGCCCAGTCCTCGGCACTCAGCCGGATGTCGGACCAGGGGGTCGAGACGGTCATCGCCTCGGTGGGCGGCTCCTCATAGATGGCGACGGCCGGATCGACCGCCTTCACCAGGTCCGCGGACGACTTCAGAAGCGCCACGCGCGGGTCGGTCTCCGCCACTGCTCCGGCTCCCTCGGCGACGAGGTCCCGCAGCGTGCAGATCTGCACGCCCTCCTCCCCGAGGCTGGGCAGGACGTCGGCGACGTAGGCCAGGTAGGGCCGGTGCGGACCGACGAACAGCACGCCGCCCCGGCGGCGGCCGAGCCGGGGGTCGGCGTAGAGGAGGTACGCGGAGCGGTGCAGGGCGACGACGGTCTTCCCCGTGCCCGGACCGCCGTCGACGACGAGAGTGCCGCCCGATCCCGCGCGGATGACGGCGTCCTGGTCGGACTGGATGGTGGCGAGCACGTCCCGCATCCGGGACGACCGGCTGCTGCCCAGGCTCGCGATGAAGGCGGACTGGTCGTCGAGCGCGGCGTGCCCTTCGAGCCCCTCAGCGGTGAACACCTCGTCCCAGTAGTCGCTGATCCGGCCACGGGTCCAGCGGTATCTGCGGCGGCTGGCCAGGCCCATCGGGTTTGCGTGGGTCGCGGCGAAGAAGGGCTCGGCCGCCGGGGAGCGCCAGTCCAGCAGCAGCCGGCGGCCCTCGCTGTCGGTGAGGCCGAGCCGTCCGACGTACACCGGTTCGGGGTCGTCCGTGCCGACGATGTGTCCGAGGCACAGGTCCAGGCCGAAGCGGCGCAGGGCGCGCAGGCGGGCGGTCAGCCGGTGGATCTCCGCGTCCCGGTCCATCGCCTCCCGGCCGAGGCCGCCGGGTGCCCTGCGCTCGGCGTCGAGGCGGTCGGTCAACTCGGCGATCGCCTGCTGGAGACTTTCCGCGACGGTTGCGAAGTGCTGCTGGTCACCGGCGATCAGCGCCGGGTCGGCCTTGGGTGAGAGGCGGTCGGGAAGGTCGAACACACTGGTGGTCTGCGGGTTCACGTCATCGCTCCGATTCGGGGTCGCTCACGGCCGTCGCGCGCGGCAGGGCGGTCCGCCGCGCGGAGTCCTCTTCCGGTGGCACCACCCGCGTTCCGACGTCTCCGCGCGGCCCGCACACCGGTCAAAACCCCACACATTCGACAAAGCCCCCGTTTCCGCAGGTTCTGGCCTCGGTGGGCGATTCTGCGGCACGACCCGGGTCTTGCCGCAAGGCCCCCAGTGCGCTATACGTTGAGAGTGGCAAGGAGTGGGAATGCTCCTTGCCCTTCGTCGTCCGCAGCGGACGAACCCCTCCCCGCGAAGCGACAGCGCTCCTCATGCGGCGGTCCCCCGCGTCCGGGAGGATCTTCTCCGGCAGGTCCCCGTACGGGATCTGCGCAGACCCCGTACGGACCCGACGCCTCTTCCCCGGTGCTTCCTGCCCGCGCGGGCAGGCGCACAGCTACGGCAGACGGCCGGCGGGGTACGGGCGCGGCCGGGCGCGGGTCATGGCGGCGCCATCGTGTGCGAGGCGCACGATGCGGGTTCTCCTCCCCGGCGCTCCCCGGCGCTCCCGGGCTGCTGCCCGGCGTCTCATGTGATCAGGGCGGCGCGGTCGCAACGGTCGCGGAGCGGGGAGCCGGAGCCGGAGCCGACCGGGACTTCTGCCGGCGAGTCACCGTCACGGGTGTGCCGTCCGTGTCGCTCTCCGGGCGGCCCCAGGCCACCCCGCCCGTCCCGCTACGCCGACGCGTCGGCCGGCGCGGCGGCCGAGGACGTCTCGCGCTTCCGATCCGCCTGCCGCGGCACCCCGCTGCGCGCGGCACCGCGTTCGCCCTGATCCCCGGCTTCCTGCCGCGCGGGCACCTTCGATGGCGAGGTGAGGCACGGCGCGGGCTCTCCCGCGGGGGACGCCTGCCCTGCGGGGACCTCGCCCGCGGCATCGCCCTGTTCACCGGCCTCGTCCCGTGCCGTGTCCATGGTGCGCGGCAGCCTGAGTGCCGCTAGTGCGCCGAGCAGCAGCAGGGAGGCGCTGACGATCAGGGTGACGTGCATGCCGTGCACGAAGGCGCCGCGCGCGGCCGAACGCAGCGCGTCGCCCGCGGGGCCCTCCAGCCGGGCGGCGATGCCGTACGCCTCGCCCAGCGAGTGTCCCGCGCCGTCCCTCGCGGCGGCCGGGACGCCGGGCACGTCACGGACCCCCGGCGCATAGGCCGCGTTCATCACACTGCCGAGCACGGCGATGCCCATGCCGGCTCCCAGCTGGTACGCGGTCTCGCCGATCGCCGCGGCGCCTCCGGACCTGGAGGGGGGCGCCTCGCTGAGCATGGACTCGTAGCAGCCGAAGAGCGTGGTCTCCAGGCCGAAGCCCAGCAGCACGAATCCTCCGACGAGCAGTGCGGGCCGGTCCTCCTGACCGACGCCGGTCAGCAGCAGCACGGCGACCGCGGTGAGTGCGAAGCCCAGTGCGACCATGGTCCGCGGGCCCAGCAGCCGCAGCAGCCGCGAACCGGCCAGCCCGGCGGCGACGGCCGCCAGGGAGAGCGGCAGCAGCCGCAACCCGGTCTGCAGCGGGGAGAGGCCGAGCACGAGCTGGAGATACTGCGCGGCGATCAGCGCCAGACCGACCAGGGCCAGCACGGTGAGCACGATGCAGCCCACCGCGGTGCCGAAGGCCCGGCGGGCGACGGTGCGGACGTCGATGAGCGGGTACGTGCGGCGCCGCTGCCTCCGCACGAAGAAGGCGAGCAGCACCCCGCCGGCGAACAGCGGCACAGCCGTGCCGGGCGAGACCGGGTCCGCGCCGCCCGCGTGCTTGATGCCGAGGATGAGCCCGAGGAGTCCGCCCGCGGCCATGACCGCGCCGAGGATGTCCCAGGGGCCTTCCCTGCTCCCCGTCGACTCCGGGAGCAGCCAGCGGCCGACGAGGAGGCCCGCGGCCATCAGCGGAATGTTGACCAGGAAGACCGAACCCCACCAGAAGTGCTCCAGCAGCGCCCCGCCGACGAGCGGCCCCACACCGGCACCGACCGCCGCGACCGCGCTCCAGATGCCGACGGCCAGCGCCCGCTCACGGCGGTCGGGGAAGACGTGACGCAGGATCGACAGCGTCGCGGGCATGATCATCGCCCCGCCGACCCCCAGAAGGGCGCGCGCCGCTATCAGCACGCCGGGGGTCTCCGCGTACGCGGCCAGGCCTGATGCGACGGCGAAGAGCGCGTAGCCGAAGAGCAGGACACGCCGGCGTCCGACCCGGTCACCGAGCGTTCCGAAGAGGATGAGCAGGGAGGCGCACGCGAGCGGATAGGCGTCGACGATCCACAGCAGTTCGACGGAGCCGGGCCGCAACTCCTCGGAGACGGCGGGCACCGCGACGTGCAGCACCGTGGCGTCCACGGCGACCAGCAGCAGGCTGGCGCACAGGACGACGAGCACGGTCCACCTGTTGACCGGGGGCGCGGAACCGCCGGCTGAGGGGTCTGCCCTGTGCTCGGGGGCCTCCGCTGCCGTATCGCTCGCTCCGGCCGGAGTCGTCCCGGACATGCACACCTCCTCTCCCGCTCGCCCCTCGGCACGGTGGGGGCGCTCCGGGAAGGCGGCAGTCGGCACGCACGGCGAGGGGGGACGGAACGCCGCACGGCCCGGAGCGGAAGGGCGAGTGGCCGTCAGGGTACGCGAGTCTGCCAGGCGATCACGTGGCGCACCTCACGGAGCGGCAGGCCACGCCGAGGCGTCCCGGTGTGCCGCCCCTGTGTGTCCTGCGCAGCCCGCCGTTCGCCAACTGGCGCACGCGGGAAGGGAACCCGGATGGAAAAGCGGGGCAGAATTCCCCGCCAACCGGCGGTGAACGGAAATTCGGCGAACGAGCGCACCGGATGTCAGTGAACGCCATCCGGAATGCGGCACGTAAACCCCGGATAAGCTGCGGGAATTCAGGCATACAAACACCCCGGTGAGACGCACTCCACATCACATCGTCATCACGAACGCCCTGACGTGCACGGCCATCTCTCACAGCCGTTGTAACGTCGATTGGGTGCGTATCGACCGACTGCTCGCCCGGCTGGAACAAGAGCCCGAGCGACCGAGCAACCGCGACACCCCGCGGATGAGCCGAACCCGGAAGCTGTTGTTCGGCGCTACTTCGGGGCTCTACGCGGTGATTGTCATCGCCGTGCTGGTTCGCACAGATCTGGTACGGCTCGACTGGCAGCTCATGCTCTTCCGGCCCTACAAGCAGTGGCCGGAAGTGCACGCGTTCCTGGACTACTTCGTCGTGCTGGGCCAACGCGGGCCCACCGCCGTGCTGGTGGCCGCCTGGCTGGGCTGGCGCTCCTGGCGGCAGCGGACGCTGCGCCCGCTGCTGGTGCTCGGCACCGCGCTGCTGGCCCTCAACGTCACTGTCGGCGCGGTGAAGATCGGGCTCGGCCGGCTCGGCCCGCACTACGCGACCTCCGTCGGATCGGCCGAACTCTTCGCCGGCGGCGATATATTCCCTTCCGGCCACACGGCCAACGCCGTGGTGACCTGGGGCATCCTGGCCTATCTCGCCACGACGCCGCGCGCCCGCCGGGTGCTGTCGGTGGTCGCGGCCTTCTTCGCCCTGGGAGTCGGCGCGACCACGGTCTACCTCGGTACGCACTGGGTGAGCGACGTGCTGCTGGGCTGGGCCGCGGGGCTGCTCATCCTCCTCGCGCTGCCCTGGGCGGAGCCCGCTCTGGCCACGGCCGAGGCGCGCATCCTCCTCTGGCGTGACCGTGTGAGCCCCGCGAAGATCCCCGGCCTGGCGCCGTCGCCCCTCTCGCCCGTCACCCGGCAGCCGCTGCTGCCGTCCGGCAGGAGCCTTCCGGCCGAGGAGATGACCGCCGGGGAGGAACCGCTCCACGGTGAGACACGGGTGGTGGGGAGCCGCGCGCCCGCGGCCCCCACCGGGAGCGGTGTCGGGGCGGCCCGGCTGCACCACGCGCCGGGGCGTCAGAACCCGCTGCGCCCGGAACGCGCGCCTGTGGGCCCGCAGGCACCCGCGGGCCCCCGGCGGCCCTACGCGGACCGCTCACAGCCGCGTACAGCGCCTCTCGGGCCGCGGGAGAAGTGAGCCGGCGGGAGGCCCGGCGAAGCGACGGACGGGGAACGCGGGCGGGTCATCTCCAGGGCCGCTCTCTCATGCGTTCCCTCATGTGTGCGGCCCCGGCGCCTTTGTCGTAGGCGCCGGGGCCGCACAGATGAGGGACGTGGTCCGGCCGAAGACCGGACGGATCAGCCGGGCCAGCAGCGCACGACCGTTCCCGTGTCCTTGTCGACGGCGAAGTTCAGGCGCCCGCTCAGATACTCCATGGTGATGATCGCGTCGGGTGCGAGCGACCGCACAGTGGTCCAGCCGCGCGCGCGGGCGCGCTCCTCGGCGGCCTGCGAGGAGAGCCCGACATAGCTCTCCGGCTCGTCCTGGGGGGTGTCCTGGGCTGCGGATTCCGGTGCCATGACAGCCACCGTACAGCCGGAAGTCCGGCTCGTATCGTCACCTCGTCACACTCTTGTCACAGCGGTCCGCGTCCACCTCCGCCCACGCCGCTTCACTCGTACGTGGCTTCTGTGGCGGCCGGGAATCCGGCACCGGAAGAGGCCGGAAACTCGACGGGGAATTCGGGACGGGACGGGCCGTCAGAAACCCCGGCACGCACCGTAATTCGTTGTTCCGCCTTCCCTGTCGAACCCCGCGTCCGGAGCACGGAATCCGGACTCCGACGGCCGGGACCGGTGAACAACGAGGCCGCGAACTCCCGTACGGCGAAGGCCGCGGAGGAATCGGCCACAGTGACTGCACGTGTATTTCACGTCACTTGGCCGGAGGGAGGGAACAGCGGGAAGTGCGGGGCCAGCTCTGCCCCAGCGCCCGGTCCGGCCGGTCGCGCAACGCCTCGACCTGCGGGAACAGCGCCCCCGGAGCACGCACTTCGAAGTCGAGGCCGAACAGCCGGTCCACGTCCCTGCGGACGGTGCACGGTGTGACACCGAGCCGGTCGGTCAGTCCGGCCCCGGACCAGTCACGTGGGGTCTGCTGGAGTGGCAGCAGACGCAGCAGCCGTGCCGATGTCCCGACATGCCGGGGAGCGTGCCACCCCTTGCGGACAGCCTCGGTCCGCAAGGGGTGGCCTCACCGTGTACTCCGTCCCCCCTCTACCAGCGGTACCAGCGCGCCCTCTTTCCGGCGGGCGAGGTGCTGCGCAGCAGGAAGCCGAGCAGCCAGATCACCAGGACCGCGACAGCGATCCACCACAGCACCTCCAGCGCGAAGCCCGCGCCGAAGAGGATCAGGGCCAGAAGCAGTACGAGCAGAATAGGAACCATGGGTAATGACACCTCCGCGGCGCCGAGTTGCCCGTTGCCGCGCTTCTACACCGCCTCCGCACAACTCACCCGCACGGAGAGGTCGTTGTCGAGCGTGTAGTACGGCCTGACGGCACGTTCACCTGCGGCGTCGGCGACGCGCTGCGGCGGGTAGCTGAAGATGTCCTTCTTGTCCGGCACGTCGTCGAGGATGCGGGCCAGACGGACCGGCTCAGCGCCCTCACCGGGGCGCAGCCACAGGTCCCACACCTGATGCGCGGGCGGCAGGTCGGCGAGGGAGAGTTCGGCGGCGAACTCCGAGGCCGGGTCACCATTTTGGAGACGGCTCCGGGCACCGTCCCCGCCTGCGTACGCACCGGCCGCGTCGAGTGCGCCTGAGGCGTCCCACGCCCCGGACACCTCGCACGCCCGGCTCACACGCACGGCGACCGGTGTGGCGGCCGCGCCCCGGGCGTGCGCCTCCAGCCGTGCCGTACTGCTGAGCCGCGCTCCGTAGAGCCTGCCGCGCAGCAGCATGCGGCAGTCCGTCACACGCAGCCGCCCGGCCTCGGCATGCGGCCAGCGCAACCACGAACGCACAGTGAGGTTGCCGTACTTGGTGGCGTAGGGGATGCGCACCCCCAGCCATGTCCGCCCCCGGCGCGGGACGCGGTCGATGAGGGAGCGCAGATCGTTGACGCCGGGCAGCAGGCGCCGCGGCTCCGCCTCCGCCGGCGCGAGATAGGCGTCCCAGCGCCCTTCCGGCAAGGTCATGATGCTGGGCAGCACGGCGCGCAGCGTGCCGTCCGTCCCGGCAGGGCCGAGCGGCAGCCGGACCTCGTCCGCCGGCCCTTCGCCCCCGCCGCGGCGGCGCAGCAGCAGCGCGGCGTTGCCGGCGCCGCCGCCCGTCACCGCCGTCCCGTCACGCCCGGCCGGGGCGTCGCCCGGCCGGACGTCGAAAGTGAGCCCCCCGGCGCTGTCGGCCGTGCAGTCGGCGCGCGGCCCGCGCGTCCCCTCACCACCCGCGGCCCCGTGCGGGGGACGGGGAAGGGCGGAGCGGGACAGCCCCGTTGCCCCGGGGCTCGCGGGGGGTGCGGCACGCGGGCCCGCGTGCGCGGCGCTCCCCGTCGCTCTCAGTGTGCCGGTGCCTCGTGTGGTCATGCCACTCCTCCCTGCAGTGCGAATTCCTTGCCCACCAGCGCGTCCTTGGCCGCGTACGCGCCGCCGAGCATCGCGGCGCGCGCCCGGTGCAGGCCGCCGCCGCGGCGGTTGACCAGACCGGTCAGCAACTCCTCGTAGCGGGCGCCCACCCGCGCCGGGTCGAACCGGGCGGACGAGACGAGCGCCGCCTGCCTCATCCGCTGCCGCAGCGCGTCGTCGTTCATCAGGCGCAGCAGCGCGCCGGAGACGGCCGGCACGTCACCCGTCGGTGCCAGCAGTCCGTCGACGCCGTCGCGGATGATCTCGCCGGGGCCGTGCGGACAGTCGGTGGCGACCACCGGCAGCCCGCAGCGCATCGCCTCGACGATGGTCATGCCGAAGGACTCCAGGCTCGAAGTGACCGCCCCTATGGCTCCCTTGGCCCACTCGGCCTCGATGGGGTGGGCGGGGCCCATGAGGAAGACATGGTTGTAGAGGCCGAGCCGGTCGATGAGCGAGCGCAGCTTGTCGCGCTCGCGTCCGCTGCCGTAGATCCGCAGGCCCCAGTCGGGCCGTTCGGCCGCGGCGCGGGCGAAGGCGCGTATCAGCACGTCGTAGCGCTTGGCGGGCGCCAGCCGCCCGGCCGCGACGACCCACTTGCCGCTCCCGTCGGCCGGGACGACGTCAGGCGCGGGCACGCTGTTGGGAAGCGCCTCCACGCGCACGCCGGGCAGCCGCAGGATGCGGCGGTAGTCGCGCGCGTCCGCCTCGGTGACGGTGGTCACGGCGTCCAGCCGCGGATAGGTGTCGCGCAGCATGAGCTTCAGACGCGCCGAGTGCGTGGCCAGAGTGAGGTGTTCCTGCCCCAGGCGGGCAGGCCCGCGACGTGTCTGGCGCGCGATGTGCGCGTTGAGGCCGGGGCGGGTCCCGATGACGACATCGGCCCGCGTGGTGGCCAGATACTCGCCGATACGGCGGTCCGTCAGCGCGCTGTACTGCGGGTGGCGGCCGTCGCTGGCCGGGAAGACGGCCGCCGGCAGGGCGTGTTCGGGGTGGTCGCCCTCGTATCCGGGGCTGTGCCGCCGCATGTCGACCAGCGAACGCAGGCTCACGCCGGGGCCCGGGTCGAAGAACGGTCTGTCCCGGTACCGGAACACCGACACGACCTCCACGTCGTGGTGTTCGGCGAGCGTGCGCGCCAGGTTGTACGTGGTCCGAATGGTTCCCCCCATGCCGTACCCGCTGTTGAGCAGAAACGCGATGTGCATTTGCTCCGACCCCCACGTTTTCGTCGCGTTCAGTCCCCTGCTGTCCGCCTGTGCTTGTCTAGACCGGGTTCGGAAGGTGATGGTTGGGCGTCATCACGGAGTTGTTCCACAAGAGTTCTGACATCGTGAGCGGAATCCTGGAACCGAACTGCTCTCCACATCGTTGGAGCACGCTCACGGTCCCGGCCACGGCCGCCCCGTCCGGATTCCGCCACCGCTCACGCGTGACCGGGACCTGGCATCTCCCGTTGTTCATACGGACAGAACCGAACGCCAGGAGCGGAGCCCCCGTGTCCCCCATGCTCGATGTCAGCGACGACGTACGCGCCGAGATCGGCGACCAAGAAGCCAACAGGCTGCTCGCCGGCGAGAACGCCCCGGGCAGCTACGACTGCACCTCGTGCCGCACTCCCGGCGACACCGGTCACATGCCCACCAGCACCGTCCTCTTCGTCGGCGACGAGACGGCGGTGCTCGCCTTCGCCCACGCCACCTGCATCCCCTCCCAGGTCGTCAGAGTGACGGAGGAGCAGGTGCAGGGAGCCGTCCGTACGATCACGGCCGAGGCGGGTCCGGGCACGGCCGCGGCGGCGACCGCCGCAGACGGGGCGGCCGCGCCCGCGCCCGCCTACCCGGCGGGACCTCCGTCCGGCGCCGGGGCCCGGGCGGCACCCGCCGCCGCACCCGCCGCCGCGCGCCCGGACGCGTACCAGGACGCGCCGGCCGCCGCGTACCCGGAGGGGGCCGGTCCGGGCGGCGCCCGTGAGCGGGCCGTTCTGGGGGTCACCTGCGGGCAGGTCCTCATCGAGGACACGCTGCACGCCGCGGTCGTCGTGGAACCCACGGCGCCCATCGCCCGTCCTGGATCGAACGGCGCCGTCGACGAGTTCCTCCCCCTCCTCGTCGAGCAGGGCTTCCAGCCGGTCACCGGGCTCACGCAGCCGCCCGCCGCGGTCCCCGGCTGGTCCGTACTGGTCGCCATGGGACAGCTGCACGCCATCCTGCAGCCTCCGGCGAACGGCACCATGCAGCCCACGGCCTGGTGGCAGGCGCACCAGGCGCTGCCGGTCACCGACGGGTGGCGCAACAGCGCCAACACCAGCAACACGGTGCTCGTCTACGCCGCCCCGGCCGGCTCCATCGGCCAGCAGCCCCGCGAGGACCTGCTGCGTGAGGCACTCGTACAGGCCGCCGCACAAGGGGTGCTGGTCGCGGCCGCCATGCCGCTCGCCGGCTCCTGAACCGGTCCGGTGCCGCTTCCGTGCACCTGCTGCTCCCGGCCGCCCACCCCTGCGAACAGGTCATTCGCCGCGCCGCCCGCATCCGCCGGGCGGCGCGGTCGTTGGCCAGACGTGCAGCCTTACGAACCTTCCCGCGCCCACCACCCGTACCGCGACCAGGGCCGTATCCACGGCATCCCCGGTATGCGGCTCAGCCACGAGACGTCCGCCTCCGGGGGCTCAGCGACGCCCATCTACGACGCGCTCTTCGCGGAGTGGGGCCGTCTCTTCCGTACGCTTCCCGGAGACCGTACGGGTGAGGAGGAGCTGAGGTTCGAGGGCTTCGGCACCGTGCACGGCACCGGCCAGTGGGGCGACAGCCGGCGAGGCGGCGAGTGGCCTCATGAGGCGCTCCCGCAGTCAGGCGCGCAGCGGCCCGCCGCGCTTCCGCCCGGTTCACGCGACGGGAACGGGAACGCGAACGCCCCCGGCTCGTACGGGCACTGACGGCAGAGCCCCGGCGGCCGCCGGGCGAGAACGTCCCGCGGCACCGGGGTGGCCCGTCCCGGCGCCGCGGGCTCCTACTTCTTCTTGCCGCGCTTCTCCCGCACCCGTACGGAGATGTGGATCGGCGTCCCCTCGAAGCCGAACTCCTCGCGCAGCCGCCGCTCGATGAAGCGGCGGTAGCCCGCCTCCAGGAAGCCGGAGGCGAAGAGCACGAACCGCGGCGGCCGGGTCCCCGCCTGGGTGCCGAAGAGGACGCGGGGCTGCTTCCCGCCGCGCACCGGGTGCGGGTTGGCGGCGACGATCTCGCCGAGGAAGGCGTTCAGCTTCCCCGTCGGCACCCGCGTCTCCCAGCCCCCCAGGGCGGACTCGATGGCCGGTACGAGCTTCTCCATGTGCCGTCCGGTGCGGGCCGAGATGTTCACGCGCGGCGCCCAGCGGACCTGGACGAGATCCCTCTCGATCTCCCGCTCCAGATAGAAGCGGCGCTCCTCGTCCATGCTGTCCCACTTGTTGTAGGCGACGACGATCGCCCGCCCGGCCTCCACCGCCATGGTGATGATGCGCAGGTCCTGGACGCTGATCGATTCGGTCACGTCGATCAGCACGACCGCGACCTCGGCCTTCTCCAGGGCAGCGGCGGTGCGCAGCGAGGCGTAGTAGTCGGCGCCCTCCTGGAGGTGGACGCGTCGCCGGATGCCGGCGGTGTCCACGAACATCCAGGTCTTGCCCGCGAGTTCGATCAGTTCGTCGACGGGATCGCGGGTGGTGCCCGCGGTCTCGTTGACGACGACGCGGTCCTCCTTGGCGACCTTGTTCAGCAGCGAGGACTTGCCGACGTTGGGACGGCCGATGAGCGCGACCCTCCTCGGGCCTCCTCCGATGCCCGCGCCGAAAGTCTGCTGAGGCGCCTCGGGCAGCGCTTCCAGCACGACGTCGAGCAGGTCGCCCGTACCGCGCCCGTGGAGCGCCGAGACGGGGTGCGGTTCACCCAGGCCCAGGCCCCACAGGTAGGCCGCGTCGGCCTCGCCCGTGGGACCGTCGACCTTGTTGGCGCAGAGCACCACCGGTTTGCCCGCCTTGCGCAGCATGCGCACCACGGCCTCGTCGGTGTCGGTGGCTCCGACCTGGGCGTCCACGACGAAGACGACGGCGTCCGCCGCCTCGACCGCGAACTCCGCCTGCGCGGCGACGGATGCCTCCATGCCGAGCACGTCCTGCTCCCAGCCGCCGGTGTCGACGACCTTGAAGCGCCGCCCGGCCCACTCCGCCTCATAGGTGACCCGGTCGCGGGTCACTCCGGGGCGGTCCTCGACGACGGCTTCCCGGCGGCCGAGGATGCGGTTGACAAGAGTCGACTTGCCGACGTTCGGACGGCCGATGACGGCGAGCACGGGGAGCGGACCGTGTGCGGCCTCCTCCAGGGCGCCCTCGACAACGTCGGCGTCGAAGCCCTCCTCCTCGGCGAGCTCCATGAACTGGGCGAACTCGGCGTCGCCGAGCTCACCGTGCTCACGGTGCTCGCCGTTCGCGGGCTGGTGCCCGCCGCCGTCCTGGTTCTGGTCGTTCATGCCGTGCCGTCCTCGTCGTGGGGTGTTCAGGTGGTCTGCTGCCGCCCGGAGGTCCTGTCTCCGTACGGCTCGCTGCTGCGTGTCCGGCAGGGCGCCGGAGGGCGGCTGCCGAGGTGCTCCCGCGGCGGGAGCGGGGCGGTCAGCGTGACGTGCACCGCCGTGCTGCCGCCAGGTGTTCCGTGAGCCTGGCCTGGATGCGCAGGGTCGCCCCGTCCAGCGCCGCGCGCGTACGCCGCCCGCTGCCGTCACCCGCCTCGAACGGGTCTCCGAAGACCACATCGATACGGCTGCGCAGCGCGGGGAGCGCTTTGGCGAGCCTGCCCGAGGTCTCGCCGCCGCCCAGCACGGCCACCGGGACGACGGGCGCACCCGATCGCAGTGCGAAATAGGCCAGCCCGGAGCGCAGCGAGGCGAAGTCGCCCTCTCCGCGCGTGCCTTCGGGGAATATCCCGAGCACTCCCCCGCGCTCCAGGACCCCCAGCGCGCCGACGACGGCGGCCCTGTCGGCGGTGCTGCGGTCCACGCCGATCTGCCCGATCCCGCGCAGGAACGGGGCGAGCGGCCCGACGAAGGCCTCCTGCTTGATGAGGAAGTGCACGGGACGCGGTGCGGTGCCCATCAGCATCGGGCCGTCGACGATGTGGGAGTGGTTGACAGCGAGGATGGCCGGTCCGCTCGCCGGAACCCGCCAGGCACCGAGCACCCGGGGACGCCACAGGCCGTGCATCAGCCCCACGCCGATCCGCCGCCCCGCCGCGGCCCCCCGCTCGCCGGGCACGGAGCCGGTCGAAGTCACTTGGAGATCTGCCCCGCCTTCTCGCTCGTGGGCCCCTCCTGGGCGTCCTGCCGGTTCTTCTCGGCGGAGGCAGCCTCGACGAGGGTGACCACGCACTCCACGACCTGTTCCAGGGTGAGTTCGGTGGTGTCGACCTCCACCGCGTCGTCAGCCTTCTTCAGCGGGGACGTCTTGCGGCCGGAGTCGGCGGCGTCCCGCTTGATCAGCGCCTCACGCGTGGCGGACAGGTCCGTGGCGTCCTTGCCCTTCAGCTCCCCGCTGCGGCGGGAGGCGCGGGCCTCGGGCGAGGCGGTGAGGAAGACCTTCAGGTCGGCGTCGGGCAGCACGGTGGTGCCGATGTCCCGGCCCTCCACCACGATGCCGCCGGCGGCCTCCGCCGCGATGGAGCGCTGCAGCGCGGTGATCCGGCTGCGTACCTCGGGGACGGCGCTGACGGCGCTGACCGCGGCGGTGACCTCCGGGCCACGGATCGGGCCGGAGGCGTCCGCACCGTCGACGGTGATGGCGGGGGCGGCCGGGTCGGTGCCGGAGACGATGACGGGCTCGGCGCAGGCCGCCGCCACCGCTTCAGCGTCGTCCACGGGCACACCGTTGCTCAGCATCCACCAGGTGATCGCTCTGTACTGGGCACCGGTGTCGAGGTAGTTGAGCCGCAGCGCGGCCGCGACGGCCTTGGAGGTGCTGGACTTGCCCGTGCCGGAGGGGCCGTCGATGGCGACAATCACTGCAGACACGCTGTGTGGGACCTTTCTCGGACACGGGGCATGGCAGGTGTGGGCCGAATGGCCCCGGCACCAGGCTACCGGCTGACGGGACCGCCTCCGCCTGCCGCCCTCGTACTGTCACCGCGCCTTCACCGGCCCCTCCGGGCGGGCCCCCGCGTCGTTCGCGGTCTGCCGTACGCCCCCGCCGCGGGCCTCGTACGGCCCGCCGGTCCGCGGGCCGTGTCCGTGCCGACGCACGGGGCACTCCGCCGCCGGTCAGCGGGCTCACTGCCGTCGGATCGCCCATCCCCGGTCGCGCAGCGCCTCCTCGAGAAGCGCGGCCGCGCCCGGGTCGACCATCAGCTGCACATGTCCGGCCTGCCGGCCCGTGGCGTGCTCGATGCGCACGTCCTCGATGTTGACGCCGGCGGAGCCCGCGTCGGCGAAGATCCGTGCCAGTTCGCCGGGGCGGTCACTGATGAGCACGACGACGGTGCGGTAGGCCGCCGGGGCCTGGCCGTGCTTGCCCGGGACCCTCTCCCGGCCGGAGTTCCCGCGGCGCAGGACGTCCTCGATGCCCACGACACCGTCGCCGCGCTTGTCCTCGTCCGCCGAGTCGAGGGCACGCAGCGCCCGTACGGCCTCGTCCAGGTCGACAGCGACGTCGGCCAGGATGTTCGCGACAGGACCGGGGTTGGCGGAGAGGATGTCGACCCACATCGCGGGATCGGAGGCGGCGATACGTGTCACGTCACGGATGCCCTGCCCGCACAGGCGTACGGCCGTCTCGTCGGCGGACTCCAGCCGGGCCGCGATCAGGCTGGACAGGAGCTGCGGCGTGTGCGAGACGAGAGCGACGGCGCGGTCGTGCGCGTCGGCGTCCATCACCACGGGGACGGCGCCGCACAGCGCGATCAGTTCCAGGGCGAGATTGAGCACCTCGGTGTCGGTCTCGCTCGTGGGCGTGAGCACCCAGGGCCGGCCTTCGAAGAGGTCGGCGGTGGCGGCCAGCGGGCCGTTCTGCTCGCGTCCCGACATCGGATGGCTGCCCACGTAGGTGACCGGGTCGCCGCCCAGTTCCCGCAGATCCCGGCGGGGTCCGCCCTTGACGCTGGCGACGTCCAGGCAGCCGCGCGCCAGGCCGCGGCGCTGCACGTCGGCGACGACGTGTGCCACGTGGGCGGGCGGCACGGCCGCGACGGCGAGGTCGACGGGGCCCTCCGGTTCGCTGTCCGTGCCGGCCCCGAGTGCCGTCGCCGTACGGACGCGCTCGGGGTCGCGGTCGGTCAGGTGCACCCGCACGCCCCGTCCGACGAGGGCGAGCGCCGCGGAGGTACCGATGAGTCCCGTACCGATGACGAGGGCTGTACGCATTACTGGGCGATGTCCTTGCGGAGTGCGGCGGCGGCACCGAGATACACGTGATTGATCCCGGACTTCGGCAGCTCCGACTCGAAATGCGCCAGCACCCGCACCACGCGGGGCATGGCGCCAGCGACGTCGAGTTCCTGGGCGCAAATCAGCGGAACGTCCACGATGCCGAGCTTACGGGCGGCGGCGGCCGGGAACTCGCTGTGCAGGTCTGGGGTTGCCGTGAACCAGACGCTGATGAGGTCCTCGGCGCGCAGATGGTTGCGCTCCAGGACGCTGGTCATCAGCTGCGACACCCGCTCGTGCATATGGCCGGCCTCGTCCCGGTCCAGCTGGACGGCGCCCCGCACCGCTCGTACCGCCACGTGCCTGCCCCGCTCCCTGTGCGCTGTGCCTTCTGCCCTCCCCAGCGTAGGTCCGCCCGCCGCACGCGCGCGGGGCGGACCGCACACTGAGACGCCGCGCCGGCGGGGCGGCGGGCGCAGCGGCGGGGAGAGCGGGCGGCGGCCGGACGCGGGAGTCCTCGCGGCCCGCCCGCGCACGCTCCCTCACGGGCTCCTCAGAGGCCGACCTCGTCCATCAGCATGCCGATCTCCGTGTTCGTCATCCTGCGCAGCCAGCCCGACTTCTGGTCGCCCAGGGCGATCGGACCGAAACGGGTGCGCACCAGCCTCTCGACCGGGAAACCCGCCTCGGCGAGCATGCGCCGCACGATGTGCTTGCGGCCCTCGTGCAGGGTGACCTCCACGAGGTAGTTCTTCCCGGTGTTCTCCACGACCTTGAAGTGGTCGGCGCGGGCATAGCCGTCGTCGAGCCTGATGCCGTCCTTGAGGCGCTTGCCCAGGTCGCGCGGGATGGGGCCCTGGATGGCGGCGAGGTAGGTCTTCTTCACTCCGTAGCGGGGGTGGGTGAGGCGGTGTGCCAGCTCACCGTGGTTGGTGAGCAGGATCAGGCCCTCGGTCTCGGTGTCGAGGCGGCCGACGTGGAAGAGGCGGGTCTCCCGGTTCTGGACGTAGTCGCCCAGGCACTGGCGCCCGTCGGGGTCCTCCATCGAGGCGACGACGCCCGCGGGCTTGTTGAGCGCGAAGAAGACGTGCGACTGGGACGCGATGGTCAGGCCGTCGACCTTGATCTCGTCCTTGTCGGGGTCCACGCGGACGCCCTGCTCGACGACGATGCTGCCGTTGACCTCGACCCGCGCCCGCTCGATGAGCTCCTCACAGGCACGGCGCGAGCCCATGCCCGCACGTGCCAGCACCTTCTGCAGCCGCTCGCCCTCCTGCCCGCCGAAGGTCTTGGGCAGCTTGAGCGCGGGCCTGCTGTGACGGGCGCGGTTGCGCTCCTCGATCTGCGCCTCGTACTCGCGGGGACGGGCGGGCGCGGACGCGTTGCGGGCACGGGCCTTGGGGGCTCCGCTCTTGGTGACCTTCCTGGGGCCGGTCTTGGCGGCACTCTTCGCGGCGACGCTCCTCGCGGCGGCGCCCTTCGTGGTGCCGCCCTTCGTGGTGCCGCCCTTCGTGGTGCCGCCCTTCGTGGTGCCGCCCTTCGCGCCGGACTTGCCCGCGGCGGCCTTCTTCGCCGCCGCGCTGCGGGGGCCGCCCGCGGACGGCTTCTTCGCGGCGCCCTTCGGGCCGCCCGCTGCGGACTTCTGTCCGCGCCCGTCCTTACGGGCTCCCGCCTTGCCGCCACCGCCCGTGGGCCGGTCGTCGCCCTTGCCGTAACGGCGCTCCTCCGGCCGCGGACGGCCCGCGCCCTTCTGCGCTCCCCCGCCCCCTCCGGCCGCGCGAGGCGACGGCTTTCCGGTGCCGCCCCTGTTCCTACGGTTGCCGCCAGTGTTGCTGCCGCTGCTTCGCATCAAGTTTCCGTCTGCGTTCTGTCGGGGACTTCATCGCCGCTGTCGTCTACGTCGAACGACGGCATCCCTTCCTGGGAATCCCCCTCGACCGCCTCCGCCTCGGGGAGGAAGGGCGCCAGCTCCGGAAGTTCGTCGAGGCCGCGCAGGCCCAGCCGCTCCAGGAAGTAGTGCGTCGTCCTGTACAGGATCGCACCTGTCTCGGGTTCCGCGCCCGCCTCCTCCACCAGCCCGCGCTGCAGCAGCGTACGCATCACGCCGTCGCAGTTGACCCCGCGGACGGCCGAGACCCGGGAACGGCTCACGGGCTGGCGGTAGGCGACCACGGCCAGCGTCTCCAGCGCGGCCTGTGTGAGCCGGGCCTGCTGCCCGTCGAGCACGAACGACTCGACGGCCTCGGCGTATTCGGCCCGTGTGTAGAAGCGCCAGCCCTCCGCCACCAGACGCAGTTCGAAGCCGCGGTGCTGCCGGTCGTACTCGTCGGCCAGTTCACGCAGCGCGTCGCTGATCTCGCGGCTGCGCCGGCCGAGGACCTTCGCCAGGTGCTCGGCGGTGGCCGGTTCGTCCACGACCATCAGCACGGCCTCCAGGGCCGGCTTGAGCTCCAGTTCACGGACACCGCCGTCGTCGGCCTCCGCATCCGCCTCCGCTTCCGGACCGGGGACACCGCCGGCCGGCTGCGCCTCCTGGATCTCGTAGGTGTCCTCGCTCATGCCTCGATCTCCTTCCCGGGCTCCGGATGCCGCGTCCCCGCCGCGTCCGGCTCCGCCCGCTCTTCCTGCTGCGGGGGCTGCGGTTCCTGCTGCGGGGGCTGCGGTTCCTGGTCGAACTCGTCGGTCACCAGCGGCTGACGGCCCTCCTCGCCGCTCCAGCGGACCGTCAGCGAACCCAGCGCCTCCTCCTGGTCGAGGGAGACGGCACGTTCGCGGTAGAGCTCCAGGAGGGCGAGGAAGCGCGCGACGACGGTCAGGGTGTCCGGCGCGTCCTCGGTCAGCTGCTGGAAGGTGACCTCGCCCAGCTTCCGCAGCCGCGCCACGACCACTTCGGCCTGCTCGCGCACGCTCACCAGCGGCGCGTGGATGTGCTCGACGTACACCTGCGGCTTCGGTTTGGGCCGCATCGCCTTCACCGCGAGACGGGCGAAACCCTCCGGGCCGATGCTGATGGCCACTTCGGGCAGCAGCTCCGCGTGGTGCGGTTCCAGCCCGACCGTACGGGGGTGGCGGTGGTCCTCGTCCGCCATGCGCCCCGCGAAGATTCCGGCGATCTCCTTGTACGCGCGGTACTGCAGCAGCCGCGCGAAGAGCAGGTCGCGCGCCTCCAGCAGGGCGAGATCGGCCTCGTCCTCGACCTCGGCGGCGGGGAGCAGCCGGGCCGCCTTCAGATCGAGCAGGGTGGCCGCGACGACGAGGAATTCGGTGGTCTGGTCGAGGTCCCAGTCCGGGCCCATGGCGTGGATGTAGTCCATGAACTCGTCGGTGACCCGGGAGAGCGCTACCTCGGTGACATCGAGCTTGTGCTTGGAGATCAGCTGCAGCAGAAGGTCGAAGGGGCCTTCGAAGTTGTCGAGGACGACCTTGAAACGCCCGTCGTCGGGCTGCTCCTCGGACTGCTCGGCGGGCTGCTCGGCGGGGGCCCCGGCGGGTACGTCCTCCTCCGGCGTCTCGGGAGGAGCCTCCCCGGTGGCGTCCTGGGGCGGCTCCGACAGGGCCTGTGCGCCCCGCTCCGCCTCCGGCCCGTCCGCGGGCTCCCCGTTCGTCCCGTCCGTTCCCCGGGGCTCCTGAGGGGCCGTCTGACGAAGCTCCGCCGGGGGTTCCGGCGGCGGTCCGGCGGGCCCCTGGCCGTCGCCTGGCGGCGGCGCCGGTGTGACCGGCGGAGGCGCGGGAGCGGGAGCGGGGGGCGGGGCGGCCGGTGCCTGCCCGGTGGCCTCTTCCGGAGCGGATGCCTCTTCCGGCCCGGACGCCTCTTCCCGTGCGGACGCCTCCCGTTCGAGCGGTGCCGCGAGCCCCGGTTCGGCAGGGGGCCCCGCCTCGGGGGCCGGCGATGTCCCCGGTCCCCGCCCGAGGGTGCGGCGGGCGGCGCGAGGTGTCGCCTCGGCGTGGTCGTCAGGAGTGGGCATCGCCCGGCAGCGTACTGGGCCAGGGGCGGTCAGGGCGCTCCGGTTCACTCGTGTGCCCGTGCTTTCACCGTGGTTCCGGCCCACCGTGCCGCGCCCGTGAACGCCTGCGCCGGGGCCGGGCCGGCCGCGAGGGTTCAGCGCCCCCGCAGCCGGCGTACGAGGATGCTCGCCTCGCCGCGGGACTCCAGGTCGGCGAGCACGACGGCGACGGCCTCGCGCACGATACGGCCCCTGTCCACGGCCAGTCCGTGCTCACCGCGCAGGACGAGCCGGGCGTGCTCCAGGTCCATCAGCTCTTCCGCGGAGACATACACCGTGATCTTCTCGTCATGGCGCTCGCGTCCGGTCGGACGGCGGTTCGCGCCACGTCCTCCCCGGCGGGGTGAACCGGCCGCCGCCTGGCGGCCCTTGGGCTCGGGGGAACGTCCCGGCTTCGGCGTCGCCTGCGCCGGCCGGCTTCCGGAGCGCGATGCCGCCTCGGCTGCGCCCTGGCCTTCCTGGCCGCGGCCCCTGCCCGCCCCCTGCGGAACTCCCTGGCCCGGCACGGCGGGACGCTGAGCGGCCGGCTTCCGGTCCGTGCCGCCGCGTTCGCGGCCGTGCTCGGCGCCGCTCTCCCCCGCGGGCCCGCCGTCGGGACCGGACGCGCCCGCCTCGGACCCGGACTCCCCGCCCTCCCCCACGGCGCTGTGCTCGTCGCCGGGGCCTTCGCCGGCCGCCTCGCGCGCGCCTCCGGAGGCCGCCTCGGCGGCCGGCTCCGCGCCGCCTTCGCCGTCAGGCCCGGCCGCGGGGGCCGGTACCCGCTTCGAGGCGGGTGCCTCCTTGCCGGAGGGCTCCTCGCCGTTGTGGTGCTGCTGTGCGGGGGTGGAGGGCTGTACGGCCGACCCCCCGGTCGTACGGAACAGTTCGTCAGCTGCCGGGAGACTCACTCGGCGTGGCACCGGGCGAGCACCTCCCTGGCGAGCTGGCGATAGGCGGCGGCACCGACCGAGTTGGAGGCGTACGTCGTGATCGGCTCGCCGGCGACGGTGGTCTCGGGGAAGCGCACGGTCCGCCCGATGACCGTGTGGTAGACGTTCTCGTCGAACGCCTCGACGACACGTGCCAGCACCTCACGGCTGTGCACGGTGCGGGAGTCGTACATCGTCGCCAGGATGCCGTCGAGCTCCAGCTCGGGGTTGAGCCGCTCCTGCACCTTCTCGATCGTCTCGGTCAGCAGGGCCACACCGCGCAGCGCGAAGAACTCGCACTCCAGCGGCACGATGACCTTGTGGGCGGCGGTCAGCGCGTTCACCGTCAGCAGGCCGAGCGAGGGCTGGCAGTCGATGACGATGAAGTCGTAGTCGCTCAGCAGCGGCTGCAGCGCGCGCTGCAGCGTCGACTCGCGGGCGACCTCGCTCACCAGCTGCACCTCTGCGGCCGACAGGTCGATGTTGCTGGGCAGCAGGTCCATTCCCGCGACCGCCGTCTTCAGCAGCACCTCGTCGTGCGCCAGGCCCCGCTCCATCAGCAGGTTGTAGACGGTGAGTTCGAGCTCCATCGGGTTCACCCCGAGCCCTACCGACAGGGCGCCCTGCGGGTCGAAGTCGACCAGCAGCACGCGGCGTCCGTACTCCGCGAGCGCCGCGCCCAGGTTGATGGCCGACGTCGTCTTGCCGACGCCGCCCTTCTGGTTGCACATCGCGATGATCTTCGCGGGGCCCGGCTCGCTGACCGGCCCGGGGATCGGGAAGTACGGCAGGGGGCGGCCGGTGGGGCCGATGCGCTCGCGGCGCTGCCGTGCGGCGTCGGGGGCGAGGGTGGCCGCGTACTCGGGGTCCGGTTCGTATTCCGCGTCCGGATCGTAGAAGTGCCCTTCGGGCAGCTCGCCGTAGGCGACGCGGTGCGGGTCACTGTAGTCGGCGAGTTCGGCGGACTGATCGCCCGCGGAGTTGCCGGCCATGGCGTTCACTTGGCGGCCGTCCATGCTCTGGTGGGCTGTGGGGATCGGTGATGCGTTCTGGTACGCGGCGAAGGTGCGGACAGCGACGGAGCCGACTTCCTCCGGCCCCGAGGACTCCTGGCCCCGCGCAGGTGCTCCTGGTCGACCACCCCCGGGAGAAAATGTCGACTCATTCACAAGTCGTCCTACCTCCTTGGTGACCAGGAAACTTCTAGACAGGTCAGCGTGACACCATGCCGACGATTGGCGACTCTATGGCGTGTCGGCGGTAGTCAGCAACACAATCCGCCGGAGACGGCACGATGTGTCGAGCAGCCAACACTCCGCTGTCAAGAGGCAATGAGCGCCGCGACGCCTGTCAGGGTGCGGCGCAAAACGGTCGAGAGAGTTACGTTCACGGCGAGTTGAGCCCCCGGCCCGGGCACATACGGCACACCGGCCGCCCCCTTTCACGGACGGGGAGCGGCCGGTGATACGCCGTCGCGGAGATTGACGTGGGCGGTTGACGGGCGTGCCGAATCAGCCCAGCAGCGTTGCCAGTTCGCGGCTCTCCATCCCGTGGGCCTCGGCGACCGGGCCGTAAAAGACCTCACCGTCATGGACGTTGAGCCCCTTGGCCAGCGTCACGTCCCGGCGCAGGGCCTCCCGCCAGCCGCGGTCGGCCAGTTCGACGATGTAGGGCAGCGTCGCGTTGGTGAGCGCGTACGTCGAGGTACTGGGCACCGCGCCGGGCATGTTGGCGACGCAGTAGAAGACCGAGTCGTGCACCTTGAAGGTCGGCTCCGCGTGCGTCGTCGGACGCGCGTCCTCGAAGCAGCCGCCCTGGTCGATCGCGATGTCGACAAGGACACTTCCCGGCTTCATGCGGGACACCAGCTCGTTGCTGACCAGCTTCGGCGCCTTCGCCCCCGGAATGAGCACCGCGCCGACGACCAGGTCCGCGTCGAGGACGGCACGCTCCAGCTCGTACGCGTTGGAGGTGACCGTACGCACCTTGGTGCCGAAGATCCGGTCGGCCTCGCGCAGCTTGTTGACGTCCTTGTCGAGCAGCGTGACGTGGAAGCCAAGCCCGGTGGCGATCTGCGTGGCGTTCCAGCCGGAGACGCCGCCGCCGATGACGACCGCACGTCCCGCCTGCACACCCGGCACACCGCCCGGCAGCACGCCGCGGCCGCCCGCGGAACGCATCAGGTGGTACGCGCCGACCTGGGGCGCGATCCTTCCGGCGACCTCGGACATCGGGGCGAGCAGCGGCAGCGCGCGGTTCGCGCTCTCCACGGTCTCGTAGGCGATGGCGGTGGTCCCCGACTCCAGCAGGGCGTCGGTGCACTCGCGGGAGGCGGCGAGGTGGAGGTAGGTGAAGAGCGTCTGGTCCTTGCGCAGGCGCCCGTACTCCTCGGCGACGGGCTCCTTGACCTTCAGCACCATGTCGGCGGTGTCCCACACCTCGTCGGCGGTGCCGAGGATCACGGCTCCGGCGGCGACGTACTCCTCGTCCGGGATGGAGGAGCCCGTGCCGGCGCCCGCCTCCACGGTGACCTGGTGTCCGTTGCGTACGAGTTCGTGCGCCCCGGCCGGGGTGATGGCCACGCGGAACTCGTTGTTCTTGACCTCGCGGGGGATGCCGACCTTCACGTCGATCACGGTCCTTGACTCTGGGATTCTCGGAAGCTTTCACGTCGGTGGACGCCGGAAGCACCCGTGGCACACATCCCGTTTCGGCAGCACATAAGAGGCATGCCGGAAGTTGTCCGGACGGCCACGGCTCCGCCAGTCTAATGAAGGATGCCGCGCTGTCCAGCCTTACAAACAAGGAATCTTTTCATTGTTGACTATTGGTTTCGCAGGTCCACCCTGCGTCACGCCCGCTCATCACAAGTATTCAGCAGCTCATCGGCCGCACGGCGGTGCCCACGTCCCGCACGGACATCGCCGGTCCTGTCGCACGCGTCGGCCAGCCTCAGCAGCAGCGCTGCCTCCAGCCGCACGTCGGCGGCCGCACGCGCGGCCTCCCGCGCCTGGCGGAAGGCGCGCACCGACTCCTGCGGGCGGCCCGCCAGTTCGTGGGTCCTGGCGACCTCGCCCAGTGCGCGCGCGTGGGCCCTCGCGTCCCCCAGCCTGCGGAAGGCCGCGGCGGCGGCACGCCACTCGCGCAGCGCGTCACCGAAGCACCCGGCGCGGCAGTGCACGGAGCCCAGACGCCCGTGCAGCCGTGCCGCCGCCGCGCGGGCGTCCCTGGTCTGGTGGAGCTGCAGAGCCCGCCCGTACCAGTCGGCGGCACGCTCCCAGTCACCCAGGTCCTCGTAGGTGCCGCCGATGGACTCCAGCGCCCGCCCGGCCGCGAGGTGGTCCGGCCCGCCGCGCCCCGCTCCGGCCCTCTCCCCCGAGCGCCGCGGCGGGCTCACCTCGCGGGCCGCGTCGAGGGCGGCGCGGTAGCGCGCGAGAGCACGCGGATGCCGGCCCGTACGGGCGTCCAGGTCACCGAGGTTGAGCAGCGCGGCGGCCCTCTCCCGCTGGAGGCCCGAGCGCTGTGCGACGTCGAGTACGAGTTCGTGCAGCCGGTACAGCTCGGGCGCGGCCTCCTCCGGCGAGCGGTGGGCGTCGAAGGCGCGGGCGAGGGCGGAGACCAGGCGCCGGGCCAGGCCGTCCAGCCGTCCCTCGCCCTCGGCGACGGCGAGCCGGGCGGCGGCGAGCACGTACGGGCGCCGGGCCCTCAGCCACTCGCACGCGGCGGCGGCGGTGCCGAAGCGGACGGTTCGCGGCACGAACGCCAGCCTTCTGCGGGCGTCGGAGCCCTCCGGTTCGGTGACGGCGTGGCAGGCCGTGAGCTGCCGCACGGTCCGCTCCAGCATCCGCGCACGCGCGAGCATCACCTCCTCGGGGCCCTCGTGCTCGTCGAGTTCGGCGCGCAGCAGCGGGTCCAGGCAGGGCGGCACCTCGTAACAGCCGGGCGCGTACGTGCTCGTGCGCAGCAGCCCGAGCCGCTGGAACTCCTCCAGGATGCCGCGGGCGGTGCCCACCGAACATCCCGAGAGCGAGGAGGCGGTGTGCGCGTCCGCCAGCCCGGCCGGCGCCAGTGCCAGCATGCGCAGGACACGGGAGGGCTGCCTGGCCAGCGAGTCGGCCACCAGCCGGAAGGCACGCTCCAGCGGGTCGGTGCCGGGGTGCGCCTGAAGCCGGCCGGCCGCGTCGGCGACGGAGAGCCTGGGCCGTGCCGCGAGCCAGCCGCCCACCATGATCAGCGCGGCGGGCAGGTCGCCGCACGCCTCGGCCACCTTCTCGGCGCTGCGCGGGTCGACGGTGGTGCGGTGCGGAGCACCGGCGTGCGCGGCCAGGAGGGAGACGGCAGCGGCCCGGCCGAGTCCGCCCAGCGTGCAGGGACGTACGTCCGGAACGCCGCTCAGCGGCCCGGAGGCCACCGCGACGAGGAGGGTGCCGCGGTTGTCCGGCAGCAGGTCGAGCAACTGCTCGGAGCCGGCCACGTCGTCGAGGAGGAGGAGTACGCGCCGCTGCCCCAGCGCGGCCCGCAGTGTGTCGGTCAGTTCGTCCTCGCCGGCGCCGGCGGGCACGGGGTCGGGCCCGAGGGCGGCGAGCAGGTCACGGACGGTGCGCTCCGTCGGTACGGGTGCGCCGCCGGGGTCGGTCAGCCGGGCCCGCAGCACCCCGTCGGGGAAATTGCCCGCCACCCGGCGCACGAACTCCTCGGCCAGCGCCGTACGTCCCGAGCCGGCCCTGCCCGCGACGAGCAGCACACGGCTGTGCGGGGAGGGTCGGCCGGAGAGGGTGTGGAGCCCCGCGCGCTCCATGTCGGCGCGCATCTCCTCCAGTTCGCACTCACGGCCCACGAAACCCTCGTCGGCCGGGGCCGCTTCGCCGGAGCCGGTGCCCGGCCTCTGCCCGCCGGAGGCTTCGGTGCCCTGCCCGGGTGCGCCGGCGCCCGCCGGCTGCACCGCCTGATCCGTCACGGGCCACGCTCCCGTCCACCTGCGCCTGCGCCTGCGTACGAACCCGCCGCTGCCGCGAGCGGGAACCCACAGAGCGTAGTTCACCGCAGGCGGCGGGGGCGGTACGCGCGGCGCGCCCGGCGGGCGCTGCGCGGCGGTCTGTGGCCCCTGCTACTCCTCGAAGGGGCGGGCGGGCCACGGGGCGCCGGCCGGCCGCAGCGAGTCCACGCCGGGGCCCGAACGGGCGGCGGTCAGGGCGAGGACGCCCACCACGAGGCAGTTGTTGTGCAGCTCCCCCACGAGCGCGCCCCGTACGAGATCCTCCAGCGGCACCCGGGCCAGCTCCATGTCGGCCTCCTCCTCGGAGACTTCGAAGCGTTCGCCCTCGGCCGTGCGGATGTCGCGGGCGAGGAAGATGCGTACGGCCTCGTCGCAGCCGCCGGGCGTGGTGTAGACGTCGGTGAGCACGTGCCACTCGCCGGCCTTGACGTGCGCCTCCTCGTACAGCTCCCGCTGGGCGGCGTGCAGCGGGTTCTCCCCGGGGACGTCGAGCAGGCCGGCGGGGATCTCCCACAGCTTCTGCCGGACGGGGTGGCGGTACTGGCTCAGCACCAGCACCCGGTCCTCCTCGTCCAGCGCGAGGACGGCGACCGAGCCGGGGTGGACCTGGTAGTCGCGGCGCACGGTGGAGCCGTCCGGCATGACCACGTCGTCGGTGCGCACGCTGGTCTTCTTGCCGCGGAAGGGCACCTCGGTCGCGGTGACCTCCCACTCCTGCGGTGAGTCGACGACGCGTGCTTCAGCCTTTCGCTGCGTCATGTCTCAGCCCTCGCCCTGCTGCCGTGCCACGGCGGCCCTGACCAGGCCGGCGAAGAGCGGATGCGGGCGCGTGGGCCGGGAGCGCAGCTCCGGGTGGGCCTGGGTGGCGACCAGGTACGGGTGCACCTCACGCGGGTACTCCAGGTACTCCACGAGCTTGTTGTCGGGCGAGGTGCCGGAGAAGATCAGGCCGGCCTTCTTCTCCAGCTCGCCGCGGTAGGCGTTGTTGACCTCGTAGCGGTGCCGGTGGCGCTCCTCGACGTAGGGCTCACCGCCGTGGACCTCCCGCACGATCGAGCCCTCGGCGAGCTTGGCGGGGTAGAGGCCCAGGCGCATGGTGCCGCCCATGTCGCCGTCGCCGGCGACGATGTCGAGCTGCTCGGCCATGGTGGAGACGACCGGGTGTGCCGTCGCCTGCTCGAACTCCGTCGAGTTGGCGCCCTCGATGCCCGCGAGGTGCCGCGCCGCCTCGATGACGATGCACTGCAGGCCCAGGCAGAGACCGAGGAGCGGGACGCCCCTCTCGCGGGCGTAGGTGATGGTGGAGACCTTGCCCTCCACGCCGCGCTCGCCGAAACCGCCGGGGATGCAGATCGCGTCGCAGTCGCCGAGCTGCTCGCGGGCGCCCTCCGCCGTGCGGCAGTCGTCGGAGGTGACCCACTTGACCTTCACGCGGGCGTTGTTGGCGAATCCGCCGGCGCGCAGGGCCTCGGTGACGGACAGATACGCGTCGGGCAGGTCGATGTACTTGCCCACCAGCGCGACCGTGACCTCGTGGGCGGGGTCGTGGACGCGGCGCAGCAGATCGTCCCACTGCGTCCAGTCCACGTCGCGGAAGGGCAGGTCCAGCTTCCGTACGACGTAGGCGTCCAGTCCCTCGGCGTGCACCATCTTGGGGATGTCGTAGATGGAGGGCGCGTCCTTGCAGGCGATGACGGCGGCGTCGTCCACGTCGCACATCAGGGAGATCTTGCGCTTGATGGAGCGCGGCACCTCGCGGTCGGCGCGCAGGACGATCGCGTCGGGCTGGATGCCGATGCTGCGCAGCGCCGCGACGGAGTGCTGGGTGGGTTTGGTCTTCAGTTCGCCCGAGGGCCCGATGTAGGGCAGCAGGGAGATGTGCACGACGAAGACGTTGTCCCGGCCGACCTCGTGGCGGACCTGGCGTACGGCCTCCAGGAAGGGCAGCGACTCGATGTCGCCGACGGTGCCGCCGACCTCGGTGATGACGACGTCGACGTCGTCGGTGGCCATGCGGCGGATGCGGTGCTTGATCTCGTTGGTGATGTGCGGGATGACCTGCACGGTGTCGCCCAGGTAGTCGCCGCGCCGCTCCTTGGCGATCACGGAGGAGTAGATCTGCCCGGTGGTGACGTTGGCGGAGCCGTCGAGGTCGACGTCGAGGAAGCGCTCGTAGTGCCCGATGTCCAGGTCGGTCTCGGCCCCGTCGTTGGTGACGAAGACCTCACCGTGCTGGAAGGGGTTCATCGTGCCCGGGTCGACGTTCAGATACGGGTCGAGCTTCTGCATCGTGACGCGCAGGCCCCGTGCCTTGAGCAGCGCCCCCAGGCTGGAGGCGGTGAGCCCCTTGCCGAGCGAGGAGGCCACACCCCCCGTGACGAAGAGGTGCTTGGTCGTCATGCTTGTGGGCGGCGTTGGCAAGAGGTGCTCCCGTGGTCGCGAGGTGGGGTGCGCACCGGCGCCCCTGACCTCACCACGCACTGGTGCGGGGCGGGTGTGCTCAGGGATACCGTCGCTGCGGCTCGGGGGGCTGCCGTGCCGGAGATTCGGGACGAATCCGAGAACTCTCGCCCACCGGTCCACGGGCGACCAGCGTATCAGCGACGGTCCGCGGCCGTACCGCTCGTGGCGGCGACCCTCGCACATCCCCTCCGACCCGCACATTCGGGCGTCCGGGCACGTTTTCCGTCTCGCGGCGTGAGCGCCCGGTTGCGGGTGGTGAGGGGTCTGACGCAAGCTCACCTCATCGGCTCATCCGTCCTGTGGCGAGCGTGGGAAAAGTGGCTTCGCTCCGTCGTATCCTGCTCGGACGCTCGATCGGAGATGGGATCGGGCCGTAAGGAAATTCGCAGGTCATCGCACGTCCCACGGGGCGAGCCGCAGTTCGACTGGAGATGCACGTGGCTGGGCGCATCGAGGATTACGCACTCATCGGGGACATGCAGACCGCCGCCCTGATCGGCCGGGACGGGTCGGCGGACTGGCTGTGTCTGCCGCGCTTCGATTCCCATGCGGTCTTCGCGAGTCTTCTGGGTACGGAGGAGCACGGCTTCTGGCGGGTGGGGCCCGCACAGACCGGCGGAGGTGAGCCGCCCAGGGCGGACCGCAGGCGCTACCGCGGCGACTCGCTCGTCCTGGAGTCCGAGTGGGACACCCCCCGCGGCACCGTCCGGGTCATCGACTTCATGCCGCCCCGTGAGCAGCACGCGCCGCAGCTGGTGCGGATCGTGGAGGGCGTCAGCGGCCGGGTGCCGATGACCTCCGCGCTGCGGATGCGCTTCTCCTACGGCTGGGTCGTGCCGTGGGTGCAGCAGATCGAGGGCCGTACGGTCGCGGTCGCCGGGCCCGACTCGGTGTGGCTGGACACCGGGGCCGACACCTACGGCGAGGACCTGACCACCTACTCCGACTTCACCGTCGCGCCCGGCGAGCGGGTCGCCTTCGCCATCAGCTGGCGGGCCTCCCACAAGAGCCCCCCGCCCGCGCCGGACGCGGAGGCCGCGCTGGAGGCCACGGAGGAGTTCTGGCGCGAGTGGGTCGACCACTGCACGTACCACGGCCCCTACCGGGAAGCGGTCGTACGGTCGCTGATCACCCTCAAGGCGCTGACGTACGCCCCGACAGGCGGCATCGTCGCCGCCCCCACCACGTCGCTGCCGGAGTGCATCGGCGGGATGCGCAACTGGGACTACCGCTTCACCTGGCTGCGGGACGCGGCGATCACACTGTCCTCGCTGCTGCGCACCGGCTACCACCAGGAGGCACTGGCCTGGCGGGAGTGGCTGCTGCGCGCCGTCGCGGGCGATCCGGAGAACCTCCAGATCATGTACGGCATCGCGGGCGAGCGGGAGTTGAGCGAGGCGGAGCTGAACTGGCTGCCCGGCTACGAGAATTCGGTGCCCGTACGGATCGGGAACGGCGCGGCGGGACAGCTCCAGCTCGACGTGTACGGCGAGGTCACCGAGGCTCTGCACCTGGCTCACATGACCGGCCTCGCCCGCAACGACTACGCCTCGCTGCTCCAGCTCAAGCTCATCGGCTACCTCGAGGACCACTGGGACGAGCCGGACGAGGGAATCTGGGAAGTGCGCGGCCCGCGGCGGCACTTCGTGCACTCCAAGGTGATGGCGTGGGTCGCCGTCGACCGGACGGTCAAGCTGATCGAGTCCGGCGAGGTCGACGGGCCGCTGGAGCGTTGGCGCGACCTGCGCGACGACATCCACCGCGACGTGTGCGAGAAGGGTTACGACAAGGAGCGCAACACCTTCACCCAGTCCTACGGTTCGAAGGAGCTGGACGCCTCACTGCTGCTGATCCCGCAGATGGGCTTCCTGCCGCCGGACGACAAGCGCGTCATCGGGACGGTGGAGGCGATCCAGCGGGAGCTGTCCACGGAGGACGGCTTCGTGATGCGCTACCCCACCTCGCAGGGGGACGACGGCAACGTCGACGGACTGGCGGGCGAGGAGGGCGCGTTCCTGGCGTGCTCGTTCTGGCTCGCGGACGACCTCGCGATGATCGGCAGGGTCGAGGAGGCGCGCAAGCTCTTCGAGCGTCTGCTCTCCCTCCGCAACGACCTGGGGCTGCTCGCCGAGGAGTGGGACTCGCAACTGCAGCGCCAGGTGGGCAACTTCCCGCAGGCGTTCAGCCATGTGCCGCTGATCGACACGGCGCTGCGGCTCACCGCCTCCGGCGCCTACGGCGGCTGAGCGGGCGGAACCAACCGGCGAGGCAGTCGGCTGACGCGCGTACGCCCGCTGTCCGGTGGAGTCCGGCAGCGGGCGTACGGGTGTTCCGGGGCCCTTCGGGCAGGCCCTCAGAACGGGGTGAGCGTCAGCGTGATCTCGCTGGCCGCTCCGTCCTCGATGTAGGAGGCGAACCCGGCGACGTCGTCGAAGGCGAAGCCGTAGGCCTTGCCGTCCTCGGTCGCGGCGTGCATGGCCTTGACGTAGTGGTGGACGGTGTCCCCCTTGAAGAACTCGGCGGGGTCGGTGGTGGGCTGGGCCGCGTGCGTCAGCAGCGTGGTGCGGTTGAACGCGGCGCCCAGGATCGCGGCGACGGGCCCGGTGGTGCCGTCGTTCGGGGCGGCGAGGGCGCCGTCGCAGAAGAGGACGTCCTTCGTGGTGGGCTTGGAGAAGGAGACCTCGGCCGGCCCGGTGAAGGAGAACGTGTCGCCGCTGACCCTGCCGGTGAACTCGCCGGCGTTGGTCGTGACGACGAGGTCCTTGCCGGAGTACGCGCTCCACACCTCGTCGATGTAGCCGTCGAAGTAGCTCTCCGAGAACTTCCCCGCGCCCATGCCGTGACCCGGCGCGATGACGCGCTTGTCGTCGATCACCAGATCGGAGAAGCCCTCGGCGCCGCCGACGTCCTGGAAGATCTTGTCCCGCGCTCCCTGCTTCAGCTTGCCGGCCGTCTGGTCGTTGTCCCCCTTGAGCTGGATGGAGAGCGGGACGCTGAACATGTCGACCATGGTGGTGTTGCAGTACATCGCGCCGTCCCGGTAGGTGAACTCGGCGCAGTCGTGCATCACCCCGAAGTTGGGGTCGGACTCGACCCAGGCCGCCGGGTAGGCGAGCGCGGCCTTGCCGTCGCCGCCTTCGACCGCCTTGAACTTCAGTTTTTCGCCCAGCGCGAAGTAGATGCGCCCGGACATCTCCGGAAGCTGAAGGGTCGTCACACCGCTGGCCGCGAGCGGGATCGCGTAGTCGGTGAAGCCGTCCTCGCCGTTGTCCCCGATGGCGACGGGCTTCAGTTCGCCCTCGGGGGTGACGCGGACCTGGTTGGTGCCGTCGTTGCCGACGATGTAGACGTGGACCGAGGTGTTGTCGTACTCACCGCTGTTGTTGACGATCTTCAGCGGCATGGCTGCGGCCCTGCCCGCCGGCCTGCGGGTCACGGCGCCCGCCTGGGTCACCAGGAGCCCGGCGGCGGGCGCGGCGACGGCTGCGGCTGTGACACCACGGATGAGAGACCTGCGGCTGATCACTTGGAGGCACCTCCGGTGCTGCTTTCGACGGACACGTAGTCCACGGTCATGGAATGGCCGGGCTGGGTTGCGGCGACGGGTGTCTGCTGACCGGCGACGCCGTCGGGGAAGGCTCCGCCCATGGCCAGGTTCAGCAGGATGAAGTGGCCGTGGTCGGTGGCGTCGGCCCAGGTCTGGGCGTCCAGGTCGGTCTCCTTGACGGAGTGGTACTGCTCGCCGTCGACGTACCAGCGCAGTTCCTCGGTCTCGCCGCTGCGGTCCAGCTCCAGGGCGTACTCGTGGAATTCCGTCTTGCAGGAGCCGGTGCACTCGCGTGCCTGGCCGATGCCGGTCGACTCGTTGCACGGCCCACCCGGGTTGGTGCCGCAGTGCAGCACGCCGTGGGTGGTGTTCTCGCCGTTGACGTTCTCCATGATGTCGAACTCGCCGACGCCGGGCCAGTTCTGGTAGTTGCCGCGGAAGTCCTCACCGAGGGTCCAGAAGGCGGGCCAGTAGCCCAGGGCCTCCTCGCCGGAGACGTCGGGCAGCTTGATGCCCGCCGATATGCGCATCACACCGCCCTCGGGGGCCGCGAAGTCGGTGCGCTGGGTCTCGATGCGGCTGGAGGTCCACTTGTCACCGTCCTTCAGTGCGGTGATCTTCAGGTGGCCCTCGCCGTCGAGCTGCACGTTCTCCGGGCTGTCGGTGTACTCCTGCACCTCGCCGGTACCCCAGTTGGGGGCCCCGCCCGGATAGCTGTGCCCCTTGTCGATGATCCAGTCCTCGCTGGAGGGGAGGGTCCCGGCATCTCCGTCGAAGTCCGTGCGCCAGACCTCGGCGAGGGCCGCCGCCTTCTGCTGGGACGGCTTCGCGCTGCCGTCCTCCTGTGCGGCCGCCGGGGCCACGTATGTGCCTACGGCCGCGAGCATCGCGACACCAGCGACTGCCCAGCGCCGTCTGCCGTTCTTGAAAAGCATGACCTACGCTCCTCGTTCGTGGGGGGTGAGAGCGCTCTCACGTCATGGACATGTACGGTGCCCAGAGATCGGTGATTGGTCAAGACCTAAGAAAAGAAAAGGAGTTGTCGGTGCACACTTTTCGCCATTCCCGGCCCACGCTGGAGGCCGTCGCGGCCCACGCCGGGGTGTCCCGGGCGACGGTGTCGCGGGTGGTCAACGGCGGTGCGGGCGTACGGGCGGAGGTCCGCGAGAGAGTGCGGCTGTCCGTCGAGGAGTTGGGGTACGTGCCCAACAACGCCGCCCGGACCCTGGTCACCCGGCGTACCGGAGCCGTCGCCGTCGTCATCGCCGAGCCGGAGCGACGGGTCTTCGCCGATCCCTTCTTCGCCCAGCAGTTGCGCGGTATCAGCCGTGAACTGTCCGACAACGACATGCAGTTGCTGCTGATCCTGCTGGAGCAGCAGAAGGACTACGCACGCATCGGACGGTACCTGTCGGCCGGACACGTCGACGGCGCCCTGATGTTCTCACTGCACGGCGACGACCCACTGCCGGCCATGGCCGAAGACACGGGCCTCCCCGCGGTCTTCGGCGGACGCCCCGGCTGGCCCGGTGCAGCCGAGGACCCCGCGCTCCTCTACGTCGACACGGACAACCGCGGCGGCGCCCGCCAGGCCGTTGCTCATTTGCTTCAGCGAGGACGCCGCCGAATAGCCGTCATCAACGGGCCCCTCGACCAGACCTCCGCCCTGGACCGGCTCTACGGCTACTGCGACGCTCTCGGCATCACCCCCCACGAACGCGACGAAGCACTCGTCGCACAGGGCGACTTCACGGCCGAGGGCGGCGAGCGGGCGATGTCCCGGCTGCTGAGCAGCGCGCCCGACCTGGACGCCGTATTCGCCGGGAACGACCTGATGGCCTCCGGCGCGCTGCGTACGCTCCGCGCCCACGGCCGCCGGGTGCCGCGGGACGTCGCCGTCGTCGGCTACGACGACCTGGAACCTGCGGCGTGGGCCGAGCCCGCCCTGACGACCGTGAGACAGGACGTGGAGGGCATGGGCCGGATGATGGCCGAACTGCTGCTGAGGCGCATCGGTCTCGCCCCGGAGGGGCAGCCGCCCGCTCCGGTTGTGACACCCGCGACGCTCGTCGTACGGGACTCCAGCTGAGGCCGGCGCCCCCGCAGCGTCAGGCCGTGGGTTCCGTCGCCGGACGGGCGGCCAGTTCGTCGTAGACGCTCAGCACGTGCGCGACCGTGGCCTCCGCCGTCGGCCATGTCGCGGCACACGCGCGGCCCAGCGCGACCAGACGCTCACGCCGCGCCGGGTCGGCCAGCAGCCCTCTCACCTCACCGGCGAGCGCCTCCGCGTCGCCGTAGGGAATCAGCACGGCACCGCCTCCCACCATCTCCGGGACTCCCCCGACCGACGTGGCCACCAGCGGCACCCCCTCGTGCAGCGCCTCCTGGGCAAGCAGAGAACGCCCCTCCCAGCGGGAGGTGAGCAGCGCCACGTCCGCACCGGCCAGCAACTCGAACGCATCGTCGCGCCGTCCCAGCAGACGCACCGGCAGATCCTCCTCGTCGATGCGCTGTTGCAGCCGCGCCCGCTGTGGCCCCTCCCCCGCGATGGCCAGCAGCGGCTGCGGGTCGAGGTCCCGCCAGGCACGGGAGGCGGTCAGCGCCGTGCCGTAGCCGTGAAGGCCGTCGAGGCGGCCCACGGAGAAGACCAACGGACGGGCCACTGCGCCCACTTCCGCTCGCACCTTGTGGTTCTCCCGCCCCTCGACCGCGGCACGCGGCTCCGGTGGAGCCTCCCGGCACGGGCCCGGCAGGACGACCGGCGCCAGCCGCACGTCCCTCGCCCCGCGCCGCCGGGCCCGGTCGACGAGGTCGGTCGTGGCGGCCAGGACGACGGTCGCGCTCCGCGCCACCCGCAGCTCCATCAGCCGCCTCATTCCGGCCCGCACACCCGCGGCCAGACCGCGGTGGTGCCAGGTCACGACGAGAGGCACCCGGCGCCGCCGCCCCGAGACGGTGAGCGCACAGAGAGCCAGCAGGCCGGCACGTACACCGTGGGCGTGCACCAGGTCGGCGTCCGCGCACAGGTGGCGGAGCGCAGCGGCACCCTCCGGCTCCGTGGCCGCGGGGACCGGGGCGAACCGGGCTCCGACGTCCGTGAAGCCGTACGTGGCCTCCGCCGCCGGCGGGGCGCAGACGGTCACCCGCAGCCCGCGCGCCACGAGCCCCTCGGCGAGCGAACGCACATGGGCCCCGGTGCCGGCGCTCGCGCCGTCCACCACCTGGACGGCGTGCGGCGGCGGGCCGACGGACTGCGGGGACGGTGTGGGGGGACGGCTCACAACGGGTCGAACTCCAAGACGGCGACAACGGACGGCAGGCTGGGCGGCCGGGAACACACGCACGGGAGGGCGCGTGCGCGCGTACGGAGGGGGCCGCGCCCAGCATGCCAGCCGTTCGCGCCTCCCCGGCGCCACACCTCGGTCACAGGTGCGGCACACCGCGCCCGTACGGTACAGGTATCACCCACCCGGATGACGCCTGGTGCTGCGCGTTCACCCCGTCCGGCGGCTGGCCGCGGCGATGCGCCCGCCCCGCGCAGCCGGCACGGCGCACGGCCGCACCGCGCACGGCAGCTGAGCCGCTGCCGCGCGCCCGCGGCTCAGCTGCTCGCGCGGGCCGCTTCCAGGAGTTCCTCGGCGTGCGCCCGCGCCAGCCGGGAGTCCTCCTGCCCCGCGAGCATCCGCGACAGCTCCCGTACGCGGTCCTCGCCCTCCATCGCCTGGACGCCGCTGCGCGTGACCGAGCCGTCATCGGTCTTCTCCACCACGAGATGCCGGTCGGCGAAGGCGGCGACCTGCGGAAGGTGGGTGACGACCACGACCTGCGCCGACCTGGCCAGACGCGCCAGGCGCCGGCCGACCTCCACGGCCGCCTTGCCGCCGACGCCCGCGTCGACCTCGTCGAAGAGGTACGTCGGCACCGGGTCGGAGCCGGCGAAGACGACCTCGACGGCGAGCATCACGCGGGAGAGTTCACCTCCGGAGGCTCCCTTGGCGATGGCCCGGGGCCGGGCGCCGGGGTGGGGGGCGAGCAGCAGTTCCACCTCGTCGGTGCCGTGCGGTCCGAAGGCCACGCTGCGCCCGTCCAGCGGGAGCCCGGAGGCGCCCTCGGCCGCGTCGGCACGCCGCAGCGCGAAGGTGACGCGGGCGTGCGGCATGGCCAGTTCGGACAGCTCCTCGGTGACCGCTTCGGCGAACCGCTTCGCCGCGTCCGTACGGGAATGCGTCAACTGCTCGGCCAGGCCGGTCAGTTCGGACAGCAGCGCGTCGCGTTCGGCGGTCAGTTCACCGATTCGTTCGTCGTCGCCCTCCAGCTCCGCGAGCCGTGCCGCGCTCTCCTCGGCCCAGCCGAGGACGGCGGAGACGTCCTCGCCGTACTTGCGGGTGAGCTGCGTGAGCGCCGAGCGCCGCTCCTCGACGGCCGCGAGCCGCAGCGGGTCGGCATCCAGGTCGTCGGCGTAGCCGGCCAGTTCACCCGCCACGTCGCCCATCAGGATGGAGACCTCACCGAGCCGGTCGGCGAGCGCGGCGAGAGCCGGATCGTGGGCCCGTACGGCCTCCAGGGCTCGGTGCGCGGCCGAGACGAGGGCCGCTGCGTCCATGCTCTCCGGGTCGGCGGGATCGCCCGCGAGGGCGCCGTGAGCGGTGGTGGCCGCCGAGGCGAGGGACTCGGCGTGACCGAGCCGTTCGGCCTCCGCGGCGAGTTCGGCGTCCTCACCCGCCCGCGGTTCGGCCGCTGCGATCTCCTCCAGGCCGAAACGGAGCATGTCGGCCTCCTGCGCGCGCTCCCGGGCGAGAGTGGTGATCTCGTCCAGTTCCGCGCTGACGCCGCGCAGCCGCTGGTACGCCGTCGACCAGGAGGCCAGCAGCCCGGAGACGGCCTCACCCGCGAAGCGGTCCAGGGCCTGGCGCTGCCGGGCGGGACGCAACAGCCCCTGCTGGTCGCTCTGACCGTGCACGGCCACGAGGTCGTCGCTCAGCTCGGTGAGGAGCCCGACGGGGACGGACCGCCCGCCCGCGTGGGCACGGGAGCGGCCCTCGGCGGAGACGGTACGGCTGACGAGCAGCTCACCGTCCTCGAGTTCGGCGCCCGCCTCGCTCGCACGCAGCGCGGCGGGTGAGTGAGGGGGCACGACTATCCGCCCCTCGACGACGGCGGCCTTCGCGCCCGCCCGTACCAGGGCGGCGTCGGCACGCCCGCCGAGGAGCAGTCCGAGGCTGGTGACGACCATGGTCTTGCCCGCTCCGGTCTCACCGGTCACCGCGGTGAAGCCGGGGGAGAGTTCGACGACGGCGTCGTCGATCACGCCCAGGGACTTGATCCGCATCTCCTCCAACACGGGTACGACCATACGCAGTCCGCGGGGGCAACCCCCACCCCTGGTCCGGGTGACGGTTCACATCACAGGTGCGCACACGCTCTTGAGCATGCCGGGCCCGGCCTCCGCAGTGCCGGTCCATGGGCCGTTCACCTCGCAGAAGCCCCGCCGCGCGTCACTTTCGGCGCACCCTCGGGCACTTACGGTCGCCACGCCGTGACACCACCCGTCAGTGCGGCGCGCCCCGCCAGCCCGCCACCGGCAGCGCGAACTTGGCGACGAGCCGGTCGGTGAACGACGCGTGGTGCAGCCGTGCCAGCCGTACGGGCACGGAGCCGCGCCGCACCTCCACCCGGGCGCCCGCGGGCAGTTCGACGCTGCGCCGCCCGTCGCACCACATCACTCCGTGGGGCGTCTGCGGCTGCACCTCCACGGCCAGCACCGAGTCGGGCGCGGTCACCAGCGGTTTGGCGAACAGCGCGTGCGCGCTGATCGGCACCATCAGCAGGGCCTCGACCTCGGGCCACACGACCGGGCCGCCCGCGGAGAAGGCGTAGGCCGTCGACCCCGTGGGCGTGGCACAGACGACGCCGTCACCGCCGAAGCGGGAGACGGGCCGGTTGTCGACCTCGGTGACGACCTCCAGCATCCGCTCGCGGGACGCCTTCTCCACGGAGGCCTCGTTGATGGCCCAGTCGCGGTGCACGACGCGGCCGTCGGTGCGTACGAGCACGTCGAGCGTCATCCGCTCCTCGACCTCGTAACCGCGGGTCACCACGCGGTTGACGACCTTCTCCAGGTCGTCGCGCTCGGCCTCGGCGAGGAAGCCGACGCGTCCGAGGTTCACGCCCAGCATCGGCACGCCCGAGGCGCGTGCGAACTCGGCGCCGCGCAGCAGTGTTCCGTCACCACCGAGGACCACGATCAACTCGCAGCCCTCCGCGGCGTTCCCGTCGGCGGGCACCTTCTGCGCCTGCTCGGGCAGCGGCAGGTCGGTGGCCTCCCCCTCCAGCACCCGCACGCCGATGTTCTCGCGCAGCAGCCCCTGGACCACGAGTTCGGCGCTGCGCACTGCCGCGCGGCGGCCTGTGTGGGCGAGCAGGAAGACCGTACGGGCGTCAGTGGGTGTCGTCATTTCGGGCCCTCCGCCACAGCTCGCTCGACATCCGCCGGGTCGATCTCGGGTGCACCGGCCCGCAGCCACAGAAAGTACTCGACGTTCCCGGACGGCCCCGGCAGCGGACTCGCCGTCACCCCGAGCGCCCCCAGTCCCAGCGCGGCCGCCTGTCCGGCGACCGTCCCGACCGCCGTGGCGCGCAGTGCGGCACTGCGCACCACACCTCCGCTGCCGAGCCGTTCCCTGCCCACCTCGAACTGCGGCTTGACCATGAGCACGAGGTCGGCGCCGGGCGCGGCACAGCGCACCAGGGCGGGAAGCACCAGCCCCAGCGGGATGAAGGACAGATCACCGACGACGAGATCGACGAGCTTCCCGTCCACGTCATCGGGTGTCAACTCCCGTACGTTCGTACGGTCCTTGACGGTGACGCGGCCGTCGCTGCGCAGCGACCAGGCGAGCTGTCCGTACCCGACGTCGACCGCGACGACCTCCGACACCCCCGCGCGCAGCAGCACATCGGTGAAGCCGCCCGTCGAGGCTCCCGCGTCCAGGGCGCGCCGCCCCTCGGTGCGCAGTCCCCTCGGCACGAACTCTGCGAACGCTCCCGCGAGTTTGTGCCCGCCGCGGGAGACGTACCCCGGGTCGTTCCCGTCCTCGCGGACGACCACCGCGGCGCTCGTCTCCACCTGTGTGGCCGCCTTGGAGGCGGTGTTCCCGCCGACGGTCACCCGCCCCTCGGCGATCAGGCGGGCGGCGTGCTCGCGCGAGCGGGCCAGGTTCCGGCGTACGAGCTCCGCGTCGAGCCGGCGTCGGGGCACGTGTCAGCTCCGTGGGTGGGGACGTGGCGGCACACCCCGGCCGGGTACGGGACCGGGGACAGGGCCGGAGGCGGATGCGGGAACCTGGCCGGGGGCGGGAACCTGGCCGGGGGCGGGCCGGTCGAGGGCGGTGAGCGTGTCACGCAGTCCCCGGTGCACGTCCTCGTACACCTCCAGGTGGCCGGAGACGGCGAGATGATCGGCGTCCTCCAGCCTCCTCAGCCGGTCGTCGACGGGGGCGTGCCCCGTGGGCTCCACATGCAGGCCCAGCGGCCGCGGTCCGTCCTCCTCGTCCGCAGAGGCGGCGCCGTCCACCGGGGGAAGGTCCTCATCCGCAGCGGAGGCGTACTCGTCCGCAGCGGAGAGGTTCCCGCCCGGCTCGTGGCCGGGCCCGCCGGCCGGACCCCCCTCGTCCGTCCCCCCGCCAGGGGATGCCGCCGGCTCCGGCGGCCACTCCGTACGCGCGGGCTGCGCCGGGGTCTCCGGGGCCACCGGGCGCGCCGGTTCCCCCGGTTCCCCCGGGTCCGTCAGGTCCGCCCGGTCCGGCGGATCACCGTCCTGCTGCACCGGCACTCCGTCCGGCATCGGGTCGCTCATGCCCCAGACGCTACCGCTTTCGACCTGCGTCCCGGCCTCCGCCCGCCCCGCGGCTCATCCCGCCCGCGTCGCCGCCCTCGTACGTTCCCGCGCCGCGGGGACGACCAGCGGCGTCCCCGACTCCGGGTCCTCGATCACCCGGCACGGCATCCCGAAGACCTCCTCCACGAGCTGCGCCGTGACGACGTCGCCCGGCGGGCCCTGTGCCACGATCCCGCCGTCGCGCATCGCGATGAGGTGTGTGGCGTAGCGGGCCGCGTGGTTGAGGTCGTGCAGGACGGCCACGAGTGTGCGGCCCTGTTCCTCGTGGAGGGCGGCGCACAGGTCGAGCACCTCGATCTGGTGGGCGATGTCGAGGTAGGTCGTCGGCTCGTCCAGCAGCAGCAGAGGCGTCTGCTGTGCGAGAGCCATGGCGATCCACACGCGCTGGCGCTGCCCGCCGGAGAGTTCGTCGACGAAGCGGTCGGCGAGGTCGGCGACCCCCGTCGCCGCCATGGACTCACCCACGACCCGCTCGTCCTCCCGCGACCACTGCCGCAGCAGTCCCTGATGCGGATAGCGGCCCCGGGCCACCAGATCGGCCACGGTGATCCCGTCCGGGGCGAGGGAGGACTGCGGCAGCAGCCCCAGCGTCCGCGCGAGCTTCTTGGCCGGAATGCCGCCGATGTCGGCGCCGTCCAGCATGACGGACCCCGCGGCTGGCTTCAGCATCCTCGACAGCGCCCTCAGCAGGGTGGACTTGCCGCACGCGTTGGGACCGACGACCACCGTGAAGGAGTTGTCGGGTACGGCGACGGTGAGTCCTTCGGTGATGGTGCGCTGGTCGTAGGCGAGGGTGAGTGCCTCGCCGGTGAGCCTGGCGGCTGCCGCTGCCGGGTCCTGCGGGAGTGTTACCGGGGGCTGCTGTCCCGGACTCTTCGTCTTCCGCCCAGTCTTGTGCCCCGGCTTGTGCTCCGTCTTGTGCGCGGTCTGCTGCGTCATCTCGGTCGTCCTCGCACCGGTCCTCGGTTCGGCCGTCGCTCCGGTTCCCGCATCGGCCTGCGTATCGGTCGTCGCCCCGGCCGCCCCGGCCGCCCCGGTCGTGCCCGTCCTGCCGTTCATATCCGTCCCGCCCTGCGCTCCGTGGCCAGCAGCCACACCAGATAGCCGCCGCCCAGTACGCCCGTGACCACTCCCACCGGCAGTTCCTGCCCGCCGAAGGCCCGTTGGGCCGCGAGGTCGGCGGCGGACAGCAGCACGGCCCCCATGAAGACCGAGGGCACCAGATTGGGCCCCGGTGACTTCGTCAGCCGCCGCGCCAGCTGCGGTGCCGTGAGCGCCACGAAGGCGACGGGCCCCGCCGCCGCGGCGGCGAGGGAGACCAGCAGCACGGCCGCACCCAGCAGCACCAGCCGCACATGCTCCACGCGTACGCCCAGTGCGTACGCGGCGTCGTCGCCCATCTCCATCATGCGCAGCCCGCGTGCGCACCCCAGCAGCACGACCGGCACGAGCACCGCCATACCACCCAGCAGCGGCAGTACGTCGTCCCAGCCGCGCCCGTTGAGGTTGCCGGTCATCCACAGCACCGCACGGCCCGCCTCGGTGATGTGCGCGCGTGTCAGCAGATAGCCGTTGACGCCGGTGAGGATCGCGGCCACTCCGATACCGACCAGCACCAGCCGGTAGCCGTGCATCCCGCGGCGCCATGCCAGTGCGTACACCAGGACACCGGTGACGATCCCGCCGAGGAGCGCACCGCCAGCGAGGGCCACGCTGCCCCCGCCGGCGAGCACGATCGCGGACAGTGCGCCGGTGGCGGCGCCGTGCGTGAACCCCAGCACGTCGGGACTCCCGAGCGGGTTGCGCACCACGGCCTGGAAGACCGCGCCGCCCAGCGCCAGCGCGGCACCCACCGCGAGCGCCGTGACGGCTCGCGGGAGGCGCAGTTCGGCCACGATGAAGGCGTCCGCGGGGTCGCCCTGCCCGACGAGGGTGCGCACCACCTCCGCCGGGGCCATCGGGTACTCGCCGCTGCCGATCGCGACGACGGCGACAGCGAGCGCGAGGACCGCACACACCGTTCCGGCGGCCAGCGCGCGTGGCCTGAAGGCCACGGACCAGCCGCTCGCGGTACGCAGGACGCTCATGCCTGTGCCACCCTCCGTCGCCGCACGAAGTAGAGGAAGAACGGCCCGCCCAGTACGACCGTCACGATGCCGACCTGCAGTTCGCCGGGCCGGCCCAGCACCCGCCCCAGCACGTCCGCGCCCAGCATGAGCACCGGGGCCAGCACCGCGCAGTACGGCAGCAGCCAGCGCAGGTCCGGCCCGGTCAGGGAGCGCACCATGTGCGGCACCATCAGGCCGACGAAGACGATGGGGCCGCACGCGGCGGTCGCCGCCCCGCACAGCAGGGTCACGGCCACGATGGCGCCGGTGCGGGTGAGCGCGGGACGCGAACCCAGCGCTCTGGCCGCGTCGTCGCCGAGTGCGAGCGCGTTGAGCGGACGGGCGAGGGCCAGCGCCACCAGCAGCCCGGCGATGACGAACGGCAGTGCCTTGAGGTTGGTGGCCTCCTCGGCCCGGGCCAGTGAGCCGACCGTCCAGAAGCGCATCCGGTCCAGCGAGGCGGTGTCGAGCAACTGGACGGCGTTCACGTAGGAGATGAGCGCCGCGTTCAGAGCCGTTCCGGCGAGTGCGAGCCGGGCGGGAGTGGCCCCCCTGCCGCCGCCCACCGCGTACACGGCCACCGAGACGGCCGCGGCACCGAGGAAGGCGAAGCTGATGTAGCCGTTGTAACCGGTCACACCGAAGAAGGAGATGGCGGTGACCACTGCCGCGGCGGCCCCCGCATTGATGCCCAACAGACCGGGATCGGCAAGGGGGTTGCGGGTCAGCGCCTGCATCACTCCGCCCGCGAGCCCGAGCGCGACCCCGGCGAGCAGACCCAGCACGGTGCGCGGCAGGCGCATCTCGTGGACCACCGTGTACGCCGGTGAGCCGGGCTCCGTGAGACCTCGCAGGACCTCACCCGGTGAGAGCGGCTTGGCCCCGACGGCGACGCTGAGCACGAGCACGAGCAGCAACAGGCCCGCGGCACCGAGGAGTCCGGCGGCGCGCAGCGCGGACCGGCCTCTCCCCGCGGTGGGGGCGGCGAGGGCCGTGCCGAGCTGGTCCGGGGAACCGGCCCGGCCCGTCGGCGGTGGCGGCCGGTGGGGTGGCGCGGGCACTTCGGCGGCCGAACCCCCGTGTGCAAGGCGGGACTTGATGAGAGTCACGTACAGGCTCCGGTCGGGGACCGGGGAGTGGGCGGCCCCGGACCACTGGACAACAACGACTTTGGTTAGGTTAACCTAACCGAACATCCCGGCCCACGGCCGGTCCCGTACGACATTGAGAAGAGAAGGCTCTGCCATGCCCCACTCGTCCGCGTCATCCCGTCTCTCCCGCCGTGGCCTGCTGGCCGCAGGCGGTGCCGCCGGTCTCGGCGCTCTGCTCGCCGCCTGCGGGGGCGAGAGCGGCTCGGACTCCGCTTCCGGCAAGAGCGGTGGCGCCTGGTCCTTCACCGACGACCGCAAGAAGAAGATCAAGCTCGACGCCGCACCGGAGCGCGTCGTCGCCTACGTCGGAACCGCCGCCGCCCTGCACGACTTCGGCGCCGGGGACCGGATCGCCGGGGTCTTCGGTCCGACGAAGAAGAAGAACGGCGAACCGGACGTACTCGCCGGCGACCTGGACGTCGACAAGCTGAAGATCATCGGAAACGCCTACGGCGAGTTCGACATCGAGAAGTACGCCAAGCTCCGCCCCGACCTGCTGGTGACCAACATGTACGTCGAGGACGCCCTCTGGTACGTGCCGGACGAGAGCAAGTCCAAGATCCTCAAGCTGGCGCCCTCGCTGGCCATGAAGACCGCCGAGATCTCGATGCGCGACGCGGTCGAACGCTTCGCGAAGCTCGCCGAGGCGCTCGGCGCGGACCTGAAGGCGAAGAAGGTCACCGACGACAAGGCCCGCTTCGAGGAGGCGGCCGGGAAACTGCGCAGGACGGCCAAGGCGAACGGTGGCCTGAAGGTGCTGGCCGCCTCCGGCTCCCCGGACCTGTTCTATGTCTCCGACCCCTCCGCCAACGCCGACCTGCGCTACTTCAAGGAGCTCGGCGTCGACATCGTCGTACCCGAGAAGCTCAGCCAGCAGGGCTTCTTCGAGGAGCTGAGCTGGGAGAACGCCGACAAGTACAAGGCCGACGTCATCATGCTCGACAACCGCACCCAGGCCCTGCAGCCGGACGCCCTCAAGGACAAGCCGTCCTGGTCGGACCTGCCCGCCGTGAAGGAGGGCCAGCTGACGACATGGGACGCCGAACCCCGCTTCTCCTACGCGGGCGCCGCCCCGCTCCTGGAGCAGCTCGCCGAGGCCGTCGAAGGCGCGAAGAAAGTCAGTTGAGCCGCATCCGGTCACGGATGCCCCGAGCGCGGGCGGTGAGTCGAAGCACGCACCGCCCGCAGGGACGGACACCGCCGGCACCGACACAACGCACCGCCACCGGCCGCACCGCACGGGGCGGCCGAACGGGAGGAGAGCCCGCAGATGAGTACCGCAGCCCCCGAAGCGCCCGCCCTGACAGTCCCGTTCGAGTTCTTCGACGCCCACGTCGTACGGACCGCCCGGCTCGGCCCGACCATGCTGCGCATCACCCTTGGCGGCGACGCGCTGAGCAGGTTCGCCTCCGGCGGACGTGACCAGCGCTTCAAACTCTTCCTGCCGCACCCCGGCCAGGACGCACCGGTCGTCCCGTGCGAGGCGGGCGACTCGTGGTTCACGGTCTGGCGGGCCATGGACCCGGACATCCGCGGAATCATGCGCTCGTACACCGTGCGGGAGCAGCGCCGCCACCCCCGTCCGGAGCTGGACGTCGACTTCGTGCTGCACGGCGTCGGCGACCCGGCTGACCCGGAGGCGGCGGGCTTCGTGGCCGCCGGTCCGGCGTCACGGTGGGCGGCCGGCGCCCGTCCCGGCGACCGGGTCACGCTGCTGGGTCCGGTCGAAGGGGACAACGGCGGCGTCGACTTCAGGCCGCCCTCCGGCACCGACTGGGTGCTGCTCAGCGGCGACGAGACGGCGCTTCCCGCCGTCGCAGGAATCCTCAGCTGGCTGCCGCCCGGAACGCCCGCCAAGGTCTGGATCGAGGTGCCGCACGCGGACGACATCCAGGACCTGCCGACCATGGCCGACGCCGACATCACCTGGTTGGTCAGGGACAACACCCGCCGGCAGCGCACGGAGTTCGTGCTCGGCTCGATCGGCTCCGCGGCGTTTCCCCCCGGCACCCCGTACGCGTGGATCGCGGGCGAGTCCGGGACGGTCAAGGCCCTGCGGCGGCATCTGGTCCGGGAGCGCGGATTCGACCGCAGGGCAGTGAAGTTCACGGGCTACTGGCGGATGAACGCCACGGAGGAGCAGCTCGTGGAGGAGGCGGTCTCCGGCGCGGCCACGGGCACGGACGACTGAACGGGCCGGCGCGGCGAGGGCATCCGGAGGATGCGGGGCCGGGGGACGTCCCCGGCGTAAGGACCGCAAGGCCCTGCGGCACGGCCCGCGGCACGGACAGGGCGCCGTGCCGCCGTCGGACGATCAAAGCCCCAGCCGCGCCAGGGCCTTGCCCGTCTCCAGGCCGCAACTGCCCTCCCCCGCCGCCGTCCAGGCCGCCGCGCACAGCGCCCGCAGCCCGTCCAGCGCTTCACCCTCCCCCTCCAGGACGAGTTCGTCCTCGCCCGCACGGGCGCTCCAGCCCCCGCAGCCGAACACCGGCCCGTCCTCCCGGCTCAACTCGGGCTGCGGCTGCGCCAGTCCGCGCAGATCGCGCGCCACGTAGACCGGCCGGTGCTCGGGCCGCGCGGCCAGCAGCTGCGTCCCGTCCGTCACTCCGGTCAGCACGAGCAGCGAGTCGACCCCGCCCACGTGGGCGCCCTCGATGTCGGTGTCGAGCCGGTCGCCGACGACCAGCGGCCGCCGCGCGCCCGTGCGCAGGATCGTCTCGCGGTGCATCGGGGGCCGCGGCTTCCCCGCGATCTGCGGTTCGGGCGCCTCGCGCATCCATCGTGTCGCCACCCGTACGACCTCGACCGCCGCGCCGTTGCCGGGCAGGATGCCCCGGTCCCCCGGGATCGTCATGTCCGTGTTCGAGGCGAACCAGTGCGCCCCTCTGCCGACCGCGATCGCCGCCTCGCCCAGCCGCCCCCACGGCAGCTGCGGGCCGCCGTACCCCTGCACCACGGCTGCCGGGTCCTCGTCCGCCGACTCCACGACGTTCAGCCCGGCTTCGCGCAGCGCCTCCCGCAGGCCGTCGCCGCCGACCGGCAGTACGCGCGCTCCGGCGGGGTGCTGCTCGGCGATGAGCCGCGCCACCGCCTGCGCCGACGTGATCACGTCCGACGCCTCGGCGGGCACGCCGAGGCGTTCGAGATGCTCGGCGACGCTCACGGGTGTGCGGGCCGCGTTGTTGGTCACGTACGCGAGCCGCATGCCCGCCTCTCGCGCCGCCTCCAGGGAGGCCACCGCGTGCGGGACGGCGTCACCGGCGACGTAGACCACGCCGTCCAGGTCGAGCAGCGCGGTGTCGTACGCCTCCCGCAGCGCCCTCGCGCTGCCCGAGGGCGCTGTGCGCACAGTGTCCGGCATCGTCTCTCGCTCTCCTCGCAAGGGTTCTCTCCTCACCCGTCCACGCCCGTCCGCACCCCTCGTGGTGAGATCATCCTCCCTCCCGTCACCCGCCGGTGTCCCGGCCCCCGCGTGCCCCGGCATAGCATGCGGGAATGACCAGTGACGGCCTCCGGCTCTCCCCCTTCCGCGGGCTGCGCTACGCGCCCGGAAGGGCCGGCGGTCTGGCCACGGTGACCTCGCCGCCGTACGACGTCGTGGTCCGCCCGGACGAGCTGCACCACCTGGAGACCGCGGACCCGCACAACATCGTCCGGCTGATCCTGCCGCAGGCCGGCGACGAGGCAGCCCGGCAGAGCAAGGCCGCTGCCACGCTCCGCCGCTGGCGCGCGGAGGGCGTCCTCGCGCTCGACCCCGAGCCCGCCCTGTACGTCTACGAGCAGCGCCGCGGCGATCTTCTGCAGCGCGGGATCATCGGCGCGCTGCGGCTCTCCCCTCCCCAGGACGGCGTGGTGCTGCCGCACGAGGGAGTGATGGCGGACGTCGTCGCGGACCGGGCCGCCCTGATGCGCGGCACGGGCGCGAATCTGGAGCCGCTGCTGCTCTCCTACCGCGGTGACGGCACCCCGGGCGGGGCATCGGCCGTCATCGAACGCGCCACGCTGCGCGAGCCGTTGCTGTCGACCACGACCGAGGACGGCTTCTCGCACCGGCTGTGGGCCGTCACCGATCCCGGCGAACTCGCCGAGACAGACGCGGACCTGTCCCGGCGGCGCGCCCTGATCGCGGACGGCCACCACCGGTGGGCGACGTATCTGCGGCTGCGCGACGAGCAGTCCGGGGACGCCGCCGTACCCGGCGCCGGGAGCGAGGGCGGAGACGGGGACAGGGACGGGCGCAGGGACGGGGACTCCCCGTGGAACTACGGCCTGGTCCTGCTCGTCGACACCGCCCGCTACCCGCTGCGGGTGCAGGCCATCCACCGCGTACTGCCCCGGCTGCCCCTCAAACGGGCCCTGGAGACGCTGGAGATGCGCGGGGCCTTCCGCGTCACGCCACTCGACGTCCCCCTCCCGCAGGCGCTGGAGGCCCTCGGGGCGACCCCGGGCAATGCCTTTCTGCTCACCGACGGCGGCGGCACCTGCCACCTGCTGGACCGTCCGGAGCCGCGTCTGCTGGAGCGTACGCTCGACGCCCGCCGCCCGGAGTCCTGGCGGCGGCTGGACGCCACCGTGCTGCACTCGGTGCTGCTCGACGAGGTGTGGCGCGTCCCCGACCGTCCGGAAGAGATCGGCTACATCCACGACGCCGCCGCCGCTGCCGGCAAGGCGGCCCAACTCGGCGGCACAGCGGTGCTGTTGCGCCCGGTGCCGGAGGAAGCGGTACGCGAGCTGGCCGAGCAGGGCGTCATGATGCCGCGCAAGTCCACATCCTTCGGCCCGAAACCGGCAACCGGCCTGGTGCTGCGCGTCCTCGAGGACGACGGGCGCTGACTTTTCCTTCACCGTCCGACCTGCGCGAATCTCCGGACTGAAGCCTTCCGACCGCACCATGTGCCCCCACCCGGCCATGACGGAGCAGGGGTTAGGGTAGCCTTACCTCACCGCACTGCCCGTGCGTGCAGAAGATGTCCGTGTCAGGGAGGACAGTTCATGAGCAGCAGGTCACACCTGCTCAACGACAGGACGGCGGAGCACTACCGGCGCTCCCTCACGGCCGGCGTCGAGCGAGTCGCGGAGAAGATCGCCGGTACCGAACAGCCGTTCACCGGAATCACCCCGTCCCAACTCGCCCCGGCCGTCTCGGACATCGACCTGGAGGAGCCACTGCGCGACCCGGCCGCCGCCCTCGACGAGCTGGAGGGCGTCTACCTCCGCGACGCCGTCTACTTCCACCACCCGCGCTATCTGGCCCATCTCAACTGCCCCGTGGTCATTCCGGCGGTCCTCGGCGAGGCCGTGCTCTCCGCCGTCAACTCCTCGCTCGACACCTGGGACCAGAGCGCGGGCGGCACGCTCATCGAGCGCCGCCTCATCAAGTGGACGACCGACCGCATCGGTCTCGGCCGCGACGCCGACGGCATCTTCACCAGCGGCGGCACGCAGTCCAACCTTCAGGCCCTTCTGCTCGCCCGCGACGAGGCGTGCCGCCTGGTGGAGAAGAACTCCGCCACACCGATGCGCAAGCCCGAACTCCTCCCCCGGCTGCGCATTCTCACCTCCGAGTGCAGCCACTTCAGCGTCGAGAAGGCGGCCACGCTGCTCGGGCTGGGAGCCGAGGCCGTGGTCTCCGTGCCCTGCGACCAGGACCGGAGGATGCGCCTCTCGGCCCTCGCCGCCGAACTCGAACGGTGCGAGCGAGAGGATCTGGTGGTGATGGCCGTCGTCGCCACGGCCGGCACCACGGACTTCGGCAGCATCGACCCGCTGCCCGGTATCGCCGACCTGTGCGAGAGTGCCGCCACGTGGCTGCACGTGGACGCGGCCTACGGCTGCGGGCTCCTCGTCTCCCGGCGCCGCCATCTGCTGTCCGGCATCGAACGCGCCGACTCGGTGACGGTGGACTACCACAAGTCCTTCTTCCAGCCGGTCAGTTCCAGCGCCCTGCTGGTCCGTGACGAGGCCGCCCTGCGCCACGTCACCTACCACGCCGACTACCTCAACCCCGCACGGATGGCGGAGAAGCGCATCCCCAACCAGGTCGACAAGTCCATCCAGACCACCCGGCGCTTCGACGCGCTCAAGCTGTGGCTGACGCTGCGCATCATGGGCGCGGAGAGCGTCGGCGAACTCTTCGACGAGGTCGTGGACCGGGCGGCCGACGCCTGGCGGCTGCTCAGCGACGACCCGCGCTTCGAGGTCGTCACCCGGCCTCAGCTGAGCACCCTCGTCTTCCGCTACCTGCCGCCCGCCCCCGCGGGCCCGTCCCTCGTCGACGAGGTCAACCTGCACGCCAGGGAGGCCCTGTTCGCCTCCGGGGAGGCGGTGGTCGCCTCGACCGTCGTCGACGGGCGCCACTACCTCAAGTTCACCCTGCTCAACCCGGAGACCTCGATCGGCGACATCGCCGCCGTCCTCGACCTCATCGCCGAGCACGCAGGCAGGCGGCTCTCCGGACGCCACGGGCAGCAGGGCCCGTCCAAGGCGTCCCCGGCGGTCCCCGCCACAGGAGACGGACGCGCCGCACGAGACCCGCACGACGGCACGGAACAGATCCGCTCCCGCGCCAGCTGACCACCCGCCCCGGAGACCCGGAGACTCACTCACGTGTCCACACAAGACACCACCACCGTCCACGACTTCATAGCCATCGGGCTGGGCCCCTTCAACCTCGGCCTCGCCTGTCTGACGGAGCCGATCGGTGACCTCGACGGCCTGTTCCTGGACGACAAGCCGGAGTTCGACTGGCACTCGGGGATGCTGCTCGAGGACAGCACGCTGCAGACACCGTTCATGTCCGACCTGGTCACCCTGGCGGACCCCACCTCCCGCTTCTCCTTCCTGAACTACCTCAAGGAGATCGGCCGCCTCTACCCGTTCTACATCCGCGAGAGCTTCTATCCGCTGCGCGCCGAGTACAACGACTACTGCCGCTGGGCCGCCGCGCAACTGGAGTCGGTGCGCTTCCAGCACCACGTCGCACGCGTGGAGTACGACGAGCGCGAGGGCCTCTACCTCGTGCACGCCGACGACCGCGCCGGCGGCGTGCGGCGTACCTACCGCGGCCGCAAGCTCGTCCTGGGCACCGGCACCCCGCCCCACATCCCCGAAGCCTGCAGCGGCCTGGACGGGGACCTGATCCACAACTCGCGCTACCTGGACAGCAAGCCCGCCCTCCAGGAGAAGAAGTCCGTCACCGTCGTCGGCAGCGGCCAGAGCGCAGCGGAGATCTACTACGACCTGCTGCAGGACATCGACGGCCACGACTACGAACTGACCTGGGTCACCCGCTCACCCCGCTTCTTCCCCCTCGAATACACCAAACTCACCCTGGAGATGACCTCCCCGGAGTATGTGGACTACTTCTACGGCCTGCCCGCAGCCACCCGCGACGGGCTCAACGCCTCCCAGAAGAACCTCTACAAGGGCATCAACACCGAACTGATCGACGGCATCTTCGACCTCCTCTACCAGAAGAGCCGTCGCGGCCCCTGCCCCACCCGGCTGATGACCAACACCGCGCTCACCGACGCGTCCTACGACCCGGGCACCGGCTCGTACACCCTCGGGCTGCGCCAGGAGGAGCAGAAGCAGGACTTCTCCCTCACCACCGAGGGCCTCGTCCTCGCCACCGGATACCGCTACCGCACACCGGACTTCCTCTCCCCCGTGACCGACCGCATCGAATGGGACGAGCAGGGCCGCTTCGCCGTTCGCCGGGACTACAGCATCGACACCGCCGGCGACGGGATCTACGTCCAGAACGCCGAACTGCACACCCACGGCTTCGTCACACCGGACCTCGGCATGGCCGCCTACCGCAACTCCTGCATCATCCGCGAGCTGCTGGGCCGTGAGTACTACCCGGTCGAACGCTCCATCGCCTTCCAGGACTTCGCCGCACCGGACGCGGCCACGACCGCAGAAACGGAGGCTCCGACCGCATGAGCAGCCACACCCGTGCGAACGCCCCGGGAACCGTGCACACCCGTACCGACCCGCGTCTGGGCGTCTTCGCCCTGCGCCCGGTCGACCCCGCCGGCGACGCCGAGCTCCTCCACCGCTGGGTCACCCACCCCAAGTCGGCGTTCTGGCTGATGCAGGAGGCGAAACTCCCCGATGTGGAACGGGAGTTCATGAACATCGCAGCCTCGCCCCACCACGATGCCTTCCTCGGGCTGCACGAGGGCGAGCCGCGCTTCCTGATGGAGCGCTACGACCCCGCACACGTCGAGCTCAAGGGACTCCACGAAGCCGAACCCGGCGACGTCGGCATGCACTTCCTGTGCGCCCCCACCGACACCCCGGTGCACGGATTCACCCTCGCGGTGATCACCACCGTGATGGACATGCTCTTCGCCGACCCCGGAACCCACCGGGTCGTGGTCGAACCGGACGTCCGCAACGAGGCCGTGCACGCCCTCAACGAAGCCGTCGGCTTCCGCGTCGAACGCACCATCACCAAACCGGAGAAGGACGCCTTCCTGAGCACGTGCACCCGGGAGGACTTCCTGGCCCGCCCCGCACCACGTGACGTCCGAGAAGGGACGACGAGCCGATGACCGCCCCGACCACCTGCTCTCCCCGCGAAGCCGTCGCCCACCTCACACCCGAGCGCTGGGAGGAGGCCAACCGCCTGCTGATACGCAAGGCACTCGCGGAGTTCACACATGAACGGCTGCTCGCCCCCGTCCCGCTCCCGGAGTCAGACGGACACCCCGCCGGGCAACACGCCGTGCACAGCGACGACGGAGCGACCGAATACCGCTTCACCGCACGGAAGTTGTCGCTGGACCACTGGCAGGTGGACGCCGCGAGCATCACCCGCCACCGGGACGGCGGCCCGCTCCCCCTGGACGCCCTGGAGTTCGTCACCGAACTGCGCGACTCCCTCGGCCTGGGCGAGGAGGTCCTGCCCGTCTACCTGGAGGAGATCAGCTCCACCCTGGCCAGCACCGCGTTCAAGCTGGCCGCGCCGCACGCCGGCGCCGACCGGCTCGCCCGCTCCGGCTTCCAGGAGATCGAGGCCGGAATGACCGAGGGCCACCCCTGCTTCGTGGCCAACAACGGCCGTCTCGGCTTCGACATCGCCGAGTACCGTGCCTACGCTCCCGAAGCCGCCGCCCCCGTACGGCTCATCTGGGTCGCCGCCCACCGCGACCACGCCACGTTCACCACCGCCGCGGACCTCGGCTACGACAAGCTGCTGCTCTCGGAACTGTCCGCGGCCACCCTGCGCCGCTTCTCCTCCGCCATGTCCGAAGCCGGACTCGACCTGGACGACTACTACCTCATTCCCGTGCACCCCTGGCAGTGGTGGAACAAGCTGTCCGTCACCTTCGCCGCCGAGGTCGCACGGCGCCGCCTCGTCTGCCTCGGGCACGGCGACGACGAGTACCTCGCCCAGCAGTCGATCCGTACCTTCTTCAACGCCTCCGACCCCGGCAGGCACTACGTCAAGACGGCCCTGTCGGTCCTCAACATGGGCTTCGTGAGGGGCCTTTCGGCCGACTACATGAAAGCGACGCCCGCCATCAACGACTGGCTGGCCGAACTCATCGACGGTGACCCGGTGTTGCGGGAGACGGGCCTGTCCGTGCTGCGCGAGTGCGCCGCGGTCGGCTACCACCCCGCCCCCTACGAGGCCTCCGCCCCCAAGGGCTCCCCGTATCTGAAGATGCTCGCGGCACTCTGGCGGGAGAGCCCGGTGCCGCGGCTGGCACCGGGCGAGCGGCTGGCGACGATGGCGTCGCTGCTCCACATCGACCGCGACGGTGCCTCCCTGGCGTCCTCCCTGATCGAGTCCTCGGGCCTGGACGCGGCGACGTGGCTGCGCCGCTACCTCGACACCTACCTCACGCCGCTGCTGCACTGCTTCTACGAGTACGAACTTGTCTTCATGCCGCACGGCGAGAACGTCATCCTCGTTCTCGACGAGGACGGCACCCCCAAGCGCGCGATCTTCAAGGACATCGCCGAAGAGATCGCCGTGATGAACGCGGACACGCCCCTCCCCCCGGAGGTCGAACGCATCCGCGCCGAGGTGCCCGAGGAGATGAAGGTCCTCTCCCTCTTCACCGACGTCTTCGACTGCTTTCTGCGCTTCCTCAACGCCGCGCTCTCCGAGAGCGGCACTCTGGACGAGGACACCTTCTGGTCCGCGGTGGCCGAGTGCGTACGCGACTACCAGAAGTCCGCCCCGCATCTGGCCGACCGCTTCCAGCGCTACGACCTCTTCGCGGACACCTTCGCACTGTCCTGCCTGAACCGGCTGCAACTGCGCAACAACCAGCAGATGGTCGACCTCCAGGACCCGGCCGGCGCGCTCCAGCTGATCGGCGAACTGGACAACCCCCTGGCGCGGTTCGCCCCGTAAGCAGGCGAACAGCGAAGCAGAGGGCGGGAACCCACCTGGTTCCCGCCCTCTGCTCCTCTCGCTCAGATCACGCCGCCGGACCACCCTCGCGCGGGCGGTCCGCCGCCCTCTCCGCCTGCTCCGGCACCTCTGTCCCGCTCTCGTCGTCGGCCGCGTCCGGGTCGAGCGCGTCGACGAACTCGACACCGTCCATCTCGGCCAGCCTGTCCGAAGCGTCGGTCGCACCGCTCTGGTCGGCCTCCAGCGCCTTCGCGAACCACTCCCGGGCCTCGTCCTCGCGGCCGCCGACCGCCAGCAGGGCGTCGGCGTAGGCATACCGCAGACGTGCCGTCCACGGCTGCTGGGAGTTGGAGGCCAGCTCAGGGCTCTGCAGCGTCACCACGGCGGCTTCCGCCTGCCCCATGTCGCGCCGCGCGCCCGCCACGACGAGCCTCATCTCGACCTGCCCGGCCTTGTCCAGCTTCTGGACCTCAGGCTCACCGGCCATCGCCAGGGCCTTCTCCGGACGGCCCATACCGCGCTCGCAGTCCGCCATCACCGGCCACAGGTGCTGCAGTCCCGTCATGCGACGGGCCGCCCGGAACTCCGCCAGCGCCTCCGCGTACTTCTCCACCGCGTAAGCGGCGAAGCCCACCGCCTCACGCACCGACGGCACGCGCGAAGCCAGCCGCAGCGCGACCTTGGCATACCCGTAGGCCGCCTCGGGGTCCTCGTCCAGCAGGCGGGCGACCATCACCAGATTCTTCGCGACGTCCTCGGCGAGCGTCTTCGGCAGGCTCATCAGCTCCTGCCTGACGTCCTTGTCCAGCTCGGAACCCGTGACGTCGTCGTCGACCGGCAGTCGCCTCAGCGGCTCCCGGTCCTGCCTGCGGTCGTCGCGCCGGTCATCGCGCCCCGGACGCCGCGAAGGTCCGGAGCGGGAGTCATCACGCCGGCCGCGGAATCCGCCCCGGTCGCGGTCGTCGCGCCCGCGCCCGCCGCTCTGCCCATAGGGACGCCTGCCACCGCTGCCACTCCGGTCGTCGTCCCGGCGCGGACCACGCGGACGGTCATCCCGCCGCCCCTCCCGACGGCTCTCGGAACGCCTGTCGTCGGAGCGCCTCTCATCGGAGCGCCCGCCCCGGTCGTCACTCCGGCGGGGCCCTGCACCTCCACGCGGCCTGTCCCGGTCGCCGCTGCGCGAGCGGTCCCGGTCAGGAGACCCCGAACCACCGCTCCTGCCCCGGTCCTTGCGCTCGCCGCCCCGTTCGTCACGACGCTCGTCGTCGCGGCGGAATCCACCGCGCCCCCGCGCGGCACCGCTTCCGCCGCGCTCATCGCGCCGATCGCCACGAGGCCGGTCATCGCCCCGCCGCGGACCGGACTGACGAGGGCGACGTTCGGGTCCTTCGTCAGGCGAATTGGTGGTCATCGGGAGACTCCTGTCCTGCGGGTGCCGCACAGCATTCTGCCGCGCCCGAACATATGCCGCTCTCAAATACGAAAACGGGCCCGTGGCCCGCAGCGCATGTACGCTGCGGGCCACGGGCCCGTCAATGGTTGTTCGGCGGTGTCCTACTCTCCCACACGCTCCCGCATGCAGTACCATCGGCGCTGTCAGGCTTAGCTTCCGGGTTCGGAAAGTAACCGGGCGTTTCCCCGACGCTATGACCACCGAAACTCACACCCCCCACTTCTCCTGGGCCTGCCACACGTAGTGGCACGCCCCGGCAAGGGGGGAAGTCTCAGCAAACACACACTGTTCACATGTCACGTGGTGGTGCTGGATTGCGGGTTGCTGTCTCAGAAACCGCACAGTGGACGCGAGCAGAAGTACCTGTGGTCAAGCCCTCGGCTTATTAGTACCAGTCAACTCCAACCCTCACGGGTCTTCCATATCTGG